>NZ_JAUSFI010000070.1 GCF_030651495.1 Undibacterium sp.
CGATGAAGCATCTGCGTGAAAGGCTGGTTAGCCTCCTCAATGACGAACGGCCCGGTCGAAAATACGACCGGGCCGTCAAGGCAAGACCAAACCGCTATGCCGTTCGCGTTGTGCGAAAACCTGCTAACTGAACGGCATTACACGTCTGGGGGGCACTTATTTCTTCACAGCGGATCTGCTTGAACGATCGGGCTGAGATAACAACTCTCGTCACGCCCCTAACTATGGACAAAAATATTCGCCGTCCCAGTAACAGCCCCAATCAACAACCCCGATCGGATCAATGTTCCAGCGGTTGGCTGCGAAACCTAAAAAAACTCATCTCCAGCGTAAACCTGGACTCGCTGATGAGGTTTACGCCCTTGGCTAACTGATGACAAGCAAGCCATATTTCAGAAATATGGTAAAAGTGCGAATAATTTACTATGGTGAGTTAATATCAAACTAGTCACCTCAAAGAGGATAATGACAAGCTTGTTTTGCGATCTGTGGGATTATCAGCGCAAGCATAGCGAGGCCTGACACTGCGCCAGCAAAATTTTACGGATTAGGGTTGGATGATTATTTAATGATGATTATTTAATGGAGCGTCCCATGTTCAATAAATACAGCGTATTCGTCGGAACAGCGGCAGTTTTTATCCTATTTTCTGCTCAAGCACAGGTCACGACTGCAGATTTCAAGCCACCGGAGGAGTCAAGCATACCTTCAGGACCCAAAGGCATCGCGATTCAAGAAGGCAGGAAATTGCTCACCGAGACGCATCAAAGACTGCCGAAAAATGTCGGCAACGGTCTTACTTGTGCAAACTGTCATCTCACTGCAGGGACAACGCCGAATGCGTCACCGTGGGTAGGCATTTGGGGCGTATTTCCAGAATATCGTTCACGTAGCGGAAAAATAAACTCGCTGCAAGAGCGCATCAATGATTGTTTTGAACGCTCTATGAATGGAAAAGCGCTGGTATACAACTCGGTTGAGATGAATAATATTCTGGCGTACATGCAATGGCTGTCGACCGATGTGCCAACTGGCGTCAGTGTCAAAGGAAGAGGATTCGGACCGATCGATAGAAAGTTAACGGCGAATGTTAATCATGGAAAAGAAGTCTATGCATCGACCTGCGCCAGTTGTCATGGAGCAGATGGGCAAGGAATCAAGAACCCAGACGGGGGCTATACGTTTCCGCCACTTTGGGGGAAATATTCATTCAATGACGGTGCAGGCATGGCCAGAACCATGACGGCTGCCGCATTTGTAAAACACAATATGCCGCTCGGCAAGAGCGTGTCACTTACCGACCAGGAGGCAATCGATGTGGCAGAATATTTTACGCATCAAGCACGACCTGTGTATGCGGGAAAAGCAAAAGACTGGCCTAAGGGCGATAGACCAGCAGATGCCAGGAATTAAATTATTTAAAGACAAAAAAACTCGCATCGTCACCACGCGTGGATGTTGCGCCAATACGACGTGCTGGACATGTGCGAGCTAAAGTGATTGATTGGCATCAATGGCACAGCTTTTGTCTTTGCGCAAGTTCTCTATTTCTTGGAATAATTGCCATTCATTTTTCGGGCTGATTTTTTTCATTCAGTGTCGCGGTATGCATTATCATCTTGCCACATAGAATCAACTGGCAGCCTCCATGAACGGTCAATGGCGCATCTCGGCATTTTAATATTGTATTGACAACTATTATGTGGCATTATAGGGCTACAATTCCCCGGCATACATAGAGCAATCCTTACTCCAGTAAACGTGGTGCATGCTGTTAAGCAGGTGTATGAAACGCATAAAAATGGAGTACATGATGAAGCAATCAATAGCAGACAGAATAAATCAAACCGGCGGCCGTACTAGTGGGTTCGATTACCTGCGGATCTTTCTTGCCGTTTCCGTAATCGCCATACACAGCACGAGCATAAGTTATGGCCGTGCTTATGATGCAACTATCTGGACAGGATTGGCTGCTGTTTTCGCCCATAGCATTCTCCCCATATTTTTTGCTCTAAGTGGATTTCTTGTCGCAGGAAGTCTTGAACGATGCCCTACCCTAGTGTCGTTCTATGGGCTCCGCACCCTGCGGATCGTCCCGGCTCTGTTCGTTGAGGTCATGTTATCGGCGATCATCTTCGGCCCGATGCTTTCCACAATGGATCTGGCCTCCTATTTTTCAGCGCCAGAATTCCGCCTATATTTCCTCAACATCATCGGCGATATTCATTATCTATTGCCGGGCGTCTTCACCAACAATCCTTTACCGGCTACAGTAAATGGGCAACTATGGACGGTACCATTTGAGTTGGAATGCTATGTGGCGCTCGGCGCCTTGATTGCGGTAGGGATTACCAGTAAGCGCAAGGTACTGCTCGGGGTTATTATCTTTGGCCAATGCCTCTGGGCGTGGGAGGCATATAAGCGGGGCAATGCCGGCGAATTAGCGCCAGTGAACGGCCCAGTCCTGGTACTTTCCTTCCTGTCTGGCTTTTTATTTTTCCTATACCGAGATCTGATCATTCTCAGCAAAAGCCTTTTTATTCTTGCGACAACCGCCTGCGTCGGCTTACTTTTGCTTCAGCATGGCGCCTTTCTTGTCGCGATCCCGGCCACCTACATCACCGTCTATCTCGGCCTCTTAAACCCACCAAAGATCAAATACCTGCTTGCTGGCGACTACTCTTATGGACTCTATCTTTATGGATACCCGATCCAACAAGCTTTCGCCTCAATGGGGTCATGGGCGCATCACTGGTATCTTAATCTCGCGGTGTCACTGTCGGCCGCGTTCGTGATCGCCTACATGTCGTGGAATTATATCGAAAAACCTACCTTGGCCCTACGACGTTACCTTCCGGAGATCGAACGAAAATTTGTGGCATTCGTCTATGGCGCATGGGGTACGATCAGAGCATTGGTTTGGGAAGACGTCGTTACTAAATTGCTCTCCCTGGCCATATTCGGAACGGGCATTGGATCGGCCATGTTACTACTCGACGCACACGGGAGTCTCGGACTAATTAGTGCCCTGATGTGCTTTACATTAGGCGTAATGAAAACTCGATACAGGCGGTTTGCAGTGATCCGCCTGTCTGGCGGGAAAGAAAACGGCGAGCCCTTCGTTGCACCTAGAGAACGTTAATAAGCTCAGCGACCATAAAAATTCAACAAGCTTCCAAGCAATGTTTCTCATTTGGTGCAAGCTACGTTTGTATCAAAAATTGAATCCATCGCACTGTGGTTTTGGCAATACGTGGTCGCCTTCGATTGCGCAAACTTAGTCTAGTGCAATTGGTGCGCATGGCGCACTACACAAATTACAACTTGGTAGGAAGTTTCAAGTGCCAGACCTGCCCTTGGAGTTTTTAGCCATATTTTAACTATTTTAAAAAATTTCCCGGGAGGACTTAGCCAAACAGGCTTTGTTTAGTCGGGCACCAACAGAAAATAACTATGATAGACGCACTAATAGCCGGACGCATGTATGGCCACGCAGAGGAACGCAACGGGCAAGCCGGCTCAGCCTACGTTACCTGCAAGGTACGCGCCGCAACCGACGACGGCGAGTTGATCTTCTGTAACGTCATCGCCTTCAATGATGAGGTGCGTAGCGCGCTGCTGGCGCTGGACGATGGCGATAGCCTGTCACTGTCGGGTGCGCTGACACCTAAGGTCTGGACCGACAAGCAGGGCAATGTCAGACCCGCGCTAGACCTGATCGCGCATGCGGTGCTGAGCGCTTATCCAGTCACACGCAAGCAAGACTAGCATTGACACACCTAGGATTTCCACTCCGGTAGCTCAAAGAAAAAGGTGGTGCCAACATCGGTTTGGCTATCAAAACCGATGCGGCCGCCAAGCAACTCGACGATGGCCCGTGAAATGCTCAGACCTAGCCCGGTGCCGCCTTTTTGGCGCGCATCGGATGAGTCAGCCTGGGAGAATTTTTGAAAAATCCGGGTGTGGAATTCATGAGGAATGCCTGGCCCCTGATCACGCACTTCAACCCGCACCCCGAGGCCAGCACGCGACACATGAACCTCGACCACGCTATCTGCGGGCGAAAATTTCATCGCATTCGATAACAGGTTGGTAATGACTTGGGTCAGGCGGTCACTATCAGCATGAATCTTGAGATTATCGTCAGGAAAATGCAGGTGCAAACTGACGTTGCGTGCGACGCCAAACCCTTCGTTGACCGCCAGTGTTTGCACCATCAGGGGCTTGAGCTCAACTATCTGCAAATTGAGCTTAATCTTACCTGCTTCAATTTTTTCGATGTCCAGTATATCGTTGATGAGTCGGATCAAACGCTCGCAATTGTTTTTGGCAATTTCTACCAGCGACTTGATTGCCTTAGGCAGTTCGCCGGCCACACCACCCGAGATCAGACCCAGTGAACCACGGATAGAGGTAAGCGGCGTGCGCAACTCGTGGCTGACGGTGGAGACGAACTCATTTTTCATGTGGTCTATGCGCTTGAGTTCGGTAATGTCGCTGGACAGTGCGTAAAAACCGATGACTTGACCATTTTTATCACCGTCTTGATCGCCACCGAAACGTGGAAAATAGTGGGTGGCATAATCCCGCAGTTCGCCACTGGAGGTTTTCTGAGTGCGTTCGTAATCGACCGGGTAACCCGCCAGGACTTGCTCGACCCGGGGGCGGACTATTTCATATAACTCGTCACCCATCACTTCGCGCATGGTTTTGTTCTCGATCTGCATGGATGACAGGCCAAAGCTTTTTTCATAGGCCCGGTTATGAAAGCGAAAGCGCTGTTCGACATCGACATAGGCAATCATGGCAGGTACCGCGTCTGTGATTAAACGCAATTGCGCTTCGCTGTTGTATAACCGTGTACTCACATCACGCGCTTCTTGCTCCGAATGGACTAACTTGCGCACCAAAGGCGTCACCAAATAATTCAGCAGCAACATGCCAAGCAGCACCAGCGCCAGCAGTAGCGGCGCGATGAACTTTAACTGTGAGGTTACTGGCTGATACAGTTCCGCCTGATCGATTTTCATCACAAGACCCAATCCTAGCGAGCTTATCGGCGCATAGGCGGCAATCACTTGTTCGCGACGGTAATCCTTGGCAAAAATAATACCGGTTTCGCCGCTCAGGGCGTAATTCATCGGCAATGGTTTTCCCTCGATCACCCGAGCCAGATGCTTAAACTGCTTTCCGGAAACCGCGGCCAGAAAACAGTGCATGCTTTTTTCATCGTTTTCCGCAGGTGCGCACATGGCGAATTCATCAGTTTTACCATTGGCAGCGGCATCGTTAAAGACGCGCGTCAGCAGCGGCAAGCTCGCTTGCACCATGAGCGTACCAACACGGTGGCCTTGTTCGTCGAAAACACCCTGTGTGGTATGAAGAGAAAGTTGCCCGTCCCACAATAAAAAAGTACGATTTTTTGTTTTCAGAGGAACGCGCAGATCATACTTATGTGAAAACGTCCCTGCACTCGCCACTTCACGACCCTGCACATCGTAAAAAGACATCCCTGTGAAGCCAGTCAGCAGAAATGATTGGGCTGCCTTTTGCATTTCGACCGCAGCGCTGGGATGGTCTTGCGTCGATTCAAGCAATTTCAGATTTTGAATCAAATAAGGACGGGTAGCGACTGTCCGTGCATTGATTAGTACATGTTCAATCTGGCTTTCAAACAAACGGACATTACTCTGCAATGATGCCTGCAGGCTTTTACTGAGAACCGACTCCGCCTGCCGCTGCATCACGATATAAACGGAGATACCTGCGACCAGAGTCAATGCCATCAGAAGAAGCCCGCCGATAATACTAATTCTATGGTCCTGTCGCTTGAAAAACAAATCCGTCTCCTCTATTTTTATTATTGATTCAGCCGTAAATCTGGACTTTTATCGATTTCATACTATGGCAAGGATTGGCTCAGAGTCAAGAAATTAATCCCGCAGCCATCAATGAGACTATCTGCCAAGCGTGTACGCCGTGATGAAAGTGAGACTTGGTAGCCGCGATATAAAAATCAACGAATACCTGATGAATGGATTTTTCTGCCGAACGGATGTACGTCCATTGATATGCACGTCGAACATGATTTGCGTAAAAGTTGGGCCTGCCCGTATTAAAGTACTTAGCGACCGCAGTGTAAGGGGAACCACTGTTCGCAACTATACTGCGAGCCTTCGTTGCTCATCGTACTGGAATATAGTACAAACCCTGCCACCGCTACCTCGGGCAAGTCCAGCATCGCGCTGCTGGCCATAAACTGGGAAATCACTTGGGCTGGCACTGCCGGCTTGCATCGGGCTAGCGTAATGTGTGGCGTATAACGGCGCGCTTCCGGCCGAAATCCGGGGCTGGACAAGGCGAGGCCGACAGCCATACGCAACGCCAGCAAAGCCTCATTGACTTCTACTCCGGCCCATAGCGTCAAGCCGCCGTTGGCGCGAAACTGCCCCAATCCCGCCAGCCGGAACGAAAAAGGTTGCGCCCGAACCGTCTGCAGCGCATCGATAACCGGTGAAATAGCGGCCTCGCCGATAAAGTGCAAGGTCAGGTGCATTTGCGTCATGCTGATCAGCTTGAGCCCGGTGCACGGCGACGGCTGCAGACGCGCCAGTTTGGCGCTGACCTGCGCTGGCAGATCAATCGCGACGAATAACCTGGACATTGATATCCTCCCTGGAAAAACAATTGTAGCCTGTCGCTTTACCTGATGCTGCAAAATAAATACCGGCTGCTGACATTAACTATTATTGCGGCCTTGCCATAGCCGTCTATAATAATATTGCTTGATGACATTTTTATCTATCACAAGGTTTAGTAATGTTTTCGCGACAGCTGGCTAGCGCCGTGGCACAATCGGCAACGGGTTCAATTCATAGCGAATGCCAAACTAGCTCAATAACACCATATCAAACCAAGCACTCTGAGAGGATAGCGTTATGGACAGGCTTCAGATCTTTAAAGACATTGCGGCACAGGCAAGTCGGGGTGAATTGACCTTCCCAACAAATGTGAATGCGTCACTTAAACTGCAGCAGGCGCTGGATGACCCGAATTGTCACATTGATGCGGCTGCCAAGCTGGTGATAGCTGACCCGCTGCTATCAGCGCGCACGGTGGCGATTGCCAATTCTGCCGCCTACAATCGCGCAGGTAATGAAATTACCAATGTGAAGGTGGCGGTTAGTCGACTCGGTTTTCGCACTCTTAAATCTTTGGTCGCTTCTGTCATCGTACGCCAACTGGACAGCAAGATCACCGACCCAGGACTGAAGCTGAAAGCCGCTCAGTTATGGGAACATTCGGCGCATGTATCGGCTTTGGCCCAAGTCATCGCCAGACGTGTCACCAAGGTGGATGCGGATACGGCCATGTTTGCGGGTATCGTGCACGAAGTGGGTGGGTTTTACCTGCTTTCGCGCGCGCAAGAATTTCCGGGGTTGCTTGACGGCGACCCTGAAGACTGGGTTGAATATGGTGAGAAACTAATCGGACGCGGCGTACTGAAAAAACTGGGAGTGCCAGATGCCGTCATGACCGCGGTCGAAGCGCTCTGGCACGGCGTCAGCACCATACCACCGGAAACCTTGGGTGATACCCTGTTGCTTGCCAACGACCTGGCACGGGTGGTGTCGCCATTGCATGAAAAAGAAAACGTCTCATTAAGGCGGGAGGCGGTAAATATTAATTTTGAGATTGAAGACGGAACTTTACAAAGCATCCTGCAGGAATCCGAAGAAGAAATTGAATCACTGACAGCGGCATTGCTGGTATAGCGGGCGCATCAACAAGAACCTGAATTATCGCAGCAGCGCGAAATAAGCTGCTCCTCGCCGTACTAAAACGCTGTTGAGTAGCCGCGGCTTGCGCATCAGCGAACGTGCGTTATCTCGTAGAGTGCGCTATGCGCGTCGCCTCACCTGATGCTGCAAAATAAATACCCATTGTTGATCTTAAATCATGGGTGCGCGCAGCGTGCCCGACAAATATCCCTTACCCCACACGCAACATCGATGCTGCCAGCAAGCCAGATGGCTGCAAAGCGGTATGGATGGTGCGCATTGGCTTGCCTGTTTTTAAAAAATATTAGACGGAAATATCACCGACTTAAGCAGGCAAATCCTGGTCTTTGCAGAGATGAAGTATTTGCAGAGATTGCCCTTCGTTTGTACTTGACGCCATACAATCACGCGCTACCGTATCAATTTAACATCAGCAAAGAAAAAAAACACCCCGCCATTAAGCTGGGCTCAGTTTAACTTTGCAAAGTTAACATAAATATACGACAATTTATGCGTATAAAACCTATAAAAATCAACGGGGTGGTATTACGTTCTTTTTTCAAAATCCCTAAATTTAAAAATGGCATCTTTGATTTTTAGTTGAGCGAAAAAAATGGCATCAAGTTCTGATGATTTAATGGAGAACCTAAGTTTTTTTACCGAGATGCAAGGAGAGCACTTTGGAAAATAATAAAAGTGTGATCGAATTAGCCATGGAAAGGGTCGCCAGAGAGGCTGCAAGAAAAGCGCTAACTTCAGACCCTGGAACATCGGATGCATTGGTGCAACGTCAACGCAAGACAGATTGGACGCAGACACTGCGTGCTGAACCCGCCACCACTGAACTGCACAGCGCTTCCCCGCAACGATCAGAAGTTCAGCCATCGAGACCCCAAAATGATGCTATTCCCAGTGCATTATGCGACGTAGACACGCACACAACTGATCGTCGTTTCGGATTCGGCACGCAAACACTTGTCTTAGCGGTTGCTATCGCAGTCTTAATTGGCGTCGGCGCGATGATGCTGATGACACCGACTGCCCGGAAAAACATGCTATTTTTGCCACCAATTAAGCTGTCCAATATTGCGGCGATAGCATCAGCGCCAGCAGCATCAATACCGGCGACTGCAACAATTACAGAATTTCCAAAAACGGCACAGTATGAGGGGGAATCGCAGGCCCGTTTTCTGCTCGAACGTTGGCGACAGGCATGGACGCAGCGTGATATTGAAGCTTATTTGCATTGCTACAGCCAAAATTTTGTCCCTGCAGATGGTCAGTCACGCGCCAGCTGGGAGAGCGCAAGACGAAAAAACCTGTCAAGCCGTTCCAACATTAGCGTCAATATCAGCAAGCTAACCACAGAACGGACTGCCGACGATCAGATCAAGGTATTTTTTGTCCAAGACTATGCCTCTGGCACATATCAGGAAAATGCACGTCCCAAAATGCTATTGATGTCACGTACCGGCGAAGATTGGAAAATCATCAGTGAAAGACAGATTGCGCGACCTGCTGCGGTGAAATAAAATGCCAAGTGTTAATTGCATGATTAAAACAGCGTCAAATGCGCTGCGCAAATGCTTCAAACTCATCTAGCGGTAGTGGTCGGCTAAACAGATAACCTTGATAGGCGTGACAGCCCTGGCTGGCGAGAAACAGCCGCTGCGCCTCATTTTCTACGCCTTCAGCAATAACTGCCAGCCCCAAACTATCTGCCAGTGCCACCACCATCTTGGCAATCGCGGCATCGTTCGGGTCGATTAAAATATCGCGGACAAAACCTTGATCAATTTTTAGCTGATCCAAGGGCAGTCGTTTTAGGTAGGACAGTGAAGAATAACCAGTACCAAAATCATCCAGTGAGAAGCCAACACCTTTCTGCTTCAATGCGCGCATCTTGGCAATCACGTCTTCTACATTCGATACCAGCAGGCTTTCAGTGAGTTCGAGTTTTAATCGTTGCGGGTTGGCACCGGTACTTGCCAGCACCGCCAATACCTGATCGACGAAATCGCGCTGATAAAACTGTCGGGCACTGACATTTACTGCGATAGTGAGATGAGCCATCTCTGGCCGGCTAGCCCAGAGCGCCAATTGCGTGCAGGCGCTGTGCAACACCCAATGCCCCAGAGGTAGGATCAAGCCCGTTTCTTCCGCTAGAGGGATAAATTCAGCGGGTGCGACCATGCCGCGCTGCGGATGCTTCCAGCGCACTAGCGCCTCCACGCCCGTAAGCTCGCTTTCGCCCTTCACTTGCGCCTGGTAGTAAAGAATAAATTGTTGTTTGATCAGTGCTTCACGCAACCCCACCTCGAGCGCGGCACGACTCGTCACGACCGCTTGCATTTGCGGGTCGAAAAAGCGCAGCGTGTTACGCCCCGCCGACTTAGCTTGGTACATCGCCATATCGGCACGTTTCAAAGGTTCATCGATACCTTCCTGCTGTTCGCCAAACAGGGTGATGCCGATGCTAGCCGTACTCTGATGCGCATAACTATCGAGTTGGTAGATTTGGGTCAGTGAGGAGAGAATTTTTTCGCCTACGGTTTCAGCCTGAGTGACGGCTTCGATCACATTTTCACTAAGGTCCTCCAGCATCACGACAAATTCGTCACCGCCTAGGCGCGCTACGGTGTCACCTTCACGCGTGCAGGTGCTTAAGCGACTGGCGACCTGCTGCAATAGTAGGTCGCCTTTATCATGACCAAGTGTATCGTTGAGCGTCTTGAAGTTATCCAGATCGATAAACAGCAAAGCCCCTTTCAGTTGGTGCCGGGAACCGGCTGCCATGGCTTGTACTAGTCGATCAACCAACAACCGGCGATTGGGCAAGCCAGTCAACGGATCATAAAAGGCGAGATTCTTGATCTGCTCTTCTGCCGCCTTGCGCGAAGTGATATCGCTAAGCGTGGCGACATAGTGTGTGACAGTGCCGTCATCAGTCTTGACCGCAGTAAGGATTAGCCAGGCGGGGAACACTTCGCCACTCTTGCGTTGGTCCCAGACCTCTCCCTGCCAGGTCCCATTTCGCGCAATTTCATCCGTCATATCGGAATAAAATAATGCGTCATGGCGGCTAGAAGTGAGTAACAGTGGCGTCTGCCCAACGGCTTCTTGCTCGGTATAGCCAGTAATCTCGGTAAACGCATGGTTCACCCTTAGAATTACCCAATCGGTATTGGTAACAAACATGCCTTGCTGTGATTCGAAAGCAATCGCGGCAATTCGCAGTGCTTCCTCCGCCAGTCTTCGATTGGTGATGTCTCTGGTAATGCCATGGTAGCCAGTTAACTTACCATTGGCGTCCCGCTCAGGTCGGGCGACAATCTCGGTCCAGATTAGTTTACCGTTCTTGCAGCGTTGCTGTAACACGAAAGTGGTAGAACCGGTCTGCTGTCCATACGGGTCTGGCGCGGGCCGGATGTTGAGTTTTTCCTTGAGAAGCGCGATCCCTTCTTCGGTCAATATTTCAAAAACATGATGGCCAAGCACCTCGTCAGCATGATATCCGCGCATCCGCTCGTCAGCTGGACTGATATAGGTAAAATAATTATTCCGATCCTGCTTCCAGACCACATCCGAAGCATCTTCAGTCAGTAACCGGTAGTGTGCCTCCCGGTCACGCAGTTTTTCTGCTGCCATACCACGCTCAATGGCGATACTAGCCAGATGGGCCGATTGTTCAATGATGGCAATATCGGATTCCGCAGGCGTGTGTGCTTGACGATGATAGATGGCAAACGTACCGAGTACTTGGCCGGATGAAGAACGGATAGGCTGTGACCAACACGCCCCCAAACCAGCACTGGCCGCGAGCTCTTTATAGGGAGTCCAGTAGGGATGGGTTGTGATGTCGCTAACGATGATGCGTTGATTGGTGAATGCGGCCGTGCCGCAGGATCCAACACCGAGACCAACTTCAATGCCGTCGAACGCCTCATTATAGAAATCAGGCAGGCTCGGTGCGATACCATTCACCAGATGTTTACCATCGTTGCCGAGTATCAGAATGCTACAAAGCATCGCAGGATTGAGCTGCTCCACGCCGCGCACCAAAGCCTCCAACTGATAAGAAAGAGGTTCCCCTCCGGCCAGCAGTTCAAGAATGCGACTGCGAAATTGCTCGTAGCGCTCGGCCTGTTTACTCTTAGTGACATCGCGCACGATCACATGCACTGCCGGTTGCCCATCAAAGATGATCGGTGTGCTCTGGACCTCCACGTCGATTGGAGTTCCATCCAATTTGACAAATTTCTCCTCAATCATCGGCATTACAACACCTTGCTCGACGACACGACTAGCACGCTCCAGGGCGAGTGCATGGAAGTCTGGATGAACCAGCTCAAGTATCGGCTTACCCAACATGTCTAGTGCAAAACTGGCACCAAATAATTTGATGGCCGCTCGATTGACGTAAATCACCCGATTAGCCCGATGCACAGCAATCGCTTCAGGCGACCACTCAACCAGCGTACGGTGCCGCTGTTCGCTCTCCTGTACGGCAGACTCCGCCTGTTGACGTTCATTGATGACCAACGCCAACATAACACCAACCACCGTCAACACGAGTGCATATAGCCAGACATTGATTAAGCCACTTTGATTCAGGTCAGTGGCAAAAAAACCGACTTCGTGTATGGCGCCCAATAAGGCTTGCACTACGCTCATGGTAACGATCAACAAACCGCCGTGACGACCAAAGCGCACCGCACCCCATGCGACAAACAGGAAGGCCCAGTAAGTATTTGCAATAATGCCAAATGGCTCGCTAAACCACCCCAGAAAAACTACCTGCCCAAAAAGAAAGGCAAGGCCAAAACAAATGCCAGCTTCGACTGTCCGGCCAGAGTCTAGCCATCGGGATGGTATGGCCCGCCACACTAAAATTAATGGTGTGATGGTAATAATGCCCAGCGTATTGCCCATCCACCAATGCAACACGCTAATGACGATCATGTCCGACATGATCACACCCGACCACCATAGCGTGGTCACGCCAATCAGAGCTCCCACTATTGCGCTAGATGCAGCAACCGCTATTAACCACAGATAGTCATGAGCATGGGATAGGCTAACGCCAAAAGAAGATTTTTTTAAGCGTAGTCGAGTCAGCAGCCAATAATTGAGCATAGTCTCGAACACACTACTCATCGCCACCAATAGCGAAGGCAACCAAGTTGTGCCATCCCACAGATATGCCGCGAAGGCTCCGACAAAAATCGCCGGAAAATATTTTTTACCGCCGATCAGTAGTGTAGCCAAACCAATACCACTTGGTATCCATAAAATGGAGATGCTTTGATTGGCGGTTAAATAAGCCATTACCAATCTAACAGATAGCGCATACAACAGTGCCACACCCACGAGTTGAGGCAAATCTGACCAACGATAAAATAATGATTTATTCAAAACTTACACTTTGACTATAAAAAAACCTTCAGCATCTCTGTTGATCCATCATATCTCTTGCTGATATCGAGTCCGTTCCTCTTCTTCTTTGCGCGCCAGTTGAATCTCATGCAATACAGCACCGACGTTGGCTGGTCGCTTATCGACCGCAACCTTGCCTGTAAGCGCCGTTTCGGGAATCAGCAGGCCAGCCACATACAGCGCCCAGATTTCTTTACCATACTGTGTGTGCGCCAGTTGCGGTGCAAATTGGCTAAAATAGGTGGCAAGATTGGCAACGTCACGCTCTAGCATAGGTCCCGCCTCGGTATTACTGGCAGCATCAATCGCTTGTGGCAAATCGATAATGACGGGACCGTCGCTATCAACCAAAATATTAAATTCAGACAGATCGCCGTGAATCACGCCTGCACAAAGCATCAGCACCACTTGGTGCAATAGCTGCGCATGATAGTTTAGCGCCTGCTCTGGCGTAAGCTCTACATCATTGAGACGCGGTGCAGCATTGCCTGCGGCATCGGTAACCAGATCCATCAGCAATACACCTTCAAAACAGATATACGGCTTCGGCACCCGCACTCCAGCCGCGGCAAGGCGGTACAAGGCATCGACCTCGGCGTTTTGCCATGCCTCCTCTTGCATCTTGCGTCCGTAACGAGTACCTTTTTCCATCGCGCGTGCCTGACGGCTATTTTTTACTTTACGACCTTCCTGATACGAGGATGCTTGACGAAAGCTGCGCTGATTCGCTTCTTTATAGACTTTGGCGCAACGAATCTCTTCGCCGCAGCGCACTACATAAACGGTCGCCTCCTTACCGCTCATCAGTTGACGGATGACATCGTCTACCAAGCCCTCTTCGACGAGTGGCTGAATTCTTTTTGGTGTTTTCATTAAATGATAAAAAGCTTGAATTATTAGACGTTAGACGGAACGAGCATTCTTAGGAGTCGCTCAAAATCTCGTGACCCCGAATAGTACCAAGATGCGCGCTAGCACGCCCGTCTGATCTATAATGAATGGGTAAGTGAACAACGAGAACGTTCTCAATTCCCCTAACCGGAGCCAAAATCATGAGCAAAGCCCAAGACAGTAAAAAAGCGACAAAAAAAGAACCGGCAAAATCGCCAAAGGAAAAAAAAGAAGCTAAAAAAGTCAAGAAAGAAGCATCGAAACGCCAATGATTCTGAAAATCGACGACCGTTGTTTATAATCGAGAAAGTATGATTTTGTTGAACTCATTGTTTGAAGCGGCCGTTTTCTAGCGATATCAGACAAATGCCTAGTCAGTGCAGATGAATTAAGAAGCGCACATGACTTTTGTGATGCTTTTTAATTCGCACTGATTTTGTTTAAATATTTACTTAGCTATTTGCTTAAATACTTGTACGAAAATCAGCTTAATCAGAGTGTCTCCTAAGCTAGTCACTAATCTAAGCATTAGTCATCCTGATTCGGATCTAATTCAGGGAATAAAACTTCTGTATAGCCAAATTGCGATAAGTCGTTGATACGCATGGGGTACAGTATCCCATTCAGATGATCGCATTCATGTTGAACCACACGTGCGTGGAAACCATCGACCTCACGGCTGATGCGCTCGCCAAACTGATTCACACCTTCGTAACGCAATTTACTCCAACGCGGTACTAGACCCCGCATCCCCGGTACGGACAAACACCCTTCCCATGCAGCATCCATCTCTTGCGATAGCGGCGTAAGAACAGGATTCAACAAGACAGTCTCAGGAACCGTAGGCGCATCTGGATAGCGTTGGTTATTTTTAAAACCGAAAATAACCAGTTGTAAATTGACACCAATTTGCGGTGCGGCCAAGCCTGCACCATTGGCGGCAGTCATGGTTTCAAACATGTCCGCAATCAATTCAGACAATTCTGCCGTATTGAACTCACGCACTGGCTCGGCAACACGAAGTAAGCGTGCGTCACCCATTTTGAGTATGTCATAAATCATTGCGAACACCCCTTATAAAAGAGTCAAAAACTTGATTCATTGTTATATTATGTCTCAGCATTTCCACTGCACATTTTTAGTAACTCCGCTTCGCTCAATACCGTAATATTCAACTCTTGCGCCTTGAGCAACTTGCTGCCAGCATCATCTCCAGCCACTACATAACTGGTTTTTTTAGAAACCGAACCGGCGACCTTACCGCCATTTTTCTCTATCAACTCACTAGCCTGATCACGGTTAAGCGTAGGCAAACTTCCTGTCAATACCAAGGTTTTACCGGTCAAAGGCAATACCGCATCAGCGTATTGCTGAACTTCTGGCCAATGTATGCCTGACGCGATCAGTTGCTGTATCAGTTCAATATTCAACGGATCGGAAAAAAAATTACGCAGAGAGCGTGCCACTACCGGACCGACATCCGAAACTGCCAGCAATTGCTCTTCATCGGCATTGACCAAGGCATCCACGTTACCAAACCTGGCCGCCAGATCCTTCGCAGTTGCCTCACCTACATGTCGAATACCCAAGGCATAGATAAAACGCGCAAATGTCGTTGTTTTGGATGTCTCAAGTGCCGCCAAAATATTCTTGGCTGATTTTTCTCCCATTCTATCCAATTCGGCCAGCGCGACAAACCCCAGTTTGTATAAATCCGCCGCGGTTGTCACCACATGCCTATAGACCAACTGGTCTATCAGTTGCTCACCCATGCCATCGATATTCATCGCCTTACGGGAAGCAAAATGAACCAATCCTCCCTTTCTTTGTGCTGCACACTTGATCCAGCCCCCCGAACAGCGAGCAATCGCTTCGTCTTCTAATTTTACGATGGCGGAGCCGCATACAGGGCATTGCGTTGGCATAACAAACGTCAACGCATCTAAGGGGCGCTTATCGAGAATGCTCACCACCACTTCGGGGATCACGTCACCGGCACGGCGCACCGAAACGGTATCACCTATACGGATGTCTTTTCTTTGTATTTCTTCTTCATTGTGCAGCGTTGCATTTGTTACCGTCACACCACCTACAAATACCGGCGCTAGTCTTGCAACTGGCGTAATTGCACCGGTCCGACCGACCTGTACTTCAATATCTAGCACGGTAGTCAAGGCTTCTTGCGCAGGAAATTTGTGTGCGATGGCAAAACGCGGGGCGCGCGAGACAAAACCCAGTGTTTGTTGGGCTGAAAAAGCATTCACTTTATAAACCACACCATCAATCTCATACGGCAGACTGGCGCGTTTAATCTGAATAGCCTGATAAAATTCAAGTAAGGCCTCGACTCCTTGCACCACGGCATTTTCTTCACAAACAGGAATGCCTATCGCCCGATACCAGTCAAGCAAGGCGCGATGCGATTCGGGTAAAGCTACACCCTCCAGCGCACCTATCCCGTAGGGAAAAAAACGCAGGCTGCGTAGTGCTGTGATTTTTGAATTCAGCTGACGCAAACTGCCCGCCGCCGCATTGCGCGGGTTAGCAAATTCCTTGGCTCCGGCGGCACGTTGACGTGCATTTAAATTGTCGAAATCAGATTTAAACATCAGTACTTCGCCACGCACATCCAAGATGGCAGGAGGCTTAGCCATATTCAAGCGCAAAGGAATAGTACGTATGGTCCGAATATTTTCAGTGACATCTTCACCGGTAAAACCATCACCTCGGGTCGCCGCCTGGGCAAATACGCCATCGATATAGCGCAAATTAATTGCCAGTCCGTCGAATTTCAGGTCAATCGCATATTCGACTGGCTGCTGTGTTGCCAAACCATCTTTTACACGACGGTCAAAAGCAATGATGTCCGCCTCTTCAAAACCATTGTTCAGCGATAGCATGGCCACTGCATGCTGTACCTGAGTGAACTCGGGTAACGCTGTACCGCCTACGCGCAAGGTCGGTGTATCTGGCGTTTTTAAATCAGGATGCTGTAACTCAAGTGTCTGTAACTCGGAAAAAAGTCTATCGTATTCAGCATCGGGAATGGTCGGCGTATCCAGTACATAATAAGCATGTGCGTGGCGATTAATTTCCGCACGCAGTTGCGCTACATGTGCAGCGAGATTCGACACCAAAGCAGCCTCTTTATCGGAGGCATCAAAAAAATCTTCTTGCATGTTCGTAACTAAATCAATCTAACTAAACAACCGTTGGGCACGTAGCGAACCTGCAGGAATTTGCGCTTCCGCCATGGCGGCATAAAACTCACTGACCTGACCACCAATTTCGTCAAGAGCAGCTTTAGAAATAGCCTGATTGCCATCGTCAACCACCGTTCCGCCCAGACGAGTGGAAAGTGATCTGGCGCAGGCTGCCATGGCACCAAAACCATCGCGCTCCGGTGCTACACAAGGTACGTCCAGCAACAGCGTTAAGCGAGAGGTCACCGCATCGCTGACACTGACATTGGTCGATAAAGTAAACAGGTTTCCACCGTCACCATCGGGCATCACTAGGCGACCATCCGGACGGACATCAAAGCCTTGTTTCTCAAGTGCCGCTAACAAAGTATTAATAGCCCACGGTGCACCATTGGCAAGAATATTCACGCTAAGCTGCGCATCGTGTTCCGAGACAAACTGATGTAAATCTCTAGAAGTTGACATCACCTGATTCATGTCAGGAATATCAGGATGAGCATTTAATTTATCCGCAATTTCACGAAGTTTAGTGACAAATTCAGAATATTCGAGTTCATTCAACGGACCACCACGGCTCACCATCTGCACACCGGCAAACAGAGTTGTAAACACGCCGCCATGCGCAATCACATCGCGCTGACCGTCATGTCCTAAGCCAATAAAATGTACCGGCTTTTTACCGACATACCTTAAATTATTGATTTCAGCCAACAGTTTTTCACCACGGATCGGCGCATCAAATTCCAGAGGAATAATGCAATCGATTAAATCATCAACGGGGAGTTCTTTTTTCGCCTGTTCATGGTTTTGCATTGCTGCAACTGGAAGCGAATCTGGAAACAGCAAGGTTTCTTCATTATTTGGCGCAGGCGTGCCCAGATGCGGTTCCTGGCGCGCACGAAGATCCGATAACTCGACCTGCGTCTCAGGATTCATGAGCACATCATCATGCCCGCCTGAAAACGCTTGCTCTACATTTTTTTTTGCTTTGTGCTCCTGCCACTTATTAAAAATGACGACGCCAACGACGAAGGTTGCGCCAACTGCCAATAAACTCAATTGAAAATCTGTCATGCTGCTTGTACCTCACCTACTAAATTTGCAGCGGACTCCATATCCACCGCAACAATTCGAGAAACTCCCTGTTCCTGCATGGTGACACCGATTAATTGCTGTGCCATTTCCATCGCTATTTTATTATGGGAGATGAACAAAAACTGCGTATTTTTTGACATGCGTTTTACCATATTACAGAAACGCTCAGTATTAGAATCGTCCAGCGGTGCATCGACTTCATCAAGTAGGCAGAACGGTGCCGGGTTTAACTGAAACATAGAGAAGACTAAGGCAGTCGCCGTCAAAGCTTTTTCACCACCAGAGAGCAAATGAATAGTCGCATTTTTTTTGCCCGGAGGTTGGGCCATTACTTGCACGCCGGAATCCAAAATCTCATCGCCGGTCATAATCAATCTTGCTTGCCCACCACCAAACAAAATAGGAAACAGCTCGGCAAAGTGATGATTAACTTTATCAAAGGTATCTTGCAACAAATCGCGGGTTTCTATATCAATTTTATGAATGGCATCTTGCAAAGTAGTAATCGCCTCAGTCAAGTCGGCGTATTGTGCATCGAGGAATATTTTGCGCTCTTTTGCTTGTAATAACTCATCCAGTGCCGCCATGTTTACTGCGCCCAAGGCCGTAATAGCATTTCCTAGTCTGGTGAGTTCACCCTGCAAATAAGATGCCCTCATATCAGCATGCAGTTTTAACTCCAGCACCGCTTCATCGACCTCAAAGTTGCGCAATTGCTCGGCATATTGTTCCTGATTCAGGCGCGCGGCCTGCTCCTTAAGTTGCAACTCCATGATGCGCTCACGTTGCGGCTGCAAACTGCGCTCCACCTGCATTTTTGACTCTTCGGATTGGCGTAATTTTTGCGTTAACTGATCCAGCTCATGTCTGGCATCGGCCAGTACGCGCTCCTGATCACTGCGCTTATCCAACAACGATTGCAGTCCCGCCAAAGCGGTCTGATCATCCATGGATTCCAGCTCCAGACGCCCTTGTTGCATGGTGGTGAAAAGCTGCGCCGCTTGCTCCACCGCAGTAGCACTGCTACGCTTGAGTTCGTCAATTTTATTGCGATGCGTTTTTTCTAAAAAAGCGATTTCTTGCGCTGCCAACTCAAGATCGCGCAAGCGCAGCCGAGAATCATTGAGCTGCCGTTCCTTTTCAAGATAAGCAGTCTGACCATCCTCGTGACTCTCTTGCAACTCGGCCAACTCCATATCGAGTGTTTCAAATTTTTCTTCTGATTCTGCACGGGCGTGCTGTTGCTCGCCCTCTTGTGCCGCGATCTCTGCCAGATCAGTCAAAATTTGGTGACTGCGCTGATTAAACCGATCCTGCACTTCAGACAACTTCATCGCCTCAATTTGCAGTGCATGGACGGCCTGGGTCAAGCCGCCAACGCGCTGCCGCAATTCTTGCAAACTAAGTGTCGCATGCGTGTACGCCGTTTCCACGCGTACGGCACGGTTCCTAGCTTCCTCAGCGAGCAGTTGATGGGCACGGCATTGCTTACCGAGATTATCGATCTCTTGCTGGCGCGCCAGCACGCCATCCTGTTCAGAATCAGAGGCGTAAAAACGCACGCTGGACTGACTGATGACATGCCCTTGTTTTGTTATAAAACAAGCTCCTTGCGGCAACTTTTCCCTATCTAAAAAGGCAGATGTAACATCTTCCGCGACGTAAACCTGGTGCAACCAATCCTGCATCAGACTACGCAAACCGGCATCATTAAGTTGCAACAGATTCAGCAAAGGATTCAACCCCGCAGTCGGAGTTACTTGACTGCGGATAACTACTGGAGAATACAGAGCGAGTTTAGCTGGAGGCGCATCGTTAAAAAATGCCTTAGCCCATTCTAAGTTGGATATTTCTAATGCTGAAGTTCGCTCGCGCAAAACCGCCTCTAATGCGGTTTCCCAGCCAGCTTGTATATGTAGCTTTTGCCACAATTTTGGCAAGTTGCCAAGCTCATGCTTTTCCAGCCAAGGTTGAACCTTGCCCTGGCTTTGCACCTTTTCTTGCAAGGATTTTAACGCCATCAGACGCGCATCTAGCTGGGCAAAATGGGTTGCATCTTGATTGACTTGTTGTTGTGCCGAACGTTTTTCCTCTTCCAATTGCGGCAAGCGCTCTTGCACTTCTTCTAGTTGCACAGTGAATTCTTCCAGCAACTGGTTTTTTTCTTCCAACTGCATTGAAAGATTTTGCAAATGAGCGGTATCCGGCAAAATCAATCCCTGCTTTTCCTGAGTTAGGCGCTCGCGGCGAGAGGCAAGCGTATTGAGAATATTTGACGCATTGCGCTGGTGCGCAGACTCAAGTTCAATTTGTTGCTGCCATTGCATAATTTTGGCGCGCGACTCGGTAGTCTTGAGTTGAGCATCGCGCCAGACTTGCTCCAATTCAGGTAACTTATCATTTTGTTGCTGTGCAATTTCTTGCGCTTGCTCTGAGCGTAGTGCTAATTCTTCGACATAGATTTCCGCTTCTGCCAAATCATCATGAAACTGCTGCCCTTGACGCTGCCAGTGATCCCTTTGCGCCGTCAACGAAGTCAATTGCGCTTGCAGACGCGTGCGAGACTCGATGACAAACTTAATCTCGGCTTCGAGGCTACCTACCTCAGCATTGGTTTGATACAAATGCCCTTGTGCCTGATGCATATTATCGCCGACGGCATAATGCGCCTGACGCATTTGGTCTAACTCCAACTCGACATGACGCAGTTTAGCGGTTTGCTCTTCCAGATCAAGCTGAGTTTTTTCTATCTCAGCAAAATATTTTTGTTGTTCTGCAGCGGCTTCCTTCTTGCGCAATAGCCATAAGAGCTTTTGTTTTTCTTCCTGATCAGACTGCAACTCATGAAATTTATTCGCGACTGCCGCCTGGGCTTCGAGTTTGTCGAGGTTGGCATTTAACTCGCGCAAAATATCTTCCACGCGAACCAGATTCTCATTGGTATCCTGAATACGATTTTCAGTTTCGCGGCGTCGCTCTTTATAACGCGACACACCTGCAGCCTCTTCCAGAAAAATACGCAATTCTTCTGGCCTGGCCTCAATAATGCGAGAGATCATGCCCTGACCAATAATCGCGTAAGCACGCGGCCCCAGACCGGTGCCAAGAAAAATATCTTGAATATCACGCCGCCGAACCGGCTGCCCATTAATGTAATAAGTTGAGGTGCCATCGCGCGTCAGTGTACGCTTGACCGCGATTTCGGCATATTGCCCCCACTGCCCGGCTGCTTTACCCAGATTATTATCAAAGATCAGTTCAACCGAGGCACGACCAGCAGGCTTTCTGTGAGTGGAACCATTGAAAATAACATCTTGCATCGATTCGCCGCGCAACTCGGAAGCCTTGGATTCACCCAAAACCCAGCGTACAGCATCGATAATATTCGACTTACCACACCCGTTCGGGCCAACCACACCCACCAACTGGCCAGGCACCTGAAAATTTGTGGGATCCACAAAAGATTTAAATCCGGACAATTTAATAGAAGATAAACGCACTTTATATAATTTTATGATCTTTTAAAATAGACATTGGCTGAAAACACCAAACTTTTTGCGCCGCCTACGCCAATAGCAGGACTACGCTACTGCCAAGCGTAAGCATCATATCATTTTGAGACTGCTGTTTTTTCATTTTTAACATTTTCCAGGCTTTACGGCAAGTTTGCTCCAACTTTAATTCAGGTCGGCGCTCTACTCTGTTGGAGGGCGTTATAATGCGAAGATTCGTTTATAAAAACTTGAGAAAATTGATTCTGCCACGCACACTTACCACTGGGTCTTTTCTCATCGCCCTTAGTTTATTCTCACATAACAGTTATAACAATTGTTTGTGATCCTTCAGTGAATCCCCTAGTGAATCCATTCTTAAATAAGCTGCAACCTTACCCGTTTGAAAAACTAAAACGTCTGTTTGCCGATATCACACCAAATCCTGCCTACACAGCAATTAGTTTGGGCTTGGGAGAACCTAAACATCCAACCCCTAAGTTTATTCAACAGGCATTGACAGACAATTTAAATGGATTGGCATCTTATCCATCCACGGCTGGATCCGATTCGCTAAGACAGGCGATTTCCGGTTGGCTGGCGCGACGCTATGCGATACCAGCATTGAATCCGGCGACTCAAATCCTGCCGGTCAATGGCTCGCGCGAAGCCTTGTTTTCTCTGGCACAAACCGTGATTGACCCAAGTAATAATCAGCATGGCACTCCGCTGGTGCTTTGTCCAAATCCGTTTTACCAAATTTATGAAGGTGCCGCATATCTGGCGGGAGCCGAACCGTATTTTGCCAATGCTGATCCGGCACGCAATTTCGCCCCCGATTACAAGAGCATTCCTGAAGACATCTGGCGGCGCGTTCAACTGCTATATATTTGCTCCCCAGGTAACCCGACTGGCGCGGTATTGACACTGGAAGACTGGAAAGAATTATTTGACTTATCCGACCGTTATGATTTTGTCATTGCGGCTGACGAATGTTATTCAGAAATTTATTTCAAGACTGAGGCACCGCTAGGCAGCCTGCAGGCTGCGCGGGCACTGGGACGCGATACCTATCCACGCCTAATCACTTTATCGAGCTTATCAAAACGCTCTAATGTACCAGGGATGCGATCCGGTTTCGTGGCAGGCGATGCAGCCATCATTAAGCAATTTTTGCTTTACAGGACTTACCACGGCAGTGCTATGAGTCCAAGCATACAATCGGCCTCAATCGCTGCCTGGAATGACGAAGCGCATGTACAAGAAAATCGCGATTTGTACGTAAAAAAATTCGCCCAGGTGACCCCGCTATTACAAGAAGTACTCGACGTCAATTTGCCGGATGCAGCATTTTACCTATGGGCAAAGGTGGATAAACTGCTGAGCATTTCCGATACAGACTACGCGAAACGGCTTTACCAAGAATATAATGTGACGGTTTTACCAGGCAGTTATCTGGCACGCGATGCCCATGGCATCAACCCCGGGGAAAACCGTATACGCATGGCGCTGGTCGCCGATGTCGATGAATGCATAGAGGCGGCGCGACGCATCGTCGCTTTCACTAAAAAATTAGCATCGCAGCAAGCAAAATAATCACACTAAATTCGCTCTTATTTACTCAACTTTTATTGGTTTAATCACATGACTCAACAATTACAACAAATTATCGATCAAGCCTGGGAAGACCGCGCCAATTTCTCCCCAAAATCCGCACCAGCAGAATTGCGTGAAGCCGTCGCCCATGTGTTATCACAACTGGATAGTGGCACCCTGCGGGTCGCGCAAAAAATCGATGGTGCATGGCAGGTCAATCAATGGATCAAGAAAGCTGTTTTATTATCATTCCGCCTAGAAGACAACATCGTCATGCCGTCTGGCGATCACATGCAATTTTACGATAAAGTACCCACCAAATTCGCCAACTACACCGCCGAAGATTTCGCCAAAGGCGGCTTTCGCGTGGTACCGCCAGCGGTCGCACGGCGCGGCAGCTTTATCGCGAAAAACGTTGTATTGATGCCTTCGTACGTCAATATCGGTGCTTACGTCGATGAAGGCGCAATGGTTGACACTTGGGCTACCGTCGGTTCTTGCGCACAAATCGGCAAGAACGTGCATTTATCTGGGGGCGTTGGCATCGGTGGCGTTTTGGAGCCGATGCAGGCGAATCCAACCATTATTGAGGACAACTGTTTTATTGGCGCCCGTTCAGAAGTGGTCGAAGGCGTCATCGTAGAAGAAAATTCTGTTATTTCTATGGGAGTCTATATTGGCCAATCCACAAAAATTTATGATCGCGCCACTGGCGAAGTGAGCTATGGTCGCATCCCTTCCGGCTCGGTCGTTGTTTCAGGCAACCTTCCGTCCGCAGATGGAAAATATAGCTTGTATTGCGCCGTCATTGTTAAGCGTGTTGATGCCCAAACACGTTCCAAAACCAGTATCAATGAGTTGCTACGCGGCGTTTAGTCCATCACGCCTCATCAACAATCACATTATTTGATTTCAGGACAGGAAAAATCATGGCAATGGACCGATTATTTCAGTTAATGAAAGAAAAACATGCATCTGATATGTTTTTTGCCATCAACTCGCCCATCCACCTCAAGCTGAACGGAAACCTGCTTCCCATCAATCAGCAAAAGTTGGATCAGGCGGGGATTCTGTCCCTGTTAAATGAAGTAGTCTCACCTGAAGATATGGAAATATTGGAGCGTGAAAACGAGCTAAATATTGGCATCGGGGCACCCGGCATAGGCCGGTTCCGGCTATCTGCTTTCCGTCAGCGAGGTTCGATTTCTGCGGTATTTCGTTTCGTACCGGGACATATCCCCGCACTCAACACCTTAAACTTGCCGCCGATTCTGTCAGAATTGATCATGGAAAAACGTGGTCTTATCTTACTGGTCGGTGCCACGGGTTCGGGCAAGTCAACCACGATTGCCTCGATGCTCGATTACCGCAATGAAGTCAGAACCGGGCATATTCTTACCTTAGAAGATCCAATTGAGTATCTGTTTAAAAGCAAGAAATCGATAGTCAATCAGCGGGAAATCGGCACTGACTCGGACAGTCTTAAAATTGCGCTGAGAAATTCGTTACGCCAGGCACCCGACTGCATCTTGATTGGCGAAATTCGTGATCTGGAAACCATGCTGGCTGCGATTGCCTATGCACAATCAGGACATTTGGTACTCGCAACACTTCATGCAAATAACAGTTACCAAGCGCTAAACCGGATTATTAGTTTCTTTCCGATGGAAAACCGCGGTGCTTTGTTATTGGATTTATCGTCCTCCATACGTGCCATTATTTCGCAGCGTCTAGTGCGTGCTACCGATGGTGGTCGTTGCGCTGCAGTAGAAATCATGCTCAATACACGCTACGTGGCCGAATTGATAGAACAGGGCGACATATTTCAAATCAAGGAAGCGATTGAGAAAAGTCTCTCTCCCGGCTCGCAAACTTTTGAACGGGCTTTAATGCAATTGATTAAGGATGGACTGATTAGTCAGGAAGAGGGAATTGCCAATGCGGACTCTGCCAACAATTTGCTATGGCTACTCAATAACGAAGCGGCAGCAGCGACAATAGAACCGGTTATCGAGCCAGAGAAAAAGGATGAAGCATCGTTCACTGAGTTCACCTTGAGCATGTAAATTTTTTTATGCAAAATATTCAAAATATTATACTTTTTGGCATTCCCAATTGCGACACCGTAAAAAAAGCGCGAGTCTGGTTGCAAGAGCAAAAGATTGACTTCGTCTTTCATGATTTCAAAAAAAATGGACTTGATCGCATTACGGTAGAAAACTGGCTCACACAGATTGGTCTTGACCTGCTAATTAATCGCAAAGGCACCACCTGGCGCGGACTGACGGATCTGCAAAAGGATTCTGCTACCGACCAAGAACAAGCGATAGCATTGATACTGGCATCGCCTTCGCTGATTAAACGGCCAGTTTTACAGGTGTGTTCCGGCGCAACGCAGCAAATCAACGTCGGCTTCTCCGCGCCCCAATATCAATCACTTTTTTTAAAAACACCATGAGCAAAACACTTGCGTTGACAGAGCAATTGATCGCGCTAGATTCCGTTACGCCGGAAGACAAAGGCTGTCAAAAAACCTTAATTTCTCTGCTGGAGCCATTGGGCTTTATCTGTGAAACGATGCAATCAGGCGAGGTAACTAATCTCTGGGCCCGCAAAGGCACGACACAACCACTGGTAGTATTTGCCGGTCACACTGATGTAGTGCCGACTGGCCCGGCAGAACAATGGAAATCAGCACCGTTTGCGCCGACACATCGCGACGGAAAACTGTTTGGCCGCGGTGCTGCTGATATGAAAACATCCATCGCTGCCTTTGTCGTGGCAACCGAAGAATTTATCACTGCACATCCAGGCCATAAAGGCTCGATCGGTTTCTTGATTACCAGCGACGAAGAAGGTCCAGCAACAGACGGCACGGTAATCGTTTGCGACAAGCTCAAAGAACGTGGCGAACAAATCGATTACTGCATCGTCGGCGAACCGACCTCTGTCGAGCACTTGGGCGACACCATCAAGAATGGTCGACGCGGCACCATGTCGGGCAAACTGGTCGTCAAAGGTGTACAAGGCCATATCGCCTATCCGCAGTTGGCAAGAAACCCAATTCACCTTGCCGCGCCAGCGATGGCAGAACTGGTGTCCGAAGTCTGGGACCAGGGCAATGAATACTACTTGCCCACGTCTTGGCAAATGTCGAATATCCATGGCGGCACGGGGGCCTCCAATGTTATTCCCGGAGAAGTTGTCATCGACTTCAATTTTAGATTTTGCACCGCCAGCACTGTCGAAGGTTTACAACAGCGCGTGCATGCCATTCTGGATAAACATCAGTTGGAGTATGCATTGAAATGGACCGTCGGCGGCCAACCGTTTTTGACACCCAAAGGTGAGTTAAGCACGGCATTAGCTGCCGCCATCCGATCCGAGACTGGCATCGAAACCGAATTATCGACCACCGGAGGCACTTCGGACGGTCGCTTTATCGCCAAGATCTGTCCGCAAGTGATTGAATTTGGTCCGCCTAACGCCAGCATCCACAAGATTGATGAACACATAGAATTACGTTTCATCGATCCGCTCAAGAATATTTACCGTCGTACTTTAGAAAACTTATTGGCATAATTACTGACATGACCACTCACGCCCGCCCTTCCGTTCTTCCATCCCAGACCTTTCTGACCCTGCGCGACCTATTGCGCTATGCGGTAACCCGCTTCAATTCAGCAAAACTATTTTTTGGCCATGGCAGCGCCAATGCACTGGACGAAGCGGCTTATTTACTGCTACATACACTGCATTTGCCGCTGGATAAAATTGACCCTTTTCTGGATGCAAGGCTGTTACCAGAAGAAATCAAGGCGGCGCTGGCTATGATAGAGCGCCGCGCCGTTGAGCGCGTTCCCGCTTCTTACCTGACCAATGAAGCCTGGTTAGGCACCTATAACTTTTATGTCGATGAGCGTGTAATCGTGCCGCGTTCCTTTATTGCCGAACTGATCCCTGAACATTTCTCACCTTGGGTACAAGACCCGGATGCGATCACCGACATTCTGGAATTGTGCACCGGTTCTGGCTGCCTGCCAATTATGCTGGCAGATGCCTTCAGTAATGCACAGGTGGATGCGGTCGATATTTCCGCCGATGCCTTGGCCGTGGCGCAGCGCAATGTCGACACTTACGAATTACAAGACCGGATCAGCTTGATATCTTCCGATCTGTACACCAATGTCCCGAATAAAAAATACGATCTGATCATCACGAATCCACCGTATGTAAATACGGATTCAATGGATAAACTGCCACAAGAATATTTGCACGAGCCGCAAATTGCACTGGCAGGCGGCACTGACGGTATGGATTTGGTACGCAAGATCGTCGCGGGCGCAGCGCAGCGTCTGAAACCGAATGGTATACTGATGGTAGAAATCGGTAATGAGCGCGCCTTTGCCGAGCAAGCTTTTGGCCATCTTGATCTGACCTGGCTCTCCACTAGCGCTGGTGATGACATGGTTTTTTTACTCCATGCCGAGCAACTTCAGAAGGCCGTCTAGTGTGAAATAAGCCGTAAAAAGCATCAAAAAATTTGCATACTCCCCCATAGTATGAGCATTACATTGCTGGAGCCGCACATAGATTGTGCGGCTCCAGCGTTTTTAGACAGATACTCCCCCTTTTATTCGTTTAAGTACGAATTTATTACGAATTAATTAATTAAGTAAGTAAATAATGATACGTTTTCTCCAAGTCGTTCTGGCTCGTGGTACCAAACCTTTGTTCGACAATGTCGATATCACGCTTAACCCTGGCGACAAGATCGGCCTGATCGGTTCCAACGGTGCCGGCAAATCGAGCCTGTTTGCGATGTTACGCGGTGAACTGCACCCTGATCAAGGCAGCATAGAATTTCCAGCTAAATGGCAATTGGCCCACGTTGCCCAAGAAACCCCGGCACTGGATCGCTCAGCGATTGACTATGCGATTGATGGCGACGTCACCTTACGCAAACTGGAAGCCCAGTTGGCCGAACTGGAAAGCCAGCCAGAGAGCATGGAAAATGGTATCGCGATCGGTGAAATGTACGGCGCCCTAGCCGACGCCGACGCCTATACCGTGCGCCCACGTGGCGAGCAGCTGTTATTGGGCTTGGGCTTTACCATCGACCAGATGGAACAATCGGTCGCCAGTTTTTCCGGCGGCTGGCGCATGCGCCTGAATCTGGCGCAAGCCCTGATGTGCAAATCCGACTTGCTGCTGCTCGATGAACCGACCAACCATCTGGATCTGGATGCCATCATCTGGCTGGAAGACTGGCTGAAACGCTATGCCGGCACGCTCATCATCATTTCCCATGATAGAGATTTCCTCGATGGCGTAGTCAACGTCATTGCGCATATCGACGAGCGCAAGCTAAAACGCTATTCCGGCAATTATTCCTCTTTCGAGCGCCAGCGCGTTGCCCAATTGATACTGGCGCAGAGTGCGATCGAAAAGCAAACCCGCAAACGCGATCATTTGCAATCCTTCATTTCGCGTTTTGCCGCCAAGGCAAGTAAAGCCAAGCAGGCACAAAGCCGTATCAAAGCCCTGGCCAAGATGGAAGAACTGGCACCCTTACGTGCCGCGGCCGAATTTTCTTTTGAGTTCCGCGAACCGCTCAGCGCCCCGAATCCTATGCTGGTGATGGAAGACGTCGATTGCGGTTACCGCATAGAGTCGAAAACCGACCATAGCTTTACCGAAAAGAAAATCGTCGGCGATGTGAAGTTTTCTTTGCAAATTGGCCAGCGGATTGGCTTACTCGGCGTCAATGGGGCCGGTAAATCGACCCTGATCAAGACCCTGGTCGGCGACATTGCACCGCTCTCTGGCACCATGCTGACCGGCAAGGGCCTGTCGATCGGTTACTTCGCCCAGCATCAGGTAGAAATGCTGCGCCATAACGAATCACCTCTGTGGCATCTGGCGCACATCGCGCCCGGCATCCGCGAGCAAGAATTGCGCAATTTCCTCGGTGGTTTCAACTTCCCGGGCAACATGGTAACTAGCCCGATCGCGCCCTTCTCCGGTGGCGAAAAAGCCCGCCTGGCACTGGCGATGATCGTCTGGCAGCGCCCTAACCTGTTGCTGCTCGATGAACCGACCAACCATCTGGACCTGGAAACCCGCGAAGCCCTGACCGATGCCCTGGCGCAATTTGAGGGCACCCTGGTCGTGGTGTCGCATGACCGCCATTTATTGCGCGCCACCACCGACCAGTTCATCATCGTTGCTGACGGCAAGCTAGAGCCCTTCGACGGCGATCTGGACGACTACAAAGACTGGCTATTTAAAAATAAATTGGCCAAGGCAGCGGCCCAACCTTTGCCTGAAAGTAAAAAAGCCGAGTCATTACCGCTTGCCAAGCCGATTCCGGTTGCCGAGAATAAAGAGCAACGCCGCAAGGAAAGCGAAGATAAGCAAAAGCTCAGCGCGCAACGCAAGCCGATAGAAAACCAGATCAAAAAACTGGAAGAGCAGATAGCCAAGCTGACCGCTAAAAAGCAGGCAACCGCTACGCAACTAGAGGACAGCGCGATCTATAACGACGCGAATAAAGACAAACTCAAAGCCTTATTGCTAGACCAGGCGTATCTGGTTAAAGAGTTGGGCGAAATTGAAGCTGACTGGCTGGAGCAACAAGAATTTTTGGAAGCAGTGGGCTAATCCACTCTGAAGTCAATTTACAGGGGAAATATCCTATGAGCGCGCTGTTTTCGACTTATGCACTTGGGCAACTTCAGCTAAAAAATCGGATTGCGATTGCGCCCATGTGTCAGTACTCGGCCAAAAACGGTTTAGCTACCGACTGGCATATGTTTCATCTCGGCGCACTGGCACTATCTGGTGCCGGCTTACTGTGTATCGAAGCCACTGCCGTAGAAGCCACAGGCCGAATCACACCGGCTGATCTGGGTCTGTGGTCAGATGAAACCGAAGCCGCGCTGACCAAGGTATTGACGGCAATCCGTCAATACTCCGACATGCCAATTGCGATTCAGCTTGCACATGCTGGTCGTAAGGCATCTAGCCAGGTGCCTTGGGATGGCGGCCAATTGATAACGCCTGCAGACGGCGGCTGGCAAACCAGCGCCCCTTCCGCAATCGCGCACGGAGTAGCAGAACAACCACCAGTGGCGCTGGATCGTGCCGGCTTAGTGCGCGTGCGTGATGCCTTTGTGAACGCGGCATTACGCGCCCATCGCATGGGGATAGAGGCAATCGAAATTCATGCCGCACATGGTTATTTGCTGCACCAGTTTTTATCGCCGTTAGCCAATCATCGTGAAGATGAATATGGTGGATCATTAGATAACCGCATGCGTTTCCCCCTGGAAATCTTCGATGCGATTCGCGCAGCACTCCCCACCGAAAAAGTCGTCGGCATCAGAGTCTCGGCGACCGACTGGGTTAATGGAGGATGGGATCTTGAGCAATGTCTGGTATTTGCCGACGTATTGCAACAACGCGCCTGCTCCTTTATTCACGTCTCTAGTGGCGGCATCTCTGCACAACAAATAATCCCGTTAGCCCCCGGCTACCAGGTCCATTTTGCCGAACAAATCAGGCAACAGACAGGCATGCCGACCATTGCTGTTGGCATGATCACCGAAGCCGAACACGCCGAATCGATTGTCGCCTCTGGCAAGGCCGATATGGTCGCGCTGGCCAGAGGCATCTTGTACGACCCGCATTGGCCATGGCATGCCGCGGCCAGGCTTGGCGCTAGCGTGCAAGTCCCACCGCAATATTGGCGCTCACAACCGGCAGCCTACAAAAATTTGTTTGGCCCTACTAAAATCGGGCAGCGTTAAACGCAAGTCTTTTGTTAGCACCGCCACCGCGCATTATCCATGCGGCCTGCAGACCAGATAGGCTGGAAACCCGCATGGATAATGCGCGGTGGGCTAGGTCACTTTTGAGTTTTAAAAAAATAAGGCGCAGCATAAGATAGATTTAACAGGCGCCCTTTTTTAATGATGCTGAATCTATTTATCAGAAAAATAGATTTGCAAATTTTCTTGTAAGCCTTCGTCAATAACGCGACCAACAAGATTTGATAATTCGCTTGATTTGGCGACATCAAACACAAACAAGCGATAGACGTCAGATAACGTCAAGGCAGCAGGATTAACCGCAAAGATCCATCGTTCTGCCCCTGTATTGGCTTTGCGCCACCATACTCGTTGAGATATTGGCGAGACATCAGAAACAACTCTGGCGACCCACCCGACATCAAGCATTTTTTCCAGCAAACCTTCAATTTCATCCAGGCCAAAACGTGTCGCAATGCGAATACTGCCGACATCAACTGCAGCACCAGCGCTAGAACTTCTGGCGCTAATTAACACCTTCAAGACGGCAATCGCATCCTCAAAAGCACTGCCCGGCGAAGGTACATGCCACCATCGCTCAAACTTGACAATGGGTAGTGATGCCGCGATCACCGCACCCAACAGGGTAATCAGCCAGGACAGATAAATCCATACTAAAAAAATCGGTACGGCGGCGAGTGCACCGTACACCACAGTATAGGTGGGAAAACGAATGACGAATATGGCAAACAGCCGCTTGGATATTTCAAAAGCAATCGCAGCAAACAAGCCGCCCCAAGCCGCATCACGCCAATCGACGGTGCGGTTCGGTACAGTGAGGTAAAGCAAGGAGAATGCAACGGTGGTAAAAAATACTGACACCAAGGTGTAAAACACGCCGCCAATAAAGGGCACCACACTGACTACTCCACTCGTAGCAGAAAAAAGATACGAGGTTACTGTCAGCGACACACCGATCAACAATGGCCCCAAAGTCACGATCGCCCAATACACCAGTATCCGTTGAATGGCAGGGCGACTTCGCTTTACATGCCAAATTTGATTGAAGGACTGGTCTATCATCGACATGGTCGCCACAGCAGTCACAATCAGCACGACACCGCCGACCGCAGAGAGTCTGGTGGCTTTGGTCGCAAACTGTGTCAAATAGCCGAGTACCGTGTTTGAGATGCCCTTAGGCATCAGGCTTTGGATAAAGTACGCTTCCAACGAAGTCCTGAAGCTATTAAACAAGGGAAAAGCGGTAAATATTGCTAGCGCAATCGTTAATATCGGCACCAGCGCCAATACCGTTGTAAAAGTTAAACTTCCCGCTACTTGCGGCAACCGTCCCTCTTTAAGCCGCTGATGTGCAAACCAGAATAGGTTGCGTATTTGTGTCCACGATAATCCGCGCATAAAAATTTGACTCAATTCTTTATCGATACGTTACTCATTTTACTCATGAAATTTTCTAAACATTCAGTTATCGGTCAATTGCACATTGGTATGTGCCAACGAATTGGATTGATAGAGCGCCCTTGATGTAACAGCGTCTTATTTTACCTACTTATGTCCGAGTTATTTACCGAAAAACGGATTAAAACAGAAATTTATTTGCCAGAAATTCAAAGCATCGCTACCCGTAACAGCAATTTATTTTTACAAGATGCTTTACGGCAGAGGCAATTCAAAAACCCTCAAGCCCCCTATAATAGCGGCTATGAAAATGTCCACTACCACCCTTCTCGTCTTATATTACTCGCGTCATGGAAGCACCCGACGCATGGCAGAATATATCGCTCAAGGTATAGAAAGCGTTGCTGGCTGCGATGCCAGACTACGCACAGTTCCTAGCGTATCAAATGTTACGCAAGCTAGCGAACCAGAAATCCCCATTGATGGCGCACCTTATGTTGAACTATCCGATCTTGAGGAATGTGCCGGCCTCGCCCTAGGCTCGCCGACCCGCTTCGGCAATATGGCCGCGGCGATGAAATATTTTTGGGATGGTACCGCAACGCATTGGCTATCTGGTACGCTGATTGGCAAACCAGCTTGCGTATTTACCTCAACAGGTAGCATGCACGGAGGCCAGGAATCGACTTTATTATCCATGATGTTACCGTTACTGCATCATGGCATGCTACTACTCGGCATTCCTTATAGTAATGCGGAATTAATGACCACGACTAGTGGCGGCAGTCCTTACGGCGCAAGTCATTGGGCTGGGGTGGATGGGAATACCCCAATTTCAGAAGATAGTCGCAAACTGGCAATAGCACTCGGGCGCCGACTGGCCGAAACCGCGCAACAACTTCAACAAAAATAATGAACGAATCTAAACAACACTCATTTTATTTGCTGGCATGTGCCAGCCTCATTGCCCTCATTACACTTCTTATTTTATGGGAAATGATTTTAGCTCCCTTGCGGCCAGGTGGCTCTTGGATGGTCATTAAGGTAATACCCCTCTTATTCCCATTACGCGGCATACTGAAACGGCAGATTTACACTATGCAATGGTCATCCATGCTCATTTTGCTGTATTTTACCGAGGGCGTGGTGAGAGCAGGAAGCGACAAACTTCCGTTGTCGAGCATGCTTGCCTGGGTGGAAATTATTTTTTCGGTCATTTTCTTTTTCAGCACTATTTTGTATCTTCGCCCATATAAAAAAGAGGCAAAAAAAGCCTCAAAAGAAGCGGCCAAATAGTAGTGCAGAGATAGTTATCAATAAATCTTAAATATGGATCATTTCCTCAGTCTGTGTCAGAACGCAATCGGTACAAATAATGTACTGACGAATGAATTTGATATGCTGCCTTTTGTCACCGACTGGCGTCAACGCGCTATCGGGAAAGCATTTGCGGTCTTAAAACCAGGTTCCAGTACAGAAGTCGCAGCATTGGTCAAATTATGCGCGCGTTTTTCCGTGAGTATCGTACCCCAAGGTGGCAATACGGGTCTGGTTCTCGGTAGCATCCCCGATCAAAGTGGCAAGGCAGTAGTACTCTCACTGAAGAGATTAAATTGCATCAGAGATATCGATGTTGCAAATAATACGATGACAGTAGAAGCTGGTTGCCTGCTGGCGCAAATACAAGAAGCAGCACGGCTAGCAGGGCGACTCTACCCGCTGTCGCTGGCATCAGAAGGCAGTTGCACTATCGGCGGCAATCTCTCGACCAATGCTGGCGGCACAGCGGTACTGCGTTATGGTAATGCGCGAGAACTCTGCCTTGGCTTGGAAGTCGTTACCGCCGGCGGGGAGATCTGGGATGGCTTGCGCGGCCTCAGAAAAGACAATACCGGTTACGATTTACGCGACTTATTCATCGGTGCCGAAGGCACGCTAGGAGTCATCACTGCTGCGGTGATTAAATTATTTCCGCAACCTAAAGCACAACTCACCGCATTCGCAGCGCTTGCTAGTCCGGATGCTGGCGTCGCCTTGCTTGGGTTGGCGCAACAACATTGCAACGCCATGTTGACAGGCTTCGAACTGATGTCGGATTTTTCCATGCGGCTGGTAAAAAAACATTTCCCGCAATTGCCGCCAGTATTCGGCAAAGCGTATCCGCACTATGTGTTATTGGAATTATCTGGTCACGACACCGAAGAGTACACAATGGCACAAATGGAAAAAATCTTAAGTGCCGCAATGGAGCAAGGTCTGGTGCAGGATGCGGTGATCGCCAGTTCAGTCGAGCAGTCTCAAACGCTATGGCAATGGCGCGAACGCATCTCGGCTGCGCAAGCCGCTGAAGGCAAAAATATTAAACACGATATCTCCCTGCCTGCCTCGCATATCGCGATATTCATTACAGAAACCGACATGTTATTGCAGCAAGCTTTTCCTGGATGTCGCATGGTTACCTTTGGCCATCTTGGAGATGGCAATTTGCATTACAACGTTTCCCCCCCAGAAAACACCAGTGATCTGGATTTTATTCAGCAGCAAGAAAGTATCAACCGACTTGTGCATGATAGCGTACATCGTTTCCATGGTTCCATTTCAGCCGAACACGGATTGGGCGCGCTGAAAAAAGAGGAGATTTGCCGTTATAAATCTAGCCTGGAGATCCAGTTAATGCGCTCGATTAAAAACGCATTGGACCCTGATCAATTGATGAATCCCGGTAAAGTCATTTAAATTACATCCATGAAAACAATACATTGCCAGTCCATTTTTGCAACGGCCCTGATTATTAGCCTCAGTGCAATCTCTTCGGTCGCATTTGCTGAAACATACAAATGCGACCATAACGGCGCAATCACTTACAGTCAAACTCCGTGTCCAGACGGCATCGTCATGCCGATCAATATCACGACTGATCAGGTTTCATCAGCCGATTATCAACAAGCCTTAAAAGATAATTTGAAAGAAAAAACTGAAGTTAAAAAACTACAGAATCTAAGGCACAAAGAAGATGCAAAATACGCCAGAGAAATAATGGCGATTTCGGCTAAAAATGAACGGCAAAAAGAAAAATGTGATGCGCTGCAAACGAAGGTGAAATGGGCAAAGGAGGACCTTTCAAATGCGCATCCAAAAGCAGAATCAAAAGCCCGATTTAAACATAAAAGAGCCACCGAGAAGGCAGCTCTTTCTTGCAAAACACGATGAGTAACTTGTTTACAAAAACTTCTTAAAACTCCGCCCAATCATCCCGTGATTCGCTGCCAACTTTACTTTTGTCGACTCTTGACGCCGACTTAGCTGCCAGTCTTGGAACTGCTGATTTAATGGCTTTTTTACTGCCATTATAATTTGCACTTCTTTGTTCCATATTATTACTGCGGCTCTCAACTTTTTTCACCATGACAATGTTGGTATCTACATTTTCTGTATTCATTTTAAATATGTTAACCGTTTGCGCCAAAGCAATCGCCTCCTCTTCCATGCTCTCCGCAGCCGCAGCCGCCTCTTCCACTAAGGCTGCATTTTGTTGCGTTAACTCATCCATCTGAGTAATCGCCATATTGACTTGCTCTATCCCTAGACTTTGTTCCTGACTCGCAGCTGTAATTTCACTCATGATGTCAGCCACATGCTGGACGCTAGAAACAATTTCATCCATCGTTTTACCTGCTTCATCCACCAACTTACCGCCTTGATCTACCTTGTCGACCGAATCCCCGATAAGTATTTTGATTTCTTTGGCAGCGCTTGCACTACGTTGTGCCAGATTGCGTACTTCAGCGGCCACTACCGCAAAACCACGCCCTTGTTCACCTGCCCTGGCAGCTTCTACAGCGGCATTCAGCGCCAATATATTGGTCTGAAAGGCGATTCCGTCAATGACACTTATAATATCGACAATCTTACGCGAGCTTTCTTTGATGGAGCCCATGGTAACGACTACCTGTCCAACAACGGCACCACCTTTGATTGCTACTCCGGTAGCTGACACTACGAGCTGATTCGCTTGTCTGGCATTATCTGCATTTTGTTTAACCGTCGACGTGAGCTCCTCCATTGAACTAGCCGTCTCTTCCAGTGAACTCGCTTGTGATTCTGTACGACTCGACAAATCAGCATTACCCGACGCTATCTCACGCGATGCCACGGTGATTATTTCCGTACCTTGTTTGATTTTAGTGACTGTATTCAACAAATTTTCTTGCATTTGTTTTAGCGACTGCAATAACGCACCTACTTCATCTTGGGATTTCACAATTATTTCATGTGTTAAATCACCACTTGCAATATAGTCGGCAACAATGCCGGCGTTTTTAATCGGAACAGAAATGGTACGAGTGATTACCCAAGCCGCAAACGCCCCCAAACCCAAAATCAATACACCGATAACGATCATTCCAGTCATCGTGGCCCGGTAATTTTGCTGCGACTCATCATAGGTAACTTTCATTGCCTCATACTGTTGTTGCGCCAACTCAGTTAAGGCTACCATCCATTTTTCATGTGGCCCATTAAAATCGGTTTGCAACAAAGATCCAGCATCAAAATAATTTCCATCTGCCACAAATGTCTTGATTTTACTGGTAACGATTAACACAGCCAGCTTTTGCTCCGTCGCTTTATTGAGAGTGCTTTGCCCCTGAGTGCCATTTATTAGTTTTTTTGCCAGGCTCTCCGATTTGCTATAACTATCCAATGTCAGAGCGAGTTTTTTAATTTCTCTTTCAGCGTCAGCCACATCGGTCGGTGCCGTCATCTTACGCAACACCAGCGCAAGCGCACGCCCCTGCTCTCGCATCTCTGTCGCAGCGTTCAAACTCGCAACCTTGTTATTGAAAATATAGTCTGTGGAGTTTTGTAACTGGCTCATCCGAAATAAACCCATTACTAATAATACAGTTGCAAATAGCAAAACAAGACCAAATCCCAAAGCAAGACGAGTGCCAATTTTTAGGTTTGCGAGCTGATTCATAAGACCCTTTACCGAAATATCCATCAAAAAAAATACCATTAAGCAACTCTACATCAGGACGAAACTTCAACGTAGCGATATCAAACATAATGAGCCATTTTTTTTAATTTCACCAAAATAACAAGTAAATCATCAATGAAATTGTCTCTTTTAAAAAACAAAAAAAAATCTTCGATCAAGATAATCGAAGATTAAAGTTATTAGATGAAAAAGTGCGTCGGGAGGGGCTCGAACCCCCGACCCATGCCTTAGAAGGGCATTGCTCTATCCAGCTGAGCTACCGACGCATAGATGTTTTTTAGAGTTGCAATACGCCAATAAGCGCACTCCATGAATTTATGATCCAAATTTTTTAAGGCTAGGATCAATTCAACTGAGCGGACGATAAGCGTTAGATTACAAGCTGTCTCGTCTTGTATATTGCGTAAAAAACCGAAGGCTGAATAGTACATGGTATCCGCAGCATATTCAAGAACGTATACGTTGCGGATACCAAATATCATGTCGTTTTAGGAAAAATGCAGTCAGCAAGACGCCGCGCAAGCGCATTTGCTACGCTTGCATCGAATGCTTCCACCATGACCCGGATGAGTGGTTCTGTGCCCGAGGCGCGAATGAGAACACGCCCCTTGTTTGCGAGCTCGACCTCCACAAGACGTTTCTCTGCTAAAAGAATCTCGTTTTTTTGCCAATCAAAGCCAGATGGAACCTTGACATTAATTAAGACTTGAGGAAACAAAGTTAATTGTTCAAAACATTGATCCAGTCTCTTGCCATTACGACGCAAAGCAGAGAGAACCTGCAAGGCCGATACGATGCCGTCACCAGTTGTATGTTTGTCCAAGCAGAGCAAGTGACCCGACCCTTCTCCACCCAACAGCCAACCGTGTTCACGCATTAGCTCAAGAACGTGACGATCACCTACCTTGGCCCTAACAAATCTGACACCAAGCTCCTTGAACGCCAATTCAACTGCCATATTGGTCATCAGGGTTCCGACTACGCCTGCGACCTCCCCAATTGCCAGCCTGTCGATCACCATCAAATACAGGAGTTGATCACCATCATAAACTTTGCCATTTTTATCAACCATCAATAGTCGATCGGCATCACCATCCAACGCGATGCCTAAATCTGCATGGTTTGCTCTTACTGCAAGCGCCAATGCATCAGGTGAGGTAGCACCAACGTTATCATTGATATTAAAACCATTGGGTTGATTCCCAATAGAGATCACCTCAGCACCCAACTCATGGAACACATGCGGCGCAATATCATAAGCTGCACCATGAGCACAATCAACGACAATTTTTAGGCCACGTAAATCTAACTCGTTGGGATAAGTGGCTTTACAAAATTCAATATAACGACCATTTGCATCGCGCAAACGATGTGCTTTCCCAAGCAAATCAGAGCTCACACATTGCATTTCATTCTCTAATTCTGCCTCAATCGCAAGTTCTACTGCATCCGGAAGTTTGGTGCCTTGAGCTGAAAAAAATTTAATACCATTATCGTCGTAAGGATTATGGGAGGCTGAAATCACGACCCCGGCCGACAAGCGCAAAGCTCTGGTAAGGTAAGCAACAGCAGGTGTAGGCATCGGACCTGCCAGCATCACATCAACGCCAGCCGCAGCAAAACCTGCTTCTAATGAAGCTTCCAGCATATAACCAGAGACTCTCGTATCTTTTCCTATTAGGACGGTCGGTTTACTTCCCCCATGGACATCTGCTTGTGCCAGAACTTTGCCTGCGGCATAGCCTAATCGCATCACAAAATCAGGCGTAATCGGATAAACGCCAACACGGCCACGAATGCCATCGGTTCCAAAATATTTTTTAGTCATTATTATTCCTGATTAAATCAAATCGACAATGCTTGCCATACCTTGATGCCATCTACCGTTTCTGCAACATCGTGTACCCGCAATATCTTTGCGCCTTGCGACAAGGCGACAAGTGCAGCGGCCAGACTACCGGCCATACGCTGCTCAACCGGCCTACCGGTAATCTCACCTATCATGGATTTGCGCGATACACCAACCAGCAAAGGTACACCAGTCTCATTCTGATACTGGCGAATATTTCTCATTAAGGAAATATTATGCTTCAAAGTCTTACCGAAACCAAAGCCTGGATCGACGCATATTCGTTCTCTTGCGACTCCTGCCAACTCAAGCTCTGACAATCGTTGCCGTACAAAATTTAAGATCTCGACATTCACATTTTCATATTGCGGCTTCAATTGCATGTCAGAAGGCTTATTTTGCATATGCATGATGCATAATCCAACATCACTTTCTGCCACAACATTCCTTGCTTCTACAGTGCGGAAGCCTTGAATATCATTAATCATATCGGCTCCCGCCAATATCGACTCACGCATGACTTCTGGTTTGTATGTATCAATAGACAAAGGCTTACCGCAATCACGCAGTGCATAAATCAATGGTACGATACGCCGCAATTCCTCTTCCAGAGGTACAGTTATAGCACCAGGTCGGCTAGATTCGCCACCTATGTCGATAATATCTACACCATCCCGTATCATTTGCTCTGCATGCGAAATCGCGCTATCCAAGGTCTGAAACTGGCCGCCATCAGAAAACGAATCAGGAGTAACGTTTAGAATCCCCATGACAAGTGGCTTGTATTGCTCCCCGACCATAGGAAATCTGTATCTGCCACATTCAAAATATTTATTCATGGATAAAAAAATAAGGGCAAGGACTAATCCTCACCCTATTTAATAAATTAACAAATCAGAAAATTAAATCTTGAAAACTCTCACGCTGGTGCGGTAGCTGTCGGCGAAACACCACCAGAAGTACTATCAGATGATGACTTTCGAGCCGTCTGCCCTGACTTTGGTGGACGAGGGTCAATCCCATTCATTATGTCATTAATTTGATCAGCATCAATAGTCTCCCAATCCAACAAGGCCTTGGTCATAGCCTCTACCTTGTCGCGATTATGCTCCAACAGTTGACGTGAGATGGCATACTGGGCATCTAAAATTGACCGGATTTCAGCATCGACTTTTTGTTGAGTCGCTTCAGAAATAGTCTTAGCTGAAGCGCCAAAATAACCTTCTTGCTGATTATCTTCGTACACCATTACACCTAAGCTATCCGACATACCAAAACGTGTGACCATGGATCTAGCCAATTTAGTCGCACGGGAAAAGTCATTCGATGCACCGGTAGACATTTGTCCGACGAACAACTCTTCAGCAATGCGGCCACCAAAAAGTATCGCAATTTCTTCCAGCATTTTATCTTTGTAACCACTAATCTGGTCATGTTCAGGCAACTGCCAAGTTAACCCTAATGCATTACCACGCGGCATAATAGTTACCTTATGCACCGGATCAGCCTTAGGCATTAATTTAGCGACCACAGCATGACCAGATTCATGGTAGGCAGTATTGCGGCGCTCGTCTTCACGCATGACCATAGATTTGCGCTCAGGTCCCATATAAATTTTGTCTTTGGCATCTTCAAAATCTTGCATTTCAACCAAACGCTTATTACGGCGAGCCGCAAACAAGGCAGATTCGTTGACCAAGTTGGCTAAATCAGCACCAGAAAATCCAGGCGTCCCACGTGCCAAAATATCTGCCTTCACATCGGGAGCAATCGGCACCTTGCGCATATGCACATTCAAGATCTGTTCACGACCACGAATATCTGGCAATCCAACTGTTACTTGGCGATCAAAACGGCCAGGGCGCAACAAGGCTTTATCAAGCACATCGGCACGATTGGTTGCCGCAACCACGATGACGCCTGAATTTGGCTCGAAACCATCCATTTCGACTAACATTTGATTCAGCGTTTGCTCGCGCTCATCGTTACCCCCGCCCATACCGGCACCGCGATGACGACCTACCGCATCAATTTCATCGATAAAAATGATACAAGGAGCATGTTTTTTTGCATTTTCAAACATATCCCGCACACGAGATGCGCCGACACCAACAAACATTTCAACAAAATCTGAACCAGCGATGGTGAAAAATGGCACTTTAGCCTCACCCGCAATGGCACGCGCCAATAAGGTTTTACCTGTACCAGGAGGTCCCACCATTAACACACCGCGAGGAATACGGCCGCCAAGTTTCTGAAATTTAGTTGGATCACGCAAAAACTCAACTATCTCAGTTACCTCTTCCTTAGCTTCATCGCAACCAGCAACATCGGCAAAAGTAACATTATTATTGGTGTCGTCCAGCATACGTGCTTTAGATTTACCGAAAGAGAATGCACCGCCCTTGCCTCCTCCTTGCATTTGACGCATGAAGAACACCCAGACACCAATCAGCAACAACATCGGGAACCAAGAAATAAATACTTGCGACAGGAAAGACTGTTCTTCCGGTGGTTTATTGTCAAATTTAATACCGTTATTGACTAAATCGCCAACCAGACCACGATCGAAAATAGTTAACTGCGATCTGATTTTTTTACCGTCAAGCGTAGTGGCTACCACCGTACGATTCGCATCATCGATTGTTGCTTCCTTAATATGTTTGGATTTCACCTCATCCAAAAATTCGGAATATGGCATAGAAGCAGCACCAGAACTAATACCCCTGCCATCGAATTGTTTAAAGACCATAAAAAGCACCAGGGCAATAACGACCCAAATGGCGGCTTTAGAAAACATATTGTTCACGAGAACTCCTTGGACGCACGTTAAACGTACGAAATGCCTTGCATACGTAGATATTCATTCTACCCGTATTGGATAGAGCTTGCTACACAAGATATATTGACGACAGTGATGATTATCAAGAGCAAAAAGACTTATTTTTAATTTTTCAAGCATTTTCCAAGCAAAAATATCTCAGATGACTTGTCTTTGCTTGCTTTGGGCTTCTTGTTGATTACCGTTTTAAACTCATTTTTAAACATTTCAACAATCGAATTATAACTGGGGCCATGAAAACACTTCACCAATAAAGCGCCGCTTGGTTTCAGGTGCGCCTTAGCAAAAGTAACTGCCAACTCAATGATGAGCTCAATCCTAGCAGCATCCACGTGTGAGTTGCCAGATAGATTTGGAGCTATATCTGATAAAACAAGGTCAACCTTTCGGCCTCTCAATTGCGCCTCAAGTTGTTCGAGCACACTTTCTTCTCGAAAGTCTCCTTGTATGAAGTGTACATCTGCAATTGGATCCATCATTAGTAAATCTAGTGCGAATATCTCGCCGAGAATACCTCCGCCTTCTTTTCCTGCTAACTTAGCTCTTGCGTATTGCGACCAGCTACCTGGCGTCGCCCCAAGATCGACAATAATTTGCCCTGGTTTGATTAATTTTTCAGCCTCATCGATTTCCTTTAGCTTGTAAACAGCACGGGCACGATAGCCTTCTTTTTGTGCTAATTTCACATAAGGATCATTTATGTGATCATGCACCCAATTTTGATTGAATTTATTCTTGGCCATTGGCGTAAAATACTGCTTTTAAAGGAATTTATATGTCAAAACTCACGCCCGTAGAGCGTAGCGAATTGCGCTCTGAAGCTCATGCACTCAAACCCATCGTACTTATCGGTGAAGCTGGTCTTTCACCCGCCGTCATGAAAGAAATCGACGCAGGATTGAATTCGCACGGCTTAATCAAGGTACGTGTCTTTGGCGACGATCGTGAAGCCCGTATTGCTATGTACGATACCATTTGTAGCTCGTTAGATGCAGCTCCAATACAGCACATAGGTAAATTATTAGTAATTTACCGCCCTAAACTAGAGGGCGAAAAAGAAACCAAACTGGTAAAAAGGGGGAAAGGTCTGCGCGAAGTCACTATCGTCAAACCTAGTCCAAGTGGAACCAAGAAGCCTTCTGTTTCGAAAGTCATGGTTAAAGGAAATGAACGCGTTACCCAAGGCGGCAATATCAAAAGAGCAAAACCTCGCCAGAGCAGTGCAAAAAAATCAGCTCTTGGTAATGCTTAACGACTTTATAATGATGCATTAAAGGGGATGCACTAGCGTGCCCCCCCCCTTTGACAATTCAAATATAAAAGACGTCAAGCACTTCATACTCACGTACGCCAGCAGGTGCCTGTACCCCAACTATATCCCCAGCATATTTACCAATTAGCGCTCGGGCTATTGGTGAAGTAATAGACACTTTGCGCTCCTTGATATCGGCTTCATCTTCACCAACAATCTGGTAACTGACTTTTTGCGACGTTTCCAGATCCTCAAGGTGAACCGTAGCACCAAATACGACCCGGCCTTCAGCATCAAGAGTTAGCGGATCAATAATTTGCGCGGCACTCAGTTTTCCATCCAGATCGGCAATACGCCCCTCGATAAAACTCTGACGCTCCTTGGCAGCATCATATTCCGCATTTTCAGATAAATCACCTTGCGCCCTAGCTTCCGCAATGGCACTAATGACTTCTGGTCGTTCTTTCGTTTTGAGTCGATGTAATTCCTGCTTGAGCAATTCTGCTCCGAACTTGGTTAGAGGTACTGTACTCATATCTTTAACTTAAAAATGGGGTTAGCCGTAATCTAAAAATCTAACAAAAAATTCCCACTACACGAACGTGTCGTAAAAATATTTGATGCCAAATTCCATTTAGATATCATCAGAATTTTTTTATTTATTGGCTTACGTTGACAACAATAAGCCAATAAAAATACAGAGGCCACATGAACCCCAGCAGAGCTGATGTTACCTGTGACCTCTATCTCAAAACTTAATTTATATGCTTAGTGTAAGGTTTTATGTAGCCCTTGTAAATCGTAGACATGCAATTCATTCAGGTGACGCATTCCTTCTACAGCAGCCTCAGCGCCAGCTATAGTCGTATAGGTTGTTGCACCGGAAGCCAACGAAGAGACTCGAATAGCACGCGAGTCATTAATGGCATTTCGCTTCTCTTCTACGGTGTTGATCACCAAGGCAATCTCACGATTTTTGATAATATCGACAACGTGCGGGCGGCCTTCAGCAACTTTATTAATCGTTGCACAAGGAGTACCAGAAGCAACGATTGCGGCAGCCGTTCCTTTGGTTGCTACTAAACCGAAGCCCATTTCCACCAAATCTTTTGCAATCTTAACTGCACGTGGCTTATCTGCGGCTTTTACACTAAGGAAGACCTTACCAGATTTTGGTAACTTTATGCCCGCACCAAGTTGAGACTTCACAAAGGCCTCACCAAAAGTCTTGCCGACGCCCATTACCTCGCCAGTAGACTTCATTTCCGGCCCCAAAATGGTATCAACGCCAGGAAATTTTACAAATGGGAAAACTGCTTCCTTGACACTGAAATAGGAAGGAACAACCTCATCGTATATTCCCTGGGAATCCAATGATTGTCCAACCATGCATCGTGCAGCAATTTTTGCCAATTGCAAACCAGTAACCTTGGAAACAAAAGGAACCGTCCGTGATGCGCGTGGGTTGACCTCCAGAACAAACACAATATCCTTGCCATCTTGCTGCTGAATCGCAAACTGAACATTCATCAATCCAACAACATTCAAGCCCTTGGCCATTAATGAAGTTTGACGCTTCAACTCATCGATTGTTTCTGGCTTCAGTGAATATGGTGGCAGCGAGCATGCTGAATCACCAGAATGCACACCAGCCTGTTCAATATGCTCCATGACGCCACCAATAAAGGTACGGCTACCATCGGACAGACAGTCCACATCAACTTCGATTGCATCATTTAAAAAACGGTCAAGCAACACAGGTGAGTCGTGGGATACCTTAACAGCCTCTCTCATATATCGCTCAAGATCACGCTGTTCATGAACGATTTCCATAGCGCGTCCACCCAGCACATAAGATGGACGAACCACCAGCGGATAACCAATTTCCTGAGCCAACTGAAGCGCATCCACTTCTGTACGGGCGGTCCGATTCGGCGGCTGGCGCAAGCCTAAATCGTGTAACATTTTTTGAAAACGTTCGCGATCTTCAGCGGCATCAATCATATCGGGAGAAGTACCGATGATAGGCACTCCATTGGCCTCAAGTTCAAGTGCCAATTTTAAAGGCGTCTGTCCGCCATACTGCACAATGACGCCGACAGGTTTCTCTTTATCGACAATTTCAAGTACATCTTCAAGCGTCAGCGGCTCAAAATATAACCGGTCTGAGGTATCAAAATCAGTCGAGACTGTTTCTGGATTGCAGTTGACCATGATCGTTTCATAGCCATCTTCACGCATAGCAAATGCGGCATGCACACAGCAATAATCGAATTCGATACCTTGACCGATACGGTTAGGACCGCCGCCCAAAACCATAATTTTCTTCTTATCGGTAGGTGCTGATTCACATTCTTCCTCGTAAGTAGAATACATATAAGCGGTTTTGGTAGCAAATTCGGCGGCACACGTATCGACTCGCTTATAAACAGGACGAATATTCATGGCATGACGCTGATTACGTACTGCCGTATCTGTGGTTTTCAAGAGCTTCGCCAGACGACGATCTGCAAAACCCTTCTGCTTCAGCTTCAGCAGTATATCTTTATCAATAGCATCGAGAGTCTGTGTGTCCAACCATAACTCAATATCAATGAGATCTTTAATCTGAGCAAGAAACCATGGATCGATATGCGTCAGCTGATGCACTTCTTCCAAACTAAAGCCATGCGCAAACGCATCGCCCACATACCAAATACGGTCTGGACCAGGCTCACCTAATTCTTTTTCCAGAATCTCGCGATCCTGGGTTTTTTCATTCATTCCATCGACACCGACCTCAAGTCCGCGTAGCGCCTTCTGGAATGACTCTTGAAAAGTCCGCCCTATCGCCATAACTTCACCGACGGACTTCATTTGCGTTGTCAGGCGATTATCTGCCTGCGGAAACTTCTCAAACGTAAATCGTGGAATTTTCGTCACAACGTAGTCAATCGAAGGTTCAAACGAAGCCGGCGTAGCACCACCGGTAATCTCGTTACGCAACTCATCCAAAGTAAACCCGACTGCCAATTTAGCCGCTATTTTTGCAATTGGAAAACCGGTAGCTTTTGAAGCAAGCGCAGAGGAACGTGACACGCGAGGATTCATCTCGATCACGATCATGCGTCCATCGACAGGATTAATGGAGAACTGAACATTTGAACCACCAGTATCAACCCCAATTTCACGCAGAACTGCGATTGAGGCATTGCGCATGATTTGATATTCTTTATCTGTCAGCGTTTGCGCAGGAGCTACCGTGATGGAATCACCGGTATGCACGCCCATGGGATCCAGATTTTCGATCGAACAAACGATAATACAATTATCAGCTTTATCACGAACTACTTCCATCTCGTATTCTTTCCAACCAATCAGTGATTCTTCAATCAGCAATTCATTGGTAGGAGATGCTTCCAGGCCACGCTTGCAAATGGTCTCAAATTCTTCTTCGTTGTAAGCAATACCACCACCAGTACCGCCCATAGTAAAAGACGGACGAATAATAGTTGGGAAACCGAGCGTTTTTTGTACCGCCCACGACTCCTCCATGCTATGCGCAACACCAGAACGAGCTGAACCGAGCCCAATTTTCGTCATTGCATCTTTAAATTTCGAGCGGTCTTCCGCTTTATCAATCGCCTCAGGAGATGCGCCGATCAATTCACAATTGTACTTATCCAAAACGCCATGCGTGTGCAAATCCAATGCGCAATTCAGTGCGGTTTGTCCGCCCATCGTCGGTAGAATTGCATCTGGCCGCTCTTTATCGATAATACGTTCAAGTACTTGCCAGGTAATCGGCTCAATGTAAGTCACATCGGCCATTTCCGGGTCGGTCATAATGGTGGCAGGATTACTATTGACCAGAATGACTTTATAACCCTCTTCACGCAAAGCTTTACAGGCTTGCGCACCGGAATAATCGAATTCACACGCCTGGCCAATGATAATGGGACCAGCGCCAATAATCAGAATACTTTTTATATCACTACGTTTAGGCATTTTTATTTTCCTTCATCTGTGCCTGAGCCATCAATGCAATAAAGCGGTCAAACAGGTAAGCAATATCGGTTGGACCAGGTGATGCTTCAGGATGACCCTGAAAGCAAAATGCAGGTTTGTCTGTGCGCTCAAAACCTTGCAAGGATCCGTCAAACAACGACACATGAGTGACCCGGCAATTCGCGGGCAAGGTCGTGACATCTACCGCAAAACCATGATTTTGAGATGTAATCATTACTTGTTTAGTGTCGAGATCCTGCACCGGATGATTGGCACCATGATGACCAAATTTCATCTTCAAAGTTTTTGCCCCGGATGCCAGAGCCATAATTTGATGGCCAAGACAAATACCAAAAGTAGGAATACATTTTTCTATTAGCTCTTTTGCTGCAGCAATCGCATAATCGCAAGGTTCTGGATCACCAGGCCCATTCGATAGGAAAACACCATCAGGATTAAGCGCCAACACATCTGCAGCAGTCGATTGTGCAGGGAGTACCGTTACCTTGCAGCCACGCTGAGCTAACATACGCAAAATATTACGTTTAATACCAAAATCAAAAGCAACAACGTGAAACTTTGGATTGGTCAACACTCCATATCCCCGCCCCAGAGTCCACTCGGTTTCAGCCCATTCATAAGGCTTGGCAACGGAAACAACTTTAGCGAGATCCATCCCAGACAATCCTGGAAATGATTTTGCCAAGGAAATAGCTTTAGCGGCATCCGTACCGACCAAAATTGCCCCCCCCTGAGCGCCTTTTTCGCGCAAAATCCTTGTCAACTTCCGAGTATCAATGCCAGCAATAGCAACGATATTTTGCGATTTAAGGTAGTCAGCTAACGACTGCTCAGAACGAAAATTGGAAACCAGTAGAGGTAAATCCTTGACAATAAGACCGGCAGCATGAATCTTATCGGATTCAACATCCTCAGCATTCACACCGGTATTACCTATGTGCGGATAAGTCAGAGTGACAATTTGAGAACTGTAACTGGGGTCAGTCAAAATTTCCTGATAACCCGTCATTGAAGTATTAAATACGACCTCACCAATGGTGTGGCCAGTAGCACCGATCGATACACCAGTGAATATCGTGCCATCAGCGAGGGCAAGGATAGCGATGGTATCGAGATTGGAACGTAGAGACTGCGGAATGGGCAGCAAGGGTAACTCCTGTAGTGTTACCGCCGCTGCGCCGCACCAAAATGACCGCAATCAGATGCTACGACAACAATCTACGTAGCAAAAAAAACGATCATTGGAGAGAGGTGAATTTGAGTATGCGCTACGGCGGAATATAAATTAGCTAAACCCTAGAATTGTAGCGCAAAACCCACTTTCAGGCAAACACTCCTATGAACATTATCAACTGGTCTACTGGTATTTTCATAGAAATTTTATGGATAATGCCAACTTGCCGCCTAGGACACTAAAGCCGCAATACCCGCTTTGGCAATTTGAGCATCCTCCGACGACTTTACGCCCGATACCCCGACTGCCCCTACACATTGACCATCAACCAAAATAGGAACCCCTCCCTCGAGCATCCCATATATGTATGGAGCACTCAAAAACGAGTAGCGGCCATTATTAATAATATCCTCATAAATTTTTGATTCACGTCTACCCATCGCAGCAGTGACAGCCTTGGCCGGCGCGATATGCGATGAAATTGGAGCAACACCATCCAAACGCTGCAACCAGATCAAATGCCCACCATCATCCACGATAGCAATCACAACGGCCCATCCATTCATTTTTGCTTCCGCCTCAGCGGCAGCAGCGATTATTTTTGCATCATCTAAAGTTAAAACTGGTTTTGTTTGCATGTTGACCTCTTGATTAAACGTGAGCAAATTGTACTTCAAGCGCGACACATCAAACACTCAAAAAAGTATCAAGACTACTTCGTTTAAATAGTAAATAGTTATATAAAAAATATTACAAATGCAATTTAACGGGACAAAGTTTACTTTCCTCAATAGATCACTTACAGTTGCTGGGTTTTTCAGCTCAGGTTCAAAGATGCCAATACATGCCTCCAGACACTATAAAAAAGTCACGCTAGCACTCACCGCGATATTACTTCAGGCCGCGATTTGCAGTTCATGCTGGAGTGCCGACACCCCATATCCAGAATCATCTACCGCATTCATAAAACTACAGAAACTGCGCGATAGAGCCTCCGATCTGACAGTAAAAGCAATGGACATGCTGGGAATACGTTATAAACGCGGAGGAAATACGCCTGAAAATGGCTTAGACTGCAGTGGGTTTGTTCGCTATGTTTTTAAGGACGCATTAGGAGCCGAGCTACCGAGGACATCTAACGAAATTAGTAAAGTTGGCGAGCACATTGAAGTGAAGGACTTACAGCCCGGCGACCTGGTTTTTTACAATACATTGCGCCGAGGCTTTTCTCATGTCGGCATTTACCTAGGCGACAACAAATTTATTCACTCACCCTCAGTCGGCGGCCAGGTAAGGGTAGAAAGCATGGATATTACATATTGGAAGAATCGCTTTAACGGAGCAAGACGAATCAATGAAGAGTCGGAAAAGTAGATTTCTCACCGAGCATGGCCCAATTCCTCAAATAAATCCACTCTATCAACGCTCCTGCATAGTACGAATTTTTTGCTTAAGATCGGTCATGATAGCCATCGTGGCTCGCTCACCAGCCAAAATAGCCAGATTTCGCCCAGCAAAATCACTGCCCTTCATGCCAGGCAATTCTGGACGAATAACGACATCCGCACTCTTTAATTCAAAATGATTCAAACTTTGCCCCATAATAGTGAAAGTCTGCATTAAAACATCAAGTGAACTGATAGCTGACTGAGCATCTGGCTGTGATGAAATATTGACGGCAATAACTATATCAGCACCCATCTCGCGCGCGAATCTAACAGGAACTGGCGACACCAAGCCACCGTCTACATATTGGCGATCATTAATTTTGACTGGTTGAAATACCCCAGGAACCGCAGATGAAGCCCTTACCGCCAATCCAGTATTTCCACGCCGAAATAAAATAGGCAGACCAGTGTTCAAGTCAGTTGCGACTGCACCAAAAGGTTTTTTTAATTTTTCGATTGGCACTTGCGATACCATTTTATTCACATACGCTTGCAGTGCATCACCTTTTAATATGCCGCTAGTTTTGGAAAAAAATGGCAAAGACCAGTCGGAAATTGTCGCTTCATCCATATCTAATGCCATTTTTTGCAAAGCGAATCCATTATTTCCTGCTGCATACATCGCCCCAACAACACTGCCAGCACTGGTACCAACAACAAGGTCGGGCACAATACCCTGTGATTCCAAGGCCTTAATCACCCCAATATGCGCAAAACCACGCGCCGCGCCACCTCCCAAAGCAAGCCCAATCCGGATTGGCTTAAGCATTCTGACGACCGGAATCACGGACTGAGGTGGCACCGGCGCAGTACAAGCACTCAACAACAAAATACACGAAACCGCAATCGGCGAACTACTTAGCACTTGCACGAACATTTTCTTGAAAGTTAGTAACATTGGAATTTAATATAAAAATATATTACAAAAAGAAATTTCATCAGCACACAAACAGATGCCACTACATGCTATAAAAATAGTGAAGCGATCAGATGCAAACTAAAAAATTGTTAAAGATGCCATCAATATCAGCATGCACACGATACCTTACCCAACTAACTAGAACAACATTGAGAGAAGCAGGACAATCTAGGCATGCACGAATCCATTTAAGTAACTCTTGCAAGAGTTACTTTGAATGATATAAACGTGTGATGATCCCAAACAGAAAAGTTTAGGTAGAATTTAAAATAGGCGAGCCTGATCTGCGGCACTTACGGGAAATGACTGTGGCTGCTTCGTTCCCGATCTGACCAGATTGGCCACGCCGCAATGCGCAGGGGCCCGCCAAGTTTGATTATAACTCATTGAGAATAACTCGTGCTGCAATTTCTTGCAAAGAGCCCTGCCCTCAACACCACTACAATCCTAGCTCTTGCCATATTTTATCTACTCGCAGTTTAACCTCTGGTGTCATCGCTATCGTACGCCCCCACTCTCGACTAGTTTCACCTGGCCATTTATTGGTTGCATCTAAGCCCATCTTACTACCCAAACCACTGACCGGTGATGCAAAATCCAGATAATCAATCGGCGTATTGTCGATCAGAGTGGTATCACGCAAAGGATCAACCCTTGTAGTGATTGCCCAGATTACCTCTTTCCAATCGCGTATATTAACGTCCTCATCAACAACGATGATGAATTTAGTATACATAAACTGCCGCAAAAAACTCCAAACGCCAAACATGACACGCTTAGCATGACCGGCATAGGATTTCTTGATCTGAACCACGGCCATTCGATAACTACAACCTTCTGGCGGCAAGTAAAAATCCATAATTTCTGGAAATTGTTTTTGCAATAAGGGGATAAATACTTCATTCAATGCCACGCCCAATACTGCCGGCTCGTCTGGAGGTTTACCGGTGTAGGTTGAATGATAAATAGGATCGCGGCGCATGGTAATTCGATCTATCGTGAACACAGGAAAACTATCCTGTTCGTTGTAATAGCCGGTATGATCGCCATACGGCCCTTCTAGGGCATGTTCATAGCCACTAGGATGGGAATCGTCAGGATAGATATGCCCCTCCAACACGATTTCAGCTGAAGCAGGGACACGCAATTCGCTGCCTATCGCTTTCACGAGCTCCGTCCGACTACCTCGTAACAATCCGGCAAACTGATATTCGGACAAACTATCTGGCACCGGTGTTACAGCTCCTAGGATAGTGGCAGGATCGGCACCAAGCGCCACAGCGACAGGGTAAGGCTGACCTTTATTAACTATGCCATGCTCACGAAAATCCAAAGCGCCACCGCGATGCGCCAGCCAGCGCATGATCACCTTATTGCGCCCCAATACCTGCTGCCGATAGATTCCTAAATTTTGGCGTTTTTTGTGTGGCCCCTTTGTAATAACAAGACCCCAAGTAATCAATGGGGCGACATCCCCCGGCCAACAATGCTGAATTGGCAAACGTGCGAGATCAACGTCGTTGCCTTCCCATACGATTTCTTGACAAGGAGCGCTGCGCAATTCTTTCGGCGCCATATCCCATACTGCTTTTACCAGCGAACCAAGGCCAAGAATATCTTTAAATCCTTTGGGCGGCTCAGGCTCCTTAAGAGAAGATAGCACGTGCCCTATTCTACGTAACTCACTAATATCATTAGCACCCATACCCATAGCCACGCGCTTAGTAGTGCCGAATAAATTTCCCAATACAGGCATGGAATAGCCAGTTGGCCGAGTAAAAAGTAAGGCTGGCCCCTCGGCTCGCAAACTACGGTCACAGATTTCAGTCATCTCCAAATACGGAGAAACGGGGATAACTACTTGTTTTAATTCATTTTTCTGTTGCAACTGGGAAATAAAATCCCTCAAATCAGAATATTTCATGTTATTTGGCTTTTTTGAAATGTTAACTTATTGATATAAAAAAGTTAGGTAAGTAATTGATTTTATTAAAATTTATTGCGTCGCAACAAATAAAGTGAGACATAAAAGTAATTGAAATTTATTTCTATAGTATTGACTTGATATAAAAGCGACCCTACAATTCGCCCAACTTGATGAAGAGACTAAAAATCTCCGCAGCTTTTGAACAAATAAAGCAATGCCAAACGGTAACATCAATCACGGGAATCGGGTCCCACATAACATTTTAAGGTTTGTTTTCATAAGACGTCTGTCTTCCCCCCGAAAAAAATTACTTGTCAAAGGGTGGGCGATATAAAAAGCTTAACCGACACTAAACTGACAAATAATTCCGGCGTCTTTAGATCGCACCTAGCGACAAAGACGATGTTTCTGATTCGAGAAGTTAACGTATTTACATTCACGCCTATATCGGTGATTACGCACTTCGCGAAGATTCAGGAGGTAAAATGATTCAACGCTTTATTCTAGCAGTACAACAAGGTAGCCAAAAAGTTACCGACAAAAACAGCTCCATATTCATTTTTGCAAGAGATGCAAAAGATGGTTTTCTCACGACCATCCATCATTTAATGATGCTGCTGGGGATGTGCTCGATCTCGCTACTTGCAGTGATGTTTATTAGGCCAGATCTGATAGAAAAATTTAAAAATCTATCTCCATTCAACATTGACGAACAGACGGTTGAAGTAAATCAACCATCCTTACCAAATTTAAAAATGTTAATGGCAACGCCACAGCAGATAGCGCAAGTACAACCCAATGAAGTGGAAAATAAGGCCATAACGACTGAAGAAGATAGCAAAATATTAGGCAATCAGCGTCAACAACAATGGGTGACGACTTGGCTAGCCAAGCGTTACCGCGTTGCCACTGACGCAAGCAATATGCTGGTTTCTGCCGCTTATCTGACAGCAAAGGATATCAAACTTGATCCATTACTAATACTTTCTGTGATGGCAATTGAGTCTGGGTTGAATCCTTTTGCGGAAAGTCCAGTTGGGGCTCAAGGTCTGATGCAAGTCATGTCCAAGGTCCATCATGAAAAGTTTCAAGACATGGGTGGCATCAAAGCCGCACTGAACCCGGTTGCGAACATTAAAGTTGGCGCATTAATACTAAAGGACTATGTCACACGCGGTGGTTCTATTGAAGCTGGATTAAAGTTATACGTCGGTGCTGCAGCCTTTGATAATGACGCAGGCTATGGCACACGGGTTCTGGCTGAATATCGCCGCCTGAAGGATGTTTCCACTGGAAAAAATGTACCTACGTATACCACGACATCAGCCTCAATTTCTGTAAACCGGCCTCAAGAAACTGCTTCCGAAGTGAAAACAGATAAACTGATTGACAGTAAAGTACTGCCGATTGAACAAAAACATCAAGATCAACTCGCCACGCTTTAAAAAAACAAAAATGAAATAAAGCCACCAATGCAATAATTAGCAAGGTGGCTTTTGCATTTTACAACGCTCTCTTTATTTTTTTGCAACCGCAGTCACTGCATCGCATAAATTTCATATTCGCGCTGAACGAAGAATACCCCGCGCTAATCAGCCGGCAAATATTGAGATCTCATATAGCTGGCAAAATATCTGCAAACAACACCATTTTTGCCGAAAACGGATCTACGATGAGACTCCAAGCCCATTTATTATCATGGCATAGCGAATTATGGATGTATGTGTCTCGATAACATGTTGAGGGTAATTTTCAGCTTGATCCAGACTAGTCAGATCGCCTTTATAGTCCGGTCAAGCTGAGTGCATTCGCATCTCAAATTTAGAATTTCAGTATTTTTGTAAGAATTTTTCAATCCGATTTACTGCTTCCTTTAAATTTTCCATAGAAGTCGCATAAGAAATACGCACATACTGGCGCGCAGTAAATGGCCCAAAATCAAGCCCTGGGACAATTACAACGCCAGCCTGGGTCAACAAATCTCTGCTGAATTTATCTGCATCATCCGACCAACGGGAACAATCAGCATAGACATAAAAAGCACCATCCGGGGTGACTGGAACATCAAAGCCCAATTCACGTAAAGCCGGCACAATAAAATCGCGACGGCGCTTAAACTCGGCCTTGCGTTGCTCGTAAATTTTCATTGCCTCATCAGAAAAACAGGCCAGAGCAGCATACTGCGCCACCGATGAAGGACAAATAAACAAATTTTGCGCTAACTTCTCAAATTGAGGAACAATGCGCTCGGGAACCACTAACCAACCCAAACGCCAGCCGGTCATATTGAAGTATTTGCTAAAACTATTGATGACCACCACATCATCATCCAGCGACAAGGCTGAAAATGGTGCGTTATCGTATGATAAACCTTGGTAAATTTCATCAACGATGGTGAAACCCTGCTTGTTTTTTACAGTGGCAATAATTTTTGACAATTCACTCGACTCGATGGAGGTGCCGGTAGGGTTCGATGGCGATGCCAATAGTACGCCTTTACTTTCAGCGGTCCAATATTTGTTCACCAATTCATCGGTCAGCTGGAAACGCTCTTCTGGCCCGCAGTTGATCAGCTTTGCCCGGCCTTCGAATGCGGCGACAAAATGCCGATTACAAGGGTAACAAGGATCAGGCATTAACACTTCGGCACCTGGCTCCACTAAAGCGGCACATGCCAGCAACAGTGCGGCAGATGCGCCTGCCGTGACGATGATACGGCCAACAGGAATCATCAGTCCGTAAGTATTCAGGTAATACTGAGCAATGGCTTCGCGTAGCGCAGGAATCCCAAGTGCCGAGGTGTATTGTAAACGGCCATCAGCCATTGCCTTCATCGCCGCGTCGATGACCACTTGAGGTGCAGTAAAATCGGGCTCGCCGATACCCATATGGATAATGTGCCGGCCTTGCTGCTCCAGCTCTGCCGCCATCTTGGCTAATTCCATCACATGAAACGGAGCGATATTTAACAGCCGCGAGGCCAGATTATTTTCCATAGCATTACCATAAAAAAACGCCCTACTTCCGTTTGGAAATAAGGCGAATAATGTGATCAACCCAAATAATTAAGACGACCAATCGAATAACAAGGTTTATTTCCTGGCGCTGACTTCTGCCACGCGCAATTTTGCCGCCAGCTTATCAAGTACGCCGTTAACATATTTATGTCCGTCCAGCCCACCAAATGACTTAGTTAGCTCAACGGCCTCATTGATCACTACGCGATATGGAATTTCAAGATGATTTTTGAGTTCGTAAGCACCGATCAACAGGGCCGCGTGTTCAATCGGCGAGAGCTCGGCAATAGTGCGATCGATCAGTGGCGCGATGTCTTCCCGCAATGCGATCGATTGATTGATAGCACCATGCAACAAGGAGTCAAAGTGTTCGCGGTCAGCCTTGTCGAAGCCATGTGCTTCGCGAATATGGGCATCAATGGAACCAGCTGCTTCATTGTTGAGCAACCATTGATACAGGCCTTGCAGCGCAAATTCACGAGCGCGGTGTCGCGGTGAACGGCTTTTGGTAGGGTTAGCGTGTTGGGATTTTATCGTCATTATTTTCTCTTACTTATTTTGCAATAAATTATTCTGATCAGGCATCATACGTGATGTCTTCTGTCGCCTCGGCCAACTCTTCTAACGCGAGAGTCAAATTGGCCATTTCTACCGCGACACGAGCGGCATCGGCCCCTTTTTCGGTCATGCGCGCTTCAGCTTGCTCATCATTTTCGGTCGTCAGAATAGCGTTGGCAATAGGAATACCATTATCTAAACCAACGCGGGTAATGCCGGAACCGGATTCGTTCGAAACCAATTCAAAGTGATAAGTTTCACCGCGAATTACCGCACCCAGCGCGATCAAGGCATCAAACTGATTGGTGTCAGCCAGTTTTTGCAATGCCAGCGGCACTTCCAGCGCACCCGGCACCGTCACATGCAGGATATCTTCGTTCAGCACACCCAGATTATTTAATTCGTTAAGGCAAGCTGCAAGCAAACCGTTACCGACCACTTCATTGAAACGCGCCTGCACGATACCAATGCGTACACCTGCGCCGTCCAAGTTTGATTCGTAATGTCCAACTGTCATGATGTTCTTTCTTGCGCCAGTGCGCGTAAACTGAGTAAATATAGGATATTGGTTAAGTTACTATTAATTCTGGGCACCAGGCTTATCCAGATATCCCACCACTTCCAGATCAAAGCCTGTCATTGATGGCATTTTTCTCGGATTGGCTAGCAATTTCATGCGTCCCACACCCACATCTTTAAGGATCTGTGCGCCAATCCCATAATTGCGCAAATCCATCCGGGCAGCACGCGCTTGTGGACGCGTATCAGGCGTATTTAATGCCTTAAACTGATCAAACATCTGTTCTGCTGTTTCTTCGCAATTAAGCAGTACCATGACACCACTTTCGGCAGCTTTAATCGCGGCCATTGCGGTTGCGACGTTCCAAGAATGTGTAGAGATACGACTCTCCAGCAAATCCAGAATCGAGACTGGCTGATGGACCCGCACCAAAGCCTCTTTATCATGAGCTATTTCGCCGTGCACCAGCGCCAGATGGGCTGAGCCGCTAGGCTTATCTCGATACACAATCGCCCTGAAGCTACCGTGTACGGTATGCATTTCACGCTCAGCAACGCGCTCGACTATGCTCTCGGTCTGGCTGCGATAATGAATCAGATCCGCAATGGTACCGATCTTTAAGCCATGTTCTTTGGCAAATACCAGCAAATCCGGCAAACGCGCCATGGTGCCATCGTCTTTCATGATTTCGCAAATAACCGCAGCAGGCGTCAAACCCGCCAACTCGGCTAAATCACAGCCAGCTTCGGTATGACCGGCGCGCATCAACACGCCACCTTTTTGCGCTTTCAAAGGGAAGATATGCCCAGGCTGAACGATGTCGTTCGCTGTCGAGTCTTTGTTCACCGCAACCTGTACAGTTTTAGCACGATCCGCCGCAGAAATACCGGTAGTCACACCCTCTGCCGCTTCTATCGAAACGGTAAAATTAGTGCCGTAAGCGGTGCCGTTACGTGCTGTCATCATTGCCAGATTCAATTGATCGCAACGTTCTTCTGTCAAGGTCAGGCAGATCAAGCCACGGCCAAATTTAGCCATAAAGTTAATGGCATCAGGCGTCACAAAATCGGCAGCCAAAACAAGATCGCCTTCATTTTCCCGATCTTCTTCATCGACCAAAATAACCATACGGCCAGCGCGTAATTCTTCAACAATTTCTTGGGTATTTGACATATTCATGAGGAGTTCCTAGATAGCGCTTTATTTTGCACAAGTTGCCATATCTGCAATTGCACTGCCAATTTGAGATTTAACCCTCTATTCTAAATGATTTACTGCGCTACTTAAGAACGCGATCGGGGTTTTTCCACCTCTAAATCCAATGTAATTACGATAGGCGCAAAGAAACGGAGAAAACTTGATATAAAATTAATTTCATTCGTGCGATTTTCATCGATATGGCACTATTTACACTGTCACTCAGTAAAATAAAACAGATGCCTTGGAGACGCATATCCCATGCGGGTCTCCAGGCACATAGGCTGGAAACCCGCATGGGATATGCGTGAGCGGGGTGGCATCGATAAATAATTTTATGCCAATCAATAAAAATGAAGTTAAGCCGTCCGCCAGCTTCGCTAAGATAAAAACAAAAGCCATACATAATTTACTAAACAACAACATATCCAAAGTGATCATGGCAAAAAGGAAAATTTAACCGGGCAATGCGCAACTTGTTGAATCTCTTGATCTGCTACGGATAGGAGTGTGCGGACAACGCTACCCAGGTGGCGAGATAGGCAGGAAAGGCGTATGGTGATTGCGTGGCGAGCATATCCATCGTTGGTTTTAAATTCATCCGCAACCATAGTTTAACTTTGTGCAAACAGGAATATGAATACACTTAAGCCTGATGCAACTCAGACATCAGCATCTTTGCCTGCCTACGCTGAATTATTTTGCCTATCAAATTTTACTTTTTTGCAGGGGTCGTCACATGCAGAAGAGCTGGTCGGGCGTGCCGTGAAACTGGCGTATAGCGCTTTAGCCATCACCGATGAATGTTCGTTGGCAGGTGTCGTACGCGCTCATGATGAAGCGAAAAAGTATGGCATCCCTTTACTGATAGGTGCGCATTTCAAGCTGCAACATGATAGTGGCAGCGGCATGACACTGATTGCATTGGCACAAAATCGCGAAGGCTATGGCAATCTGTCTGAACTCATTACCATGGCACGCACCAGAACCACTAAAGGTTCATATCTGTTGACGCAGCAGGACTTTACTCAGCCGCCGCCAGAGTATGCGCATTTGCGTCACTTGCCGGATTGCCTGTTGATTTTGGCGCCAGATTACCCTGCCAGCGCAGAAGTTTTAGCGGAACAAGCAAGATGGCTGCTCGAGACTTTCCCGCAACGGGCCTGGCTTGGCTTGACACTATTGACCCGCGCCATGGATCATCGGCACCAAAGCAACATTAACGCCATCGCACAGCAATATCATTTGCCGGTCGTTGCCACCGGCCATGTCTGCATGCATGTCCGTTCACGCAAACCGTTACAGGACACCTTGACTGCCATCCGACTTCGCAAAGCGATCGCCGATTGTGGTTATGATCTGGCTCCTAACGCCGAGCAACACCTGCGCTCGCGTTTACGACTAGCCAATACCTACCCGGCACAAGCGCTGGCAGAGACCATACGCATTGCCCGCATGTGCCATTTCTCATTAGATGAATTGCGCTATGAATATCCTGATGAGCTGGTGCCACTTGGACAAACACCGGCCAGCTATCTCAAGCAGGAAGTCTATGCAGGTGCACGGCAGCGCTACCCGCATGGTTTGCCAGACAAGCTGATTCAAAAGATCGAGTATGAACTGGCACTGATCAATGACCTGGCGTATGAGCCTTATTTCCTGACGGTGCATGACATCGTTAAATTCGCCCGTTCTCAAGATATTTTGTGTCAGGGGCGTGGCTCGGCAGCCAATTCCGTCGTCTGCTATTGCCTGCACATTACCGAAGTCAGCCCGGAAAACGATACGCTATTATTTGAGCGTTTTCTCTCGAAAGAACGCGGTGAGCCACCAGATATTGATGTCGACTTTGAACATCAGAGACGCGAGGAAGTGATCCAGTATCTGTATAACAAATACGGCCGCAACCGCACCGCACTGGCCGCGGCAGTTCACACCTATCGACCACGCGGCGCCTTGCGTGAAGTTGGCAAGGCACTGGGGATCGATTTGATGCTGGTCGATGCGGTGGCAAAATCGCAGCGCTGGTTTGACAGTAAAAATGATTTGCTGGATCGTTTTACTGAAAACGGCTTGGATGCGACGTCGCCCTTGGCGCAGCAATGGGCAACGCTGGTCAGCCAATTGCTGCGATTTCCGCGCCACTTATCACAACACAGCGGCGGCTTCGTGATTGCCAAGGGAAAATTGTCGCGCCTGGTGCCGATAGAAAACGCATCGATGAAAGAGCGCAGTGTGATTGAGTGGGATAAAGATGATCTGGAATCTTTAGGCTTACTCAAGGTTGATGTGCTGGCGCTAGGCATGCTGTCTGCACTTAAGCGCGCCTTTGACCTGATGGCGCAGTTACCTGGCAAGCCGGCCAGAATGCAAGATATACCGCGCGAAGATAGCGCCACCTACGACATGATTTGCAAGGCGGATACGGTTGGCGTATTTCAGATTGAATCACGCGCGCAAATGAGCATGCTGCCACGCTTGCGACCCAGAACATTTTACGATCTGGTGGTGCAGGTAGCGATCGTCAGGCCTGGCCCGATACAAGGTGGCATGGTGCACCCTTATTTGCGCAGAAGGCAGGGAAAAGAACGGGTAAGCTACCCGAAACCGGAAATAGAAAAAATCTTATCACGGACTTTAGGCGTGCCTATTTTCCAAGAACAAGTCATGCAAATTGCTATCGTTGCGGCAGATTTTACACCGGGAGAAGCGGACGAATTGCGACGCGCCATGGCGGCGTGGAAACGTAAAGGAGGATTAGAGCATTACAGGGATAGGATCATTAGCAGCATGGTAAAAAATGGCTATACAGAAGAATTTTCTCATAATGTTTTTAAGCAAATGCTGGGTTTTGGTGAATATGGTTTCCCCGAAAGCCATTCTGCCAGTTTTGCCAACCTTGCCTATGCCAGTAGCTGGATAAAATGCCATGAGCCGGCCGTATTCTTGTGTGCACTGTTAAATTCACAGCCCATGGGGTTTTATTCTGCCTCGCAATTGGTGCAGGATGCAAGGCGGCATCAGGTACAAGTAAGATCCATCGACATTGAATATAGCGACTGGGATTCAAGCCTAGAATTCGACCAGAGTAATCTTCAAAATCAACCGGCTGTCAGGCTAGGCATGTCAATGCTGCGCGGCATGTCTTATGGTGCTGCGCAGCGCATACAGCAAGCACGCTCTATCCAAGTATTTTCAGATGTCACAGATCTGGCGCGACGCGCACAATTAAGCCGGCATGAGGTAGAAGCTTTAGCCGCAGGCAATGCCTTAATGCCTTTGACAGGAAATCGACGTCAGGCGCTGTGGCAAGCCGTTGCAGCGATACCAGACAGAGATTTATTACATCCGGTAACTTTGCAAGAACAAGTACCGATGCTCACCGTCCCCTCAGAAGGACAAGAGATTATCGACGACTATCATGCCACTGGATTAACACTAGGGCGACATCCGTTAGCATTATTACGTTCACGTTTATTGGCCTTACGTTTTTTACCTGCAGAATTACTCAATACCTTTCAGAATGGCCAGTTTGCACGTGGCTGCGGCATTGTCACCGTACGTCAACGCCCCGGTACTGCGCAAGGCGTATTATTCATTACGATAGAAGATGAAACCGGCCCGGTAAATGTCATTATCTGGCCTTCTTTAGTAGAACAACAGCGACGCGAAGTATTAAATGCGTCCCTACTTGGCGTATATGGAATATGGCAATGCGAAGGAGAAGTCCGTCATCTCGTGGCAAAACGCCTGGTCGACATGTCGCATTTATTGGGCCATCTTGAAACCAGCAGCAAAAATTTTTGTTAATGCAACTAAGGAAAAAATTTATTCATCTCTTTGCGGCAAAGCAATTGTCCTCAACTGAAAACGCCCATCGTCATTGAATAGCCAGGTTTCTGTTATTTCCAGTTTAGCACTACGAAGTAAATGAGATGGCGGCTTAGGAAATGGCGCGGCGCTACTCAGACTGGACAAGGCTATTTTTTCGGTTGTTTTATCGTGATTGCTACGGAGAATTTGACTGCGCAGCAGCTTGCCATCAGAATTAACCTGATAATTAAGTACGATCACTGAGCGCAACAAGGCTTGCGGTCGATCCGTATAGATTTTATTCGAATTGATTAAAGAAATACGTTGTGCCAACTCATACTTATAGGCATTTAACGATATTGGTTCAGATGCGGTAGGCATGAACACTTTTCCAGCTGGCTTCCGGCCAATTTCATCCTTACTCGTATGATTTTCTGATGAAGGAGTGGCACACCCTACAATCAGGCAAATCAGCATAAGTATCATGTGCTTACTTGTCATGGCGCATTCTTTCAAAAAACGAATTATTCCTATCTCATTTAATCTTGATTGACCTCTGGCAAAGTCAACCGGCCTGTATGGTAATCATACTCATATACCTCACCATAACGCCCCCACTCTACCGCAATCTCAAGTACACGTTTAGCTTCATCAGCTTTCAAAAATTCTTCTAGCAATTCTAGCAAAGGCTGCTCCGGCAAACTGCCACTAGTTTCTTGTTCCAGATTACGCCGTATATGCGCAGCCAAAGGAACATGGATCAACAACTGTTGGCCAAATATTTCTTGTCTTGAAGGCTGGTCAGCTTCGACATAATGTTTGCCCAAAGGGGTCAGGATAATATCGCCTTTTTCGAGAATCGCTAGCCCTAATAGACTCAATGCCTCGTAAGTCGGGAACAAATCCTCATCGGTCAATTCAGCTTCTTCTGCCATTTGCGGCAAATCAGCACGACCATTGAAGGGAGCATCGGCCAATAGATCCAGCACACCTTCAATACGGCTAACATCGGTATCGGGCAAACGATAGCCTAAATGTTTGGACTGTGGCTCGCCAGCATTGATTTCTTGTACTGGGCGCATGGTCATCAACCCATACACCTCATCAATCAATGCCCTCACCTCTATTGAATCGACATCACGTGGACGAGGTAAGTCAATTTTAATTTCACTGCGTATACGACCAGGATCGCTGGACATGATAATAATGCGATCTGCCATCATGACCGCTTCTTCAATATTATGAGAAACAATCAGAATGCCTTTCGTGGGAATACGGTTTTCATCCCACAATTCCAACATGTCGTTACGCAGCGTTTCGCCGGTCAATACATCTAGCGCAGAAAATGCTTCATCCATCAACAAAACATCCGGGTTAGTCACCAAGGCACGCGCGATCCCTACCCGCTGCTTCATGCCGCCAGATAATTCACGTGGCAAAGCCCCACCAAAGCCAGCGAGGCCAATCAATTCGAGTACTGCATCGGCTCTGGTCTCACGCTCCTCAGCAGGAATACCTTGCGCCTCCAAACCCAGCTCGACATTTTGTTGTACGGTAAGCCAAGGAAATAAGGCAAATGACTGAAACACCATCGCAATGCCAGCTACCGGACCATAAATGGATTTATCGCGATAAGTAAGCTTGCCACAATCAGCAGCAAGCAAACCAGCCATAATACGTAACAAAGTGGATTTGCCGGAACCAGACTTACCAAGCAAAGCAACGATTTCGCCTTCGTTCAATTGAAAATCAAGCTTATCCAACACGATGCGTGCTTTCCCATCAGTAGCCTTGAAAGACTTAGCAACTTGATTTAGCTCTATTAAATATTGGCCCATCATTTTTCTCCTGCTGATCGTTTTATTTTATGCTGTCTTTGTTCAAATTAAGTTAACTACTACGGTCTTCAGCGAGCGAATATAGTCTGCGCCAAAAGAACCGATTGAGCAGCATGACGAACACACACATGACAGCAATACCCAGCGCAATCCGATGAAAGTCACCCGCTTCAGTCATCTGTTTAATGTAGCTTCCCAGTCCGTCCGCGATCAAAGTCGTTTTTCCCCAAGTGACGTATTCGGCCACGATACTGGCATTCCAAGATCCACCACTGGCGGTGATGGCACCAGTGACATAACTGGGAAATACGGCAGGTAAATACACGCGCTTCCACTTCAGCCAACCTTTTAATCCAAGATTATCGGCGGCCAAGCGTAACTCATTCGGGATAGCGGCGGCACCGGCAACCACATTAAACAGGATGTACCATTGGGTCCCAAAAACCATTAAGGGACTAAGCCAGATATTCGGAGTGAGTTTCAATGACAACACTGCAAACACGACCAAAGGGAACATCAGATTCACTGGAAAAGCAGCCAAAAATTGCGCCAACGCCTGTACTCGTTGCGAGTACTGAGGCCGCAAACCAACCCAGACCGCAATCGGCACCCACACCAACGAAGCTAAGGCAATCAAGAGCATGACACGTGTCAAGGTAATAAAACCAAGCCCAGCGACATGAGCAACCTCACCCCAGCCCACATTGCTATGGACAAAACTAATTAGCAAATAGATAGCCCAAGCACTGCAAAATGCCAACACCACATCCCAAACCCGGGACCATAATGGACTCATATTGCGCTCTATAGCCTTGCTAGACGTGCCGTCATAGCCAACACTAAACCAACCTAGCGCCCGGCTTGCCCATGCCCAGAATTTTTCAGACCATGAGCGAAACAAATGACTGCTACGCATCCAGTCTAGCAACCACGATTGCTGCGCGGTATCTCCTTGCGACTCTTCAAAACGGAATTTATCTGCCCACGCTAACAAAGGGCGAAAAAATAGTTGGTCATACAACAAAATTCCGGTAAGCATGGCAGTAATCGCCCAAGCAATGGCAGTGCCATTTTCGGCCTCAATCGCCACTGCTATATATGAACCGATACCAGGCAATTTTATGTCTTGGCCAGCTACAGAAATAGCTTCTGCCGCCACCAAAAAAAACCAACCGCCAGACATCGACATCATCATATTCCAGAGCAAACCAGGCATCGCAAAGGGAAGCTCCAATCGCCAAAAGCGCTGCCAACCGGACAGCCGAAAAATACGCGCCGCCTCATTGAGTTCAGGTGGCACGGTGCGCATGGATTGATACAAGCTAAATGCCATGTTCCATGCCTGAGAAGTAAAAATGGCAAAAATGGCGGCACACTCCACTCCCAGCAAATTACCTGGAAACAAAGCGATAAACGGAGCAATAGCTATCGCTTGAAACCCTAAAATAGGTACCGATTGCAATATATCCAATGCCGGTATCATGATTTTTTCAGCGGCAACATACTTAACGGCGATTGCCGCAAAGACTAAGCTAAACAATAATGAAAACCCCAAGGCAGTAAACATGCGCAAAATGGTACGCAGCAGATAGTAAGGAAGATAACTAGGATCCAACGAGATTTGTAAAGTCTCACCGACTGCAAATGGTCGACTCATCTGCATAGCAGCAAATGCTAATAACACCAGCAAAGCAAGCACTAAGGGCAACAAGGCCCAATCCCAACGATTAGGTCCCTTGCTTGGTGAAATATCATCGCGTTTTTGTAAATTGAACAGTTCAAACATCAGCACTCTCCGAGAAGGAGTGATGAGAAAAATAAAAAACGATGACGGGTGAAAATAAAAAAATAACCGACAAACTACCCCCTCGGTCATTAGCGCGGTACGCTATCGACTCCGATTAATAAAATTATTCGCGCATCTATATATTTAATTTCTTTTAACAAGAAATTAAATATCGTATTACAGAATAAATACACGAGAAATAATTGGGTAAGCAGAAAGAAGCAGCCAGAACAGGCTACGAACACCACTACCCGCCATTTTTTTGGCAAGGTAGCAGCAAAAATGCGTTTACATTGCCGGGATGCGGTCGATATGGGATCGACTACTATAACTATCCACAGACTGGACTCCATTAAGAAGAAGCGCGCACTTTAACACAGGAGCTATTTAACTGGCAATGCGCTTTAAAGGCAAAAACGAGATGTATTTTTTAAATTATGGGTATCTGCTATTTTGCTGATCTAGTTTAAGGTAAGAGCGCAAACACTCTGCAATTTCTTTTTGTTCTAATTGAATAGCAAAATCCAAGGCAGACAGTCCAAGGTTATTTCTCACATGGATATCCGCACCTTCATCCAAAAAAATTTGAACAGCCGAAATTTTTCCTGAACGCACCGCCATCATCAGTGGCGTCGTTTTATTGGGGGATTCAGCATCGATATAAGCGGAATGCTCTAACAATAAACTAATAACATTCACATTCCCATTCGCCGCAGCATAGTGCAACGATGTCCAGCCGGGCTGATTAATTGCAGAACCGGCATCAATTAATTGACTCACGGCCCTCATGTTTCCCATAAAACTGGCGATCATCAGTGCGGTATCACCATTGTTGGCGTGCGCGTCGAGCCTGATATCAGCGTGTTTGAGTAAGACATCAAACACCTTCATCGATTTCTCACGCAAAGCAATCATCATCACGGTTTCACCACGGGTGGCTTCGATAGAGTTAGGATCGATCCCTTGCATCAATTGAGTCTGAACTGCACGAGCATCATTAAATCGAACAGCCAGTATGAAATCGTTATAGGCATCTGCCTTTGCCGTGTGAGAAACGAATATCAGCATCCCCAACAGCAAACAGTGAATTAACCGAATCTGAAAAATAAAAAATACAGATTTCATTTTATTTAATTTACGCTGTAAGCTTAAATAGTTCGAAAAAATTTCTGGAGGTAACTTCTTGTACCTGAGTCACGGGCAAACCTTTTAAATCTGCCAAAAATTCACCGACATGCTTTACAAAGGCAGGCTCATTCATTTTACCCCGATGGGGTATTGGTGCCAAATAAGGAGAATCAGTTTCGATTAAAATTCGCTCTATTGGCAAAGCTTTAGCGACGGCCTGCAAGTCTTTCGCACTTTTAAAAGTCAAAATACCTGAGAAGGAAATATAAAACCCCATCTCGATTGCCGCCAAAGCGACTTCCAATGACTCAGTAAAGCAATGCATCACGCCAGCAACGCCCCCATTATTAGTACCAGCACCCTCTTCCTGCATGATCCTGATAGTATCTTCAGCGGCAGCACGGGTATGAATAATCAAGGGTTTACCGCTGATTCTGGAAGCACGGATGTGTTGACGAAAACGTTCACGCTGCCATTCAAGATCACCTTTCAACCGAAAATAATCAAGCCCAGTCTCACCAATGGCAATAATTTTAGGATGCTGTGACAGTTGCACCAGTTGCTCTGCAGTGGGTTCTTCAGTATCGGCATAATCTGGATGTACGCCTACTGAAGCATAGATATGTGGATACTGTTCCGCCAGCGCCAAAACCTGAGGGAAATCAGGTAAATCTACCGAGACGCACAAAGCGTGAGTCACGCCATTGTCACGCATTGCTTGCATAATTTCAGGCAAACGACTTGCTAACTCAGGAAAATTGATATGGCAGTGAGAATCGATATACATAGATTAAATTGCGCGCAGGTACGCGCATAAGTGCTGATTAGCATGGTGCAGATGAGGCAGACCGATGGTTGGCGATCAGTTCCAATACGGCATCGGCAGAAACCTTTGCGGTATCCCGCAATAAGGTGTGATGCATATCCGTAAAGCGTTGCTTCAATTTATCTTGCATTGATACGTCATTTAATTGTTGCCACAAAGCATTGGCTAATGCTTCTGGAGTTGCAGCTGATTGTAAAAATTCAGGGACCACAAATTCTTGTGCCAGTACATTTGGCAATCCTACCCACGGCTGATATCCCATATGTTTCATTATTTGCCATGAAGCTTCCATCATTTTATAGGCTATAACCATGGGTTTTTTAAATAACGCAACTTCTAAAGTCGCAGTTCCTGAAGCCACCAGCACCGCATTGGCCGCCGCAATAGCCGCGTGAGAACGACCATTTATCAATAACACTGGCACACCATCCAGGCGAGCAGCGACTACAAGCTTGATATAATAAGCACGTTGTTTCTCACCCACCATGGGAACCAAAATTTGGAGATGAGGATCTCGTTGACAAAGAATTTTTGCTGCGCGAATGAACGCTTCAGTATTGTACTTAATCTCAGACATACGGCTACCAGGCAATATCGTGACGACAGTCGCATCATGTGCTATCCCCAGTTCATCTCTGGCTGCCGCCATATCCGGCTCAAGTGCAATCACCTGCGCCAATGGATGCCCAACGTAAGTAACCGGTATCCCGGCTTTACGATAAATCGTTTCCTCAAATGGAAAAATCACCAACATATGCGACACTGCTTGCGCAATTTTATTGATACGACCGCCGCGCCATGCCCAGATAGAAGGACTGATGTAATGCATCGTCGGAATACCAGCCTGTTTCAGGCGAATTTCGAGATCAAGATTAAAATCGGGCGCATCGACACCAATAAATACATCCGGCTTTTCGGCAAGTAAATGTTGACAAAGTTGTTTGCGTATACCTGAAATTTCACGGTAATGTAACAGCACCTCAAAAATACCTCGGACCGATAATTTATCCATCGGCCAATCGCTGACAAAGCCGTACTCGGCCATCTTTGGCCCGCCGATACCATGCATCACCGCATCTGGTAATTGAGGTCTGAGTCCGGACAATAAACGGCTAGCTAACAAGTCACCAGAGGTCTCTCCGGCGACCATTGAGATAATGGTTTGATTGGCCACAGTATTGAACACGTTCTGAGTATATTTAACGAACGATGCCGCGTGTGGCAACATCAAGAAAATCGCGCATTAACTGGACATGAGGGGTTTGCTCGGTGGTCAATGCCAACAGTTCCTGATCTAATGCAGATTTAGCCTGTTCCAGTGTTAATCCGGATTTATAGAGTAATTTGTACGCTTGCCGAATCGCAGAAATTTGCTCACGATTAAAACCGCGCCGCTTCAGACCTTCAACATTGATACCATGGGCGGAAGCTGGATTGCCATTAAGCATGACGAATGGCGGAACATCCTGAGTCAAGCTAGTGCTCATGCCTACCATAGCATGCGCCCCAACTTTACAGAATTGGTGAATATTGGAAAATCCCCCTAGAATAACCCAGTCACCAATGTGCACGTGACCTGCAAGTGCCGCATTGTTTGCAAAAATAACGTTATTTCCAATTTGACAATCATGCGCTAAGTGAACATAAGCCATGATCCAGTTATCATTACCGAGTCTGGTCACCCCTGCATCTTGGATGGTACCAATATTAAAAGTGCAAAATTCCCTGATAACGTTGCGATCGCCGATTTCAAGTCGAGTCGGTTCTCCTGCATATTTTTTATCTTGCGGCGCAGCACCGATCGAAGAAAACTGAAAAAAAGTATTATTACATCCGATAGACGTATGTCCATCAATCACTACATGCGGTCCAATTTTACTACCAGCACCAATACTGACATGAGGCCCAATAATAGAATAAGCACCTACCTCAACGCTGCTGTCGAGGCTAGCCCTAGGATCAATTAATGCACTTGGATGGATGAACATTCTTACACCGTTGTTGTCTCTACTGCCGCAGTTTCTGCAACAGCGACATCATTCACAGTACGCATAGTACACATTAACTCGGCTTCAACTGCTAGTTGACCATCTACTGTCGCCTTCGCTTTATATTTCCAGATTCCTCTAGCCACACGTGTGATTTCCACTTCCATCTTTAACTGGTCACCTGGCTCCACTGGTCGTTTGAAACGTACGCCATCAATGCCTAAAAAATAAACAATGGTATTCTCATCGGGTTTTTTACCCATGGTCAAAAAAGACAAAATCGCAGCTGTTTGCGCCATTGCCTCTACCATCAACACTCCAGGCATAACCGGTTTACCAGGAAAATGTCCGTTAAAAAATTCTTCATTTATCGTCACATTTTTGATGGCAGTGATGCTCTTCCCACTCTCCCAATCTAGCACGCGATCAACCAGCAACAGGGGATAGCGATGCGGCAGGTATTGTTTAATTTGATTGATATCGAGGGTATTCATAATTATTTTTCTGTAAGCGATTTAATTGTTTTTTCAAGGCTGCGAATTTTTTCCCGCATACGACCTAGATTACGTACGATGGCCGCAGTTTTTTCCCAATCAGCATTTTTTGCTAAAGGATAAAAACCGGTATATTGTCCAGCCTCCAATATAGAGCGGGACACCATACTGCCAGAAGAAATGTGAACATGATCAACAATGGTGAGATGCCCGAGCACCATTGCTGCACCTCCGAAGGTACAGTACTTGCCAATTTTAGCGCTACCAGCAACACCAACACAACCCGCCATTGCTGTATGTGCACCAATATGACAATTGTGACCAATCTGAATTTGATTATCAAGTTTGACACCATCTTCGATAATGGTGTCTGCTAAAGCACCCCGATCGATACTGGTATTGGCTCCAATATCGACATCATCACCAATCAATACCCTACCAGTTTGAGGTATCTTGATCCAGTGTCCGCTTTCATTTGCGAATCCAAAACCATCAGCACCAATCACTGCACCAGAGTGAATGATACAACGTTGACCTATCACGCAATAATCATAAACAGTGACATTGGCATGTAACTGGGTGCCATCAGCGATACTTACACCTCGACCGATAACAGACCCTGCTCCTATCACTACATTCTCACCAATAATGGTTTCAGCATCGATAGCCACATGCGGCCCTATACTTGCACTCGCAGCTATCACCGCTTGCGGGCTAACCCAAGCGGACGGATGAATACCAAACGGCGCCGGAATAGCTTTTAACGATGCAAAAAACTGAGCAGCGCGGGCAAAGTAAACATAAGGTTGCGGCGTAAGAATACGCGCACCAGAAAAACCACTGCCAATGTGCAAATGATCAGCTTCGGTCAATATCAATACTGCCGCACGCGTAGTTTCAGCTTGCGCACGTAGTTTGACGTTGGATAAAAAAGTAGCATGTATTTCGTCGGCTTCACTCAAGGGAGCAATGCCGATAATTTGCGTATTTGGGTCACCAATTAGTTGACCACCGAAGCGATCGACCAATTCTCCCAGTCGAGTGCCGATTGTGGTCATTATTTATTTGGCGAGCGCTTTAATTACTTTATCGGTAATGTCAACCCTCGGATTGAAATACACTGCATCCTGCAAGACGATATCGTATTTTTCAGTTTCTGCAATTTGCTTCACAGCTTTTTGAGCCCTGTCAACCAAGGCTGCAATTTCTTCATTTTTTCGCTGATTCAGGTCTTCATTAAAAATACGCTGTTTACGTTTAAAATCTTGATCCATATCAGTTAACTCGCGTTGACGTTTAATCCGATCTGAATCAGAAATTACCGGCGCATCCTTATCCAATTTTTCAGCCATCGCTTTAATTTTTGCGGCGGATTCTAGCAATTCTTTACTGCGCTTTGAAAATTCTTGCTCAATTTTCGCCTCGGCAGCCTTGGCGGGACTTGATTCTCTCATCACTCGCTGAGAGTCAAAAATGGCCACTTTGGAATCCTGAGCATGCACTTGAGCAATGCTGACGCAACAAGCCGCACAAACCATCAGGCGTTGTAACAATTTGGACGGGGTAGTAAGTTGACTCAAAATAATCTCCATAATACAAACTAGGGCAAACTAAAACGAACTAAACATTAATTATGATAAGAAATGTTAAAAACCGGTACCCATCTGGAATTGGATTGACTGTTTCTTATCTCCGGCTTTAGCATTCAAGGCCTTACCAAAGCTCAACTTCAAAGGACCAACCGGCGATATCCAGCTTATCCCAAGTCCAGCAGAAGTACGCAAATCCTGAACACGAATTTTTTGACCTTCATCAAATACATTTCCAGCGTCAATAAATGTGAACCAACGTAATGATTTATCGGCACCTGGAAATGGAACTTGCAATTCTACATTACCTAACAAGCGAGAAGCTCCACCAAGAGAGTCGCCATTTGGATCTTTACTTCCTAAAGAGGAGGAATCATATCCACGAACCGAACCAATACCGCCAGCATAGAAGTTTTTGAACAATGGATACGGTTTCCCACCAAGTCCATGCCCATAATCAAACTCGCCATTCATTGCAAGAATCACTGAGCGATAAACAGGTGTGAAATACTGATGATTATATATGGCTCGGTAATATTTAAAACTACCTAAAGCGGAAAGCTCAAGGTTACCGCGTTGATAGCGTCCAATCGATGGTGTCAACGCACTATCGCGACTATCTCGTTGCCATGCGGCAGACAATGGAATGGTGGTATTTACCGCTGAACCCACGCCATATGAGGTAGAAGTCGGGTCCTTCTCTGCTGCGCCAAAATCTGCCACATATTTAAGGTAGCGATATGGACTGCCGGTGAAAGTGTTAACCTTGGTTCGTTCAACCCCAACCCCAAAAAAGACTGTATCCAACTCTGAAAAAGGTACCCCAAATCGGACATTTCCACCAGAGGACAGGATTTTATAGTATCCGACACTACCAACAATCGGTGTCGTAGTGCGAGAGAACAATTCAAAACTACGACTCACACCATCATCAGTAAAATAGGGGTCAGTATGCGACAACGCAATAGTACGATTTAGACTGCTAGTATTAATATCTAAACCTATTGTATCCCCGCTACCAAAAACATTGGCCTGTTGGATTGAACCAGTCAATGTTACTTTTTCAAGCTGAGAATAACCTGCGCCAAACATAATATTTCCGGTTGGTTTTTCGGTTACTGTTAAATTGACGTCCACTTGGTCAGTGCTAGTCGATACTTCAGGAGTCTCAACAGTGACCTCCTTGAAAAAACCAAGACGATCAACCCTATCCCTAGAAACTTTAATTTTTTCACCATCATACCAAGACCCCTCAAACTGACGGAACTCGCGGCGAATAACTTCATCCCTAGTCTTTGTATTGCCTGCCAAATTAATACGGCGAACATAAACACGTTTACCCGGATCAACAAAAATGGTAAAGGCGACTTCTTTTTTCTCTTTGTCGAGGATTGGGTTTGCATTAACATTGGCAAATGCATAACCAAAATTTCCCATCCTTTCGGAAATGCGCTTGGTGCTTTCCGTCAGTTTGGCCGCATTATAAACATCGTTTTTTTTAAGAAGTAACAACGAAGCTAACTCTGCCTCACGCCCAAACATCTCACCTTCCAGCTTAATATCGGAAACAGTGTATTTGTCTCCCTCAATGATATTGACAGTAATGAAAATTTCTTTTTTATCTGGAGTAATAGAAATCTGAGTAGACTCGACCTGCATCTCAAGATAGCCACGATTTTGATAAAATGATTTAAGACTTTCAATGTCGCCAGATAATTTCTGTTTCGAATATTGATCTGCCTTAGTGTACCAACTGAACCAGGTTGGTTTACTCAAAGCCATCAAGTCAAATAGCTCACTATCAGTAAACGCTTTATTTCCGATGACATCTATTCGTGCAATCTTTGCGATTTCACCTTCGTCAACAGCAAAAGTCACATTTACACGGTTACGTTCAATCGGCGTAATCGTAGTAATAATTTTCATGCCGTACAAACCGCGAGAAAGATATTGGCGTTTTAGTTCCTGCTCAGCCCTATCCACAGTCGCCTTATCAAAAATGCGTGATTCTCCGACACCGACATCCTTAAGCGCCTTGACCAAAGCGTCTTTTTCGAACTCCTTAGTACCAGTGAAGTCAACGCCGGCGATAGTCGGACGCTCTTCAAGTAAAACAATCAACACACCGTCCTGCACTTCAATCTGAACATCTTTAAAGAAGCCGGTAGCATACAAGGATTTGATAGCAGATATGCTTTTAGCATCATCGAAAGTTTCACCAACACGGACAGGAAGATAGCTAAATACCGTTCCTGCTTCAGTCCGCTGCAGACCTTCAACGCGAATATCCTTAACCTTAAATGACTCAATTGCAAAGGTCTGTCCTGAGCATAGTGCGAACGCTGCTAGCGCCAAGGCGCGACATTGTAAAGTTGGCAAAATAAAGTTCTCGATATGTAATTTCATTAGGTATTATTTAATCTCAATATTTCTACCAGGAAGATGCAGCATCAAGATAATCGTTTGATTAAACTGAGCATTATGACATTAGTCGCGCTATGTCATTAAAAAAAGCAACCGCCATTAAACACATCAACACAGCAAGACCTACACGCTGTGCCATCTCACCAAATCGTTCTGACACAGGTTTCCCAGTCAAAACTTCCAGCGAATAATACAACAAATGCCCGCCATCTAACACAGGGATAGGAAGCAAATTCATGACGCCCAAACTGATACTAATCAACGCAATAAAACTGAGGTAACTTATTAAGCTGGTGCGAGATGTCTGACCAGCATAGTCAGCGATCGTAATCGGTCCGGTGATATTTTTCCATGAAACATCACCTGTCAGCATTCTGCCAAACATCTTAAAAGTGAGGATACTTGTTTCCCAAGTCTTTTCTGCACCTTTATAGACTGCTTGTATCGGTCCATTTGGTATATTTAGCATTTCGGGAGCTAGCATGAGCTGCACCTTGATGCGACCTATGGTTTGCCCGTTCACTACTTCAGATTCTGGAGATACATTGACCTCAAATTCTTTTTTTCCTTGTTTAACAAGCAAAACTAATGGTTTATTGGCGGACGCATTAATTATCTCGGTTAGCTGCAGGCCATCTAAAACAGCGGTCCCATCAACTGCAAGAATCTGATCTCCCGCTTTCAAGCCTGCACGACTGGCGGGGCCATTTTCAAAAACAGTGCCCAAAATCGCTTTTGGACGGGAGACAGAAAAACCGATCTTTGAAATAAAATCTGATTCCAGATCTTTGCTACTGAGTTGGCTCAACGGCAAAGTAATTTCCAAGTGGTCAAAACTCGTTGCTCGGTCTCTATTGGTTCGCTGAATGCCAATTCTAGCATCAGATTTTTCCAACCCTAACTGCAATAATTTCCAACGCAATTCGGTCCATGTCAGCACAGGTTGCCCATTGACACTGGTGACGATGTCGCCATGACGCAAACCCACCTGAAAAGCGGTAGATGTTTCAGAAGGCACTCGAATTTTACTAAAAGGTTCCGGTATCCCGTGCATATACAAAGCAGAGAACAGCAGGACCGCCAAAATAAAATTAGCGACAGGGCCTGCGGCTACAATAGCAATGCGTTTCCATACTGATTGACAAGAAAATTCGCGCAACAAATCTTGTTTAGATATCTGATTGATATCTTGTTCTCTGGCATCCAGCATCTTCACATAGCCACCAAGAGGCAATATAGATATTGCCCACTCAGTCTGATCTGGCCCAAGCTTGCGGGAATAAATAACCCTCCCCATTCCAACGGAAAAACGCAGTATCTTCACACCACACCAGCGTGCTACCCAATAGTGACCCAACTCGTGTATTGTCACCAGTGTACCCAGCGCAAACAGAAAAGCGAGCAGTGTCTGAATGAGCATCATGCGGCGACGAGCGCTATCATTGAATTGGTCAATTCACGAGTTTTTTGATCACATTCAAAAATCTCGGCCATATCATCAACCTCTGACGTGGGTAATCGATCCATAACTCGAGCAATGATCTGATCTATCATCCTGAAACCTATTTTCCCATCCAAAAACGCTTGGACAGCGACTTCATTACTTGCGTTCAATATCGTTGGCGCAGATTGACCAATTTTTAATGCAGAATAAGCCAACTCCAAACAAGGGAAACGTTTAAAGTCCGGCGCTTGAAAATTTAATTGCATTACTTTAGTCAGATCAAGTGGCGCAACGCCAGAGTCTATGCGCTCAGGATAGGCAAGACCATAAGCAATCGGCGTTCTCATATCCGGGTTACCCAATTGCGCCAATACGGATCCATCCAGATAAGAGACCATCGAATGAATCACACTTTGTGGGTGTATCAATACTTCAATTTGTTCCGCTGGAGTATTAAATAACCAATGTGCTTCAATTACCTCCAAGCCCTTATTCATCATAGTGGCTGAGTCAACCGAAATTTTGCGTCCCATCACCCAGTTCGGATGTGCCACAGCTTCTGCTGGAGTAACATTATCCAGGGAAGCTAGGTTACGGCTGAGAAAAGGCCCGCCTGAAGCGGTGAGAATAATTTTATGAATACCATGTTCTTGCGGGCAGCGATTGTAATGACGTGGTAAACATTGAAAGATGGCGTTGTGTTCACTATCAATCGGTAACAAAGTTGCTCCATTTTCGTGAATCGCATCAATGAACAATTGCCCTGACATGACCAATGCTTCCTTGTTCGCTAACAAGACTTTTTTTCCTGCGCGCGCTGCAGCTAATGAAGACGGAAGCCCAGCAGCGCCGACAATCGCCGCCATAACAACATCACACTTCGTAGCACTGGCTACTTCGCATAACGCCTGTGGGCCATACATAATTTCAATATGTAGTTTTTTTTCACGTAAGATTATCTGTAACTCTGCAGCTGCCGTAGCAGAACCGACGACAACCACTTCAGGTCTAAATTGCACGCATTGCGCTGCCAATTTATGTACTTGGCTATGCGCAGTTAACGCGAAAACTTGATACCGGTCTAAATGGTTAGATATCACATCCAAAGTCGATACGCCAATAGAACCAGTTGATCCTAAAATACAAATTTTCTGTTTATTTTTCATCTCTACTAACACCAAAAATCCAAAAGTGCCGCAATCGGAAGCACAGGAATCAGCGCATCAATACGGTCAAGAACACCACCGTGCCCAGGCAGTAATGCGCTACTGTCCTTCATTCCAACCCGACGCTTCAGTAAAGACTCAAACAAGTCGCCAGCCACACTTGCAACAGAAAGCAAGGTCATTACAGCAATAAATCCAAACCATCCATATGCTAAAAGGACTTTAGATGTCAACGTATCAGACAATGCAGAAACAGTTGTACTCATAGCGCCAAGAACGAGCACGAAAATCCATCCACCAATAGCACCTTCCCATGATTTTCCTGGAGAAATCGTGGGTGCAAGTTTATGCTTGCCAAATGCCTTACCTGAAAAATAAGCGCCGATATCAGCAGTCCAGACTATCATCATTACCGACAGCAAAAAAATAGCAGAATGGGTAAATAACGTGTTCATCGCAACGAAGCAAGCAAAGATAGTAACACTGTAAATACTGCTTAATAACCGGCTAGAAAACCCCTCGATATTTGGCAAGCCAAGTGCAAGCGCAGGTATGAGCCGAACGCCCCAAAACAACGCGCAGATAACAAACAATAATGATTTCGGAAAGGAAATATCTTTTAAACTCAAGTATACAAATAAGACAGACCAGATGAGTGCCATAATTAGCGGCGCTGGTTTTTTGAATAACCGCTGGCTTTCCCACATTGCAGCGCCAAAAAAAATTGCCGCAACCAACGTAAAGGCCAGAAAAGAGCCAGAGTACATAACCGGCAACAAAACTGCCAGCAGAACTAAAGCCGTGACGAAGCGAGTTTTAAGCATCAATTATCCTATTTTACGATCATTATTCAATTGTTTGTGTGCCAACGCGCGTGCTTATTTGCGCACTGGTTCGACCAAGCCATCACTCTTTAATCAAATAAGATTACATGGTATCGTCAAACAAGTCAGCATCATAATTTCTCGGTAAAATACAATTCACAAGCCAGTTACCATTACAGAAAATTGAATATACGGGCATTATCACCAGTGCGAACAAATCTGGTTCAAGGCATATAGATAGCATCGACAAATATGGAGAAAATTACTCTTCAATGGCAGCATTGCCGATCAAAATATTATTAAAATGCAATAAATATATAGAAAGTATTTCAACATTCGTCGTAGCTAGCATAAATAGCAACTGTGAGTCCTTGGGTATTGATTATTTTAGCCTAGGCAGACTGTTGTCTTATATTTCCCCCCTGTACATCGATTGGTAACAAATCGGGTTCAACCTTCAGACGAAGGTCATTTACATGCATGTTTGTAATTTTTATATTCAAGTACTGTAAAAAAATATGCATGAGTATTTACACAATCTAATCTGCATCAGTTTTCAGAACCCAATGCAAAGAGGGTTAAATACTTTACCTTTCGTTTTTAACACATGGTTTAACCACATCAGTCACTACTTCTACGCCTTTGACTGCCCTGCCATACAGGATAAAATTTCGGTTACCCGCTATTCATTACCATCTATGAAGATCGCAATGTACGGAGGAATCACGCCAACAAGCAGAATTTTTTATGAAGAATGTGAACCATATATAATCTAGAATAAGTGAAAAAATACTTTTTTACTCAAACCTACACAGTCAATACTTCTTTTTCTTTATCAGCCAGTAATTTATCAACATCAGAAACAAATTTATCAGTTAATTTTTGAATGTCATCCTGAGCGCGACGCTCATCATCCTCCGAACAGGCTTTATCTTTTACCAATTTCTTCAATGACTCATTGGCATCGCGTCGAATATTGCGAATAGCAATCTTCGCATCCTCGCCTTCAGTCTTGACTAGTTTAACCATTTCCTTACGGCGCTCCTCCGTCAGCGCCGGAGTAGGAACACGAATCAACTCACCTTGAGTCGCTGGATTCAAACCAAGATCAGCATCGCGTATTGCTTTTTCAATAGCGGAGATCATTTTCTTTTCCCACGGCTGCACACCGATGGTACGCGCATCAATCAATGTAACATTAGCCACTTGAGTGATATTTGTAGGCGAACCATAATAGTCAACCATAACATGATCAAGAATACCTGTATGAGCACGACCGGTACGCACTTTAGAAAGATCCATTTTCAAAGTCTCAAGCGACTTTTGCATTCTTTGCTCAGTATTATTTTTTACATCTATGATGGTCATGCCATCCTCCATATATTACATATTGATACTGCCAAACAATATTTTCTATTATTCGACTCTGATATTTTTGAGTTCTTAACGAACGCAGACATTGGAAGTGCGACAATATAAACTGATCGAAACTTTCAAAGAAGAATTATACGTGGACTAACGTTCCCTCGTCCCCACCTAAAATCAGGTTCTTAAGTGCACCCGGTTTTACAATTGAAAACACTTTAATCGGCAATTTTTGATCACGACATAGTGCAAATGCAGTTGCATCCATCACCTGTAAGTGACGCGAAATAGCTTCATCAAAGGAAATAGTCGAGTAACGCGTAGCAGTTGGATCTTTTTTCGGATCAGCAGTGTAAACGCCATCCACTTTCGTTGCCTTAAGAACAATTTCAGCACCAATCTCCGAGCCGCGTAAAGCCGCAGCGGTATCCGTAGTAAAAAATGGATTCCCTGTCCCCGCAGCAAATATAACTACTTTACCTTCTTCAAGATACTGCAAAGCCTTAGGTCGTACGTAAGGCTCAACAATCTGCTCGATAGCGATTGCAGACATTACGCGAGCAACGATACCAGCCTGACGCATCGCGTCACCTAAAGCAAGTGCATTCATCACCGTTGCCAGCATTCCCATGTAATCGGCAGTAGCCCGATCCATTCCCTGAGCGCCTGGGGCAACACCACGAAAAATATTACCGCCCCCGATAACAATTGCCAACTCTACACCCATCTTGGAAATTTCAGCAACATCAGCCACCATGCGCTCGATGGTGGTACGATTAATGCCGTACGAATCATCCCCCATCAAGGCTTCGCCAGAGAGCTTCAAAAGCACGCGCTTATAAGCAGGTTTGGTCACGGTCGACTCCTTAAAAAATAAATGAAGATATTATTGAGAACACTCTGCATCACATACATTGCAAGCAATATCTAATTCAGAATATTTGCAAAAATAACCTAAAGCAACAAAATGAATAAAATTTCAGTTCAAAAAAACGGGCCTTTCGGCCCGTTTTTTTGCCTTATTACGCTTGTTTTGCGGCAGCAACCTGAGCTGCAACTTCCGCGGCAAAATCATCCTGTTTTTTCTCAATCCCCTCACCAACTACAAACATGGTGAAGGACTTGATCGACGCATTAACAGATTTCAACATTTGTTCAACAGTTTGCTTGTCGTTTTTAACAAAAGTCTGATTCAGCAAGGATACTTCTTTCAGAAACTTCTGGACTGATCCCTCGACCATTTTAGTTACGATCTCAGCTGGCTTGCCAGATTCAGCTGCCTTGAGCGATGCAACTGAACGTTCTTTCTCGATCAAGTCAGCAGGAACTTGTTCCGCAGACAGGGAAACTGGTTTCATTGCAGCGATATGCATTGCTACATCTTTACCAACTTGCTCGTCAGCAGCATCAAACTCAACAACCACACCGATACGAGTACCGTGCAAATAGGAAGTCAACTTAAACGGCGTCTCAAAGCGTTGGAAACGGCGAATTGACATATTCTCGCCAATTTTACCAATCAAGGCGGCACGAACGGCTTCCACTGTTGATCCATTGAGTGGCAATGCGGCCAAAGCAGCCACGTCAGCAGGATTGTGCTCTGCAACCAATTTTGCGCAAGCGTTGACAAAAGCGATAAAATCATCATTTTTGGTAACGAAATCAGTTTCACAATTGACTTCTATCAAGCCACCAACGTTACCAGAAATAACGGAAGCAACGACACCTTCTGCGGTAACGCGGGAAGCTGCTTTAGATGCCTTGCTACCCAACTTAACGCGCAAAATTTCTTCTGCTCGCTCCATATTACCTTCAGCTTCCGTTAGTGCTTTTTTGCACTCCATCATTGGCGCATCGGTTTTCGCGCGTAACTCACCTACCATCGCAGCTGTAATTGCGGCCATGTTTCTCTCCTAATTTAATCGCATCCAGAGATGCCATCAATAAATTCTGTTTAAAAAAAGGGGCGAACGATTGTTTGCCCCTTTTACTTTGATTTTACCGAATCAAATCCGGCAAATATAAGACTTATTAAGCTTGCGCGACTTCAACAAATTCATCAGCGTTTGGCTTAATTGCTTCCAGCACTTCATTGACCGCATTAGCACGACCTTCCAAAATCGCATCAGCAACGCCACGGGCGTACAGAGCAATTGCTTTGGATGAGTCATCATTACCAGGAATGATGTAAGTAACGCCATCAGGGGAGTGATTAGTATCAACAACGCCGATAACTGGAATGCCCAATTTAGCCGCCTCAGTGATAGTACCTTTATGAAAACCAACGTCAACAACGAAAATTGCGTCAGGAATACCACCCATATCCTTGATACCACCGATTGATTTTTGCAGCTTAATCATTTCGCGCTGAAACATCAAAGCTTCTTTTTTTGACAACTTCTCTACAGAACCATCTTCAACAATTGCTTCCATATCTTTCAGACGCTTGATAGAAGTCTTAACTGTTTTAAAGTTAGTCAACATACCACCCAACCAACGTTGATCAACAAATGGCATACCAGCACGTTGCGCTTCGGCAGCGATCAACTCGCGCGCTTGACGCTTAGTGCCAACCATCAGAACTGTGCCGCGATTGGAGGATAATTGACGAATGTATTTCATCGCCTCTTGGTACATACCCAAGGTTTTTTCCAAATTGACGATATGAATTTTATTGCGATGACCGAAAATATACGGAGCCATTTTTGGATTCCAAAAACGGGTTTGATGACCAAAATGGACACCGGCTTCTAACATTTCGCGCATTGTTACAGACATAATAACTCCAGGGTTAGGTCTTGAATTCAAGTCAGTGATCCTGTTAAAGGACACCCTTTTTGACCGAATTCGTGTTTAAAAATTAAGTTTTAAAACCTTTTAAATTCATTGACGAGAAAATTATTCAAGCCAACCATCTATTCTACTACAAAAATTGAACTTATTTCAAGCCAGTTCATCACCCGCATTGGCAAGACGTGTCAACGTATACCGAACGGCTATACTATAATCTCATATTATTGATACTTATTTACCTGACTTCGAATGACATCCATTTCAATTAAAACACCAGAAGATATCGCTGGAATGCGCATTGCGGGCAGACTGGGCTCTGAAGTACTTGATTACATCACTCCTTTTGTCAAAGTCGGCGTCACAACAGGCGAAATTGACAGACTTTGCCATGAATACATGCTAAACATTCAAGGCACCATTCCTGCTCCGTTAAACTATTGCCCACCCGGATATACGCCCTACCCGAAAGCAATTTGCACCTCAGTCAATGACGTAATTTGTCATGGCATTCCGGGCGATAAGGTGTTGAAAAGCGGTGATGTCGTCAATCTCGATATCACCGTCATTAAAGATGGCTACCATGGCGACAATAGCCGGATGTTTTTGGTTGGCGAACCATCGATTCTTGCAAAAAGATTGAGCGAAATCACCTATGAATGCATGTGGTTGGGGATTTCCAAAGTAAAACCAGGCAATCATCTAGGTGATATTGGCCATATTATCCAACAGCATGCCGAAAAAGCCGGCTACAGCGTGGTCAGGGAATTTTGCGGTCATGGTATCGGTAAAGTTTTTCATGAAGAGCCTCAAATTTTACATTATGGCCGTCCTGGTACTCTAGAGAAGCTTGCTGCAGGCATGATTTTCACCATTGAACCTATGATCAACGCGGGTCGGCGTGAAATTCGGGAAATGGGTGACGGCTGGACGATTAAAACCAAGGACCGAAGTCTTTCGGCGCAATGGGAGCATACAATACTGGTGACCGAAACGGGCTATGAAGTCCTAACATTGTCAGCAGGATCCCCCCCTCCCCCCAATTTTATTACGGCAAGTTAATGGTTTCGACTGTAATCCCAGCGCTTATCTACAAACAGGAACTAAAGACTGCGCAGCAACTCGTTATCGCCACTTTTGAAAATAACACCAAGGCAGAACAGTTGCTGCATAATTTATGTCGCTGTGTCGATGGTGTTTTGTGCAAATTATGGAAGAGTTTTGATTTTCCTAAAACCGCAACCTTGATTGCTGTTGGCGGCTATGGTCGCGGCGAATTATTTCCATATTCAGATGTCGATGTGCTGATACTGCTGTCGGAAACTCCTGATGCAGCCTTGCGTGAAAAGTTAGAGTCGCTGGTTCAGATTTTATGGGATATTGGACTCGATATCGGGCACAGCATACGTACGGTAGACGAATGCATGGAAGAAGCCAAAGCTGACATTACGGTGAAAACCAGTCTACTTGAAGCTCGCCTTCTGATTGGCAGCAGAAATTTATTCCGCCATTTGCAAGAGCGCTATGAAGAAAACATGAATCCACAGCAGTTTTTTCAGGCTAAGCTCCTGGAATTACAGCAACGTCATGTTAAATATGATGACACACCGTATAGCCTTGAACCGAATTGCAAAGAAAGTCCAGGTGGACTGCGTGATTTACAAGTCATTCTTTGGGTTGCTAAAGCAGCAAAACTTGGCAACTCATGGAAAGAATTGGCAGATCGAGGTTTAATCACTCCCACAGAAGCACATCAATTAAAGCGCAATGAACGAGCCTTCAAAGACATTCGCATACGATTGCATATCCATGCAGGGCGACGTGAGGATCGTTTAATTTTTGACATCCAAACGCCAATCGCAGAAACCTTTGGATTTAAAACGACAGAATCTCGTCGTGCCAGTGAATATCTGATGCAACGTTATTACTGGGCAGCCAAAGCTGTTACTCAGCTCAATTCAATTCTACTGCAAAATATTGAATCCAGCTTATTTCCTCAGCCATCTGTTGTGCATCCGATAAATCAACGCTTTAATGAGGTCAACGGGTTTATCGACATAGCGAACGATAATGTCTTCGAGGCAACGCCTTCGGCCATGTTGGAAATTTTTTTATTACTGGCCCAGCGCAAAGAATTAAAAGGAATGACTGCAAGAACATCGCGCGCACTTTGGCATGCACGTTTTTTAATTGACGCAGGATTTCGCCACGACATTTTCAATCGGGCTCTTTTTTTGCAAATATTGCAGTCACCACAAGGCATTACTCACGCCTTGCGTCACATGAATCAAATGAGCATACTCGGGCGTTATTTACCGAATTTTCGCCGCATTATAGGACAAATGCAGCACGACCTGTTTCACGCTTACACAGTTGACCAGCACATCTTAATGGTTGTGCGCAACCTGCGTCGCTTCACAATGACGGAACATGGCCATGAATATCCATTTTGCAGTCAACTCATGGCCAATTTCACTCAACCATGGGTTCTATATATAGCGGCACTATTTCATGATATAGCCAAAGGTCGGGGCGGCGACCATTCTGTCCTAGGGATGGCGGATGCAAAAAAATTCTGTCACGAACATGGTATTTCGAAAGCCAATTCTGAGTTAATTATCTTCCTGGTGCAAAATCATTTAAACATGTCGCATGTAGCACAAAAACAAGATTTATCTGATCCGGACATCGTCCTAGCATTTGCCAGACTAGTCAAAGATGAACGGCACCTGACAGCACTATACCTCCTAACCGTTTCAGACATTCGCGGCACGAGTCCCAAGGTATGGAATGCGTGGAAGAGTAAACTATTGGAAGACTTGTATCGAATCACTCTTCGAGTTCTTGGCGGCGAAACCCCGTCTAAAGACCGTGAACTTAAAAATCGTCAGCAAGAAGCGTTAAAATCCTTGCGATTGCACGGACTGCCTGAGAGTGCACACGAAAGCCTGTGGCAACAGTTAGATATCGTCTATTTTCTGCGTCACGACGCCTCAGATATTGCATGGCAAACACGGGCTTTACACGACCGTATTAATAGTCCTGTGCCAGTTGTGAAGTGCCGACTTTCACCAATAGGCGAAGGTTTACAAGTAACTGTTTATGTCAAGGATCAGGCCGATTTATTTGCCCGTATCTGCAGTTACTTTGACGGCAAAAATTTTGGTATTTTAGATGCAAAAATTCATACCACAAAAGCTGGTTATGCGCTTGACACCTTTCTGGTTACTGAGCCAGCGTTTGCCAATAATTATCGAGACATCATTAATTTGATAGAGCATGAACTAACGGAGATACTGCGCCTTCAAGCACCTTTATCACAGCCGAATCGGGGGAGATTATCACGCTTATCGAGAAACTTTCCCTTGATACCTAGCGTTGATTTACGTCCAGATGAAAAAGGCGAATATTACCTACTATCCATCTCAGCAAATGACCGCAATGGACTGCTGTATGCTATCGCAAATATTCTTACCAAATACAAAATAAACTTACATACCGCCAAAATTATGACTTTAGGAGAGCGGGTAGAAGACGTTTTTCTGATTGATGGTGCCGCATTACAAAGCGCCAGAATCCAAATTCAATTTGAGACAGATTTACTCGACGCTTTACGCATCTGAAGTCAAATTCAACAAAATAATACACTACCAATCTGCTTCATTATTATTATCAAAAATATAAATTATCAACATGACAGAACTATTACGCCTCTCCAAAAGAATGTCAGAACTAGGCCTTTGCTCTCGCCGCGAAGCCGATGAATGGATAGAGCGCGGTTGGGTGCGCGTTGACGGCAAGATCGTCTCAGAACTTGGCAGCAAAGTCTTCCCGCATCAACGTGTCTCAGTTGAGCGCCAAGCCGCGGCTGAACAATCTAAACGCGTCACCATCCTCATCAACAAACCAGTAGGATTAGTCAGTGGACAGGCCGAAGATGGCCATCAACCAGCAATTTCACTGGTCAAGGCAGAAAATCGCTGGAGCGAATGTCCAGTAAATAATCAATTCCACCCCACCCAACTCATGAGCCTGGTTGCCGCCGGTCGCCTTGATATAGACTCGGTAGGTTTATTAGTACTCACACAAGATGGCCGTATCGCAAAGCACTTAATCGGGCAAGACACCACTGTAGAAAAAGAATATTTGGTGCGTGTTCAATATGGTAAGCCAGGACGATTACCAGAAAAAGATTTACGCCTGCTGAATCATGGCTTAAGTCTGGATGGAAAAAAATTAATCCCAGCAAAAGTACGCTGGCAAAATGATGACCAACTGAATTTTATTCTAAAAGAAGGAAAGAAACGCCAAATTCGCCGCATGTGCGAAATGGTGGGACTCGTAGTTTTAGGTTTGAAAAGGGTTCGAATCGGCAAGATCAAGTTAGGCGGACTGCCGGAAGGGCAATGGCGTTATTTAAGTGAAGATGAGCAATTTTAAAAACTAAATTCTTGCAATTGCGTTGCGTCACATACTCCCCAAAAAAACTTATTAAAGCTACCCCATTACGCATACAACTCGTGCGTAATAAAGGCTATGTTCAGATTGACTGTTGATAAGTGTCTTCTATACTAGAGATTAAGCAAAGACAAGTGGAGACACATCATGGATATAGACACATTTCACTGGTTGGAAATGGAGCTTGAAGCCCTGTCTCTGGCACAGCGAGAA
>NZ_JAUSFI010000071.1 GCF_030651495.1 Undibacterium sp.
GCGATCAGGGCTTGCAGCGTGGTGCGGATATCGTTGAAGTCGATCTCTTGCGCGTGCAGGCTGCGGCCGCTGGTCTGGATATGGTATTTCAGCTTTTGGCTGCGGTCGTTGGCGGCATATTTGTCGCGCATGGCAATCGCCCAGATGCGTCTTGCCACGCGGCCGAGTACCGTGTATTCCGGGTCCATGCCGTTACTGAAGAAGAAGCTCAGGTTGGCGGCAAAATCATCGATGTGCATGCCGCGCGCCAGGTAGGCTTCGACAAAGGTAAAGCCGTTCGACAGCGTGAAGGCCAGTTGCGAGATCGGATTCGCGCCGGCTTCGGCAATATGGTAGCCGGAGATCGAGACCGAGTAAAAATTGCGCACCTGGTGATGGACAAAATATTCCTGAATATCACCCATGACTTTCAGGCTGAATTCGGTCGAGAAGATGCAGGTATTCTGGCCCTGGTCTTCTTTCAGGATATCGGCCTGCACCGTGCCGCGCACGTTCATCAGCACCCAGGCCTTGATCTTGGCGGCTTCATCAAAAGTCGGTTCGCGCTTGTTATCTGCACGGAACTTGTCCATCTGCTGATCGATCGCGGTGTTCATGAAGAACGCCAAAATGGTCGGGGCCGGGCCGTTAATCGTCATCGAGACCGAGGTGGCCGGGTCGCATAGTTCAAAACCGTCGTACAGCACCTTCATGTCTTCCAGCGTGGCGACCGAGACGCCGGAATTGCCGACCTTGCCGTAAATATCCGGGCGTATCGCGGGGTCAGCGCCGTATAGCGTGACAGAATCAAACGCGGTCGAGAGGCGCTTGGCGTCCATGCCTTGCGACACCAGCTTGAAGCGCTTGTTGGTGCGGAAAGGATCGCCCTCGCCGGCAAACATGCGGGTCGGGTCTTCGCCTTCACGCTTGAACGCGAACACGCCGGCGGTGAACGGAAAGGAGCCGGGGACGTTTTCCAGCATCAGCCAGCGCAGGATTTCGCCATGATCGACAAAGCGCGGTAAGGCGACCTTGCGGATCTTGGTGCCAGACATGCTGTATTGCGTGAGCTGGGTGCGGATTTCTTTGTCGCGGATTTTAACGACGTATTCGTCGCCGGCGTAAGCGGCCTGCATGTCTGGCCACATGGCGACCAGTTTTTTGGATTCGCCATCGAGGTGATTGTCGCGCTCGCTGATCAGCTCATCGAGGCTGGCAAAGGCATCGGCGGCCTTATTCGCTTTGGCCAGCATGCGCTTGGTTTCTTGCAATTGCTGACGCTCGCGCGCCAGCACGACTTGCTTGCCGCTATGCTTGTGGTAATGGCGTACGGTATCGGCGATCTCGGCCAGATAGCGGCTGCGCGCCGGTGGCACAATCACGTTTTTACCGCTGGAGAATTTGCTGTTAACTTTGGCTAACTTGCTCGGCAATACTTTTAAGCCGCGTTCGGCCAGCGCCGGCAAAATACCCTGGTACAAGGCGGTCACGCCGTCATCATTGAAGCGCGATGCCTGGGTGCCATATACCGGCATCTCATCGGACTTCTTGGTCCAGAGTTCGCGGTTGCGTTGATATTGCTTGGCGACATCGCGCAAGGCGTCTTGCGAACCTTTGCGGTCGAATTTATTGATGGCGATAAAGTCGGCAAAATCGAGCATGTCGATTTTTTCCAGTTGTGATGGGGCGCCGAATTCTGGCGTCATCACGTACATCGAGAGGTCGACGTGCTGCACGATGGCCGCATCGCCCTGGCCGATACCGGAAGTCTCGACAATCACCAGATCAAAACCGGCGACCTTGCAGGCGGCGATGACATCGGGCAGCGCTTGCGAAATCTCCGACCCGGCTTCGCGCGTGGCCAGCGAGCGCATGAATACCTTAACCTGCCCCTTCCACGGGTTGATCGCATTCATGCGGATACGGTCACCGAGCAAGGCCCCGCCCGATTTGCGGCGCGACGGATCGATCGAGATCAGCGCGATGTTCAGCTGATCATCCTGATCCAGACGTATACGGCGTATCAGCTCGTCAGTGAGTGAAGACTTACCTGCACCGCCGGTGCCGGTAATCCCGAAGGTAGGAATTTTGATTGATTCTGCCGCCAGATGAATCGCCTTGCGCAGTTCTGGCGCGACTTTTTCATTTTCCAGTGCGGTGATCAATTGTGCCAGCGGTCTATGCTTGGCAACGATGTCACCATTTTGCAGACTGTCTATGCTGGTAGGTGCATAGACAGAAAAATCAGCATCGCAAGCCTGGATCATCGACAAGATCATGCCGACCAGACCGAGGCGCTGACCGTCTTCCGGGCTGAAAATGCGCGTCACGCCATACGCGTGCAGCTCGGCAATCTCTTCCGGCACGATCACGCCGCCGCCGCCGCCGAAGACTTTGATATGCTCGCCGCCGCGCTGCCTGAGCAGATCGATCATGTATTTGAAGTATTCGACATGGCCGCCCTGATAGCTGGAGATCGCGATCCCTTGCGCATCTTCCTGCAAGGCGGCGGTGACGATTTCTTCTACCGAGCGGTTGTGCCCGAGGTGGATCACTTCGGCGCCATTGGCCATCAGGATGCGGCGCATGATGTTGATTGAGGCGTCGTGGCCATCAAACAAAGAGGCGGCAGTGACGAAGCGCACTTTGTTGGCGGGTTTGTATTCAGTCAGTTTTTGGGCTATGGACAGGTCGTTCATGTCTTCCTCAACGGGGCTTAGTGTGGGTCTGCGCGGCACAATCGCTGCGCAAACACGCGAATGGGTAAGCTAAGTTATATTACGTTAACGTAAACGTCAATGTAAACGTCATAGTAAACGTGCGTATTAAATCTAAAATGGCACACGCAATGCCCATGCGCCCTGCAGCCCTAAAATGGCTGGAAAGGCGCATGGGCATTGCGTATTGCAATTTCAAACTAAATCAAAGCAATCTGCGCTGCGTCCCCTCGCCCACGGGCGGGAGAGGGCCGGGGGGTGAGGGAGTTGACGAATATCTTACTTTTCAAAAAATTAACTCAAACATCTGGATTGGAAATAAGGATTGCTCAGATTGCTCAATTACCACCCTCCTCACCGTCGCCCTCACTGCCATTCATTCGCTGCCATTCACTCACTACGATTAAGTGAATGGATTAATAGCATATGCTCTTTTTTCTTTTTCGATAGTTAATTAACTGGTTATCGGATCTTTTTTCCAGGTACCGGTGCTTTTCACAAACCACTAGCTTTTACTGTTAGCATAACAACTACGGACGACAAGCATGACGCTCGCCATAAGCGTTTTTATGCCATCAAGCCGGCGGATACCCGACACTCTTTTTAAAAAACCACTCCTATCGATGCTTGCCATTTTCCTTCCACTGCAGACCGCCCCACCCTATCGTCCGGAATACACAGAGGTGCCCGGGCAGATCGCTCACTGGTCGCTGAAAGACAATGACGGCACGCAAGTCCAAACAGATAGAAAAAATTTTAACGTTTACCGGGGCTGGATTGATCTATTGTTATGTGCCGATTTTCAGCATAACCGGAGAGCCGAACGTTTGAGGAGTCAGGCTTGAAACGGCATCATGTATCCTTTGCGGACTGGACAAAGGCTGAGTACTCGGTCATATTGCGCTGCTTGCTTAGGGCTAGTTTCAGCCAAGGTAACTATCCGGCGATACTATCTGATCGCTTGGCGCATTACTATGCACCCTCCTCTATTTACCTATGCAATTACGGCCATCATGCGATACGGATCGCGTTAACTATTTTTCGGCGCCGTCAGCCAGCGCGCAGCAAAGTGATTGTTCCAGCCTATATTTGCCCCAGTGTCATACAGGCGGTTGAGTCTTGTGGCTTGACTGCCATCAGCGTGGACATCGATGATGATCTCAATCTCTGCCCGACAGCCGTGCAATGCGCGTTAGACCACGACACGCTGGCGGTCATCGCGCCACATATGTATGGTGCCCCGGCAAAAATCAGTGATATAGAAAAACTCTGCAATACTGCGGGTATTTTTTTAATCGACGATGCCGCGCAAGTGGTGAGTGTCCGTTCTGAAGGCCGATTGCTAGGGACGTTTGGTGACGCAGGCATCATCAGTTTTGCACAATCAAAAACCATCGTCACGGGAATACGTGGATCGGGTGGCGTACTTCTGATCAATAATCCAGAATACGATGTGGAAGCAAAGCAGGCATGGCAAATGCTGCCGCCGTCCACAAACAGGCTAGAAGCGCTGTGTGATTTTCTCTGGAATTACGTATGGAGTGCACGAACCGGGAATTCCGGCTACTACCTGAGTCGCCTTTGCAACGAGTTGGGATGGCGCTCCCAAACGACCTCAGCGTGTACGCAAATCAGCAATCTGGAAGCGGGCATCGGATTGGCTCAATTTGAGCGCATAGAAATGATAACGCAAGAAAAAATCAGAATCGCTCATGCATATCATGTGGCACTGCAACAGTATCCATTGATTCAATTTCCACAATACGCGGCGGAAAGATTTCTCACTCGAGTGATGTTGCGCTTGCCGGAACAGGTAGATATACCCCGTTTACGCACGACACTCAAAACGGCAGGAATAGAAACACGCACCGGCTACAAGGCTTATCTCTCCCCTGGCACTATCGCAACCAACGCAGAAAATTTGTCACAGAGGCTGCTGGAAGTACCCTGTCGTCGGGGAATGAGCGAGGCGGAAATTGGCGATATTTGCAGCGTCGTGAGTCATCAAATCACTTCACAGACAAAACCCTAACCACATCGAGCCGCCCGCCGGCCGGATTTTCGTGGATATCGCTGTCTTTTACGCACGGCAAAACGCCATGATCGACAATGGCGACAAATACCTGAGTTGACGTCGCTCCCTATTTTTTTAGCTGTTGTATTCAGCCTAGACGCGGCTTAAGCGGCCACCGGTTTGAGTGCGCGCCGCTCCAGCGTGGATGACAGGATCAGGGAAGTAGAAGTGGCACCGCAACGTGTCAGCTCGACCAGTATGCGTTCCAGCTCCCGTACCGAAGGCACCACCACTTTGACGATGCTGCAATCGTCACCGGTAATGGAATGGCATTCCACCACTTCGGGCATTTTTTCCGCCATCGTCGCCACCGCCTGATAGTCGGTGCGGCCGGCGACCCGCACGAAGGCGGTAATGCTGTAACCCAGCGCTTCCGGATTGACTCTGGCGTGGTAACCGGTAATCACCTTGGCCGCCTCCATCCGTTTCACCCTTTCGGCCACCGCCGGTTGGCTCAGGTGGATGCGGCGACCTATTTCAGTCAAGGTGACGCGGGCATCGGCTTGCAAAATATCCAGGATTTTTGCATCCATCAGGTCTAATTCTAGTTTCATGGAAAACTGACTCTTTTTCGATTAATTTAAAGGTAATGTAACCTATTTGCCTTGGCTTATCTATTCAAAATGGATCAGCACACGCTTACACTGTTTACCCATCGAAACGCTGTTAACTTTAATTCACTCACTATGCGCGCTTTACCTCGCCAGGTTTTATTTGCCTTGCTGACCGTTTATCTTGTCTGGGGCTCCACTTATTTTGCCATCCATGTGGCCTTACAATCGTTCCCGCCATTTTTACTGATGGGCAGCCGTTTTTTAGTGGCGGGGGCCCTATTGTTCGGCTGGCTGAAATGGCGCGGCACGGCGAATCCGACACCCAGGCAATGGCGCGATGCCGGCTTGATCGGTATCCTGTTGCTAGGCGGTGGCATGGGCCTGACGGCCGTGGCGCAACAATACGTTTCTTCCGGCATGACGGCCGTGTTTATCGCCTGTTCTCCGATGGTGATGGCGCTCTGTGCCGGATTGTTTGGAGTATGGCCGAATAAACGTGAATGGATAGGCATTCTGGCTGGATTTGCCGGTGCGCTGCTGTTGAGCAGCGGCGAACTGTCGGCACAACCTATCGGCATGCTTGCCTTGTTGGGCGCCATCATTTGCTGGGATATGGGGTCGGTGTTATCGCAGAAAAAATGTCAGCTGGCACCGGGAGCGATGGGCTTCGCCAGCGAAATGCTGTTAGGCGGGGCGTTCTTATGTGCGGTCGCCTTAGCTAAAGGTGAGCGCTTCAGCACACCGATTACGCTGCCTGCATTTTTTGCCTGGTCGTATCTGGTCGTCGCCGGCTCGCTGCTGGCATTTACCGCGTATATGTACCTGCTTTCCAAGGTGACGCCTGCGCTGGCTTCGAGCTATGCCTATGTCAACCCGGTCATTGCGGTAGCGCTAGGGGTGCTGCTGGCGGGCGAGCATGTCGAACCCCGTGCACTGCTGGCCATGGCCATCATTCTGGCCAGCGTCGCACTCATCACGCTGGCGCGTCATCCTGGCAAGCCGGGCGTAGAGACGGTGAAATATCAGCGGCTTGATATTGCCGCAAAATAAACAATTAATTCATCCATTAATTAATTCATTCATCATCCATTCACTATCAAGAGCCTGCCATGAGCTGGGAAGCCTATTTCATTTTTATCGTCACCACCGGCGTCATTTGCTTAACGCCTGGCCCTGCCGCCCTGCTGATTGTGGCACAGGGCATGTCCAATGGGATGCGCCGTTCGTATTGGGCGATTGCCGGAATAGCACTGGCGAATGCACTTTATTTTGCGCTGTCCGCGACCGGAATTGCGGCCTTGATCGTGGCCAGCAGCAATTTATTTTCCGTCATCAAATGGGGTGGCGTCGCCTACCTGTTTTACCTGGGCTTATCGACCTTGCTGAGCAGGGCCAGCGCGTTTACCGTCAGCGCTGACCACACGCGGGCGATACAAGGTTGGGCCGCGTTCTGGAATGCAGTGGTGGTGGAATTGTCCAATCCCAAAGCCTTACTGTATTTTGTCGCGCTCTTGCCGCAATTTATTGATCCGGCCAAACCGGTGGGGCCGCAGATGTTGATTTACGGTAGTAGCTGTATCGCGCTCGATGCACTTGCTTATAGCCTGTACGCCTGGCTGGGCAGCAAGACGCACCAATTTACGGCAAATGCACAATTTGTCAAAACCAGTAACCGCGCTTCGGGCGGACTGTTGATGCTTGCCGGACTATTGATGGCGGGCGTGAAGCGGGCAGCGCATTGATGGTGTTTGAATGAAGCGCTTAGTGATGATTAAAAAAATTCTACCGAGTCATTGGAATGCTCAACTTTCAGGTCGCCACTATTGACCAGACTTTCGTAGTAGCAAGTGCGATTTCTGCCGTTACTTTTGGCAAAATACAGGGCCTGATCGGCTCGTCCCATGATGCCAACAGCGGGTTCAAATGGATTGATGTGGGCAAAGCCAATGCTGACCGTAACGGTACCAACCTGAGGAAAATTGTACTGCGCCACATTTTCACGGAAACGGTCAAAAATATGCTGAGCATCTTCCATGGTGGTAGAGCGCAACAAAATAACGAATTCCTCACCGCCAAAACGGAACAGTTTATCGCTGGGCCGGAACGAAGAACGCATCAGATTGGCGATCAGTATCAATACCTCGTCACCATACAAATGACCGAACTGGTCGTTGACACGCTTAAAATGGTCAATGTCCAGCACCGCAAGCCAATGCTGTTTTTCTGCGTCATCGCTACGTCGCTCGGGGCTGTCTTGTTCTACATCAGGACTAACGTAGTGCGGTACATTCGCACGCAATATCTTGGAAAAATTATCGTCAAAGGTTTTTCGATTGAGCAAGCCAGTCAACGAATCGCGCTCGCTGTAATCGAGTAGATTTTGAAAATTCCGATAGACGATGAGGATACCCTTCATCACCTCTCTGGTATTTTTCGAATAAGAGGCAGGGTTGACAATTTCGAGGCAGGTATTGACCGTGTCATTCATCCAGATTGGCAACCAGATGATGCGCTGACCATCGCTACCACGCGCTTCAATAAGGTCCAGGTGTTGTGCGATACCTTCCTGCAAATGGGGATATTCTGAAATCAGTTCGCCATTATTGCTGTTGGCCAAATACTCGTCAGCGACCACCAATTTGTCATTTTCAAACGAAATTCGGGGCTTGACATACATGTGCGAACCGACGGCAAGCATATCCAGAACACGCGCCTGCTTTGCCTGCGTCAACTCGCGCAAAGCGGAAATCACGGAAATATTGAGGAGATCGTGGTCACGATGACCGGTAATTTCCACCAAATGTTTGATTATTGAATCCATGCGCGCTATCTATCAGGCGATTGCCAGTAGTCGGTCACTAGCAAAAAGGTATCTTACCTCATTGATGCAGACCAGAAAAGATTTAAAAATGAATGAATTCAAGCACGGCATCTACGGCAAACAAAATCGCCAGAAAGACTATGTGACGTTTCATCGCCAAAGAGGAGTTTAAAAAGCGATCTATCTTAACGTCTATTGATTGCTATTGCATTATTAGCATTTCAAATAGTAGCCTATAACCAACACATTTTCATTTTTCGCATGATTATTGAGCGGGTCTGGCAAAAAACACGCTCAAACTAAGTGTAGCTGACTCGATTTTCGGTCCCGCTTGCGATGATACATGCGGCTATCGGCCACCTTAATGAGTCTGACATAATCATCCCCATCATCAGGAAAACTAGCCCAGCCAATAGAGGCGCCGACACTCACTGTGGCATACTCCAAAGCGATCGTTTGTTCGATCAGGTCGCTGATTTTTTCCACCATGTTATTGATATCGATAGGATTTCTGGTTTCCTTCAATAGCAGAATAAATTCATCACCGCCATAACGGGCAACTTCATCGGTATCGCGTATCGCCGCGCGCAAACGTGCGGCAATAATCACCAACACCTGGTCGCCGGCATCGTGCCCATAGCTATCATTGATTAATTTAAACTTATCCAGATCGACGAATAAGAGTGTAAAACCGGTGCTACTAGACGGATTATTTTTTGCCTGCTTTTGCAAGTAATTAATCTGGGCAAACAAAGACTCCCGGTTGGCTACCTGAGTGAGCTTATCAAACCTGAGCTTGTTTTCCATTTCGACAAAAGTTTGTGCCAATATCCCGATTTCATCATCGCGCCGAATATTCAATGCTAACAAAGGCTCGCCATCACCAAAACGCTTGGCGGCGTTGGTCAGGGTACGGATATCTCTGACCACTCTTTCAACAATGGTCAAACCGATGGTTAATGCAAAAATGATGCAGGCAACGGCGATCGCCATACTTTGCAGAAATCCCTGATTAATACCGCTCATAAAATCGGCACGGGGAACGGCAACGACCGTCAGCCAGTGCAAGCCTTGTTTTGCCCCTAGCGGCGAGACCGCCACGTCAATAGTGCCAACACTGGTCTCGAATTGCCGGGTCTGCGTAATGGATTGACTTTTTTGATCTATTTGTTTTGCCGCTTCGCGAATCAACGGGGTTTTCATTTCAGCGGCCAACATACGCTGCGGGACATCGCCGACGCTTTTTTCCGGCAACTCTGTTCCCGATGTGGCGACAATATAACCTTCCGCATCCACGATATAAGCGACACTATTTTTACTGATCTCAAGCTTGCGCAAAAATCCAGACAATTCTTTTAGCGTCACATCGGTAGCAACGACGCCGACAAACTCCCGATTTTTTTGAAATACCGCTTTGGCTAAAGTGATGGTCGGGTAATGCGAGGAAAAATCATTATAAATCTTCGACCACACCGGCTTGTCTGAACCCATAGACGCCTGGTACCAGGGACGTTTTCGTGGATCAAATTGATCTGTGCTGAATAGTTCTGAATGATCACCAATGGAAGTGGCCGCATACACCTGGCGAGAACTCGCCCCCGGCTCACGCCAATACAGTTGCACATTGTCTTTTGCAATACGATACACGCCGACAAAACGTCCATCCTTGCCACCAAAATAAACGTAATTATTCACATCCATGAATAAGCCGCTCGCCATCCACAACTTAAGCTCGAGCGCTTGCATGTCGTTAGAAAATGCCTGTTCTTTTGGTACATTTAAAGGGCTGGGCGCGATGGCTTCAAGCGCAATCAGCGCGCCATCGAGATGTTTTTCTGTTGCGACATTAATGCGATTGACGATATCAATCAAGATACGCTGAGTCAGCGTTTGCACCGCGTCCGTACCCGCCTTCATGGAAACCCAGCCAATGGCAGCAGAGACGCCAATCACCAATACGGTAATCGGGATGACCAGTTCGCGGCGTAAAGAAGATCTGCTCATGCAAAAACGATTCCCACGAAAAAAATCAGTGAAAGAGTTGCAGAAAATTGCCTTAAAGAATTTTACTTAGTGCAAAAATGCCACCTTTTTGAATTATTTTTCAAGCTATTTTTGACTAAGTTCAAAAGTATATACTGCAAATAATTGCCCAAAATACTTTCTTTAATTGATCTGCCAGTAAGCATCATAAAAACGACATGTTGCCTGAACGAACACAAAGCACGCCATCGCCAAGCGACTTGCCATATTCATATACTGGGGGCAGTATGATTAAAATAAGGCTATGTTCAGATTGACTGTTGATAAGTGTCTTCTATACTAGAGATTAAGCAAAGACAAGTGGAGACACATCATGGATATAGACACATTTCACTGGTTGGAAATGGAGCTTGAAGCCCTGTCTCTGGCACAGCGAGAA
>NZ_JAUSFI010000075.1 GCF_030651495.1 Undibacterium sp.
CGGCAATAGCGAAAACCGCAACGCCGGCCGCACCCGCAGCCAGGGGCTGGAACTGGGGCTGAACTATGACGCCGGCCTGTTTGACGCCCGTCTGGCCACCACGCTGGCCAGCCATAAGTATGAAAAATATCAGGTCTCGGGCAGCCTCGATTACAGCGGCAAGCAGATGCCACAGGCACCGAGCGACATCAGCACGGCAGAAATCGGCTACAAACCGCTTACCGGCGCACGCATCGCGCTGGAACTGGTGCATCAGGGCGAGTATTGGATGAACAATGCCAATACCGTGCGCTATGGCGGCCATACGCTGGTCAATCTGCGCGGCAGCTATCTGGTCGCCAAGAGCTGGGAAATCTGGCTGCAGGCGCGCAATCTGGCCGACACCCGTTATGCTGATTCGGCATCGAGTTCCTACTCTGGCGTTGGTGCGTATCTGCCGGATACGCAAAACTCGTACACGCCAGGTGCGCCGCGCAGCGTCATGCTGGGGCTGACGTATGCGTATGCAGCGAAGTAAGCGCATGCTGCCCAGCGGCTATCCGAATCCTCCTTTCATACTGGTCAAACGATGAAAATCAAGTTAACCCGCCTGGCTCCACTCGCGGCACTGGCCACACTGGCGCTGGCGATGCTGCCAGCCCACGCCGAAAATAAAATGGCAGAAATGGGTAAAAAGGGGGCGCTGACTGTCGGCGCCGCATTTGCCCCCGATGGCAGTTTGTGGGTAGTGCAGCAAGATGAGCAGGCGCACCTGACACTGCAAATCAGCCGTGATGACGGCCGCAACTGGCAGCCTGCGCGCGTGCTCAATACCGCCAGCGACCGCATGAATATAAGCGGCGAGAGTAATCCAAAACTGCTGTTCGGCCCACATGGCGTGGTGCTGATCAGTTATGCCCAGCCGCTGGAAAAAAAATTCACCGGCGAAATCCGCCTGCTGCGCTCTAGCGATGGCGGTGCGACTTTTGCGCCGCCTGTCACCGTGCATCAGGACCGTCAGGTGATCAGCCACAGCTTTGCCTCGATGGCGTTTGATGCCAGCGGCGCGCTGCATACGGTTTGGCTAGATTCGCGCGAAATGGTGCTGGCGAAAGCGCAGGCAGAAAAAACGGGAAGCAGCAAACCCGACTATCGCGGCGGCGCAATTTATCACAATGTCTCGCTCGATGGCGCGGCCAGCTTCGGGCCAGACACCAAGCTGGCCGACTACAGCTGCGAATGCTGCCGCATTGCCCTCACACCTACCGCCGACGGCCAGATTGCGGCATTATGGCGGCACGTGACGGCGCCGAACATCCGCGACCATGCGTTTGCCGTCTTGCGCGCGGCATCACCGGCGACTGCACCGGTACCAGTACCAGTACCGATACGTGCGACTTACGACAACTGGGCGATAGATGGCTGCCCGCATCACGGCCCCGGCCTGACGCTGGCGGCCAGCGGCGGCTATCACGCCGTCTGGTTTGGCGTCAGGGCCGGTGTCGCGCAGGTCAGTTATGGCAAATTGGCGCAAGATGGCAAGCCGGGCGGCACGGTCATCGCCCTGCCTGACGACAAGGCGGAGCATGCCGACATCCTCAGCAGCGGCAACAAGCTGGCCATCGTCTGGCGCAGTTACGATGGCAGCGGCATGACGATGAAAGCCTGGATCTCCGACGACGACGGCCAGCATTTCACGCTCAGGCAGCTGGCGCGTAGCGAGGCCGACAGCGATTACCCGCGCCTGTTGAATAAAGAGGGAAAAATTTTCGTAATCTGGAACACCACAGGGAAACGCCATGTTGAAGCCCTTTAATTTTTGCCGTGCATTGCTGCTCGCGGCAAGCGTAGCCACGGCAGCGCCGGCCCTGGCTGCCGCCAAGCATATCGAAAACTTCGACGCACAGACCTGGCAACGCCTGCAACAAGACTTGCCGCGCCCGTCCGCGGTGGTGTTTTCCACGACCGATTGCAGCCATTGTCCGGCCATCATCGCCGCACTCGGCCAGCAATTAAAAAACCGCAAGCCACAGGTACCCCTGGTGGTGGTGGTGATGGACGGAGATGACCAGCCTGGCTTGCTGCAAGAGCCGCACTACCTCCCGGCCAACCGCCTGTTCGTATTCCAGGGCCAGACTGCCGCGCTGCAATACGGCATCAACCCGAACTGGCGCGGCATCACGCCGTATGTGGCGCTGCTGCCCAAAGCGGGCGCAGTCAAGCTGGTGCTGGGCAAGCCATCCGCGCAAGAGCTGGACAACTGGCTGGCAGCCGGCAATAAGTAATGAACAATAAAAAAATCTCCAACAGGCACACGCCCGGCGCGCATACGCCATGCGCCCTGCAGGGCAGGCATGCCCAACACGCATATTCCACGCGGCTCTCCGGGGTGGCAGGCTGGAAACCCGCATGGGATATGCGCGCTGGGCCTGCCGTGCATTTCAGTAGCATTCACAGTATTACAGCAGCAGTCACAGTAATATTCACCTCCCACTCATTCAACAGGAAACGCCATGAAAAAATTACTCCTCTCGACACTGATCACGGTTTGCCTTGCATCGACGGCACAGGCGCAAGTGAGCGTCAAAGACGCCTGGGTGCGCGCCACCGTGGCACAGCAAAAAGTTACCGGCGCCTTCATGCAGATCACCTCAGGCAAAGACACGCGCCTGGTCGAAGTGCACTCCAGCGCAGCGGCGACGGTCGAATTGCATCAAATGGAAATGGTCGGCGATGTCATGAAAATGCACGCCATCGACGAGCTAGCTTTACCGGCCGGCAAGACCGTCGAACTGAAACCGGGCGGCTACCACGTCATGCTGATGGGCCTGAAAGCGCAAGTCAAGGAAGGCGATACCATCCCGCTCACTTTAGTCATTGAAGGCAAAGACAAGAAACGTGAAACGATAGAATTGAAAGCCATCGCCAAGCCCTTGAATCAGGCAGCCATGCCGGCTATGCAGCATCACTAATCGCTCTGAATAATGCATCTCCGGGGCTGGCGGCATTATCACTGATTGGCGTGACAGGGGCGATAGCGTTTACTTCTGCGTTTTTGCCAGCGTCACGGTATCACCACTGGGGATTCCATCGCTCTTCCAGCGGTCAAATTCTGTCTGTATCGCTGTTAAAGTCTGCTGGCTGATCTCAGGCAATGTGCCGCCCAACATATCGGCAGCTTCCTTAAAGCCCTGCTCTACCGCAGCGCGTATTTTATCGAGCTTGGCAGGATCATCACCGATCGCGGCCTTGGCAAAACTGAGGATGCGCTCGGCGGTTTTTTGCACGCCGAATTCACCATCCGGCGCGATCGCCGCCTTGGCCGCTGCGATGGTTTTCGGATCAACGCTGAGCTTTTGTTCACCGCTGACCACTTTGGCCAGATTCAAACCCTGCTGCTCGATCAAGGGCCGGATCAGGTCGACAATCGCTTGCGCCTTGCGGTTTGACTCTTCCAGCAAGGCCGCCAGATCAGGTGCCGGCTTAGTTTTGCTGAGCCGGGGATCGGTGTAGGTCACGTCGGCGTCATTCCCGCTACCCAAACTCACCTTATCCTCGACGGTAAACGCGGCAGACGCTGCACTGCCGGTACTGGCTTTGGCTTGCCCGATGTCTGGCGACTTCGGCAAACTGACAGCGGCAGGCTGGGGACTGGGCGAGGTGTTGGCAATACGGATGTTCATGTTGCACTCCTTTTTCTTGACGGCAAGCAGAGGCGCTAGGCTGATCAGATTCAACACTGACATGGAATAATATCGGCCAGATCGCTGAAAAATCAAGGGCAGACAGACAATGCAGTATAATCCGGCTTCATATTCATTGGGGAGTAGCCTCTTTCAGCCACCTGAAAGAAGCGCATCAACATACTTGGCCATACGGCTGTGGTGCGTTTGATCAGAAGCAGCTTATGCTGGTTTTGATTTGGCAAGACTTTTGATATATGCGTTTCCGCTACCCAGGGATGGGGCGGGAGACGTGTGTATCATAGTTTCAATCGCCCTATCCCGCACATCATTATGGAAGCTTTCCTCGTCTCTACTCTGGCTATCGCTGTTGGTGAAATTGGCGATAAGACCCAGTTGCTGGCCTTATTACTGGCGGCACGCTATAAAAAACCCATTCCTATCGTGCTTGGCATCCTGGTTGCCACACTGGCAAACCATGCCTTGGCTGGCTTGCTAGGACAATGGGTAGTGAGCAACGTTTCTTCTGATTTGCTGCGCTGGGCATTGGGCTTGTCGTTTCTCGGGATTGCGGCCTGGACCTTAAAGCCAGACGAAATGGGCGAGGAAGGAATCAACGAAGGGCGTTACGGCGTTTTTCTCTTGACCTGCGTGACTTTTTTTCTGGCCGAAATTGGCGATAAAACACAATTGGCAACGATCGCGCTGGCCGCCAAATACAGCAACCTGACGCTGGTGATTGCTGGCACCACCCTGGGCATGATGATCGCTGACGTTCCGGCGGTGTTTCTGGGCAAGATAGCGGCACCGAATTTTCCTTTCAAACTGGTACGCACGATTGCCGCCGCCTTGTTTGCGCTGCTGGGTATCCTGGTGTTGTTCGGCGTTGGCGATAAATTTATCTAACAATTGAACCTACTATAATTATGATGACTACGATCACGATTTACCATCATCCGCGCTGTTCCAAATCGCGCGAAACGCTGGCTTTAGTGCAAGATATTTCTGTCAAAAATGCGCTCCCGCTGACAGTGGTGGAGTATCAGAAAACACCGTTGAATATCGCCCAGTTGCAGGTTTTACAGCAACAATTGGGGCTGTCATTGCGAGCGATGGTGCGCGATAATGAAGACGAATATACGGCGCTGAACTTAACGCACGCCGATGATGCCCGCCTGCTGGCGGCGCTTGCCAGCCATCCTCAATTACTCCAGAGACCGATAGTGAGTTACCAGGGTAAAGCGATGATTGGCCGGCCGCCTGAGCAGGTGTTAGCGCTATTTGAAGAAAGAATGAAGGTTACAGCATGAGCGAATTTATTTTAGCAGCAGGAACCGTGGTCAAATTTGGCACTATCTCGACCGCACTTTACCCGATTTTACGCCATGGCATTGCTGCCGATACGCCGAGAGAAGGCTTTCAGGAAGGCCAGGAAGTAGCGCAGTCAAAGGGTATTTATGTTGGCGAACTGATGGCCTATTTTTCTGCATGCGGCGCATTTTGCAATGCCACCAAAACTCTGCATGCCGCCAATCAAGAGATCTTGTCGCGCTTTGTCGGCTTGTTGCAAAGTGCGCATGGCGAAAAACCCGCCATGCCAGAACTCGAAACCATCGCGCTGCAAGCAGGCTTACCGGTGATACTCGAAATAGTCCTGGAAGAAGATTGCGCCCTGCAAGCCGATGATCAGTTTATCGATGACGGCAACGCAGAAAAAAGCTGGAAACTCTGGCGCAGCGGCACCCTGACACGTGAAGGCGGGATACCGGCGAGCTGGATCAAAAAATTCTACTTCCCGCGCTTGCTTGATTACCGCGATGTCGGCAATGGCAGAAACACGCGTGTGCTGGAACAAACCACCGACAGCGCCTTGATGGTCGGTGGCTTGATGCAATCCTGGCACAAAGACACCCCGGGGGATTTATTGCTGGCTTTCAAGAAGCAATATGGCCGCATCAATTTTTCTCAATCCAGCAATTTTGACGAGACTGCGCTGGAACGTTTCTTTAATTTGAGCGCCATGCTCGATCCTGCCACACGCCTGTTAAATCAAATGACGATCTGGCAGGATATTGATGCCCTGGCAAAAAAACAAGAAATACCGATGGGCTAAGCCCCAGCTTCACCAGCGGCAAAGCCGCCATGGCATTAAGAATTCGGGTTGCGCTTGACGAAAAACAAAGCCACCCCGATCGCCATCAAGATACCGCCAAAGAAGCGATTTTGCTTTTTAAGCAAACGCGGATCGCGAAAGTAACGTTGCATGCTTGATGCGGCAAACGCGTAGCTGTGCATCACCACCAGATCGACCGCACACATGGTTGCCCCCAGGATGAGCAATTGCGGCAAGATTTTTTCATTCTGGCTGATAAACTGCGGCAATACCGCCACCATGAAAATGATGCCTTTGGGATTCGTGGCATTGGTCAGAAAACCGATCAGAAACCTTTTGCGCCAGCTAGGTAAAGCCGTTTGTACGGCGGCTAAACCGGCATCGCCGGCAGCCTCTACTTTGGCGCGCCACTGGCTGATACCAAGATAAATCAGGTACAGCGCACCGACCGTCTTAATCGTGTTAAAGGCCACTTCAGAAGCCATCAGGATAGATCCGACGCCGGCACCGGCAATCGCCAGGATCAGCAATAAGCCCGCCTGCAAACCCAGTATGGTTCCGGTGGTTTTTTTCACCCCATAAGAGAGTCCATGCGACATCGACAATACGGCGCCCGAGCCGGGTGAAATAGCGATAACGCAAGCAGCGACTAAAAAAGTAAGCCAGGTAGTGAGTGTCATGACAAGAGAATTAAACGTGGTGGGGAAGGATGAGTCTAACAGAAACACTGTCAGCGGACTGATTACCCACGCATCATGGCCGCTAGCAACTGACTCTTTAAGGTCTTAATCAATGCAGTTTCATCCGGCGGCACCCCCTCATCTGCGGTGACGGCACGATCAGCATAAAAGAAACCCAGCGATTTTTTTTGCAATACCAGCGGCAAAACAATGAAGCTGCGGGTATCGGGCAGTAAATCCTTGTGCCATTGCGGCAGCAGATTTTGAACTTTCGGATCTTTCGCGTCTGAAATCATCAGGTCGACATTATTGTTCATGGCGAGGTGAAATACGTCCTTCTCTTCCTTGGCGGAAAAAACGAAACCCTGCTGCCTCTCTGCATAATACTCACCGACAGAAACACGCGCCAGATAACGCGACTGTTTTACATCCCGCAGGCAAGCGGTGGCAAAGCGAAAGCCCATGGCACCATACAGCGTTTCTAACACCAGCAAGATCATGTCATTGAGCTTGACCTGATCAGACGCCATCATTTGCATGACATCTTGCACGCCGGCCAAGAGCAAATCTCTGGCATTCGTTGGTTTACCGCTGGGGTAACGTTGCGCATGCTGCAATTGGTCGGAATCAAAGGTCTTGAGCATGAATTCACTGCTCAAGACCTTATCATCAAGCGGTTCCTGATCATCCCCATCGATCAGCGACAGGATGGAAATGTCCATACTGTCCGCCAGCTGTCTAGTCTCGCTCTCGACTCTCTTGAGCATTTCTTCGAAGCGAGTCTGATCAAGCTCCAACACTCTGCCGAATTTTTGCAATACTGGCGCACACCGGACTGACAACTTAGCGGATACCGCTTTTCTTTCTGTGCTGAGCATCAGTTCTGCCACGGCATCACTAAAACTGGCGACCTGTTTTAACCATTCACTGCGACTATTGGCTTTTTTGAGTTCACCCGCAGGCAAGGGTGCCAGCGATTGAATAATGGTGTCCGGAATACTCCACTCCTGCAATACGGATTCACCAAAACGCTCATAACTGCAGCCGAGTAATAAATTGGCCGCTTCGTGGGCCTGAGTTAACTCACTGGCACGCATGATCTGTATCCGCTCATGCAACTGATGATCGAAAGACGCCACCAATACCCGCCCTATATTTTTGAACAAGGCAGCCACTGCCGCTTCTTCTGCATCGTGATACTGACTGCGCTGCGCCAGTTCGCGCGCCACAATGCTGGCACACAAAGAATGTACCAATTCTTTACGCACACTTTTCGCCTGCTGCTTATCACGAAAACAATCGACTAGCAGCATCGCCAGGGCGCTGGTTTTCACGGTATTAAAACCGAGCAAAAAAATCGCCCGCGAAATCGTCGTTACCGGAACACCGGCGACGGTACGGTATTGTATGGTGTTGGAAAGACGGAGTATTTTTTGCGTCAGCGCCACATCGGCTAAGACAAAATGCGCCAAACGGGACACCGGATCTTCGCCGGAAGAAGTAATTTCTACCACTTTAGAGATGGCGGCACCCAAAGTAGGTAAGCCACTATCTTCTTTAATTTTTTTCAATAGACGGTCGCGTGCGGTCTCCGACACATGCGACCCAAGATACACGGATGATGGAGTGGTCATGAATTGGCTTATTTCTGCTTATGTATGTTTATGTATGTTTATTTGCTTAAACGACTAGAATTAATGCCGTATTTTCTCTGTAAATCATCATGTAAACCACGTATTGCTTTTAAGCGCGGGTTCATCGGGTCGAGTCTGGCTGCGGACTCGATCAACTGCTTTGCCTGCTCTCCTATTTTCTGATCCCAACCCAGATTTTCTAAACACTTCAAAGCGGCCAAAGCAGCATTCATCACCACTTGTGGATTATCGGGCGATTTCCGGGCGGCGGCAGTCATCAATTCGACCGAGCCACGGAAGTCGCCTAGTTTGGCTTTCTGCACTCCTAACGCCACCAAATCCATGACTTCTTTTTGGCTACGCTGGGCTAACTCTTTGCCCAGATGGCCCTTGCCGGCACTTTCGAATACGCCCATCGCGCGCGACATGGCTTTTTGATTGGTGGCATTGCGCATCACATCCATGATGACTTCGGTCGCCGCCTCTTCCCGGTTGTTCTCAAGACAGCTCTTGGCTAGCCCAAGTTTCATGTCGGTCGACAGACCGATATCTTCACGGCTGGCGGCCACCGCCGTATCTAGCTCCTCACCCAGGCGCTCGTCGCCCGTCAGGGCGTGCACCATGGCGGCAGAAATCGCCCGGCAGGCTGCCGTCTTCTTTAATCCGACCATATTTTTTTCCAGATCGCGAATCACGGACTGGGCTTGATTGTGATCGCCTTTCTTGATCAGGGCATTGACCAGGTTGACATGGTCTTCCGGGTCCCTGAATTCAGAAAACTTCGCCTTGCTGACGACTTTTCTTAATACCGTTTCAGCCGTTTCGATATCGCCTGTTGCCAGGGCGATTTCGCCCAATTTACGCAAACGTCGCACCGCATGCGGCGATACTGAGACGGCCTTATCCAAGACCACTTTAGCTTCCGGCAACTCGCCGACGGCTTCATGGGTTTTGGCCAGCCAATCATAGGCATCCATGTATTTAGCGTTTTCGGCGACCAAATTTTTCAGGATATCTTCGGCTTCGTCAAAACGGCCTTGCATGAACAGCGTCTTGGCCAAACCCAATTTGGCCCACGCGACGGCCTTCATGTCGAACAATTCGGCGTACAGCCGCTCGGCCTCGGCCGCCTCACCGAGGATCACATGCAACTCGGCACGAAAACGCATGAAATCGACCGCGTACCTGGAGAATTTTTGCTCGCCTTCAAGACAAGCGGCGATGGATTCGCGCAAGGCGCCTTGCTCCATCAAGCCATGCACGTCAATAAAAGCCTTGCGTTTTTCGATCGCCTTCATGACGCGTTCCAGCAGCATATCGGCAGTGAACGGTTTCAGCAGATAGTCGGAAGGCGCCAGCTCGGCGGCGCTGACTACTTTGGCGTAAGCACGCTCCGCGGTGACCATGATGAAGATCGTCGACAAAGGCGTAAGTTTATGATGCCTGATATCTTCCAGCAATTGCTGACCATCCTGCCCGACACCGAGGTCGTATTCGCACAGCACCAGATCAAACACCTTAGACTGTATGGTGCGCGCAGCGGTACCGGCAGTGAGGGCATGCTCAATTTTTGTGATGCCGCATAAATTCAGCATATTGTGCAAACTGACACGCATGCCAGAATTTGGCTCGATCAGCAATGCTCTAAGGTCACCCAGGTCGCTCATGAAATCCTTTAGCGTAAGATTTTTTCAGGCAGTTTATTTTATTTGCAACAAGGCTCCACTTATTGCAAATGACCGCTTCATTATATGCACTACGGCAATGAAAATAGCGATTTATTCGCGCAAAACGCACAGAACACACGCATCAAACCACTATTAGATTGACGGTGTTACCGGGGTAAAACTTTAACCAATTGAATGCTATAAATTATTTAAAGCGTATAGAGGTATCAAGACGCTAACAGACCTGCCGCAATGCGGCGCAAAGCTTGTTTTTTTAACTGCTTGTTTTTTGAACTGCTTATTTGAGAAAGCGGGCGATCAGCAAGACCGCCAGTGAAATCAAAATGGTCGAGGCAAACGGTAACGAGAAAATCCGCCCAAATAATTTAAAGCGCAGGTCGCCCGGCAGTCTGCCTATGCCGAGTTTTTCGAGCCAGGGCAACAGCGTAGAAAACACGATGAGCGCAATAAAAATCACCAGAACCCAGCGTATCATTTCATCCCCTTTGGCAAGCACATACTTATACTCCCTTAAAAATTTTTAAATATCGCCCCGGTGCGCATAGTAATCATGCACCTTATATAAATACTAGGGGGTAGTATGCCTGGGCTTACAGCCGATGACGGCGATCATGCCGCAGCAGCTCGGGCGCCAGTTCAGCGCCGCAGCCCATTACCAGCACCTTGAATAACTCGCCCATTTCTGCCGGCGAGGTCAGTTTTTGCAGCGCATTCGCCGCGGGCAAATACCGATGGACATCGTCGACCGGGGTGCGTAACAGCAATTGGCCGATGCCGGCCTCCAGCAAAAATCCAGCCTGACTAGTGTAAGCCAGCAGATCCAGGCCGACATCGAGCGCGGCCTGTGCCATCGCCGTGAAATCAACATGCGCCGTAATATCTTGCAACCCCGGCAAGTAAAACGGATCGGGATGGGCGTGATGCCGATAATGACACATCAAGGTGCCTTGCTGCCTTTGGTCTAAATAATATTCTTGCGCCGGGAAGCCATAATCGAGCCAGAGCGCGACGCCGGCCTTGCCGCTGTTATTGTAGCCAGCGAGTAACATCTGGCCCACGCTGCGGATAAAACCCGCCGCGACAGGATGCACCTCGGTCATATAGCCCGGCGGCAACTCTTCCGCATCGGGGATTTGCGCCACTAACGCGGGATCACACGCTGCATGGTTCGCCATTGCACTTAAGATGAAACCACCTTCCTCATTCAGGCTCACGCCCAGCTCAGCCCACCCTGACTCAGTCTTCTGCGCCAGCGACACCGGCATCGCATCGAGCACTTCATTGCCCAGCACCACGCCGGAAAATGCCTCGGGCATGCACGGCAACCAGGTTACCTGGGCAAAATCCTTCAGCAACGCTTCTTGCCTGGCCCTGAATTCGCCCGACAATTCCACGATAAAATAGCGCTCCAGCGGGATACCGGCAAGATGATATTCAGACAAAATATCAAAAGCCAAGCGCCCGGTGCCGGCACCAAACTCCATGATATTGGCCGAGGTCTGGTCGAATAAATTCGCTGCCACATGGGCCAGCGTGGCACCAAAAAGCGGCGACATTTCCGGCGAGGTTGTAAAATCACCGTCTTTGCCGAGTTTTGCCGCTCCGCCGCTGTAATAGCCCAGGCGCGGCGCATAGAGCGCAAGCTCCATATAGCGGGCAAATGAAATCTGGCCGGCGTGCGCGGCGATCTCGGCCGCGATCAGTTGCCGTAACGCGGCCGATGCCGCCAGCGCGTCAGCGCCAGGGACCGGCAGGGATAATTTGTTGTTGGGGGTAGGATTAAGAAGTCGCATACCGGCATTGTAGTACTGCAAACCATTAAAAACGCACTTAGAAAGCTGAAAAACATTCTCATGACGACGCACACCAACCCCGGCAGCCAGCGCCAGCCCGCCCGCGTGGCACTCGTGACCGGTGCCGCCAAACGACTCGGCCGTTATATCGCCCTGAGCCTGGCGCAGCGTGGCTGGGATGTGGCAGTGCATTACGGCCAGTCGGCGCACGAAGCGGCCACACTGGTCACGGAGATCCACGCCCTCGGGCAACGCGCCGTCGCGCTGCAATGCGATCTGGCGAATGAAGCCGCAGTACGCACGCTGCTGCCGCGCGCGATCGCCGCCCTGGGACAGGTGCATTGCGTTGTCAATAACGCCTCACTGTTTGAGCAAGACAGCGCAGATACTGTTTCGCAAGCACGGCTAGATCAGCACATGCACGCCAATCTGCTCGCGCCTATCTTACTGGCACAGGCGCTGCATGCCGCCACGCCGGAAGGCCAGCAAGCCTGCGTGATTAATCTGCTCGATCAAAAACTCTACAATCTGAATCCCGATTTTTTGTCTTACACCTTATCTAAAGCGGCCCTGCAATGCGCCACGACCACGCTGGCGCAAGCGTTTGCGCCGCGTTTGCGCGTGGTGGGCGTCGCCCCCGGCATTACCCTGGTCTCTGGCGACCAGAGCGACAGCGACTTTGATCTGGCGCATCAGCGCACGCCGCTGGGCCGCTCCAGCACCCCCGCGGACATCGCCAATACGGTATGCTTCGTGGCAGACTCGCCGGCGATTACCGGCACCACCTTGCTGGTCGATGGCGGCCAGCACTTAATTCCCTTGCAGCGCGACGTCATGTTCAGCGCCTTGGCAAAACCAGTTTCAGTCAATTAAATCCGTAAAGCCCATTATGTTATCTATCTTGCACCACCCTCAGCTCGCCGATTGCCGCCGCCTGTTTTTGCGTAACTACGAAATATCGATCAACATCGGCGTGCACGAGTTTGAAAAAAAGGGTGAACAGCGCGTCATCATTAATGTCGATTTGTACATCCCGCTGGCACTCTCGACACCGAAAGACGACAATTTAGATGAAGTGGTGGATTACGATTTCATGCGCGGCACCATCGCCGCACGCGTGGCGCAAGGCCATGTCCACCTGCAAGAAACCCTGTGTGACGATGTCGCCCGTATCATGCTGGCGCATCCGCGCGTGCGTGCGGTGCGGGTCTCGACCATGAAGCCCGATGTCTATCCCGATTGCGAAGGCGTCGGCGTTGAAGTATTCCAGATCAAGAACGAACAGTAAACGAACAGTCAACGAACCGTAAATTATCATGCCAGCAATCACAGCAACAGCGCCAGATCAGACTAGCGCGCAGCAAAAGTCGCAAGAAAAAATCACCTACGAAAACAATAAGCTGCACAAGCGCTTATGTCGCCTGGTAGGGCAAGCCATCGGCGACTTCAATATGATAGAAGACGGCGACAAGGTCATGGTCTGCCTGTCGGGCGGCAAGGACAGTTACGCCCTGCTCGATATCCTGATGACACTGCGCCAGCGCGCGCCGATCAATTTTGAGATCGTGGCGGTGAATCTGGATCAGAAGCAGCCGAATTTTCCGGACCATATCTTGCCGGCGTATCTGGAAAAACTCGGCATCCCGTATCACATCGAAAACCAGGACACCTACAGCATCGTCAAGCGCCTGATCCCGGAAGGCAAGACCACCTGCTCGCTGTGCTCACGCCTGCGGCGCGGCATTTTGTACCGCGTTGCCGATGAACTCGGCGCCAACAAGATCGCACTGGGCCACCATCGCGACGATATTCTGGAAACCTTTTTCCTGAATATGTTTTTCGGCGGCAAACTCAAGGGCATGCCGGCCAAGCTGCAATCGGATGACGGCAAGCACATCGTGATCCGCCCGATGGCGTATGTCAAAGAAGCCGATTCCGAGCGCTATGCCCAAGTCAAGCAGTTCCCGATTATTCCGTGCGACCTGTGCGGTTCGCAAGAAAACCTGCAACGCAAGCAAATCAAGAACCTGATGCGCGAGTGGGAAAAACAATACCCGGGCCGCGTAGAAAGCATTTTCTCATCGCTCTCGACCGTGGTGCCATCGCATCTGATGGACAAGAACCTCTTCAATTTCAGCGACCTGCAAGCCACCGGCATTGCCGATGCGAATGGCGACATCGCTTTCGATGAAGAACCCTGCGCGGTACCGACCAGCGGCGTGATATCGCTGCATCTGGATCAGGATTAGAACAGACCAGGCAATGGCTGGGGCAAATTCAAATAGCCCCGCCCCGCTCACGCATATCCCATGCGGCTTGCAGGCCAGGCAGGCTGAAGAAGCGCATGGAATATGCGTGAGCGGGCAGGTGCCGGTTCAGGTTTCGGTGCTGACCTGATCCCAGTCGTCTTCCTCTTCATACTGGCAGACCCAGTTAGCCCCCTGATGCCATTCCCTGACTGTCTCTGCATTCACGCTGGCGGGGCATGGCCTGCCAGTCAGCTGGCTATGCCGCACTTCCCAATGCAGGCGATACAACAAGTCTGACCAATCGAGGATCAGGCTTTTGCTACGCAGACGCAGGGCGGCGCTGAGTTTTTCCGGGGCTTCTGTCTCCAGCGGAAACAGTTTCATGATATTTTTGAGATTCGACGGGGTGGCAAGCACGGCGATTTTATCCGTCAAGCCAGCACACCAGGCAAGAAAATAGAACGCCTCCTGCCTGTGGGAAAATTGTTGATACTGTTGCTCAGTCGGGTCCGCGCAAAACAAAAATGCCTGTTCCTGCGCCGATAAATAAGACGTCATCTCATGCGCCAACAGGTAGGCGCGAAACCGGCTAACATCGCGCACTTGCGCCGCGCCAGTTACGGCCCACAAGGCGATCAGGCGGCGCAGCACGTCATCCTTGCTGCGTAAAGTGACCTCGTCATCACTCTCAATCACATGCAATTGGACATTAATGCGTATGCCGCGCTTGTGCAGTTGCAACTCTGAAGCTTCTTTACGTTGTTCTGGGTTCATAGATAAAATGCAGTCGGCACGGTCAATAGTCATTCGGGACCGAATTATGCCATTTTTTATGCCATTTTCTCAGCGCTCGCCGCTTCTATTCCCGCGCAGCTTGCCGACGATACCGGCAGGAAAAAAATACACCGACAGGACAAACAGCACGCCCAGCCACAGCATCCAGCGGTCCGGGTGCAGCGCTTCGGCCAGGAGTGGCACGCCGGCCAAGGCACCGGAGGCTTGTGCCATCAGGCTCTTCAGGTAATTTTGCGCAATGATAAACAAGGTCGCGCCGATCACCGCGCCATACATGGTACCCATGCCGCCGATCACCACGATCAGCAAAATATCGGTCATCACATCAAAGCTGAGCATGGTTTTTGGCCCGACGTAACGCAACCACAACGCCATCAATGCCCCGGCCAGGGCCGCGACCAGCGCCGCCAGGCAATTGGCCAGCACCCGGTACAGTACGGTGCGGTAACCCAGCGCTTCGGCGCGGAACTCGTTCTCGCGTATCGCTTGCAAGACCCGGCCAAAAGGGGAATTCACGACCCGCAGCAAGAACAAGAATAACAGCACACTGCCGGCAAAGACGAGGTAGTAAGTGATCAGCTTGCCGTCGATGGCACGGCCAAAAACATCGCCCTCAAACAGCCGGAAACCCGGTGCCAGCAGCGCCGGCACGCTGAAAGTCTTGCCATCCTCGCCGCCAGTCAGGTCGGACAATTGCGAGGCCAGCACCGCAAACGAAGACGCCACCGCCAGCGTGATCATCGAGTAAAAAATCGCCCTGACGCGCAAGGCAAACAGGCCGACGATCAGCGCCAGCAAGATCGTCAGCAACAAGGCCGCCAGCAAGCCGGCCAACGCCACCCACCAGTACGGCCCGGCATTGGCCATAGACAAGCCTATGCCATACGCGCCGATGCCAAAAAACATGGTGTGGGCAAACGATACGATACCGGTATAGCCGAGTAACAAGTCATACGAGGCGACCAGCACGATGTAGACGCAAATGGTGGCGGCGGTATTGAGGGGACGGGCGCCGCTGGTGATAAACGGTGCCAGCGCCAGGCCGATAAAAATCAGCCCCAGCAAGGCACTCAGCAGGCGGCTGCGCGGCAAGTCATCGGAAAAAAGCTGGCGTAATAATTTTGTATGCATGCTGTTTCCTAGTTCCGGCCAACCGAGTACAGGCCGGCCGGACGCCATAACAAGATGGTGATCATCAGTAAAATATTCGATACCAGCGCCAGCTTCGGTACCAGAAAACCGGCGTAATTGCTCACCAGCGCCATCAGCAGGGCACCGATAAAACAGCCGCCGACCGACCCCAGGCCACCGATGATCACCACGATAAACACCATCACCATGATTTCGCCGCCCATGGCCGCCGTCAGGGTTTCCTTGTACAGGCCCCACATCACGCCGCCCAAGCCAGCCAGCGCCGAGCCGGCGGCAAATACCGCGACAAACAGGCGGCGGATGCGATAGCCCAGCGCCTCGACCATTTCGCCATTCTCGACCCCGGCCCGTATCAGCAAACCTAGCTTGCTGCGGTTAAGGATCAAAAACATGCTGGCAAACACCAGCAAGCCGACCACCACCGCAATCAGGCGGTATTTTTCTATCGCGGCATCACCCAGCATGATGGCACCGCGAAAACTGGCCGGCAGCGGCAGCGGGATTTGCTCTGCGCCCCAGATCACGTTGATCATTTGCTCGGCGACGATCATGCCGCCCATGGTGATCAGGATTTGCTTCAGGTGCTGGCCATACACCGGCATGATGATGAGGCGCTCGAAGGCCCAGCCCAACAGCCCGGTGACCAGCATCGCCAGCAACATCGCCAGACCGAGTACGCCGAGATTGATCAGCAAAGAATCCATCTCTAGCCAACCCTTCATCGGTATCAGAACCAGCGTCGCGGTAAACGCACCGACCGAGACAAAAGCGCCATGGCCAAAATTGAGTACGTCCATCAGGCCAAACACCAGGGTCAGGCCGCTGGCCATGATAAAGATCATCATGCCCATCGCCAGCCCGGCAATGGTCAGGGTCAGCCAGGTCGGAAAACTGCCCACCAGCGGCAACATCAGCAGCGCCAGCGCCGGCACTAACAGCAGCGGGGCAAGATCGCGCGGCGCGGCCGGCAAAACCGCATCTGGCGCGGCAGCAGCGATCATCGTAGTTGAGGTGTGGTTCATGTGCTTTCCTATTGGTGGCTGGCCAGCGACAAGCCGAGCAGGCGCTGTTGCAATTGCTGATCCTCGGCCAGCTCTTGCATAGTGCCGGTATGCACGATGCGGCCGTCATCCATCACCGCGACGGTATCGCCGAGTTCGCGGACAAAACTAAAATTTTGTTCCACCAGCAAGATCGTGGTGTCGCTGGCTTTTAATTCGCTGAAGGCCGCCATCAGGCTTTGGACAATCGCCGGTGCCAGCCCCTTGGTCGGCTCATCCACCAGCAACAGCTGGCGCGGCTCGATGATGGCGCGCGCAATCGCCACCATCTGCTTCTGGCCGCCAGACAGATTGCCGGCCGGGTAATTCCAGAATTTTTTCAGGGCCGGAAAAAAGCCGAAAATCCATTCTAGCCGGCTGGTATCCATGGGCCCGTTGCGCGCCGCCAGTAAGAGATTTTCTTTCACCGTCAGGGCAGAAAAAATCGCCATGCTCTCGGGCACGTAGGCAATGCCGGCCTGGGCGATGTCGGGCGTGGCGCTGGCAGTGATGTCGCGGCCGTCAAAGCGTACGCTGCCCTGACTGGCATGCCACAATCCCATGATAGTGCGCAAGGCGGTGGTCTTGCCGGCCCCGTTGCGCCCCAGCAGCACCGACAGCCCGCCGCGCGGCACCACCAGGTCGACCCCTTGCAAGATATGGTATTGCCCTATGTGCGTGTGGACCCCGGCCAGTGCCAGGATAGGCGCATGATCCGCTGCATGATTTGCGCTAGCGGCACGCATAAACGCGTGCTCAGTGGATACTTCAGGGGATACATCAGTCATGTTTGGCGACTCCCGTGCCGAGATAGGCTTCCTGTACGATGGCCGAAGCCATGACTTCGGCCGGATTGCCGTCCGCCACCAGTGCGCCGTTATGCAAGACGATGATGCGGTCGGCCAGCGCACGCACCACATCCATCTTGTGCTCGACCAATAAAATGGTCTTGTTGCGTTCTGCCTTGACTTGCGCGATCAGCTCTAGCAGCACCGGCACTTCATCCACGCTCATGCCCGCGGTCGGCTCGTCAAACATCATGACCTCCGGTTCCAGTGCCAGCAAAATCGCCACTTCCAGCTTGCGCTTGTCGCCGTGCGATAAGGTCGCCACGTTGGCGCCGGCGCGCGCCCACAGTGCCACCCGGTGCAGATAATATTCGGCCCGTTCCAGCAGCTCGGTATGGCCCGACCAGAGCGACAGCAGGTTCATCCCTATGCCGGCCCGGCTTTGTACCGCCAGCCTGACGTTTTCCATCACGCTCAGATTCGGGAACAGGTTGGTCAGCTGAAAAGCCCGCCCTATCCCCAGCCGGGTGCGCCTGGCCGCCCCCAGACGCGTGATGTCAGCCCCGAACAAATGCACGCTGCCCGAGGTGGCCGGCAATTGGCCCGACATCAGGTTGAAGTAAGTGGTCTTGCCGGCACCGTTAGGGCCGACGATGACAGTCAGCGTGCCCGGATAAAAATCCGCCGTCACCTGATTCACCGCGACATGCCCGCCGAAGCGGATCGTCAGGTCGCG
>NZ_JAUSFI010000081.1 GCF_030651495.1 Undibacterium sp.
AAAATCCACGCATTTTTGCCAGCAGGCTGGGTCGCATCGTCAGCTCTATCGCATGGCGCTGGCCGTAATCAAAACCGATGGTTTCTACCCTTTGATAACGCGATAGGGCCCATGCCAGGCAGGTGGTCGAGTCTTGCCCGCCGCTAAATAAAACTAAGGCGCTGTCGTTGGAGGTGTTCATGGATGTATTGAGAGTGGTTAGCTGATGGGGGGATTTTACTGTGCAATAAAACAATGAGCAAACCGGCCAGCGGGATTCATGCCGAGAACAGGGCAAGCGGCGACATTTTCGCTTCAGCAATCGCTGACAAGTCCGTTAAAATTGAAAAAATCATCCCTTCGCTCACGCATATCCCATGCGGTTCTCCAAGGCATATGGCCTGCAAGATCCTATGATTTAAAAAAGAGTCGATCCCAAATCTACGCCCTAAAATAAAAGTTCAAGCAATCAAGTTAAGGAGATCAAAATGGAATCGACTCTCATCAAAGATTTTACGCCAGAGATGACTACTTTGGCTGTGGCGGTTGAATTATCAAAAGCGAGCTGGAAGATAGGCTTGCACGATAGCAAGCGAGAACACCCTGCGATTCATACCGTCGCTGATGAAGCTGCGCAGAAGCGGCTGGAGCAAGCCGTGGCGGTGATTGAAGAGACAAAACAGAAATGGGGACTAGCTCAGCACCTGCGCGTGGTCGTCATGTACGAAGCGGGACAGGACGGTTTCTGGATCGCCAGAGCGCTCATCAAACTGGGCTATGAAGCGCTGGTCATTGATCCAGCCAGCATCCCGGTAGAGCGGCACGCCCGACGTGCCAAGAACGACCGTTTAGACACGATCAAACTCCTCACCTGCCTACGCGCCTGGTTGCGCGGCGAACGCGATCGCATGCACGTCATCCGCATGCCGGAGTCTGCGGCGGAAGCGCAACGGCAGCTGGTACGTGATCGCGGTGAATTACAAAAAGAATGCGGGCAACATCGCGACCGCATCCGCAAGCTATTGCGCACTGTCGGCTGTTGGGACAACGTAGAAAGTCACTTTGCCAGGCGACTGGCCGATGGCGACGTCACCTGTCACGACGGCAGCGCACTGGCGCCCGAGTTACAGCAGCGGCTGAGCCGGGAATGCGTGCGCATGGAACTGGCGCAGCAACAACTGCTGGCACTGGAAAAGGACCTGGTCAAGCAACTGCCGGAAAGCACCCAAGAGCGTATCGCCAATCTGACCCGGCTCAAGGCCATCGGTAAGGTGGGTGCCATGCGCATCGTGCTCGAATTATTCTGGCGGGATTTCGACAACCGGCGTCAGGTCGGCTCATGCGTAGGCTTGGTGCCGCAGCCCTACGACAGTGGCGAGAGCCATGTCGACCAAGGCATCAGCAAGCAAGGCAACCGGCGTGTGCGCGCCTTACTGGTCGAAATGGCGTGGATGTGGCTACGCTACCAGCCGGAAAGCGCGCTGACGCGCTGGTTTGACAAGCGGACACTAGGCAGCGGGCCAAATAAACGCGCCCGCCGCATTGCCATCGTCGCGGTCGCCAGACGACTGGTGATCGCCCTGTGGCGCTATTTGAAAGACGGAGTCATTCCTGAAGGAGCGGCACTGAAGACGGCATAGAGGTAAGCAAGAGAACACAGACAGATCAAACAAACAAATTGAAGTGAATAAGCCTGCCATGCGCCTGGGTTGCCAACAGCAACCGCCTATACAAGATGGGGTTTATTGGAATTGAGGTCACCTTAGCGCAACGCGCATGCAGGATTTGGTTGGTGTAGTAAAGCCAGCGGATAGAAGGTGGTGAAGCTCTGGGCTTCACGAAACGATGACCGAAAGCTTCAAAGCGTTTGAATCAGAGTCAATGCGGATGTGCATCGCAGGACAGGAGTAAAGGAAACGCTGACAAGCGAGCATGGTGGTAAGGCAGAAAGTGCGCCTTACCACCATGCGACAGCGTAATGTTGATTGATAGGGTGTCAAGGGTTCGCTGCGCTGGGCTACGCCCACCTTTGACACCCTATCAATCAACGATTTCAAACAACCATGAATGAGATAAATTTGGGAAAACCTCTTGACGTGAATCATAGAAGGCGCATGGAATATGCGTGAGCGAGGGGGCATGTTTTAATTTTATGTACGCCTAGTCCATAAACTGCCCGCCATTGACGTCGAAGGTGGCGCCGGTAATGAAACCTGCATCTTCGGCGACGAGAAATGTCACCATGCGCGCGATGTCGGCGGGCGTACCCAGGCGACCTACCGGGATGCTGGCGACGATGGATTGCATAATCTCAGGCGATACCGCCGCCACCATGTCGGTATCGCAGTAGCCGGGGGCGATCGCATTGACAGTCACGTTCTTGCGTGCGCCTTCCAGCGCGAGCGCCTTGGTAAAGCCCAGAATGCCGGCTTTGGCGGCCGCATAGTTGGTTTGACCTAACTGACCTTTCTCGCCGTTGACCGAGCTGATGTTGACGATGCGGCCAAAGCCGCGTTCACGCATGCCTTCAATGACATGGCGCGACATGTTGAACATCGAACCGAGATTGGTATGAATCACACTCCACCATTGCTCTTGGGTCATGCGGTGTAGCACCGCATCACTGGTGATGCCGGCATTGTTGATCAGAATGTCGACCGGCCCTATGTCATGTTCAATTTGGGCAACGCCGATGCGGCATGCCTCAAAGTCAGCCACATCCCAATGAAAGATCTGGATCGCGCTCTCTTCTGAAAACGCCTGTGCCGCTTCGGTATTGTTGTGATACACGGCGGCCACACGATAGCCTGCCGCTTGCAGCGTGAGCGAAATTGCCTTGCCTATACCTCTGGTGCCACCGGTGACGAGCGCGGTACGATGCATGGTGATTCTCCCTGATTTTTTTGAAAATAGGCGCGAGCAGCACAGATGTGGCAGCGCGCCCCTTGTCTGCGAACCCGCTACATTGCCTGGCAGTGTAGCGGGCGGTCTCGGATAAATTACTAGCGGCATTTGACTTAAGTCAAACCAGTAAGAAAAAAGGCAGAATCGTTTGTCGTCCTGCGCTTCATACTGATGCTTGATGTTTGTGACGCAACGCGTTTGCATATTTATGCTGGTCGACAGGAGCTGCCAACATGGCCAAGAAATTTTTTCCTTTGTCCAAGGTGTATGGCTTACTTGAACCGGGACCGGTTGTCTTGCTTACCACTGCGCGTGATGGTCGGCCAAATATCATGACGATGTCGTGGCAAACCATGCTTGAGTTTGAGCCGCCGCTGGTCGCTTGCGTCATCAGTAATCGCAATTACTCCTTTGACCTGTTACAGGAAAGTAAGGAGTGTGTGATCAATATTCCGACCGTCGCGATTGCTGAAAAGGTCGTGGCTTGTGGCAATACATCGGGTGCGAGCATCGACAAGTTCGAGAAGTTTGGCCTCACTCCCAAGCCTGCAGAGCTAGTCGGTGCGCCGCTTATCGATGAATGCTTTGCTCATCTGGAGTGCCGCGTAATCGATACCAGCAATGTCACCAAGTATGGCTTGTTTGTGCTTGAAGTTGTCAAAGCATGGATAGACCCCAAAGTGAAAAAACCGCAAACTATCCATCATCTCGGCAACGGTAACTTCATGGTTGCCGGCGACAGGATTAAGCTAAAATCAAAAATGAAATAGGTGCAAGGATTGTCGTCAGCATCATCGACATCGTCAGCGCCAATCAGATCACCCCTGCAGACATCACCGAAATGACCCCATTCGTGTCGGCCAGCCGTATCCGCATGTAATGTGCAACACTTTTTGCGATAAAAATGGATGCTGTGAATCAAACCTGCATGCGTAAATACCCCGGAAGCACGGAAAAATAAGCACAATACCGTAGCAAACACGGAAGATTTGCAGATATTATTGCTGTTTTTGACGGCTTGTTATGCACCGTCGATTTCATCCTTAGAATCAGCAAGCGTAGTCGTCTGCGCAATTCACCAATATAAAAAAAGAGGCATTTTCTTGAGGCTACCAACATTCGTTCAACAATTGATTCGAACTAAGCCAGTTGAAGGCGCTGAGGATACCGGGCATGAACAGCACAGTCTGCATCGGTCGCTTGGCTTATTTCCTTTAACGTTGATCGGCGTCGGTGCGACCATTGGTACCGGAATTTTTTTCACCATGGTCGAGGCGGTACCGAAAGCCGGCCCCTCTGTGATTCTTTCTTTTTTGCTGGCGGCGGTGACCGCGGGTTTGACGGCCTTATGCTACGCCGAACTATCGTCCAGGATCCCCGCTTCCGGTTCATCGTATTCTTTTGCCTATGCAACGATTGGCGAATTTGCTGCCTTTATCGTTGCGGCATGCCTGTTGCTCGAATACGGTTTGGCCGCCAGTGCGACAGCGATAGGATGGTCGGATTATCTGAATCATTTTTTGACCCATGCTGTCGGCTGGCAGATACCGCCGATGCTGCGCTCACCGATGATCGTTGCTGGCGTGAACGGGGCCGAGATGCATTCCGGCCAGTTTAATTTACCGCCAGTGATTTTAGTGCTGATCTGCGGCTTCTTGCTATTGCGCGGTACCAAAGAGTCGGCGACGGTGAACGCGGTCATGGTGCTGATCAAGCTGGTGATATTGACTTTTTTTGCCGTAGTGGCGTTTCAAGGCTTCCAAATCGAACATTTCACGCCGTTTTTTAATACGGATAACAGTAAAGGTATGGGCGGCATGGCAGGCGTTACTGCGGCGGCCGGAACCGTGTTCTTTTCCTTTATCGGCCTCGATACGATCGCCACTGCAGGTGCCGAGGTAAAGAATCCGCAGCGGAATGTTCCCTTGGGAATCATGATGGCGTTACTGATCGTGACAGTCTTTTACTTACTGGTGTCGGTCGCGGCAGTCGGCGCGCAGCCGGCCAGCATGTTTGCAGGACAAGAAGCGGGCCTCGCCGTAATTTTGCAAAACGTCACGGGCAAGGCATGGCCAGCGCTGATCTTGTCTGCCGGCGCAGTGATTTCAGTGTTTAGCGTCACCTTGGTGACTATCTACGGTCAAAGCCGTATCTTGTATGCGATTAGTAAAGATGGCTTGATTCCCTCTTCATTTCAAACCGTGCATGCGCGCACCAGGGCACCGGTCAGCAACACGATTATTGTTTGCCTTGTGGTCGGTGTGGTGGCGGGCTTGGTCGACTCTACCTTTCTCTGGGACATGGTCAGTATGGGGACTCTAGTGGCGTTCATCGTGGTCTCGGCTGCCGTGCCTGTGATGCGGTATAAGGGGTTGGGTGCAGAACGCGCAGGTTTCCGTGTGCCGTTTGGCGCCTACCTGGTTCCGGGCCTGAGCATACTGGCATGCCTGTATATTTTGAAGGATTTGTCGGCCGCCACCTTTCGGGTATTTTTTATCTGGATGACGATCGCGATCGTGACTTACTTCACCTATAGCATGCGCAATTCACGGTTAAATAAACGCTCTTAAATAAGCATTCTTCAATAACGGGGGTATCTATGAAATTACTTAGCCTGAGCATCGCCACCTTGTGTTGGTTAATTTGGTCGATTGGGCCAATTGGGGCGGTACATGCCGAAACCATCGGCAGCGTAGATACCGCTTTTATACTGTTTGGGCCGGATCATAAAATCGTGCTCGAAGCCTACGATGATCCTAAAGTCAACGGCGTCACTTGTTATGTGTCGCGCGCCAAAACCGGCGGCATCAAGGGTGGTTTGGGCTTGGCCGAAGATAAGGCCGAAGCCTCGATTGCTTGCCGTCAAGTCGGTCCGATCAGCTTTATCAAGCCTTTGAAGCAGCAGGAAGAAGTGTTTAGCCAGAGTATGTCGATTTTGTTTAAAAAACTACGTATCGTGCGCATGGTGGACCAGAAACGCAATGCACTCGTGTATTTGACTTATTCTGACAGACTGATCGATGGCTCACCGCAGAACAGTGTGACGGCGGTGCCGGTGGATCGTACGATCCCGATCCCGCTGCAGTAAGTCCCTTTTGTTGGGAGAAAAAGTGCATGCTGAAAAGACGCCTGTTTCTGTTCCCGCTGTCATTTGCGATACTGCTCGTGTTAGCGGTATCGCTAGATCCGTTTGACTCTACAGCCAATGAGTTGGCGCACTATATTGAGCGTAAAGTCGAAGGGGAAAACCCACTGATCGCTGAACTTGGCGGGCAGGTGGCAAAAACCTTGCATGCGCACGACCGGTTGGATGCGCTGATCGATACGCTTCCCGCCCTCAAGATCGGTGCTCAGGCTGGAATAACGGCGGCCGATTCGGCATCGAAACGTCATGTTACGGTCAATTCGGTTGAGCAAGCCAGAGCGGCAATCGAGAGGGCTGAAGCGGGAGATGTCATTACTTTCCTGCCAGGGACTTATGCTTTTATCGGCAATAACATCGCGGTCAGCCGCCCGGGGCTGGCAAATGCACCGATCATTGTCCGCGCGGCGCAAGCAGGTAGCGTCAAATTAGAGCTGGCGCTGGCCGAAGGTTTCCTGGTTACTGCGCCGTATTGGATTTTCGAAAACTTGCATTTGCACGGCGCTTGCCTGGTTCCGGATAGCTGTGATCACGCCTTCCATGTCGTCGGCAATGCGCATCATTTCATCGCACGCAACAACACGATCCTGGATTTCAATTCTCATTTTAAAGTGAATATGGAAAACGGTCTGGCACCGGATGATGGCGTACTCGATCACAATACCCTGAGCAATACCGAGACCCGCAATACCGAACGTTCGGTCACGCTCATTGATCTGGTCGCCGCCAGTGGCTGGCGCATCCATCACAACTTGATCAGCGACTTCATCAAGGACCATTCAAATAAAATCAGTTATGGCGTATTCGCCAAGGGCGCAGGGGCGGATAACCGGATTGAATACAATCTGGTCATTTGTGAGCATCGTTTAAGAAACAAGGCCGGGCAGAGGGTTGGTATCTCGTTGGGCGGTGGCGGCACAGGCCAGGCGTATTGCCGCGACCGGCGCTGTATCAGCGAACAAGACAGGGGTGTCATCGAGTCGAATTTAATTATGTCTTGCTCTGATGACGGTATCTATCTGAATAAGGCAGCGTCCAGCCGTGTCAGCAACAATACTTTGCTCAATACGCAAGGGCTGTCAGTGCGCTTTCCTGAGAGTAGCGCTGACGTTGAAGGAAATCTGGTGGACGGTACGATCCGTGCCCGTGATGGTGGCGTGCTTCGTGCCCAAGATAATGTGGATACGAATGGAGTTCAAAAGTTTTTTGGCGATCACTCTGTACTGGCCTTGTTTCAGAATCCATCATCGATGGATTTACGCTGGCGCGCCGGTCTGCTAAAGCGTCCAGTGGCGCTTGCACGCCGGCCACCTGGATCGACTGACTTGTGCGGGCAAAAAAGAAACAGCCAATCTGCGCCAGGTGCCTTTGATGACTTTTCTGCCTGTCTGCAAGACCCGCATTAGGACAGAAATACCTCTCGACATGTTATTCCATTTCCAAATCAATCATGACGTTGTTACCTTCGGCTCGTCGTGCTATAGCACTGTCTTCGCCTCGTCGCCTAGTCACGAATGATTTTGAAATGGAATTAAGTGTGTCTTGTCGCGCCTGCCACTTCGCTTTCAGATGGCATGGTCTTCGACTTCGGTGTTTTCGAACGCCGTTTTCGTCTGGGGGCCGAATTATCCGGTACCAGGCGCATGGCGAACAGCATGCCTAAAGCAGTGACCCCTACGCCACTTAAATAGAGCAGGCACCAGCGCCAAAATAAGGCAGAGTCCGAAAGCAGGCTCGTGCGGTTTTCTCCGAGAATAAATTGTATGCCGGAAAAAACACTGCCATCTTTCACGATCAGGGATTCAATTCCCTGATTCAGCAGCCACCAGCTTAAGGCAACAAGGGCGATGCTTGAGATGCACAATTTTAGCGAGGAACGGACCCGAGTCCGGTAGAAGTAACTTGCCAATATGCTTGCGTGCAGCGATAGCGTGATGATCAGGGCGGCAAGAAAAACGAGCCCATTTGGTTTCATCAATTCGATCAGGTTATCGGTGATGGCGCTGTCGATCACCACATATTTGGCGAGGTACCAGAACGGCAATAACAACAGCAAGTAAGCTAAAACACGCGGGGTGCGATTTTGTTTTGGCAGCGCCAGTGCTGCCAATGTCAGTGGAATCATGAAAATTGAATACAGGGCGCAATACCGTACGCTACTTTCAAGTCCCTCAATCAGTCCGACAGGATATCCTGCGAGCCGGGCGCGCCACGCCTCTCCCCAATAATTTTCATACACAATCCGATGGTACAAATCGGGTGCGCCGATTATTTTATTCAGCATGATCTCAGGGGTGGCAAGTTGTATCAGTGCCAGACTGATCAGCGCGATTCCCAGCAATAAGACCGGTGTCCAGAGCAACGCGTGACGGCCTTGCCTGGTCCGCCGTATCAGTAATTGTGCCAGCAGCCAGGGCGCGCTCCCCAGCCACAACAGTGCCAGGGAAAAAAAGGCGGCGCCGGATAAAAGCTGATCGCCAAATATTTTTTTCAAATTGTATGGAATGCCCGGCAAGTGCAGCAGCAGCCAAAGTCCGAGAGTCATTGCGCCTAACGTGGCGGCGATCCAGAATATGCTGGGTTTTGCTGTGGAAGCCAGTGGCGGTGTCGCTTGCGCTGACCTAAAGGATGGCGCTGCGGGTTCAGCCGCTTGATCTAATGCCGGTGAAACCTGAACCGAGCTGGTTCTTGCCGCGGTTTTGTCGCTTGTGCCAAGTGTGCGCAGAGAAACGGCAAACGGGCTCAGAACGATCGCCACGACCAGCGGTGTCGTATCGCCATGGTAGCCGACGATAGTTACCCGTACCCATTCAAGTATCACCAGCAGTAGCATGACGCAGCCTACCCAGGTGTACGGCGTGTGGCGAAAGCGGCGCTGGCTCGACAGACCCGTCCATAGTAAGCAGGCGATCGCGAGTGCCTCAAAGGCGGTCGGTGGAATGTCTTTGGTAATGCCTTGCCAGAACAGATGCGAAAAAGGCGTCAAAGTGAAACCGGCGCCCAGTGTCTGGTCTCTGTAGGGTGTCAAAACCGTGATCAGATAAGCAGACAGTGCAAGTAAAAAAATCACAGTAGATTGATTTTTTTTCAGCCGGGTTTCGAGGAGATAGCCAGTGAGCAGACCGATCGATATGCCAAGCAAGGTCTCGCGGCGCAAACTGCCATAGGCGACGAACACTTCAAGCAGTAATGACACACTCCCTATCAAGAGCAGATTCAAGTAACGGGCTTGCATCCAATTTACACGCAGCATCGCCACTCCGGCCAGCGTCGCGGCCAGATAGTGATGGGTAAAGCGCATCAACTCAAATGGCGGTGCGAAAACGGCTGATTTAACATGATCGCGCAGCAGGCCAATATCCAGCGTGGGGATGAATGGAAATGACTCATAAAAGAACCACAGCAACACCAGCAGCAGGGCAAAATAATCGTGTCTTGATGTCGTCGCGGATAGGTGCGTTTCGAGCAGACGTCGCACTCTTGCGGCAATCAAAAATCCGGCGGCCATACCGACGCTATTCCAGAAAGCGTCAGAGAGCGAGGCGGTGCGGCTGGGTAAGTACAGTTGCACAAGTTGTATACCAAACGCCAATACCAGCACCGCAAAAAATGCGGCAGTCAGGCGCGCTCGCGTGCCGGTAAAACAGGTATGCAGTGCAATGCCAAGCGGCACAAATAACAAAAAATTATCGATAGCATCGGCGCGATTTTCAAATATATCCCACTCAGAAAAAAAATTATCAAGCGGCAAAGGCGTGGCTTGAAAGTCGAACGGAAAAAGCGAACCATAAATAATGAAAATGACCACGGCCCACAAAAATACCCATGCCGGAGAGCGGCGGCTAAGGGCTGTTTCCGCCGCTGCATCTGCGTGCCGGCGCCATTCTGGTTTGGTTTGATCTGGCATCATTATGGGTATTTTGTCCTATGTTTTGTAAAGTGCCGGTGTTAGTTCGACAGGCGATACCAGATCAATCCGATCCACTCATGCATGGCATATTGAGATCGTCTCAGGCCTTCTACGCTGGGTAAAAGACTAAACACACTTAAGCCGCCGCGTGAAAAAAATACGGTGGGGGCGCAGGTAACTTCTAAACCGGTTTGATCGAAGGCAAATTTGGCACGCCGCATATGCATGGCGTCTGTCACCAACAGAATATGCTTGATGCCCGCCTGCTTGAGTATGTTGGCCGAGAATTCTGCATTTTCACGGGTATTTTGGGATTGGTCTTCTTGCCACCTGACGGGTATGGCAAATTCATTCGTCAGCGCTTGCGCCATTCCTGTCGCCAGCGAATCAAGATGCAAGGATTTGTTGCCCAAACCGCCGGACACCAGTATCGGCAAATTTGTCTCGCGGTACAGTTTGGCTGCATACCTGATGCGGGCGAGGGCAATGTAGTCGGGAATCGCCTTATTGCCATATTCCGGATTATTTTCCAGTGTTCCGGCCGACAGGACAACGATAGCCTGCGCTCCCGTATTTTTAGCGCTAATGAGGGGTTTTTCCAAATCCTCTAGCGGCGCAACCAATAACCATGCGCCGACGTTGGTACTCACCAGTAACAAGATGAGCAGGGCACTGCTGCTGATTGTGCGGCCTAATCGGGGGTGCCAGCTTTTGATGAGGTAACCGATCAGGGCGAGCGTGAGCAAACTGACGGGCGGAATGATCAGGGTTCGGAAAATAGCAATGAGGGTTGCGCTGGTCATCTTGTGATTTTCCTTCGCCGGATATGACGATGTTTCATAATTGGCATTTTTGTTAACGTAGAGGGTGAAGATTCGTTTGCCAGGAAGATAAAATACCTCGCGTGCTGATCATACTTGCAAGCTTGCCATTTTAGCCAATTTACTCGGGCTGCGGCTAAACTGATGCGAAGCTGTTATTCCAATACGGTTCTGTTTCGTCATTGAAGCTTCATTTGATTTCCGTATAGAAATACGTTCTAATGCTATTCGCAGAATGCACCAACCATAATCGAGTGTGATGAAAAAAAATATCAAACCTGTTTTGACGCACGATCAGTCTGTCGATGCATTGGTAAAGACGATCCGAATTCCTGCGCGTCCGAGTTTGCTGATGAATGTACAACAAGAACTGGCACAGCCTGAACCGTGTCCTGCACGGTTGGCAAAAATCATTGCCAACGATGTGGCACTGTCAGCTTCTCTGCTAAAGCTGACTAACTCATCCTTTTTTGGCCTGCGCCTGAAAGCAAAATCGGTGGAGCATGCGGTGAATTTACTGGGGATGGAGCAATGCGGCTTGCTGATGATAGGTATTATTGCCCGTCAAGCGCTGAAGGCCGAAGACACCTCCTTATTGAAGTTTTGGGATTTTTCTGGCAAGCGGGCTCAGGCGATGTCTTATCTGTCCAAACATATTCCGGTTTGCTCAAATGATGCAGCGCATACTTTTGGCTTGTTTTGCGATATTGGCGTTCCTCTGTTATCGGAGCGTTTTGCCGACTACCCTGCGACTTTGAGCAAGGCCAACATCGAGTTTACGGCCATCTTTACCACGGTGGAAGATGCGCATCACATGACCAATCATGCCGCCATTGGTGCTCTGATGGCGCGCACCTGGGGCTTGCCGGAAGAAATATCAACGGCCATCCTGCTGCATCATGATTATCGAAGCTTGGATGATGCCTCTACTGACGACTCGGTCAGAGGCTTGATTGCGCTGGCCTTGCTGGCTGAATATGCGATTCAGAAATATCATGGACAAGAGCTTTCTGCCGAATGGGAAAAAGGCGGTCACTCTGCCTGCCATTTTCTCGGTATTTCCGCCGATGACGCCGCCGACAGGTTTGATGAATTACACGAACTATTCAATCAGGTCCAATAACAACCCGAGGGCCCAAGTCCCTCGGGCTGTTAGCGCTTCGCGCTAAATATTCTGGCGGGTAACATGATCAGCGCACGCCCTAGTTCAAACACCCCTTCGACGGCGACACCCAGTAAACGGAAGGGCAATAAAAGCAGCCAGACCACTGGATACAGCAGTAAGGCGATCAGCGCCAGTGGCCAGCACAGGCACAGCAGAATCAACCACAGCGTCAGGCTTAACATCAGGTTCAACATACTTAAGCCATCAATTGATGCAGGAGTCCGCTCAAGATAACGAGAGCGATGCCGGCGATCAGGACGCCATCCATGTTGGCAGAGAGTTTCATGATTTTTCCTTTTTGAAACGGTTGGTGCCACTCTACTTTAGCAACACAAGGTCTGCGGTTCCAACGGGCTGCGATGAACGGCACATTGAATGGTGCCATCTGATCAATCGCGCGATGAACGGAACATGGGCATAAAAATGGAATCGCCGGGGCGGAGCTACCGAAGTTCAGTGCAGCTGGAAGCTGCTGCGCGGGCTTTCCTGACCGATCCGGTTAACGCTCGACACCACCACTTCTTTGAGCGTGCCAAAATGCGCATCGTCAGACAAATTGATGCCGGGTGTGGCGATTGTTTGCAGTGAAAAAATCCATTTTTGCTCATAGCGTTTCCAGATCGCCAACTGGCTGGCAGCGGCGTTGTCAGCCAGCTTGACGTACAGCGTCTTGTGCGCCTGATCTGCGGTTAACGACGGCGCTATCATGTTGTCTTTACCTAGCCAGGGGCTGCCCGGCACCAGTGCGAAATCCTGATATTTTTCCGCGATCAGACGGCGGCGAATATTCTTACGGTTTTGCATCAATGCCGAGATGCTGAAATGCAGATGACCATTACTCTTGGCATTTGGTGCCGGCTCGCGCGTGGCATCGATCTGCTGCAAAATTTCTTCGGCAGGCCAGGATTTTTCGCCGTGCTCCAGACTATTGGTAGCGAGACCCGGCCATATATTGCGCCCCTGTGAGTTTTGCGCTTGCCAGTAATCACGTAAAACCCTGAAGGCTTGCGCGTTCTGCTGCAGAGGCCAATACAATTGTGGTGCCAGATAATCGATCCAGCCCTGGTCCAGCCAGCGTTCTACATCGGTATACAGTTTGTCGTACTGGCTAAAACCTTTAATCCCCGCAGGCAGACGGTCAGGGCGGCCGATGCCAAAAGGGCTGATGCCAAATTTAACCCAGCTCTTGTCCTGATGCACGCGCTGGTGGATGGCTTCGACCAGTTGGTTCACGTTTTGCCGCCGCCAATCGGCGCGGCTGAGTTTGCCCGCTTGTTGTCGATATCTGTTCCATGATGCGTCGTCAGGAAAATCGAGTTCCGACCCCTTGGCCGTCTTGATCGGGTAGGGGTAAAAATAGTCGTCGAGGTGGATGCCATCGACGTCATAGCGCTGCAGCACATCGCTGACCACGGCCAGCGTATGCTGCAGCGCTGCCGGTTCACCCGGATCTAGCCACCACAGATCACCGTAATGCTTGATGGCAGAAGGCGCGATTTTATTGAAGTGCGCATAGGTTAGCGCCGATTTTGCGGTCGCGGTTTTGGCGCGGTACGGGTTAAACCAGGCATGCAGTTCCAGCCCGCGTAAATGCGCCTGTTCTATCCAAAATTGCAGCGGGTCGTAAAATGGACTAGGCGCTTTGCCCTGTTCACCCGTCAGAAACTCTGACCACGGTTCTAGTTTGGAAGGATAAATCGCATCGGCACTGGGCCGCACTTGCAAGATAATGGCATTCAGTTTGAGCTGGGCCGCGGTATCCAGGATCGCCATGATTTCAGTTTTTTGCTGCTCGCTGCTGAGATTCTTGCGGCTGGGCCAATCGACATTCGAGACGGTCGATACCCACGCTGCGCGAAATTCTCGCGGTGCAGGCGGCGCTTGCAGGCTGGTGATTTGTTTGGCGGCAAGTATCGGTGCCATTTTGCCGGTGGCGGGCAAGCTGCTGACTGGCTGAGGGGCGGCGGGTTGCACCAAGGAGGGCGCGGTGTTGCAAGCGCCGAGGCTGGCCAGCAGAATGAGGCTAAGTAGCCGCAGAGCGAGGTGGGCGCTAAACAGCTGTTGAAGTAAATACATGCGCCGATTTTCACCTGAAAAAGACAGAGTTGAGATGCTACTGGATCGCGCGGTGAGACACCAGCGTTTCTTCGGGGGCTATCGCTTCAGGGGTTATCGTTTCAGTGAAGGCGAATGTCGATGCCGACGCGCAAACGCGGGTATTCAAGAAATAAAAATGAGGCAAGCCCGACACGCATAGTTCATGCGCCTTGCAGGCCAGACCGGCTGGAAACCCGCATGGATAGTGCGCAAGCGGGCTATGCCTGGTTTACATTGCATCAATCAAAGGGGTTTGGCTTCAGCTGTTTTAAAACGATGTCCTGCACAAAAGGCACGTAGCCAGGACGTTTGATTTCCCTCAAATGATAATGATTGCTATTTGTGTTAGTATGATTCTACTGTGTATTCAAATGGAGTAAACATCATGAAACTTAGCAAAATCAGCTTACTGGCCACCAGTGTGGCCGCCAGTTTAGCCGCCGTCGGCATTTCTTCTTTGGCACTGGCGGAAGAGGTCGTGGTGTATTCTGCGCGCAATGAGCAATTGATCAAGCCGCTGTTTGATGCCTATACCAAGCAGACCGGGGTCCAGGTCAAGTTTGTCACCGACAAGGAAGGCCCGCTGATGGAGCGCCTGAAGGCCGAGGCGGCCAATACCCCGGCCGATATGCTGATCACGGTCGACGCCGGCAACTTGTGGCAGGCGGCCAGCCAGGGCTTGCTGCAACCAGTGAACTCGGCCACGCTGAACGCGAATATCCCGGCCCATTTACGCGACCCGAAAAACCTCTGGTTTGGCCTGTCGGTCAGGGCGCGCACGATTTTTTTCAATACGCAAAAAGTCAAGCCGGCCGAACTGTCGACCTATGAAGACCTGGCCAGCGCCAAATGGAAAGGCCGCTTATGTCTGCGCACGTCTAAAAAAGTCTATAACCAGTCTCTGATGGCGATGATGATAGAAGAGCACGGCGAGCCTAAAACCGAGCAAATCGCCAAGGGCTGGGTCGCCAATCTGGCCACCGATGTGTTTGCCGATGACACCAAGATGCTGGAAGCCATCGGTGCCGGGCAGTGTGATGTCGGTATCGCCAATACCTACTACTATGGCCGCCTGATGGAGAAAAAACCGTCGTTGCCAGTGGCGATCTTCTGGGCCAATCAACACGCCAAAGGCGTGCACGTGAATGTCTCGGGTGCCGGTGTCACCAGGTACGCGAAAAATCCGGCCGCTGCGCAAAAACTGCTGGAGTGGCTGTCATCAGAAAAAGCGCAGAATTTATTTACCGACCTGGACATGGAATACCCGGCCAATCCAGCCGTCAAAGCTGATCCCAAGCTGCTGGCATGGGGCCCGTTCAAGCAAAACCTGATCAACGTCAACAAGGCCGGCGAATTGCAGGCGAATGCTGTCAAGCTGATGGACCGCGCCGGTTATAAGTAAGTGATGCAGCTCAGTTCAGTACAGTTCAGCGCTCCGCTGCGCTTGGCCCGCCAGTTCCTGACCGGCTGGCGGCTGGCTGCTTTTTTGGTCTCGCTGATTACCCTGATCCCGCTGCTGGTGGTGCTGTTTTCGCTGTTTTCGCCTGAGCCTGAAATCTGGTATCACCTGCGCCACTACGTCTTGCCCGATTTGCTGGTAAATACGTTCTGGCTGGCGCTGGGCGTCGGCTGCGGCACCGGTTTTCTCGGTGTCAGCCTGGCCTGGCTGACGGCGGTCTGCGAGTTTCCCGGGCGGCGCGTGTTTTCCTGGGCGCTGATGTTGCCGCTGGCGATACCCGCCTATGTGGCCGCGTTCGTGAATATCGGCCTGTTTGATTTTACCGGCCCGCTACAGACCGCCTTGCGTCTTTGGTTCGGCAGCAGCGCCTGGTTTCCGCCTATCCGTTCGCGCGGCGGGGTGATATTGGTGATGACGCTGGCGCTGTACCCGTATGTGTATCTGCTGGCGCGCAATGCCTTCATGACGCAGGGCAAGCGCGCGCTGGAAGTGGCGCAGTCGCTCGGCCTGAGCCGCGTCCGGGGTTTTTTTAAGGTCGCCTTGCCGCTGGCGCGACCCTGGATTTTTTCCGGCATGATGCTGGCGCTGATGGAGACGCTGGCCGATTTCGGTACCGTCGCGGTGTTTAATTACGATACTTTCACCACCGCGATTTACAAGGCCTGGTTTGGCCTGTTCTCATTATCGGCGGCGTCGCAGCTGGCCTCGATCCTGGTGCTGATGGTATTGTTGCTGGCGCTGGCCGAGCAATCCTGGCGCGGCACCAAGCGCTATCACGCTACCGGCAAATCGAATCAATCCAGATACCGCCTGAAACCGCTGATGGCGTGGCTCAGTTGCGCGTATGCCGGGCTGATACTGGCACTGGCGTTTGCCTTGCCGGTCGGCCAATTGCTGGTCTGGTGTGTAGAAGTCTTTGCCGAAGATTTTGACAGCCGCTACCCTTTGTTTGTCCTGCACTCGGTCATGCTGTCGGGCATGGCGGCATTGCTGGTGATCGTCGCCGCGCTGTTGCTGGCGTATAGCCTGCGCCTGTACAGCGACTGGCCCACGCGTTTCTTTGCCCGCCTGTCGACGCTGGGTTACGCCATCCCCGGCACGGTATTGGCGGTCGGCGTCTTCATCCCCGTGGCATGGCTGGACAACCAGCTGATCGCCTGGCTCCAGCCCTGGCTCGGCGGCGGCGCCATCTTGCGCGGCACCCTGACCGTGATGCTGCTAGCTTACGTCGCCCGTTTTCTGGCGCCCGGTTTTAACGCGATCGACAGCGCCATGCAGCGCATCACGCGCAGCCAGGAAGAAGCCGCGCGCGGCATGGGGCTGAGCGGCTGGCGCCTGTTTTTGCGGATACACTTGCCGCTGCTGCGCGGTGGCATATTCAGCGCCGCCATGCTGGTGTTTGTCGATGTCATGAAAGAGATGCCGATCACGCTGATGACCCGCCCGTTTGGCTGGGATACCCTGTCGGTGCGGGTCTTTGAAATGACCTCGGAAGGGCAGTGGGAGCGCGCCGCCTTGCCTGCCGTGGCGCTGGTCATTGCCGGCCTTATCCCGGTCATCCTGCTGACCCGCCAGACTGAACATTGAAAATAATAATGACTACTTCCTTGCCTCTTGATACCGTCCTGACGCTCCATGACGTGTCGCACGCCTATCCGCAAACAGCCAATCAGGCAGCTACTCAAACAGCTACATTTTCGCAGCTCAGTTTTACGCTCGCCAAAGGCCAGATCGGCTGCCTGCTAGGGCCATCCGGCTGCGGCAAAACCACGGCCTTGCGTTGCATCGCCGGCTTTGAAAATGTCAACAGCGGCAGCATCCACCTGAATGGCAAACTGGTCAGCAGCGCCGCTTTTCACCTGCCTGCCGAGCGGCGGCAGATCGGCATGGTGTTTCAGGATTACGCCCTGTTCCCGCATCTGAATGTCGCAAAAAACGTTGCCTTTGGCTTACATCAACTGGAGCGCAGCCAGCGCCAGAAGCGTGTCGATGAATTGCTGGACGTGGTCGGCTTGCAGGGATTTAAAAAATCCTATCCGCATGAGCTGTCCGGCGGCCAGCAGCAGCGCGTCGCGCTGGCCAGGGCGCTGGCGCCGAAGCCGGATTTGTTGCTGCTCGATGAGCCGTTCTCGAATCTGGATGTGGACTTGCGCGAACGCCTGGGGCTGGAGGTGCGCGAGATTCTCAAGCAGCAAAATGCCACGGCTATTTTAGTCACGCACGACCAGCATGAGGCGTTTGCGATTGCCGACGAGATCGGCGTGATGTACCAGGGCCAGATCCAGCAATGGGACAGCGCCTACCGGATTTATCATGAGCCGGCGAATCGCTTTGTCGCCGATTTTGTCGGCGAGGGCGTGTTCATGCCGGGCAAGGTGCTGGCCCACGATGCCATCGAGATCGAATTAGGTGTGGTCGGCGGCCAGATGCCGCGCGATTGCTGCCTCGGTTGCACGGTCGATGTCTTGGTGCGGCCCGATGACGTGGTGCACGATGACCGCAGCGCCTTGCAGGCCAAGGTAGTCGCCAAGGCCTTCCGCGGGGCCGATTTTTTATACACGCTGGAACTCGCCAGCGGGATGCGCCTGCTGTCGCTGGTACCGAGTCACCACAACCACGCCATCGGCGAAAAGATCGGCATCAAGCTAGAGATCGACCACGTGATCGCATTTCACACGCAGGCCTGAGTGCATAGCGTGTATGGCGTGCTTTCTGGTCTGGTGCGAGGTCATTGTAAAATTGAAAATGAGGCCGGCCGGACGCGCATATCCCATGCGCCTTGCAGGCCAGGCAGGCTGGAAACCCGCATGGACTATGCGCGCCGGGCTAGGGTGCTTTGGGTTTTTGCATAGCCCGTAAGCTGTCAATGATCGTCACGTAGCGTGCCGCATGGCGATCCCTGCATCAAACCCGCCTAAGCGATCACGTTTTTTAATGCCTTAAAAGCGAGCAGGTCAATTCTTCCGGTGATATCCGATAAAGCGCGTGCCACTACCGAAAACTCACGTCCGGCACCACCGGCATGGGCAGCAATGATTTGCGCATTCATCGATACGATGTTGGCCTCTTTTGAAATGGACTGTATGTTGCTCATCAGTTCAACCGTCTGGCGCTTACTTCTTTCGGTATGGCGGATTAATTCTTCCTCATACACCAGGGTAATTTGATTGAACAGGGCAAGCATCGGGTTTGCGCTTTTGATGAGCTGCTTCAGTAGTTCTTTCGCGTCTCTGGCGTTGGCCGTAATCGCACGCAGCGTGCGCTGAGCCAGCGCGATAAAAGTGCTTATTTTTTCATGACCTTGCGAGGGGCCATAGTACGCCGCATGCAGTTGTTCGGAAAAGACGCCAGGTAAGGTGCGATTTCCCTCGATGAGTATCTTATGGGCATCGCTCAGTATCCCCAGCGCCGTCTGCGCTTCCGCGATGGCACCATCTTCATCAATGGAGGCCAGCACCGCAAACAGGATAACGCGCTGAGACGTTACGCGACGGCGCCCAGAGAGGTTGATCAGGGTGCCGTATACTTCACTCGATACAGGCAGGCGATTTATTTTAATGTCGCTCACAGATGCGGTGGTCAGGTCGTGCTGAGTAAGCGTGCTCATATCGATTCCCTTCAAAAGAGTAGTTGCTGCAATGCAATAAGCATGATATGTGCCAGCGCAGGAAGGCCGGTTTCCTGATCGCCAACGCCCGCTCACTGGTCTTTGCGGAGGGCGCGCAGGGTGCGCCGTGTGTGATTAAAATAGTGCGACGCACCATTTAATCGGCTTGTGATGGTGCATCCAGCTTAAAAATAGTGCGTGCGGCGTCGTCGTCTGATCGCCGTGGTATTTCCACTTCTTGGATGTTCCTTTGCACGGTATTTTGCTATCATCTTGCCATGACTACTGATGATGAAATCCACCTCCCGCCCGAACTCCCCGCTTACCCTGGCATCCGATTTAACGATATCTGTCTGGTGCGTTCACCGGCAGATGCTGAGCGTGCCTATACGGCATTGACATCGGCCGATGTGCTGGGTTTTGATACCGAATCCAAGCCCGTATTTTTTAAAGGGCAGCAATCGGATGGCCCGCACCTGATCCAGCTCGCGACCGATACGCAGGTGTTTTTATTTCCCATATTACAAATTATTAATACCGAAGCGGTCAAGGAAGTGCTGGAATCGCGCCATATCCTGAAAGTGGGGTTTGGCCTGGGCGACGACAATAAGCGCCTGCATGCCAAGCTCAGCATCAAGCTGGAAAACGTCCTGGATTTGTCGCGCGCCATGCGCGAGAGCAGACATCGCGATATGGGGGCGAAAGCCGCCGTAGCCAAATTCTTTGGCATGAAGCTGCAAAAATCCAAAAAAACCTCCACCTCCAACTGGGCTAACGTCGCCTTGAGCGAGCGCCAGATGCAATACGCCGCCGATGATGCGCAAGTGGCGCTGCTGGTGTACCGCAAGTGGCTGGGGCTCAAGAGCAGCAAGGGGTAAACAACATTCGTGCAACTGTCTTGAACTCTTGTCAATACTAAGAGTCACAAGCTGCATCACCACTTCCAAGAGAAAAAATGCGCCCATCCCCCACTATGCGTTTCCTCACCGCAGCCGGTTTGTTCAGTCTAGTGGGTGGCATGGCGCAGGCGGCGAGCACGCCGGCATCGCCCGCTACCGCAGAATTGCCCGCGCCATTAGCCGCAGAATTACCCCGCCCCGCCAAAAAGCCCATCAGCCACGACGTGTATGCCAACTGGCGCAGTATTGCCGGCAGCGTGCTGAGCCGCAATGGCAGTTGGGTCGCCTACGCGCTGGTGGCGCAGGAGGCGGATGGCGAAGTCGTCGTCAGGCATCTGGCCGACGGGCGCGAATGGCGCGCGCCACGCGGCAGCGCACCGGCATTTAGCGCCGACGGCCGCTATCTGGCATTTGCCATCCAACCCACCAGAGCCGAACTCGATCAAGCTAAAAAAGAAAAGAAAAAGGGCGATGATTTACCCAAGCCAGGCGCCGGCCTCATGGATCTGGCCAGTGGCAAGGTCGATCTCATCGCGCGGGTAAAAAGCTATGCCTGGCCGGAGCAGGGCGCGAGTGTTCTGGCGCTGCTTTTAGCGCCGCTAAAAGAAACCAAGGATGCCAAAGAGAATAACAAGGACGACAAAAAAGAAGCGAATAAAAAAGACGGCAGCAAGAAAAAAGAACCCGGCACCGAGCTGCTCGTGCTTGATGCCAGCAACGGTACGCGCACCAGTATTCCGGATGTGGCAGAGGTAGTCTGGGCCAAAAATGGCAAGCTGCTGGCGTATGCCGTCTCGGTTAAAGATGCGACAAAAACGGATAAAAAATCGGATGAAAAACCTGACAACAAGCCTGACAACAAAGCCGCCGAATCAGCACGTGAAGGCGTGTATTTATTTAATCCGCTCGATGCCAGTGTGCGACCGCTGCTGGCCGGTACAGGGCATTATAAGAACCTGATTTTTGACGACGCGGGCCAACAGCTCGCCTTTGTCAGCAACCGCGATCAACTGCAAAAGAGACGCCAGGAGCAAGAGGCCAGCGCCGACAAAACTGCTGAAAAAGAAGTCAAAAAAGAACCCGAGCTAGAGCCCCTGGCGTTCAGCCTGTTTTACTGGCGCGACGGCGATACAGACCGCTATGGCAGCGCCAAAGTTGCCGCCAATACCGAGACGCCAGGCATGCCGGCAGGCTGGTCCGCCAGCGAGCACGCCGAGATCAGTTTTAGCCAAGATGGCCAACGGCTGTTCTTTGGCACGGCTGAGCTGCCTAAGCCCGCCGCCAAAGAGGCGCCAGAGCCGATCAAAGTCGATCTCTGGCACTGGAAAGACCCAGAGCTGCAATCGATGCAAAAGGTCAAGGCCGAGCAAGAAAAGCAGCGCAGTTACCGCGCCGTATTGCATCTGCCCGCGCTGCGCCTGGTCCAGCTTGCCAACAAGGAGATACCGCAAGTCATCGTCAATGACAACCCGCGCTTTGCCATGGGCAGCAGCGATCTGCCTTACCAGATGCTGCAATCCTGGGATGCCCTGTATCAAGACGCCTACGCGGTCGATTTGCAAACCGGTGCGGCGCGCTTGCTGGCCAAAAAATTGCGCTTCGCCCCCACGCTGTCGCCGGCCGGCAAATACCTGCTCGCGTTCGATGCCGCCAGCAGCGGCTGGGTCACTTGGGCCAGCAAAGATGGCGCGCAAAGCCGCCTGACCGACAAGCTTAACGTGCGCTTTGAAGACCTCAGCAAAGACACCCCAGAACCGCGAGTAGCCTACGGTTTTGCCGGCTGGACTGCCGACGATGCCAGTGTTGTCATCTATGATCAGTTTGATCTGTGGGACATCAATCCGCTGACGCACGCCAGCCGTAATCTGACGGCAGGATTTGGCCGCAAGAATAAGCTGGAGCTGCGTTTTGTTAAACTCGATCTCGATGCCAAAGAAGCGCTGAGAGCGCAGAAACCCGTGCAAAGCGAAGAGCCCGCCATCCCCGAAACCAAGGCCTTGCCGACCGAGCCGTGGATACTCTCCGCCACGCACGAAGCGAGCCGCGCCAGCGGCTACTACCGGCAAGATCCACAAGGCGGTGCGCCGCTACAACTGATCCATGCCGATAAAATGATCAGCGGCTTGATCAAGGCCAGACAAGCCGATAGGGTGCTGTTTACCCAGCAGAGTTTTACCGAGTTCCCCGACCTGTGGAGTGGCGATCTGCGCCTGCACGCGGTGCAAAAAATCAGTGCCGCCAATCCGCAGCAAAGCCATTACAACTGGGGCCGCCAAGAGATCATCGAATACACCAGCGCCGACGGAAAAAAACTCAAGGCGCTGCTGGCCAAGCCAGAGAATTTTGACCCGGCCAAAAAATATCCGATGATGGTCTACATCTACGAAAAGATGTCCGACAACCTGCATAAATATATCCCGCCCGCACCGGCACAAAACATCAATGTCACGCGCTATGTCAGCAACGGCTATATCGTGCTGCGCCCGGACATCGTGTACCAGACCGGCTACCCCGGCAAAAGCGCGATGCGTACCGTGCTGCCGGCGATACGGCAAGTGATCGCCAAAGGTTATGTCGACCCCAAGCGCGTCGGCATCCAGGGGCATAGCTGGGGTGCCTACCAGATCAATTACCTGATCACGCACAGCAATACCTTCCGCGCTGCCGAAGCCGGTGCCGCGATGGCCGACATGGTCAGTGGCTACGGCGGCATACGCTGGGGCACCGGCATGAGCCGCGCCTTTCAGTATGAAAAACAGCAAAGCCGCATCGCCGGTACGCCGTGGGACAGCACCGCCAAGTTCATAGCAAATTCACCGATTTTTGCGGTCGATAAAGTCCAGACTCCTTACCTGACGATTCATAACGATGAAGATGACGCGGTGCCGTATTATCAGGCGATAGAGTTTTTTACCGCCTTGCGCAGGCTAGGCAAGGAAGCTTACTGGTTTAACTACAACGGCGAAAAGCACGGCCTCAAGGAGCGCGACAACATGAAGCATTACACGGTCCACATGAGCGAGTTTTTTGATCACTATCTGCTAGGCAATGCGCGGCCGGAGTGGATGACAACACCGGTACCGTATCTAGAAAGAGGCAAGCGCGACGTGATGGAGCAGTTCAAGACTTTGACGCTGAAGTAACGCTTTTTAGTAACTTTAGTAACTTTGGTAATTTTGGCAACTAATGAGCCTACTATATCAGCACTGTTTTGATGCCCTCTCCCGCAAGCGGGAGAGGTGTGATGAAATGTGATGGGTAAGAATTATGCCTGGCTGTGCTTACGCAGCGCAGCCAAGCCAAGCAGGCCTATCCCGAATAAGGCTAGCGAAGCTGGCTCAGGAACGTCCGTCCCAGGAAAAACTTCGATGGCGCTACCTTGTACCCCCACGGTAAATCCGTTCCAGAATTCATCCGTCTTGCTTCTCCAGGTAACGGTATCAAATGCGCCAGTAAAGCGCAGCGCACCATGCGGTTCAGATCCGCCGACGCCGTTGCTGTTGAGCTGGTACTCAAACACCCCGCCGCCAAGATCAACCACTACCTTGCTGGCACCGCCGCAACCCCAGTAACCGCAAGCATTGCCGTCCACGCCGCCAAGGCTGAGCAGCTCAAAATCCTGATCGAAGGCATAGCCGTTGCCATTAAGGCTAACGAAAGCGAACACAGGATTGGCCACGGCTTGGGAGAATTTCAGGGTCTGGCTGCCGGCATGACTTAAGGCAATGATGTCGGAACCGGTTGGCCGATTGTCGACCGTGGTACTGGTATATGGTGAAGTTGAGCCCGAGCCGCCGGTCCAATAATCGGTTCCACCTCCGGTGTTATAAAAGCCGATCCCATTGGTATTGGTATAGGTAACGCCTATCGTGGTAGTGCCGGTAGTAATTAACCCCGTACCTTCAAAACCCGCCGTTACTGGAGTAGAGCCTATCCAATCCGTCCAAAAAATCGGCGCTGCACTAACGCTGGCACTGGCAATCCCGAGAGAAAGTGCCGCAACAGCCGAAAATGTCTTGTTGAACCATGTGCGTTTCATCTTAAATCTCCTCATTGGATGGTCTTGAGTGCAGCTTTGATCATTAGAAAATGAATGTACAAAACCACGCATAAACCATACCCGATAAAAATAGCTTGATAAATCAAAGCCTTATATTTGAGGGGACGTATTTGGACGTGTAAATGTAAAAAAAATCGACGTAATCATTCTTGTACTCAATATTTATAGGAATATTTATAGGAATATGTATACGTGTTAAATAAACGATCGAATGAAGGGCTGTGATCAACCTATTTAGCGCGCACGATCTTTTTCTGAAAATGCTGGCACTGCTGGCCGGACGCCTCGATCACGTCTAGCATAGGCTGGCGCCGGCTTTTAAAGTCGAATGCGCGGCAGCCGTATCTGAATTGGGCGTCGTGGGTGATGTAATAGTGGCGGCAGTCGTTGCAAGTAGGGGGCTTGCTGCCCGGTGGCGTGCTATCCATGCTGTGTTGTCTGGTGTCGATATGCGGATTTGGCGGGTGTTGAGTGCATTATGCGCGAAATTAAACATCTAGTGTGATGGCGCTCGGCACTGGCGCGGCATCAGGCCGGCCGCTAGTGCACGGCCTCCCTAAGCTAAACGCAACACAACGCAACACAACGCAACAGCACCTCAGCGCTTGTCTTGCCCGTCATAAAAATCGGTGCAGGGCTTGAACTGGTTTTTTGGACACATGTACGCGCGCGGGGCCACCGTGATGCCGTAGCGCTTGATGATGTCGCGGTCTTGTCCTTCGCGCCGGCCAAAACCGCAGCGATAGATATCGACCGTGGTCCCTTTATTTGTGCTCGATGAGGCCGCTGAGATCCCGTTGCTGCAACCGGCATAACCGAGTGCATCTTTTAAGGTATCGTCGGCCAATATAATATCTTGCAGCGGACCGTCGCACCACCATTTGCCCTTATGGTTTTTATTCTCGCGGCAGACCGCAACGGCTTCGTATTCCACCGGGCCCCATTCGACGGCTTTTTGCTTCGGCGCGGCAGCAGGTGTCTGCTCGTTCGTGCTGGCTTTGCCGGTCGTGGCGTCGGCCACGGTGCCGTTGCCAGCGCGATTGCCAGCGCGATTGCCGCTGGTGGCAGATGTGGCGGCGCTATCGTTCTTGTTACCCGCTTGCGCCGATGTCGCTGTGCCCTGCGTACCTTGAGCAGCCAGGCCCGCTTGCTGCGCATCCTGGATGCAGTACGCCCCTGGTGCCACCGTAATATAAGTGCCGTTAGGGTGGGTCGCGGGCGAATAACCTTTCGGGCAAGTCTGGCGGAAAGCCGGAATCGTCACCTGCTGGGCGACAAATTGCGTAGTCGCGGTCGTGGTCACCGTGCCGTTGGCCAGATTGGCCTGCGGCACAATGGCCGCAACCGGCCTCGACTCTCTGGCCGCCTTCATCAGCCTTTCGTTATTGGCCGCTTCTGCCGCGATGGCGAGCCGGCTACGCTCCATCGATGCTTTTTGTGCCGCGATATTTTTCTGGTTCTGCGCCGCTTGCATGTCATTGGCCGACGCCTGAAAATTACCCGCGCCCTGTTGCCCGGCCATACTGTCTTGCACTATCCCGGAAATAATTTTGACCTGGACCTCGGAAGATAATTTGCCCAGCCCGCCAATCGCCGAACCGCCCAGTAAGGCCGCAGCCTTGCCCCACTGAAATCCACCGGATTCACTTTCGGCGGCCTGCCGTTGCTGTTGCTGCTGTTGCAGTTGCTGTTGTTCGGCCTGCAGTGCGGCTATTTTTTGATTTTCCGACTGGCCTTTTCTGGCACCCTCTAGCCATTCACCGACGTATTTATCACCGCCCGGGTAGCGCATTTCGCCGAAGCCATTCTGATTATTGTTGGCCCAGTTGCCTTCATAGTGGTGGCCCGACGGCCAGGTGTAAATGCCATATCCCTCACGTTTATCGGCACGCCAATTCCCTTCGTAGCGCTCGCCCGATTTTGTGCTGTGGATGCCAAAGCCCTCGCGCTTGTCCGCCACCCAGTTACCCTCGTAACGGGCACCGTCCAAGTAGTTATTCACGCCATAACCGGTACGCTTGCCGGCCAGCCAATTGCCTTCATAACTCTGCCCGTTGCGCCAGCTCATGACGCCGTTACCGGAATACTGGCCATTGACAAAATCGCCCTCATAACGGATGCCATCGGCCAAGGTGACGATGGCGCGGCCGGTTTTTTTATACGCGATGAATTCTTGATCGATCTCAGAGCGCTCACCGGTCGCGCTGATGCTGATGCCTTTTAACTGGTTTTCGTTGACATATTCCCCTTCAAAACGGCTGCCGTCGGCATAAGTCATCACGCCGGCACCGGATCTCTTGTTATCGACAAAATTGCCTTCGTAACGGATGCCATTCGAGTAAATGAACAGGCCTTTGCCAGAATACGCATTCGCCACAAAACCGCCCTCGTAACGCTGGCCAGATGGCCAGGTAAATACGCCCGCGCCGTGGCGCTTATCTGCCAGCCAACTGCCTTCATAGCGGATGCCCGAGGCCCAGCTCATGCTGCCATTGCCAGAAAATTGTCCAGCCACAAAATCGCCCTCATAGCGCGAGCCGTCAGACAATGCCGCCACGCCACGGCCGCTCTTCTTGTTGGCAATAAAATCAAGATCGACCTCAAAGCGCTCGCCCTTCGCGGTGGTGCTGACGCCCTTAAGCATGCTGTCATTGATAAATTCGCCTTCAAAACGATTGCCGCCAGGAGACGTCAATACGCCGGCACCAGATTTTTTATCGTTGGCAAAATTGCCTTCGTAACGCGTGCCATCTGACAACAGCAAGATCCCCTTGCCTGCATAGACCCCCGCCACAAAACCGCCGTCATAACGCTGCCCCGATGGCCAGGTAAACACGCCAGTACCGTCGCGCTTGCCCAAATGCCAGCCACCTTCATAACGCAGGCCCGTGGGCCAGGTCATGACGCCGTGACCGGAATATTGGCCCGCCACAAACTCGCCCTCATAACGGCTACCGTCAAAAAAACTGGCGACGCCATGACCTGTTTTTTTGCCGATAATAAAATCCTGCTCGACGGTAACGCGCTGCCCCTTGGCATCAATATTCACCCCCTTTACCGCTTTATCGTCTAAAAACTCACCCTCAAACCGGCTGCCGTCGAGAGAAATATTCACCCCCTGGCCGACTTTTTTATTGTTGACAAAATTGCCTTCGTAACGGCTGCCATCCGGATAAGTCAACACGCCCTGGCCATTAAATTTATTGTTCAAGAAACCACCCTGATAGCGCTGGCCAGAATCAGTCACAAAAATCCCGTTACCTTTGGCCTTGTCGATACTCAGCCACTTGTCAGCATGCGCCGGAAAAACCACAAAACAGAGTGCAACAGCAGACAAGCAGCGAGTGACAGAGAGGCGCAATGGAAGACGCGGTAGAAGATTCACGGAGAAAGCCCAGAAGAGAGAGGAATGTTTCCGAGGGTACACAGAATGATGCGGAAACTCAAGCACGGGCATCGTGGTCGGCAGGCATGGACATGGAAATAAAAACGCAGCAATAGCTTTGTGCATGATATTTAAATGACGGGGCTAGTCCGGAAAGAGGAGTAATAGGGCTATGTTCAGATTGACTGTTGATAAGTGTCTTCTATACTAGAGATTAAGCAAAGACAGGTGGAGACACATCATGGATATAGACACATTTCACTGGTTGGAAATGGAGCTTGAAGCCCTGTCTCTGGCACAGCGAGAAGTCGTACTCTCGCGCCTGCAAACAATGGCAACACGAGATAACAACCAGCGGCTTATTGAGGAGCGGATCGGTGTGCATGCGCATTGCCCGCATTGCGCCGGTGATCGTGTGGTGAAATTCGGTCATACGCAGGGGCAGCAGCGCTACCGCTGCAAAAACTGCCGGCGCACCTTCATCGCTTTAACGGGAACACCCTTTGTCCGTTTGCGCGACAAGGCCAAACTGCTGGAACAAGCCGCCTGCATGGCAGAAGGACTCACTATTCGTAAAACGGCAGCACGGGTGGGACTGAGCGTGGATCGTGCCTTCCGCTGGCGGCACTGCTTCCTGGCGTATTTGCAGCAACAAAAACCAACGGAGTTAACCGGAATAGTGGAAGCAGACGAAACCTTCTTTCGACGCAGTTTCAAAGGGCAGCGTAAAGGATTGCCGAGAGCGGCGAAGAAACGGGGCGGCCCCATAAAAGGCAGTCGTCAAGGAGAACATATCCCCGTGCTGATCACACTGCAACGCGGGTCGCGCATGGAATATGATGCCATTTTGGAGAAGCGCACCAAAAGAAAAATTACCGCTGCTTTGCGGCCAGCGTTGAGTCGTGATGCCGTGCTGAGCAGCGATGGTAACGAGAGCTATCGCTTCGCGGCGCGTAAGCTGGGCATCCAGTCAGGATGCTTTGTGGCGCATGAACAGCGACATGGTGCCGGTACCTGGCATGTACAAAATGTGAATGCCTACGATTCGCGCCTGAAAACCTGGATGTATCGTTTCCATGGCGTAGCGACGAAATACCTGGCGAACTATCTTGGCTGGCGTCGCTTGCTTGATCGATGCAAAGACATGGCGACACCGCAACAGTTCTTGTTTCATGCTTTGCGAACGGAGTATCAATAGATAACCTGAACATAGCCAACGTGGCGATTTAATGCGGCGATTTAATGCTTGCCCGTGCTGCCAAAACCGCCTGCGCCGCGCTCGCTGTCACCAAACTCGTCGACGATATTAAAACCGACCTGCAATACCGGTACGATAATCAATTGCGCCAGTCTTTCCATCGGTTGCAGCACGAAATCCGTCTGGCCGCGATTCCAGGTCGAGACCATCAACTGACCCTGATAGTCGGAATCGATCAGGCCGACCAAATTGCCGAGTACGATGCCGTGTTTGTGGCCCATGCCGCTGCGTGGCAAGATCATGGCGGCGTAGCCAGGATCGGCCAGATGGATCGCTAAGCCCGTCGGTATCAGTACCGTTTCACCGGCCTTGATGGTGATCGCTGCGTCGATGCAGGCGCGCAGGTCGAGACCGGCGCTGCCGGGAGTGCCATAGGCTGGCAACAGCTCTTTCATGCGTGGATCGATAATTTTCAGGTCTATGTTTTTCATGAGTGCAGGTATTAACGGTGAAGAGTGAAGGGTTATGGCTTGATGCGTGCGGCAATTTCTGCGATGAGCTGCTTGGCCAGCGTTTGCTTATCGGCACGCGGCAAATGCTGGTGGCCATGCGCGTCAAACAAGATCAGCTCGTTTTCATCTAGTCCGAACGTGGCGTGGCCGATATTGCCGACCAGTAGCGGGACATTTTTCTTGATGCGCTTGGCGGAGCCGTATTGCAAAAGGTTTTCTGATTCCGCGGCAAAGCCGACGCAATACGGCGCGCCGGGCATGGCGGCGACGCCGGCGAGGATGTCAGGGTTTTGCGCAAATTCCAGTTGTGGCGTATCTGTCGCGCAAGTTTTTTTCAGTTTTTGTTCGCTGGCATTGGAGACGCGCCAGTCGGCTACCGCCGCTACCGCGATGAAAACATCATGGTGTTTCTGCGCTAGCTGTGCCATCACCGCATCATGCATCTGCTGGGCGCTTTGTACCTGAATCCGGCGGCTGCCATACGGCGCGTCCAGTGCCGTCGGACCGGAAATGAGCGTGACATCGGCACCGGCTTCCCATGCCGCCAGTGCGATCGCGTAGCCCATTTTTCCGGATGATAAATTGGTAATGCCGCGCACCGGGTCGATCGCCTCAAAGGTCGGGCCGGCGGTGATCAAGAGCTGTTTGCCGGCCAGCGTCTTGGGCTGGAAGGCGGCGATGATTTCTGCCAGTAACTGATCCGGCTCCAGCATCCGTCCCATGCCGGTTTCGCCGCATGCCTGCTCGCCTGCGGCCGGGCCGAGTAGCTGTATGCCATCGGCTTTGAGTAGCGCCACATTGCGCTGGGTTGCCGGATTTTGCCACATCTCTACGTTCATGGCGGGCGCAACGAGCAGCGGGATATGGGCCGGGCGGGCGATGCATAAGGTCGACAGCAGGTCGTCGCAAGCGCCGTGCGCCAGCTTGAAGATAAAGTCAGTGCTGCAAGGGGCAATCACGATCAGGTCGGCATCGCGTGTCAGGTCGATGTGCGGCATGTTGTTATGGATGCGCGCATCCCATTGGTCGTGGTAGACCGTGTTGCCGGACAGCGCCTGCATGGTAACGGGCGTGATGAATTGCGTAGCGCTTTGCGTCATCACCACCTGCACCGTGGCACCGGCCTTGCCCAAGGCACGCGTGAGTTCGGCCACTTTATAACAGGCGATGCCGCCGGTTAAACCCAGTACGATTTTTTTACCAGTCAATCTGCCCATGGCCAGACTCCTTTATTTTTTTACGCGGCGTAATTCATCCAGAATAAACAGGGCGGCGCCGATGCAGATTGCGCTGTCGGCAATATTGAAGGCCGGGAAGTGATACAGCTCTTTGTAATGAAAATCTAAAAAATCGATGACGTGGCCATACATCAGGCGGTCGATCACATTACCGAGTGCGCCACCCATGATCAAGGCCAGCGCCCAGCAAAACAGGCGCTGGCCGGCATGTTGCTTGAGCAAGTAAGTGATGAACAGCGCGGCAATCACGCCGATGGCGGTAAACAAATAACGCTGCCAGCCAGATTCTGCCGCCAGGAAGCTAAATGCGGCGCCCTTGTTATACGCCAGCACCAGGTTGAAAAAGGAGGTGATTGACAGGGATTCGCCATAGGTAAATAACTTGGCAACGGTGATTTTGCTGAGCTGATCCAGCAAGATGACGATGGCGGCCAGACCTAGCCACGGCACCAGGGAGTTGCTGGAGGACTTGGTGACACTGGTAATGGTGCTGCGTTTTTTAGTTGCCATGGATTGCGATGGGTAGTTTAGGTGGGTTGGCCGTAGGTTGGGTTAGCGTAGCGTAACCCAACACTGGGCGTTTAAATCACGATGCGACTGTCGCAAAAGATATTTTCTAAATGGATTGCATGGTATGCAGGGTGGGTTACGGCTGCGCCTAACCCACCCTACGATGCTGTCAATTATTACGCAAAGCGACGCGCTTCGCCGGCGCCAAACAAATTGCTGACACAGCGTCCGCACAGGCCGGCGTGTTCCGCATGCGAGCCGACATCGGCACGGTAATGCCAGCAACGCTCGCATTTCACGTAAGCCGATGGCGTGACCACGACCGTTTCTTCCGCTTCGGTCGCGACTTGCTCGACGCTGGCGGCAGACGTGATCAGGGCAAACTTCAGATCGTCGCCAAAACTATTGAGCACCGCATATTTGGCGGCACTTGCCTTGATCAGCACTTCTGCCTGCAAGGACGAGCCGATACCGCCGCCTACGCGCACTTCTTCCAGTTGCTTGGTGACGTCAGTGCGGATGCTGCGCAGCGTGGCAAATTTTTCAAGCAAGGCGGCAGCGTCGGCGATCTCAGGCAGCTGGTAAAACAGTTGCGTGAAAATGGTTTCGTCGCTGTCGGCAAACGCCTGTTTGCTGGCGAAAGTGACCCAGGCTTCTTCGGCCGTGAAGGACAAGGTCGGTGCCATCAGGCGCAGCAGGCTTTGCGTGATATGCCAGATCGCGGTTTGTGCCGAACGCCGCGCAGTAGAGGTGGTGCCGCTGGTGTACAGGCGGTCTTTCAGGATATCCAGATAAAAACCGCCCAGATCTTCCGAGCAGAAAGACTGCAATTTGGCAATCACCGGATGGAATTCAAACTGCTGGTAGTGCGCCAGGATATCGCTTTGCAAGGCGGCCATATTGGCGATCGCGTAGCGGTCGATCTCTAGCAGTTCGGCGACAGGCACGGCGTCTTTGGCGATATCAAAATCGGAGGTGTTTGCCAGCAAGAAGCGCAAGGTATTGCGAATGCGGCGATACGATTCTGTCACGCGCTTCAAGATCTCATCGGAGATCGTGATCTCGCCCGAATAGTCGCTCGAGGCAACCCATAAACGCAGGATGTCGGCGCCCAGGGTTTCAAATATTTTTTGTGGTGCCAGCGTGTTGCCCAGCGACTTGGACATTTTCTTGCCCTCGCCATCCACCACAAAACCGTGCGTCAGCAAGGCTTTGTACGGGGCGCGGCCATCCAGCATCGACGCTGTCAATAAAGAAGAGTGGAACCAGCCGCGATGCTGGTCCGATCCTTCCAGATACAGGTCGGCAGGGAAGTGCGATTGCTCTTGATGTGAGCCGCGCAAGACGGTTTTGTGCGTGGTGCCAGAATCAAACCAGACATCGAGCGTGTCGCGGTTCTTGACATACATGGGCGCTTCGTCACCGAGCAATTCGGCGATCTCGAGTTTTTGCCAGGCTTCGATGCCCGATTCTTGGACGCGCTGGGCGATTTGCTCCAGCAGTTCCGGGGTGCGTGGATGGAGTTGGCCGGTTTCTTTATGCAAGAAGAAAGCCATAGGCACGCCCCATTGGCGCTGGCGCGATAAAGTCCAGTCCGGACGATTCGCGATCATGCCGTGCAAGCGCGCTTGTCCCCAGGCCGGGAAGAAGGCGGTTTCGTCGATCGCTTTGAGCGCGGTTTCGCGCAGGCTGGCACCACCGTCTTTGGGCGTATTGTCCATGCTGGCGAACCATTGCGAGGTGGCGCGATAGATGATCGGCGTTTTATGTCTCCAGCAATGCATGTAGCTATGCTCAAACATCTTGAATGAAAACAGCGCGCCGGCTTCCCTGAGCTTGTCGCAGATCGGCTTGGAGGCTTCCCAGATCGTCATGCCAGCGAAGAACGGCAACCATGAGGCAAAGCGGCCATCGCCCATGACCGGGCTGATGATCGCGTCATCGCTCATGCCATGCGCTTTGCACGATTTGTAATCTTCGATACCGTAAGCCGGGGCGGAGTGGACGATACCGGTACCGCTTTCCAGTGTCACGTAATCACCCAGATAGACCGGTGAAAAACGGTCGTAGCCCGCATCCATCTCGGCCAGCGGATGCTTGAATTTGATTCCAGATAAATCGGTGCCGAGACAGGTGGCAATGACCGTGCCTTCGAGTCCGTAATTGGCCAGGCTCGCTTCGACCAGGTCTTGCGCCAGGATCAGCATCAGCGGCGCACCATCGCGCACGGTTTGCACCAGCGCATAGGTGAACTCAGGATGCATGTTCAGCGCCTGATTGGACGGGATCGTCCAGGGCGTGGTGGTCCAGATGACGCAATAGCCCTTGTCCAAAGGCAGCTTATCTAATTTAAACGCGGCCGCGAGTTTGTCGAATTCGGCAAACGGGAAGCCGACATCGATCGATGGATCGCGTTTGTTTTCGTATTCAACTTCGGCTTCCGCCAAGGCCGAGCCGCAATCAAAACACCAGTTGACCGGTTTTAAGCCGCGATAGACATAGCCTTTTTCAAGCAATTGCCCGAGCGCGCGGATCTCGTCGGCTTCGTTGCCGAAGTTCATGGTTTTGTATGGGTTATCCCATTCGCCTAGCACGCCGAGGCGGATAAAGTCAGCCTTCTGGCGCTCGATCTGCTCATTGGCATACGCGCGTGCCTTGGCTTGCACTTCGGCCACCGGCAGGTTTTTGCCGTACAGTTTTTCGATCTGGATCTCGATCGGCATACCGTGGCAATCCCAGCCCGGTACGTATTGCGCGTCAAAGCCCGCCATATTGCGCGCTTTGACGATCATGTCTTTCAGGATCTTGTTGACCGCGTGACCGATGTGGATATCGCCATTGGCGTACGGCGGGCCATCGTGCAGGATAAATTTAGGCCGCTTGGCCGAGGCTTTGCGAATGCGCTGATAGATCTTTTTGTCTTGCCATTCCTTGACCCATTTAGGTTCGCGCTTGGCCAGATCGCCGCGCATGGGAAATGGGGTCTCGGTCATGTTGACCGGATACTTGCTGGCGACTTTAGCCGATTTTTCGTTAGACATGATTTTTGTAATGTTTTTAAATGAATAATAGGGAGTAAGCGATGTTCTGCGAAGTTCTACGAAAGTGCCGAGCTTCTCTTTAAATTCGGTCGGTCGCTGCGATGGCGGCATTGGCGCGGTTGCGGAAATAGGCTCTGGCCTGCTCGGCATCGCGCTCTATGGCCGCGGTCAGCGTCGGCAAGTCGATGTATTTTTCTTCATCGCGCAATTTTTGCAGAAATTCTATCTGTACCACTTTGCCGTATGCATTGCCGCTGTAATCAAAGACATGGGTTTCCAATAAGACGCGACCGCTGTCATCGACTGTGGGCCGTACCCCCAGGCTGGCGACGGCTGCCAGCGGTTGCTCGGCCAGGCCGTGTACCTGCACGATAAAAATACCTTGCAGGGCGGGGCGGTGATGCGCGATGCGTAAATTTAAGGTCGGAAAACCCAACGTGCGGCCCAGCTTTTGGCCATGTACCACGTGGCCGGAGATGCGATAACTGCGCCCGAGTAGATTTTTTGCCTCGGCAAAATCCCCAGCAGCAATGGCGGCCCTGACGGCAGACGAGGAAATGCGCACGCCCTTATCCTGTACCGATGCCAGCGTTTCGACTTCAAAATCGTATTCTTTGCCGGCAGCGATCAGCATGGCGATATCGCCCGCGCGCTTGGCACCGTAGCGAAAATCTTCACCGACCATCAGCCACTTCACATGCAAGCCCTCGACCAAGACTTTTTGTATAAAGTCTTGCGGGCTCAGTGAGGCGAAATGCGCATTGAAATGCTCGACGATGACCCGGTCTACGCCAGCCAGATTCAGCGAATCCAGATTGTCGCGCAGATTGGCGATGCGGGTCGGCGCTTTGGATAAATCGCCCGTCAATTGGGCAAAGTAGGTGCGGGGGTGTGGTTCAAAAGTCATCACCGCCGCATCCAGATCAAGACGTGTGGCGGCATCGCGCAATCTGGACAGTAAAACCTGATGTCCGAGATGCACGCCGTCAAAATTGCCGATCGCCAGCGCGCAAGGCGCACGCGCAGCAGCATTCGGGAGTCCGCGAAATACCTTCATATTAACCTGACTATTTGCACTATAAGCAGCTACCAAAACCCTAGATTATAAATGCTTTCAGGATCGCTTTTATATGTGCAGGCGGCTTAATGC
>NZ_JAUSFI010000091.1 GCF_030651495.1 Undibacterium sp.
GGTCTCGTCCCCCGGCGGCCATGTCGAATCGGGCGATGTCATCCACGACATCATTCGTTTTATCGATGCACCGGTGCGGGTGGTCGGCACCGGCTGGGTCGGCAGTGCTGCAGTCAACGTGTTCTTGTCGGTGCCGAAAGAGCGCCGCGTCTGCCTGCCGAACACCCGTTTCCTGATCCACCAGCCTAGCGGCGGCGCAGGCGGCCAGGCCACCGACATCGCAATCCAGGCACGCGAGATCGTCAAGATCCGCGAACGCATCGCCGCCCTGATCGCCAGAGAATCCGGCCAGACTTTAGAGAAAGTCACCAGCGATATCGAACGCGATTACTGGATGACGGCAGAAGAAGCAAAAGAATACGGCCTGGTCTCACGCATCATCGTGCAGCAAAAGGAACTCGACGCTTAAGAAATAAAACAAGGCAGGCCCGACACGCAACATCCATGCGCCTTACCAAGGCATCATGCCTGCAGGCCGCATGGATGGTGCGTGACGGGCCTGCCTCGCTTTGATATTTGCCTCATCAGGCCCGGCGTTTCGGCATCCGGAAGTTAATCGGGAAGCGAAACGCCCGGGCGCGGAACGATTCCATGCGGCGCAATGTATTGCGCCCTACGCGGGCTAATTGACGCGTTTGTTAGCTGTGACACCAAAGTCATTTGGTAATTTATTTAATTCACTCCATTCTTTATCTTCATAAAAATTCACTTCAATTGGATAGGCGGGATGCCCCTTTAATGCTTTATTGAAGTTGCTCATAAACTGTTCACGATCTGAAATGTAGAAAACAAACTCTTTAAGATTATTTCCTGTAGCAGAATACACATCTATGTGTTGGTTATCTTTATCTTCGATTGTTTCTAAACCGTCCTCAAGCTTAATCATTGATTCGTTGATTTCTTTCGGCGGCATCCCATTATTACTTGAGCCATCGTACTTCCATGAGACAACAGTAAGCCAGGGCAATCGGTGGCGAGTTACTTCATCTGGAAATTCATTAATAAATTTGTAGACAACCGGATTGCCTTTTATTTTTGCTTCACCTACAGACCATGTATCTTCGGACCACGCCATAATCGAAACTCCAAAAGTCATCAATATTATTAATAAGAATTTCATATTTTTGTTACAGCTCACGTTGAAGGTAAGGGGCTGCGACGCGCAGACGACTGAAGAAACCAGCAACGCCGGTTCCGCAGTCCCGCTTGACCGAAGGGTTAGGTGTTTTGCCCATGAATCTCTGCCAAAACTTGACCTGTTTTTGCCCTGATATAGCGAGCGTGAAGGGGTGCCTCGCTAACCACAACAACATCAATCACCTCTTCAGGCACCAGAGCTTTCAGCTCGGACACCAGCTGCCTAGTTACATCTTTGATTGATTGTGGCGGCGATGTAATTCCCTCCTCCTGCATTTTGAGGCGAACATTCATATCGAAGAGAAGAACTTTTGCAGTCGTAGCCATTGCGACACCTAACTTTGTTTTAGGGAAACAGGTTTGCTGCATACCATCGCCACCTGTCTCCATAACATGGCAACGCAAATTTCTTTAAGGTGGCTCGCAACGTAGCTCTCGGGTTTGAATGGCATTTTTCATCCAGTCTTCAATTTCCGTGAAAAGCGGTACCGCAAGACCTTTGCATTCTACCAATGCAATTCTCAAGATTGAAAAATATCTCGAAGGTCTGTCTTCTATCCAATGCCGTGTATAGGTGATACAGATTTGCTCAGGCGCG
>NZ_JAUSFI010000050.1 GCF_030651495.1 Undibacterium sp.
ATGAAGCATCTGCGTGAAAGGCTGGTTAGCCTCCTCAATGACGAACGGCCCGGTCGAAAATACGACCGGGCCGTCAAGGCAAGACCAAACCGCTATGCCGTTCGCGTTGTGCGAAAACCTGCTAACTGAACGGCATTACTGATTGAGGGGGGAACTTATGTGGCCTTATCCGAAAGTGATTGCGCATCGCGGCGGCGGCAGCCTCGCTCCGGAAAACACCCTGGCCGCGATGCAATGTGGCCTTGATCACGGTTATCATGCGGTCGAGTTTGATGTGATGCTGTCCCAGGATGGCATTCCGGTACTGATGCATGACCCCTTATTTGGCCGCACAGTGGCAGGTGAGGGCGGTGTCGCCACGACGCTAGCCGCAGAATTGTTGCAGATGGATGCGGGCAGCTGGTTCTCGCCTTCGTATGCGGGAGCGCGTGTGCCTAGCTATGCGCAAGCGGTGCGTTTTTGCCAGCAACATGGTATCTGGATGAATGTCGAAATCAAACCTGTCCCTGGCTATGAAGAGGAAACTGGGCGAGTGGTAGCGCATGTCAGCAGAGAATTGCACGCTCAGGGTGAAATGCTGCCGCTATTTTCTTCATTTTCTTTTACCGCCCTAATGCGTGCAAAAGAAGAAGCCCCAGAGATCCCGCGTGCTTATTTGATTGACCAGATACCGGCAAATTGGCGCGATGCTTTGCAGCAGCTTGATGCCGTGGCGCTGCATACTAATCAAAGACACCTGACCGCCAGCCTGGCGCAGCAAATCAAAGCGGCAGGTTATGGTTTATTTTGCTATACCGTGAACACGCCAGAACGGGCAGCAGAAATTTGCGCTTGGGGTGTGGATGCTTTTTGTACCGATAGAATTGATCTGATTTCTGCCAATTTTTAAAAAGCACTGGCATCGGTGCTGGAAAATTTTTACTCAGTTAATTTTGTCGGTATCGACGATCTGCTGCGCACGGACGTTACAGGATTTTTCAAAGTAGCTCTTCACTCAGTTCGCCTGACAGGGCACGTCAGGCGAACTGAGCTTTTTGTGCAACAAAATACAGGAAGTTATCACGTATAATCAAGAGCTAAACTCACTTTTTGCACGGCTTTTGCCCTTAAAATAACTATGAACTCGTCAGAAATCCGCGATAAATTCCTCAAATTTTTTGAATCAAAGGGACATCACATCGTCCGTTCATCCAGCCTGATTCCAGGTAATGACCCTACTCTGTTGTTCACCAACTCTGGCATGGTGCAGTTCAAAGATGTGTTTCTGGGACAGGATAAACGTAATTACAGCCGCGCCACTACCTCGCAACGTTGCGTGCGTGCGGGCGGCAAGCATAATGATTTGGAAAACGTCGGCTATACAGCACGCCATCATACGTTTTTCGAGATGCTGGGTAATTTCTCGTTCGGTGATTATTTTAAACGTGACGCGATTCATTTTGCCTGGGAATTGCTCACGGGTGTGTATGGCTTGCCGAAAGATAAGCTGACCGTCACCGTGTATCAGGAAGATGATGAAGCCTATGCGATCTGGCAAAACGAAATCGGTGTGCCAGCCGAACGCATTATCCGTATCGGCGACAACAAGGGCGCGCGTTACGCATCAGATAATTTCTGGCAGATGGCTGATACCGGTCCTTGCGGTCCGTGCAGCGAAATTTTTTATGATCACGGTGCCGATATCTGGGGCGGCCCTCCGGGTTCTCCTGACGAAAACGGTGACCGTTTTATTGAAATCTGGAATCTGGTGTTCATGCAGTTCAATAAGGATGAGCAGGGTGTGTTGCATCCGTTGCCAAAGCCTTGCGTCGATACCGGCATGGGCCTGGAGCGGATTGCGGCAGTGTTGCAACACGTGCATTCCAACTACGAAATCGATATTTTCCAAAGCCTGATCAAAGCCGCAGCGCGTGAAACCAATTGCCGCGATCTGACTAATAATTCCCTCAAAGTCATTGCCGATCATATTCGTTGTGCCGCTTTTCTGATTGTTGACGGCATTATTCCAGGTAACGAAGGCCGTGGTTATGTGTTGCGCCGCATTACCCGCCGCGCCTTACGCCATGGTCATAAACTGGGGCAAACCAAACCATTTTTCTACAAACTGGTAGCCGATCTGGTGCAGGAAATGGGCGTAGCCTACCCAGAGCTGGCTGAGATCGGCGACCGTGTCGCGCAAGTGCTCAAGCAAGAAGAAGAGCGTTTTGGCGAAACGCTGGAACACGGCATGAAGATCTTGGAAGCGGCGCTGGCCAAAGACAGTAAAAATCTGGATGGCAACACCGCGTTTACTTTGTATGACACCTTTGGTTTTCCGCTTGATCTGACGGCAGACATTTGCCGCGAGCGCAATGTGGTGCTGGACGAAGTCGGTTTTAATGCCGCTATGGCGCATCAAAAACAGACCGCCCGCGCCGCTGGTAAATTTAAGATGGCAACTGCCATTGAGTACAGTGGCGACAAGACGCAGTTTGTCGGTTACGAGCAACTGAGCCATGACAGCAAAGTCATCGCTTTATACGTCGATGGCAGCGCGGTTCAACAGATTAGTGCCGGACAATCCGCGATTGTGGTGCTCGACGTCACGCCTTTCTATGCCGAATCTGGTGGTCAGTGTGGCGATTCTGGCGTATTGAAAAACAGCGTCGGCGTAGTGTTTGATGTCGCGGATACGCAAAAAATTCAAGCTGATGTGTTCGGTCATCACGGTGTCTTGACATCGGGCGTGCTGGAAGTCGGGCAAAAAATTTCGGCGCAAGTGGCGACCGCGGTGCGTGCACAAACCGTGCGCAATCACTCGGCGACCCACCTGATGCACAAAGCGCTGCGTGAAGTCTTGGGTGCGCATGTCGCACAAAAAGGTTCTTTGGTCGATGTTGATAAGACGCGTTTCGATTTTAGTCACAACGCACCAATGACTAAAGATGAAATTCGTCAAGTTGAACTCATCGTCAATCGCGAAATTTTAGCCAATGTGGCTGCGCAGGCGCAGGTGATGTCTTTTGATGACGCCGTCAAGCATGGCGCGATGGCTTTGTTCGGCGAAAAATATGGCGATGAAGTGCGCGTACTCGATATCGGCAGTTCGCGTGAACTCTGTGGTGGGACGCATGTTGCCCGCACGGGTGATATCGGCTTGTTTAAAATCGTCGCGGAAGGCGGTATCGCGGCTGGTATCCGTCGGGTTGAGGCCGTGACGGGTGAAGTTGCCCTGAGCCTGGTACAAGACTTGGATAGCCGCGTCAACGAAGCGGCTGCAGCACTCAAAGCGCAGCCAGAAGAACTGACCCAGCGTATCGCGCAATGGCAAGATAATATGAAGTCGCTGGAGAAAGAACTGGCGGCGTTAAAATCCAAATTGGCGGCAAATCAGGGCGATGCTTTGGTCGCGCAGGCATTGAATATTAAAGGTGTCCAGGTTCTGGCTGCAACGCTTGATGGCGCTGATGCTACTGCCTTACGCGATACTGTGGTCCGTCTCAAGGATCAGTTGAAAACAGCGGTGATCGTGCTCGCCTCGGTCCAGGATGGTAAGGTTAGTCTGGCTGCGGCTGTCAGCGCTGACTGTACTGCTAAAGTTAAAGCGGGTGATCTGGTGAATTTTGTCGCGCAACAGGTTGGCGGTAAAGGCGGCGGTCGCCCGGACATCGCACAAGCTGGCGGTACTGATCCTGCCGGTTTGTTAAAAGCATTGGCCGATGTACCGAGCTGGCTGAGTGACCGTCTGTAGTCAAGGCTGATACTTCCTGCTATTGAGGTGCTTATGATCTTAATACCTCGGCCGAACTTGCCGACGCCCTTCAGATACGGCCGATGTATGCCAGTAGCAATATTTTTTCTGACACTTTGCTCCTGCCACATCCTGCCCTCGACATGTGGCAGGAGCAGATGAAGAGATTCGATGCGAATGACAGCTGCTTGATGGCTTTCATTGCTGGAGTGGTGGCCGGTCCGGCGGTTCGCATCTTCTGCAACCGCTGGTTCTGAAGGCAATCCCATGACGGAGTTTAAGTTTTGTCCAATCTGTGCAGCCGTGCTGATACCACGTCAAGATGCGCAGGAATCCAATAAAATTCGGCTGGCTTGCCCTGATGGTCATTGGACGCATTGGGATAATCCCTTGCCGGTACTCGCCGCCTTGGTCGAAGTCGAAGGTAGGATATTGCTGGCACGCAATGCTGCCTGGCCTGAAAAGACTTTTGCTCTCATTACTGGTTTTATGGAGCGTGATGAAACCCCGGAGCAGGGCATCGCACGTGAGTTAAAAGAAGAAACGAATCTTGATGCGGAGCAAATTACTCTGATAGGTGTGTACGAATTCATGAAAAAAAATGAAGTCATCATTGCCTACCATGTGAAAGCATCTGGTGAAATACGCTTGTCTGAAGAGTTGCTAGAGTTTAGCGTTAATAACGCCAGAAAAATTGCGACCGTGGAATGCGGGCACTGGCCATGCAATGGCAGACTGGATGCGTTCACAAGGTCTCGATCCGGGTTATTCGGAGTGGAATGCAACTTGATAGCAAAAAAGCGACAGATTTTCACTAAATTGATGCGGAATTGTTGACAATATTTTACTAATATATTTTAATTTGTTGCAACGCACCATCCCAGCGATTTTTTCCGGTAGAATCATTTCTATGTAGTTTTTCGAATTCGTTTACCCTATTTTTCTCATTACTGGAAAAATCATGCAATTCAATAAAGAGTTGGACGCGCGCGGACTGAATTGCCCTCTTCCGATTTTAAAAACGAAGAAGGCATTGGCCGATATGATCACGGGTGAAGTGCTGCACGTGATCGCCACTGATCCCGGCTCGGTTCGTGATTTCAAAGCATTCTCAAAACAAACTGGGAATGAGTTGTTGTCGCATCTGGAAAATAGTAAAGAGTATGAATATTTTATTAAGCGCAAGTAGGTACTCAAATATTCGCTGGTGTGAATATATGATCTGCTGGTAGCTCAATTCCATAAAAAAACCCTCAAAGAATCTTTGAGGGTTTTTTTATGGATAGTAAAACTTTTTCAACACTAAAAGATGTTGTTTTAACTCTATATTAGATTTACTGCTCTACTATCAATATGGTGTTAAAAGAACGATCGTGCTAAATTGTGGGACGAGTTGACGATTTCGTTTTATAATTAATCCGGTTTACGTTTACGTCAATTAGCAATCTTAGTAGTATTACATTATCATCATCGTCGTCATCTCTGTATAAAAATCAGCTCAGTAAAGGCAGAACTATGAAAGTCTTGGTACCAGTCAAACGTGTGGTCGACTATAACGTCAAAGTCCGCGTCAAATCCGATGGCACTGGCGTTGATATCGCCAACGTCAAAATGTCGATGAATCCTTTCGACGAAATCGCTATTGAAGAAGCTATGCGCCTGAAAGAGGCTGGTGTAGTGACTGAAGTGATTGCCGTTTCTTGCGGCGTTGCACAATGTCAGGAAACTTTGCGTACCGCAATGGCAATCGGCGCTGATCGTGGTATTTTGGTTGAAACTGATGCTGAATTACAACCTCTGGCGGTAGCGAAATTGCTCAAGGCATTGGCCGATAAAGAGCAACCTCAGTTGATTATCCTCGGCAAGCAAGCAATTGATGATGATTGCAATCAGACTGGCCAAATGCTGGCTGCCTTGTTGGGCTGGCCGCAAGCTACGTTCGCTTCTAAGGTTAGTATTGCCGATGGTAAAGCAATTGTGACGCGCGAAGTGGATGGCGGTCTGGAAACTTTGAGCCTGACTTTGCCAGCCATTGTTACTACCGATTTGCGTTTGAATGAGCCGCGCTATGTGACTTTGCCGAACATCATGAAGGCGAAGAAAAAACAATTAGACAACGTCAAGCCGGCTGATTTGGGTGTGGATGTCGCATCTCGCGTTAAGACACTGAAAGTTGTTGAGCCAGCTAAGCGTTCTGCTGGTATCAAGGTGCCTGATGTGGCGACCTTGGTGGCCAAGCTCCGCAACGAAGCTAAAGTCATCAGTTAAATTTATCACCGAAGCGACCTATTTTAAGAATAATCAAGGGGTGAAAATTGCAATTTTTGCCCCGTACTAAGTGGAAAACATCATGACTACACTCGTCATCGCTGAACATGATAACGCTAGCCTCAAAGGCAGCACACTCAATACTATTACTGCTGCGATTCAATGCGGCGGCGATGTTCATGTATTGGTTGCCGGTCACAATGCGGCAGCAGTTGCGCAAGCTGCATCCCAAATCGCTGGCGTTAGCAAAGTATTGCTGGCTGAAGCGGCACATTTTGCTGATGGCCTGGCTGAAAATATTGCTGAGCAAGTTCTGGCAATTTCTGCAGCCTACAGTCACATTTTGGCGCCAGCAACGGCTTATGGTAAAAACATTCTGCCGCGCGTAGCAGCTAAGTTGGATGTCTCGCAAATCTCTGAAATCACCAAAGTGGATGCGCCAGATACTTTTGAGCGCCCGATTTACGCAGGTAATGCGATTGCAACAGTCCAGTCCGCCGATGCAATCAAAGTCATTACCGTGCGCAGTACGGGTTTTGACGCTGCCGTAAACGGTGGTTCTGCTGCGGTCGAAAATATTGCTGCCGTTGCTGATTCTGGCAAATCTGTTTTTGTGTCACGCGAAGTGGCTAAATCGGATCGCCCAGAGTTGACCGCAGCTAAAGTGATTGTTTCCGGTGGTCGCGGTATGGGCTCTGGCGAAGCATTCAAATTGCTTGAGCCTTTGGCTGATAAGCTCGGTGCAGCCATGGGTGCATCCCGCGCTGCGGTTGATGCCGGTTATGTGCCAAATGACTGGCAAGTTGGTCAGACAGGTAAGATTGTTGCGCCTCAGTTGTACATCGCGGTAGGTATTTCCGGCGCCATTCAGCATCTGGCTGGTATGAAAGACTCCAAAACCATCGTGGCGATCAACAAAGATCCTGAGGCGCCGATCTTCTCCGTTGCTGATTATGGCATCGTTGGTGATTTGTTTGAGATTGTGCCGCAATTGATCGCTGAACTGGGTTAATTGAATTAGTTGAATGTCGGGTAGGCGTTTGCGCTTGCTTTGCAACACTTAAGAACTAAATTGGACGGGATAGGCAGGTTTGTCGTGTAACTGACAGAAGATTTTCTGTGGTTCTGACATGATCCTGTCCATCCTGTCCATATTTTTTTGGAGTAAAAAATGAGTTACGTCGCCCCTTTGAAAGACATGCTGTTCGTGATGAACGAATTGGCTGGTCTGGTTGCAGTGAATGCCTTGCCTGGTTGTGAAGATGCCACGCCAGAAACAGTAGAAGCCGTACTGGAAGAAAATGCAAAATTTACCGGAGAAGTGGTGGCGCCACTGAACTGGACTGGTGATCAGGCCCCTAGTTACTGGAAAGACGGTCAGGTCTTTACCACTAAGGGTTTTAAAGAAGCTTTTAAGATGTTTGGTGAGGCTGGCTGGCAAGGAGTGCAACATCCTACTGAATTTGGCGGGCAGGGCTTGCCTAAGCTGGTAGCGACGCCTTGTATAGAGATGTTGAACTCAGCGAGTATTTCTTTTGCCTTGTGCCCGTTGCTGAGTGATGGCGCGATTGAAGCTTTGCTGACTGCCGGTACCGATGCGCAAAAAGCGATCTATTTGGAGAAACTGATTTCTGGTAAATGGACTGGCACAATGAATTTGACCGAGCCGCAAGCGGGCTCAGATTTGGCTGCGGTACGTACCCGCGCGGTGCCGCAGGGTGATGGCACTTACAAGGTATTCGGTACGAAGATTTTCATCACTTACGGTGAGCACGATATGGCCGAAAATATCGTCCATTTAGTGTTGGCGCGTACTCCGGATGCACCTGAGGGTGTGAAAGGCATTTCCCTGTTCATCGTGCCAAAATTCATGGTGAATGCCGATGGCACACTGGGCGAGCGCAATGATGCCCATTGCGTCTCCATTGAGCATAAGCTGGGGATCAAGGCTAGCCCGACTGCAGTATTGCAATTCGGCGATCATGGTGGTGCCATCGGCACTTTGGTTGGTGCAGAAAATCGCGGACTGGAATACATGTTTATCATGATGAACGCGGCGCGTTTTGGTGTTGGCATGCAGGGTGTGGGTGTGGCGGAGCGGGCGTATCAAAAGGCGGTGCATTACGCCAAAGACCGTGTGCAGTCACGCGACCTGGCTGGTTCTGCCGGCCCTGTCACAATTATTCATCACCCTGACGTGCGTCGTATGCTGATGTCCATGCGTGCGCAAACTGAAGGTGCGCGTGCTTTGGCTTATGTTGCAGCGGCGATGAGTGACGTTGCTCATCACCATGCCGATGAGGCAATCCGCAAATCTAATCATGCTTGTTACGAGTACCTGGTACCGATCGTTAAGGGTTGGTCAACCGAGATGTCTTTGGATGTCACTTCTACTGGCGTGCAAGTGCATGGCGGTATGGGTTTTATCGAAGAAACTGGCGCGGCGCAACATTATCGCGATGCAAAAATTTTGACGATTTACGAAGGCACGACAGCGATTCAGGCGAATGATTTGGTCGGACGTAAAACCTCGCGTGATGGTGGTGCTACGGCAAAGGCCTTGATTGTACATGTGCGCGCAACTGAGGTCGAATTGGCAGCCAGTTCGTCCGTTGATTTGCAGGCGATAGCACGGCAGCTGGCGGCAGGTTCTGCTGCGATGGACGATGTTGTTAATTTTGTGGTGACTAATTTTAAGAGCGACATCAAAGGCGTGTTCGCCGGTAGCGTGCCTTATTTGAAGCTGGCTGGTATCGTGCTGGGTGGTTGGCAAATGGCGCGGGCGGCATTGATTGCAGAGCAGAAGTTGCAAGCGGGTGAGGGCGATGCTAGTTTCTACAAGGCGAAGATTGCGACTGCGCGTTTCTTTGCGGATCATATTTTGTCCGCAGCACAAGGTTTGCGTTCTTCTATTGTAGATGGAAGTGCAGGTGTATTGGCTTTGACTGAAGATCAGTTCTAATCAGTTTTAATAAAAGTTGCTGTTAAATAAAAATGGCGCGAGGGGTAAATTTACCTCTCGCGCCATTTTTTATTTAAATACAGGTAGCGTCAGCCATAAGCGCCACCGGTATAGAGTAAGTCAAAACTGCGTGCCAGAACAGCGATCAGAGTCATTGCTCCTATGCCTAAGGCTAATACCAGATTAAGTGCCAGGGGCCAGGTTGAGTCGCTTTTTTGTCCTGATTCTGGGTTGTATATGGCATCCCATTTTTCATCTGATTTTAGTCCTAAAACTAGAGCTTCCATTAGCCCCGCCAAAAATGACAGCACGAGCGGACTCATAGTGACCAACAGGGGCAGGTTAAAGAACAACTTTGTCAGTAGCAGGGAAATCGGCAAGCTGATCAGGTGCAGCCAGCCCCATTGGTCGCTACGCCCGGCTAGATAAAAGCGATGCAGGCCTACGCTCCCAAGTGTTGATGCAAGAAAAGTGGTAATAGCCTTATTTTTATGTTTTTTTGTCATTTAAATGCTTAAGGTGGCGAATAAAAAGAAGCAATCATAGCTGAGTGAAGACAAATTTTATCGGAATTGTGGTGCCAATATCAAAGTATTAAATCTGATGCCGCTAAAAAATGATTTTCTTCATTTGGTTTTGCGTGATTTAATTTTCCTGGGTTATTTTAGCTGGGTTTTTGATGGACTTAGCTGACTTATAATTTGTTGTATGCTAAAAATCATACGCAGATGTATCGAATCTGCGATATGAAGGATGATAGTTCTTGCGAATGTCATCTGGAACGCGCTATAATTTACGGCTTTTTCCGTCTTTAGACATTTTTTGGAAATATTATGGTCGTTATTCGTTTAGCTCGTGGTGGTGCAAAAAAGCGCCCTTTCTACAATATCGTTGCAACTGATTCACGCAATCGTCGTGATGGCCGTTTCATCGAGCGTATCGGTTTTTACAATCCGGTAGCAACTGGCAATGCTGAGACAGTACGTGTCGCAGCTGATCGCCTGGCATACTGGCAAGGTGTAGGCGCACAATTGTCGCCAGCAGTTGCCCGTTTGGTTGCTCAGTCTGGCAAAGCAGCGGCTTAATAGCTTGTCTGCAAATTTAGCTGAAATGGTAACTGGTGTGTTAGCTAAAACAGGTGCTCCTGAAGATTTGGTCTTAGTCGGCTATATCTCGGGAGCATTTGGTCTTCAAGGTTGGGTAAAGATACGTCCTTACTCTTCAACCGCAGATGCATTGTTATCTGCTAAAACTTGGTGGCTGGAAAGCCCTCAACAATCTGAAGTGCACGATGTTGATCGCATGGAATGTAAAATTCACGGCGAAGATGTAGTGGCAAGGTTGGTTGGTGTGGCTGACCGAAATGCGGCTGAAGCCCTTAAAGGTACCACGGTAAAAATTTCTCGTAGTCACTTTCCGGCCCTGCCCGACGGTGAATTCTACTGGTTAGATTTGATCGGTCTGTCAGTCGAAAATCTGCAAGGTGAAAGCCTTGGCTTGGTCAGGGATTTGATGGATAACGGTGCGCATCCTATTTTACGTGTTGCTGCTGCCGAGGTTCCCGAAAGTGAACTGAGTAAGCACGAGCGCCTGATTCCCTTTGTTGATAGTTTCGTCAAGGAAGTAGATCAGGGCACGCGCAAGATTACGGTCGATTGGGGCTTGGATTATTAGTGGCCTTGTTGGAAAATTGCTTCACGGAGCTTGTTTTATGAGATCAGAAAGTCTGCAAGATGCAGTTTGATGTCATAACACTGTTCCCTGAAATGTTTACTGCAATAACGCAGTCAGGCGTTACACGGCGTGCGTTTGAACAGAATAAATGCGAACTGGCTTTGTGGAATCCACGTGATTTCACCACGGACAGGCATCGTACTGTGGATGACAGGCCGTATGGTGGCGGTCCTGGTATGGTGATGCTGGCGAAGCCTTTGCAGTCGGCAATTCATTCCGCTAAAGAACGTCAGGTTTTGCTCGGGCAGGGATCTCCACGTGTGATTTATATGTCACCGCAAGGTCGTCCTTTAACACATCAGCGCGTGATGGATTTATCCAAATTGTCTGGTGTGGTTTTGCTGTGTGGTCGTTACGAAGCCGTGGATCAACGCTTGCTTGATCACTATGTCGATGAAGAAATCAGCCTTGGCGATTTTGTCTTGTCGGGCGGTGAATTGCCGGCCATGGCTTTGATGGATTCTGTTATACGTCAGTTACCCGGCGTGTTACATGATGATGCTTCTGCAGTGCAGGATAGTTTTGTGAATGGTTTGTTGGATTGTCCGCATTACACGCGCCCTGATGTATTTGAAGAGCAAGTTGTGCCGGCCGTATTAATGGGTGGAAATCACGCTGAAATTGAAAAATGGCGGCGTCACCAATCCCTGCAAGCCAGTCTGCAAAAACGTCCGGATCTGATCGCCTTGGCGCGGGCGGCAGGTTTGCTCAGCAAGACGGATGAAAAGTTCTTAAGCGGTTTGTAAAGTATTTGAGATTTGTAGTAACTGTCAGGCCTATGGCTTGATAGAAAAAGAGCGAACTTCGGTTCGCATGTTTAACCCCATCCTCTACTGAGCCTTACTTTATTGGCGTCAGCACGATGGTATTCGGAGTAATAAAAATGGATCTGATCCAAATTTTAGAGGCAGAAGAAATTGCTCGCCTCGACAAAAAAATCCCTGATTTCGCACCTGGCGACACGGTAATTGTTAGCGTTAACGTAGTCGAGGGTACACGCAAGCGTACTCAGGCTTACGAAGGCGTTGTTATTTCTCGTCGTAACCGTGGTTTGAATTCAAACTTCATCGTTCGTAAAATTTCATCTGGTGAAGGCGTTGAGCGTACATTCCAATTGTATTCTCCGCTGATCGCTGGTATCGAAGTTAAGCGTCGTGGTGATGTTCGTCGCGCTAAGTTGTACTATTTGCGTGAACGTTCAGGTAAATCTGCTCGTATTAAAGAAAAATTGCCAACCCGCAAGACAGCAACCCCAAAAGCAGCGTAATATTTGCTGGTATGGTATGTTGAAAAAAGGGATGCCATTGGCGTCCCTTTTTTACATTGAAAAGTAAAAATGAGGATATTTGGGTGAAGCTGGCATTTAATCCGGAAGATTTGCCGATGCAGTCGGTAACAAATGAAGAGGCGGTGCCACTGACGCACCTTTCGGCTGAATGGTTGCGGCAGCGTTTTAGTCGCCCGCCTCCGTGGACTCCAGAGACGGCCGATGAACATTTGCTGGCGCAGGTTATTTCATTCCGGCCAGCTTCAGTGTTGATTCCTCTGGTCCTGCGTGATGAAGGAATTAGCTTGTTATTGACGCACCGGGCGGCACACTTGCATGATCACGCCGGACAGATCAGTTTTCCAGGTGGGCGGTTTGAAGAGCGCGATAGCAGCGCAGTGGAAACCGCCTTGCGGGAGGCGCAAGAAGAGATCGGTCTGGATCGCCAGCATGTGGATGTGATTGGTGTATTGCCGCAATATCGCACCGGTACTGGTTACAATGTCACTCCCGTTGTATCGCTGTTGCAACCGCCGTTTCAATTAAAGGCCGATCCGTTTGAAGTAGCATCGATATTTGAAGTGCCACTCTCTTTTTTAATGGATCCGCAGAACCATCAACGACGCTCGCTAGAGTTGCCCAATGGTGCTGGAACGCGTAGCTTTTACGCTATGCCTTACCAGCAGCATTTTATTTGGGGGGCTACCGCAGGCATGTTGCGCAACCTGTTTCATTTTTTGCGGGCGTAGATTTGATTGCAATAGCTATGTGTAATGTTGAACACTCTGTTGAACAGGCTTCATAATCTAATCAAATCAGTTTACACTTGCCGTACATACAAAATCATTTCAAGCTGGCAACGATTGAATCCGACCTTATCATGACATTTATTTCTATACTTTGCGCCTTGCTGATCGAACAATTGAAACCTTTGCGGGTGGATAATCCGATTTATTTACAGGTGCAGAGTTTTGCTGCGAAGATTGAAGGCTGGTGCAATGCCGGTAAGTTTACAAATGGTCGTATGGGCTGGTGGATATTGGTGGGAGCACTGACGATTCCAACTGCATTAGTGTATTGGTTATGTGTGAACCTGAGCCCCATCGCGGCATTCGTCTGGAACGTTGTTATCGTTTATTTGACGTTAGGGTTTCGCCGTTACAGTCATTATTTTACCTCAATCCAAATAGCCCTCAGTTCAGGTGATGAAGCTGCTGCCAAAGCGTATCTTACCGAATGGACCCGTTTGGATACTACGGCCATGGATGTCAGCGAGATTTCACGTATTGCCGTCGAGCGAGCACTGATTGCTTCGCATCGCAACGTATTTGGCGTATTTTTTTGGTTTTTGATGCCAGTCGGACCAGCCTGTGCCGTTATGTATCGTGTGGCGGAGTTTTTGGCGCGAGAATGGAATGAGCCAGAGCACATGCAAAATGAAGCGTTCGGCCGATATGCCACTAAGATTTTTTATTGGATAGACTGGATTCCTGCCCATCTTACCGCCGTTGCTTTTGCGGTGGTCGGTAATTTCGAGGATGCCGTTTATTCTTGGCGTAATTACGCAGATCGTTGGCCGGATGAGTTGGTCGGGATTATCTTGTCATCTGGCGGCGGTGCCCTTGGTGTCCGACTCGGTGAGCCAGAAACTAAAGCCGTGCTGTTGACTGCCGATGCCAGTGCAGTCGATATTGACAGCCTGGAACTTGAAAGCCAACCTGGGGTGGAAGCATCGCCACGTTCCTTGCAAAGTGCGGTGGGTCTGGTATGGCGCGCCCTGTTATTGTGGATGCTGCTTTTGCTGCTGCTGGTTTTTTTTCGTATGGCCGTGATGTAACAGCTTGTCCATATTGCTATTTTTTAAGTAAATTCTCTCCCTTGTTTTAAAAAAGATAAATTGAGCATTGCCTGTAAGCGCATATTCCATAAGGCTTGCAGGCCGGATGCCGCCAGCAGGCGCATGGGATATGCGTGTTGGCAGGGTGTGATTTAAAAAATTTAATTGGTATATGAGTAACTAATTTTAAATTGAATTGATTTGCCAAATTTCAGCTAGGCAAACAGAGCTTGATGCCACTCTACGTTATTATTCCGCCTATTTCCTTTCCGCTTTAATCTGACTTTTCTACGTTTAGGGCTGATGCTAGACGACTTCGTTCTCTTAAGAATCTAAAATCGGGAGGCGTTGCTAAAAGCTCAGCTTCCGTCATGCTGTATCTGGTGTTGAAGATGATAATTTTTAACCGCTTATCCCTATCCAAATCAGCGAAAATCGCTGGTACCTGTGTGCTATATCTAAGTTAAGTTTTATGGCGTGGTGCGAAACCATTTGATCAGGTGCTATTGCTGTGCGCCGCATCAGAATAATGTTGTTATTCGTATACTGTTGTTTGTGTACTGTTATTTGTGTACTGTTAATCGCGCGACTGATGACGTGACATGGGCGTACCCGAATCCGTATTCTGATAGCTGAGTACGCCAAGTCGACATAAAAATAGGTCAAAAAAATCAACAAACATTCAAAAGATTACTTGCTAAAAACATATTGCAGGGCGATACTTTGGATGAACCGGTGCAATTTAGCCAAGGATGATGGCTACTTAAGCCTACCGTCCTCGAGTGAATTGAGCACTCTGGTGTTGTGCTGTGAAGTGCTATGTTGACTTGCTGATTACCCGCAAGTAGTGCATGAAATTTCATCTCGTATCGTAAAAATCATGTGCAAAATCAACGGAGAACTGAATGCCGCGACAAATAGTCGGGTTCGGAAAAAAGTTGTTTCTGATGACGCTAGCCAAGCTTAAAAATGGCGTAGTCTGGCGCCTGCGACATCTCTATACTCAAGGGCTATATCGGCTCACTTACCTGCATCGTAAAAGACTTTCTGCCACCGTGTTTGTTGGTGTGACAGGAAGTGCAGGCAAGACGACCTCCAAGGATCTGATTGCCAGCATTCTGGCGCGCCACTTATCTAAAGGCAGTAAAAATCCCGGCTCGCTAAACTATCCTGAGGATATCGTACGCGTATTGTTGTCCACAAAAAAGTCAGACGCGTATTGTGTTACCGAGATTTCCGCCCACGGCGGGCCAGGGATGATGGCCTTGCCATTGGCGCTGGTGCGGCCGACTATTGGCGTCGTCACTAATATTGGTTCCGATCACTTCTCTTTGTTTAAAAGCCGCGCAGCGATCGCACAGGAAAAGGCTAGCCTCATCAGGGCGTTGCCTCAGGACGGGGTTGCCATCTTGAATGCCGATGATCCTCTGGTGCTGGCGATGCGCTCGCAGTTTTCCGGGCGTTGCGTTACCTTTGGGCTGACGGCTGATGCCATGCTTCGTGGTGACGTGATCGATTCAGCTTGGCCTGAGCGCCTTTCTTTTACTGCCACATGGAATGGTGCGTCAGCGCTGGTCCAAACACAACTCTGCGGCACACATTGGATGCCCGCTGTGTTGGCGGCGCTGGCGACCGGAGTTGCGCAGGGAGTGCCACTTGCCGTGGCGGCTGAGGCGGTTGCCAGTGTGGAACCGTTTGAAGGACGCATGGCTCCAGTTGTCGTGGACGGCATCACCTTTATACGCGACGATTGGAAGGCGCCTCTATCAACGATAGCACCGGCCTTCGACTTTATGCGCAAGGCAAGTGCTGTGCGCAAGGTGATTGTGATCGGAACGATCTCAGACTATCAAGGTGACTCCACTCGGCGTTACGTCGAAATCGGGCAATCGGCCTTGCAGATTGCCGACTGTGTCGTGTTTGTCGGTCCCCGGGCATCGGCCTCGCTACGGGCCAAACGAGATCGCAACGATGAGTTGCACTTCTTTCCTGCAATGCGCGATGCCGCTCACTATCTTTCTGCGTATTTGCGCTCAGGCGACCTCGTTTTACTGAAAGGATCACACAAAGCTGATCATATGCAGCGCCTGATTATTGCTCGTATTGCCGCGCTTCAATGCTGGCGCATGGACTGTGGTCGCATGTCTTCTTGTGAAACCTGCCAATTTCGGCTTGTGCCCTCGGGGCCGGCAGCCTCTGGCGATGCGGACATCCGCTGTGCAGTTGTTGACGAATTGATGCCCGTCTCTCGTTCTGCATCCGAGATAGTTCGATCAACTGTGTTCGTGATCGGACTGGGAAATCCGCAGGCGCGGCTGGTCGATACCCCGCACAACGTCGGTTATCGCACAGTAGAGATACTAGCGCAACGCCTGGGGCAGGATTGGCTGCTTGATGGTGAGCTGGCAATGGTGGCGCGGGGGGAGTTGCAGGGCGTACCGCTGTGTCTGATCAAGCCTTTGAGTCCGATGAACGAAATTGGCCCTGCGCTGGCCAGACTCGCCAGAGATTTTGGCTTCGATGCGCGTCAATGCATACTGGTTCACGATGATGTAGATCTTCCTTTCGGGGCTGTGCGCGCACGCTTGCGCGGTGGTGACGGCGGGCATCGAGGTGTTCGTTCTATTCTCCAGGCTTTTCAGGATGATCAGTTTCGTCGCGTCAAGATCGGCGTCGGGCAGGCGGGGGAGGGACAATCGGTCATTGACTTTGTGCTGACACCATTTCCAGCAGAAATGCATGCTGCGGTAGCCAGCTGCAATCATTCGGCAGCAGATAGAATTGTCGAATTGATCCGGCAGAGCCGATCTTTTCTCGTTGATCAGCAAGTTTTGCCAAGTGTCGAATAGCGTAATTTTGAATGTTTTTTGATGAAAAGCGCTGAAAAGATCGTCGTAGTTCTGTGCTTTGCCGTGTTTCTCGTTCCGCTTGTATTTTACTTGCGTATGAGCCGGTGTTAAATTCGCCAGACTTTGTGTCAACGAATGGGTAGGCTTTAATGTCAATAATGCATCGATATAGTTTTATCTGCGTTCAATTTTTGAATCAAGTCTTCTATAAGATATAATACTCAGGTAGTTTGAAAGCTTGGTGCAAGGTTTACCGACCATAATAGATGCCAAGTTAGTTTTTTCTTGTAGCCAGAGTACGCCGATCACATGGCCGATTCCATCAAAAATAATACGACACCGAAGCGCGAGTTTTTCATTCACGGCCTGACCAGTGATGGCAAACAATTTCGCCCCAGCGATTGGGCTGAGCGTCTATGCGGTGCGATGTCTTGTTTTCGCCCTGATGCGGGTAGAAATGCGCATTTGTTGTATTCACCCTACGTGCGTCCCTTGTTGCTCAACGGCGTGCGCTCAGTTGTGGTGAATGAAGCTTTGCGCGAAATTGAACCTTTAGCTTATCATTTTGTACTTAGTTTCGCTAAAGACAATGATCTGCAAATCATCGATGCTTGTCTGCTACCTGATCCGCCTGCCGCTGCAACGATCATTGCAGACGCGGTAAATAAAACACCTAAGTAATTTCTCTCTCCCTAGTTTTTGTTCAGAAAAGCTTGTGTCACTTGCTCGCGTAACCAGCGGTTGGCAGAGTCATTTTCGACATTCTGATGCCAATACAAATACACATCCCATGATGGCATAGGTATCGGTAGTGGCAACACCTGATTGTTAAATTGCTCATTAGCTATGTGGGCATAACGCTCTGGCATGGTCAATAGCAAGTCGGTCTGGCTAACGACACGGCACGCGGCAAAATAATGCTGGCAACGCAGGCGTATGCGACGCTGTAAGCCGAGGCGGCTTAATTCAAAATCTTCCAAGCCCATCCCTTTACGCCTTGAGCTGGCGAGGATATGCTCGGCCTTCAGGTAAGTGTCGAGATCAAGCTTGCCATTGACGGCGGGGTGATCTTTGCGTACCACCACCACAGTGGTGTCTTGCACGATTTGCTGTCGCCGGATCTGATTTGGCAGTGGTAGCAGCATATCAATTGCCAGATCGATGGTGCCAGCGGCCAATTCGCTGACTAACTCTCTTCTTTCCACCTGTATTGCCGCCACATTGATCTGCGGTGCCTGTTGGGTAATGCTTTTCAGTAACGGCGGTAATACTGTCGATTCAAGCACATCACGTAGTGCCAGATTAAATTGCTTATTCGCGAGAACGGGGTCAAACTTGCCTGCATCGGCTAACGTTACTTCCAGTCCGCGCAGTGCCAGACGCACTGGTTCTATGATGCTGCGCGCCAAAGGGGTGGACACCATGGCATGGCCTTGCCGGACGAATAAAGGATCGTCAAAGATCAGTCTCAGGCGTGCCAGTGCGTGGCTGATGGCGGGTTGAGTCAGGTACAGTTTTTGGCTGGCGCGCGTCACGCTGCCTTCGGCATAGATAGCCTCAAATACCGTGAACAGATTCAGATCGACTTTGGATATATGCATGAGATTAATTGAGGATGATAATAACTATTCATTTGATCAATTATAGCTTGCGCTTTACACTGACTTCATCAAAGTTTTTTTAGAGACAAACACAATGGCGCAAATTTATCTGGTTCGACATGGTCAGGCTTCGTTTGGTAGCCAGAATTATGATCAGTTGTCCGATTTGGGGTGCGAGCAGGCTAAACATCTGGGGCGCTGGTGGGCGTCGCGTGATTTGGCGGTCTCGCGTGTGGTCACTGGTCAATTACAGCGCCATCTGCAAACAGCGCGCGCCTGTATCGCTGAATTGCAAGGCAGCACGGTAGACCAATTAAATACCGATGCGTGGCAGAGCGATGTTGGTTTTAATGAATACAATCATCATGAAGTGCTGGCCAGGCACGTGCCGGCCTTTGATGACCCTGCCGAAGTCAAACGTTTTTTGCTGAATACGCCGAATGGCAAGCAGATGTTTCAAGATATTTTTGCACAAGCCATCGCGCGCTGGATGTCGGGGGCGTTTGATCATGAATATACAGAAACCTGGCATACCTTCCGCCAGCGCTGTGTCGCCGCGCTGGAACGCCAGATCAGCCACCAGGAACCGGCCAGAAATATCGTCATCTTTACCTCGGGCGGCACCATTTCGGCGCTGTGCCAGCATGTGCTGGGCTTTCCTGATGCGCGTTTTGCCGAGCTCAACTGGTCGCTGGTGAATAGCGCTGTGACGCGCTTTCATCTGCAGCCCGCTGAATCGGCTGATAGGCCGGCCCGTCTGGCGCTGGCTTATCTAAATAATTTTTCACATCTCGAGCATTTGAATCAGGCAGAACTCATTAGTTACGTTTAACTCAGTTGTTGCAGTCGTCTTTATCCCGTTTTTTACGCAGAATTTTTATCCAATTTTTATCCAATAAAGGAAACCATCATGGATTTTCAGTACAGCCCCAAAGTGAAAACTTTACAAGCGCGTTTGATTGCCTTCATGGAAGAGTATATCTATCCGAATGAAGCCGTGTTTTTTGGTGAAATTGAGGCCAATCGCAAGGCTGGTAACGCCTGGATCCCGACCAAGATCGTCGAAGAGCTGAAGGTGAAAGCCCGTGCTGCCGACCTGTGGAACCTGTTCTTGCCAGAATCAAAACTTGGTGCCGGCCTGACCAACCTGGAATACGCACCGCTGTGCGAAATCATGGGACGCTCACTCTGGTCGGCCGAAGTGTTTAACTGCGCCGCGCCGGATACCGGCAACATGGAAGTGCTGGCACGCTATGGCTCGCCGGAGCATCAGGAACAATGGTTGAAACCTTTGCTTAACGGTGAAATCCGCTCTTGCTTCGCGATGACCGAGCCTGATGTCGCCTCCTCGGATGCGACTAATATTGAAGCATCGATCGTGCGTGATGGTGACGAGTATGTCGTTAATGGCCGCAAGTGGTGGTCGTCCGGCGCGAATGATCCTCGCTGTAAAGTCTTTATCTTTATGGGCAAGAGCGATCCGCACAACACTAACCGCCACCAGCAGCAATCGATGATCATCGTGCCGCGCGACACCAAGGGCGTAACGATCTTGCGCCACTTGCCGGTCTTTGGTTACGACGATGCGCCGCACGGTCACGGTGAAGTCTTGTTCGACAATGTGCGTGTGCCGGTATCGAATATCCTGCTGGGCGAAGGCCGTGGTTTTGAAATCGCCCAAGGTCGTCTTGGCCCTGGACGTATCCATCATTGCATGCGCCTGATTGGTCTGGCAGAGAAGGCACTGGAAGATATGTGCAAACGCTCGCTGAGCCGCGTCGCATTTGGCAAGCCGGTGGCAGAGCAGGGCGTGACTTTAGAGCGCATTGCTAACTCGCGCATCCTGATCGATCAGGCCCGTTTCCTGGTGCTCAATGCGGCGCAGATGATGGACACGGTTGGTAATAAAGCTGCCGCCAAAGAAATCGCGATGATTAAAGTGGCCGCACCGACGATGGCATGTACCGTGATCGACTGGGCAATACAGGCACACGGCGGCGCTGGCGTCTCGAATGACTTTGGCGTGGCTTACGCCTATGCACAAGCGCGCACTTTACGTCTGGCTGATGGCCCGGATGAAGTCCATCGCAACCAGATCGGCAAGATGGAACTGAAAAAATATAAAACGACGGCGCATTAAGTCGCATTCATCCCTTCGTAGGTCATCTGGACGCCATTTCTGTTGGTATGGGAATGGCGTCTTGGTGTCCGGTTTCGATGCAGTTTCACTCTATTCCAGATAAAAAATGACAGACATTACATTCAAAGATAAGTCGGTTCTCGTCACGGGTGCCGCTAGCGGCATCGGGCGCGCTGCCTCGTTGGCATTTGCCCGGGCTGGGGCGAAAGTAACGGTCGCCGATCTTGATCGGGCCGGCGGTGTCGAGACCGTGGCGATGATACGGCAAGCCGGCGGTGTCGCCGACTTTATTCAAACCAATGTTTGCAAGGCGGCCGAGGTGGAAGCGCTGATCGCGCAAATTGTGGCGACGCACGGGCGGCTCGACTGCGCTTTCAATAATGCCGGTATCGAAATTGAACATTTGCCGCTGGCAGATTCTGACGAAGAAAGCTTCGACAAGATCATGAATGTCAACGTCAAAGGGATCTGGCTTTGCATGAAACACGAGATTCGCCAGATGCTGAAACAGGGCGGCGGTACCATCGTGAATACGGCGTCGGTCGCCGGTTTGGTCGGCGCACCTTTGCAGCCGATTTATGCGGCCAGCAAGCATGCCGTGGTCGGCTTGACGAAAACCGCCGCGGCTGAATACGGTCGCGCTGGTATCCGCATCAATACGGTGTGCCCTGGCATTATTCGTACGCCGATGCTGGATCAAGCCTTATTGCGTGAGCCAAGACGAGAAAAAACGATCGTCAAAGTGCATCCTATCGGGCGCCTGGGGGAAGCGGAAGAAGTTTCCAATGCAGCGCTATGGCTGTGCTCGGATTTGTCCTCATTTGTGACTGGGCATCAGCTCGCGGTGGATGGTGGCTTAACCGCCATTTAATTTTTTCAGCGGTTTTTATAATCAATAAAAAAAGTGGGGGTATGTGTAAAAAGCTACCCTTTAGCGCATATGTATCATGCGCTATAAATAATACAGGAGGGGAGTATGTATTGATACTGCGTACTTTCTTGCCATTTTTTTTCAGCAGAAAAAAGTAAGCCTTAGTGTGATGCGTGAAATGTGACGTCTGACATATCAAGTATAAAATAGCAAGTATGAAACAAGCGCAACGATAGATTGCTGACATACCCAACCAAACCAAGTGAGAGAGACTATGACTGAATATCCGTGGATCAAATCTTATCCCGAAGGCGTCCATTGGGATGCCGATCTTCCGGTAACGATGCTGCCGCAATTGCTCGACGATGCCGTGGCCAAATGGGCAGATAGACCGGCACTGGAATTCATGGGCAAACAAACTACCTATCGTGAGTTGCAGGGATTGGTGAATCAGGCCGCCAAAGGTTTTCAGCAACTCGGCGTCAAGCCGGGTGTGCATGTCGGGTTGTATCTGCCCAATACGCCGCATTACGTGATCAGTTTTTTTGGCATATTGAAGGCCGGTGGCACCGTGGTCAATTACTCGCCGCTTGATGCCGAAAAAGTGCTCGAGCACAAAATAGCCGATAGCGAAACCGACATGCTGGTCACGCTGGATATGGTCATGCTGTATCCGCAAATGGCAAAAATGCTGAGTCATACGCGCCTGAAAAAACTCATCATCGGCAGTATCGCCGAGATGTCGCCTTATCCCGATGCCGTGCGCGCCAACCTGGAAAAAGCCGGGCAACTGTGCGCCATTCCGACTGACCAACAACACCTGAGCTTTGCCCAATTACTCGACAACGATGGCGCTTTTGCGCCGATCGCCGCGAGCGATCCGCATGACACGCTGGCGGTCTTGCAATACACCGGCGGCACCACCGGCTTGCCCAAGGGCGCGATGCTGACGCACGCCAATCTGACCACCGCCTGCAGCCAGATTATGGAAACACTGAATCTGCAACCGCGTATTTTGACCGAAGGACAGGAGCGTTTACTGGCGGTATTACCGCTGTTTCATATCTATGCGCTGACAGTCAACATGCTGTTCGGCCTGCGTCTGGGGGCCGAGATCGTCTTGCATACGCGCTTTGATGTCGAGGCGGTTGTCAAAGACTTGACGAATAAAAAAATCACGATTTTCCCCGGTGTGCCGACCATGTACACCGCCATCATTCATTACCCCGCGATCAAGGATTATGATCTGAGCGCGCTGAAATTTTGCAATTCTGGCGGCGCACCTCTGCCGGCCGAAGTCTTGCAGCAGTTTCAAACCCTGACCGGCTGCACTTTGCTGGAAGGCTGGGGCATGACCGAGACTTCACCTACCGGCACCTTTACCCCGCTGGGCGGCAAGCGCAGAGCCGGCTCATGTGGTTTGCCGACCCCCGGCATCCTGTTTAAGTTTGTCAGCATCGACGATCCGCGTGTCAACGTGACAGCGGGCGAGCGCGGCGAAATGTGTGTGGCCGGCGGTAACGTCATGAAAGCTTATTGGAACAAGCCAGAAGCCAACGCAGAAGCGTTCACCGCTGATGGCTATTTCCGCACCGGCGACGTCGGTTATATGGATGAAGACGGTTTCGTCTACATCGTCGACCGCACCAAAGATATGCTGCTCTGCAGTGGCTACAATGTTTATCCGCGCAATATTGAAGAAGCGATTTATGCCCACCCGTCAGTCGCCGAGGTCTGCGTGATCGGCATTCCGGACGAATATCGGGGCCAGTCGCCCAAGGCCTTCATCAAGCTCAAAACCGGTGCTGCGCCATTCACTCTGGATGAACTCAAAGTGTTTTTGCATGACCGCCTGGGCAAGCATGAAATGCTACACGCGATGGAGCTGCGCGCCGAATTGCCGAAGACACCGGTAGGGAAATTATCCAAGCGCGATTTGGTTGAAGAGGAGGCGAAGAAGAACGCCGCTTGATCCACTGAAATAAGCACCGGCCCGACACGCAAGCCCCATGCGGGTTTGCGGGCAGATGCCGCCAGCAGGCGCATGGAATATGCGCGCTGGACCTGCCGCTTTTAGAGATGCGCCATTGGCGCAGACACGAGGGTTTGACAAACACCCAACGGTATTTTTACAATGGCGGCGCATACACCACCGTAAAGAGGCCACCCCATCGACACTCCCGCCATCACCCCTGTCACCGTTCTGCAAGCTGACGCGCTGCACTTGAGCTACCCGCAGCGCGTACTGCTGAACGATTTTTCGGTACGCATTCCGGCCGGCGTCAGCCTGCTGCTTGGCGGCGGTGGGTCTGGCAAAACGACCCTGCTGCGCTTGCTGGCAGGCGACCTGCCAGTGCAGAGCGGGCAACTAACAATCAATCACGTCAGTCTCAGTGAGCAGCCTGAGGCTTACCGGCAACGGGTGTTCTGGATCGACCCGCGTTCAGAGGCGTTTGATCAGCTTAGCCCGGGCGCCTACTTTGATTCCATCCAGGCCCGCTATCCGCAGTTTGATCAGGTGCGCCTGGCCGCATTAATTGAAGGCCTGGCACTGGCGCCACACATGGACAAGGCGCTATATAAGTTATCCACCGGCTCCAAGCGCAAAGTCTGGCTGGCGGCCGCGTTCGCCTCCGGCGCCGCGCTGACCCTGCTGGACGAACCCTTCGCCGCGCTCGACAAAAGCTCGATCAACTTCGTGCTGCACCTGCTGGAAGAGTTCGCCACGCATACCACGCGCGCTTGGCTAGTCAGCCATTACGACACCCTGGGCACGCTGCCACTGGCCGCCGTCATCGATCTTGGTGACTGAATAGGGGCCTGGCCCAATACGCATAGTCCATGCGGGTGTGCGAGTAGATACCGCCAGCAGCCGCATGGACTATGCGCGCTGGCAGGGGTCGATATTTAATTTCCAAAAAGTAATTTGTGTGGGATGCTTGCAGCCTATGTTATTTTGCTTATAATTGATCGCTTATCATCATTAAGCCAGTCATGGCAAGGCGGCAACTCTGCCCAAATGCAGAATACGCTGCAACTCTTCTGTTGATTTCAAGGATCTTATGTTTCTCAGCCATCTCCAGCACCACACGCTTCCCATGCCTGCCGTCATCGCAACGGCGCTGCTATATTTGCGTGATACCGACTTTAGCGAGATGCAACCGGGCAAGTACCCGATCGATGGCGACAATGTTTTTGCACTGGTGCAAGATCCGCTGACCCAGCCCTGGGATGCTGGTTTGCCTGAATTTCATGCGCGTTATCTGGATATCCAGTGCCTGCTGGACGGTGAAGAAGTCATCGGTTATTCGCCGGCGAATGCCAGTCTCGATAAGATGACCGATCAGCTGGCCGAGCGCGATATCGCCTTTGTTGCAAGGCAAGCGGATGAAACCCGCTTGGTATTAACGCCGGGAATGTTTGCAATTTTCTTCCCGGGCGAACTGCATAGACCCTGCCGAGCGCTGCATCAGCCTATGCGGATTAAAAAAGTGGTCATCAAAATTTCGGCAGACTTAATTCATAAAATAGTTGCAGAATAAAAATTTAATATCCTTACTTCCCTTTCACTTTTGACTGGAGCACTCTCATGAAACGACTCATCTTCATCGCCATCCTCAGCTCTTTTTTGACTGGCTGTGGTTACAATACCCTGCAATCCCAGGACGAAACCGTGGCTGCGGCCTGGTCCGAAGTCTTGAATCAATATCAGCGCCGGGCCGATCTGGTGCCGAATCTGGTCAACGTGGTCAAGGGCTATGCCAAGCATGAAGAAGACGTCTTGCTCGGCGTGACCGAAGCGCGTGCCAAGGTCGGCAGCATACAGATGACGCCCGAGCTGGCCAAAGATGAAGTGGCACTGAAAAAATTTCAGGAAGCGCAAGCGGGCATGACGTCGGCCTTGTCGCGTTTGATGGTGGTAGCAGAAAAATACCCTGACCTGAAAGCCAATGAAAATTTCCGTGACTTGTCGGCCCAGCTCGAAGGCACAGAAAATCGCATCACGGTCGCACGCAACCGTTATATCCAAGGGGTACAAACGTTTAATACTACCGCACGCTCATTCCCGACCAACCTGACCGCCAAAATATTCGGTCTCAACGTCAAGCCTAACTTTAGCGTAGAGAACGAAAAAGCGATCTCTACGGCACCGAAGGTTGATTTTAACAGCGAGAAAAAATAATGCGACGCCCGTTTACGCTGTTGTCCGCTCTGCTGTCAGCCTGGTTGCTGGCGCTGTGCTGCGGCGGCTGGAGCGGTGCGGCGCAAGCCGAAATTATCCCGGTGCCGCCGCTCAGCCAGCGCGTCACCGATCTGACGCAAACCTTAAGCGCCGATCAAATCGCCGCGCTGACCCAGCAGCTCGCCAGCCTGGAGCAAGCCAAGGGCAGCCAGCTGGCAGTGCTGATACTTCCCAGTACCGGTGACGAAACCATAGAGCAATTCGGTATCCGCGTGGTCGACCAGTGGAAGTTAGGGCGCAAGGGCGTCGATGATGGCGTCTTGTTGTTGGTCGCTAAAAATGACCGGACCGTGCGTATCGAAGTCGGGCGCGGTCTGGAAGGCGCGCTGCCTGACGTGACCGCTTTTCGCATCATCCGCGAATTTATCGTGCCGGCATTTAGTCAGGGCGATTTCGCCGGCGGCATCAAAGTCGGGGTAGAAAAAATCAGCAGCGTGATCCAGGGAGAAGCCTTGCCTGCACCCAAGGCCAGCGCTCAATATGGGGCGCAAGGTGGGCTGGAGGATTTCAAACTACTGGGTTTTCATCCCCTCACCCTGGGATTGATGCTGTTGGGAGGTTTTATCCTGAGCCAGATTGCCGGCCGCTGGATTGGCCGTGGCGGCGTCACCGCCGTGGGTACGGTGGCGGCGATTGCCACCGGCACACCGATACTGCTGGCGCTGGCATTTGGTTTTGGGTTGGCCCTGGTCTTGACGATTATCTCCAGTCGCGCCTTCATCGAAATTCTCAGCCTGTTTTTGCATAGCCGGGGCGGTGGTGGATTTGGCGGCGGAGGCGGTGGTGGCGGAGGATTCGGAGGCGGTGGTGGCGGTTTTGGTGGCGGTGGCGCATCGGGGAGATGGTAATGAATCAAACAGGCAATCAAGCAAATAGGCAATCAATGAGTTCGTCCACCAATCGCTGGTCACGCTGCTATCAAAACTTAAAGCCGAACGTCTATCGCAGCCATTTTGATGGCACTCATAAAAGTCAGTTAAGCCAGGTAATTAAGGCCGCAGAATCCGGCCATCGCGGCGAGATCCGGCTGGTCATCGAAGCCAAATTGCCGCTGCGCCTGATCATGGAGAACGTTAGCCCACGCCTGCGCGCGATCGGCTGGTTTTCCGATCTGCGGGTCTGGGACACCGAAGGCAATACGGGTATTTTGCTGTACCTGCTATTGGCAGAAAATACCCTGGAGATCGTCGCCGACCGCGGCATCGCCAGTAAAGTGCCGCAGCAAGAATGGGATGCCATCTGCCAGCAGCTGCAGCAAGACTTGGCGGCAAAAAATGTGCAGGCAGGCATCAGCCAGACCATCAAACAACTCGGACACTTATTGGCACAGCACTTTCCGATAGCGCCCGGTGAAGTCAATCCGAATGAACTGAATAATGCGCCAGTGATTATCGTTTGAGAGCGCTGAATTAAGACCAGGCGCAGAGCTATGCGCAATGGCTATGCGCCTTCCAGAGCCTTTTCGTGCCACAAGCGGCATATGGATTGCACTCTTGGTTTTTAGAAGACCCCTTTTGAAAGGATGCCAAAACTTGGCGGTACAGCCGGACCCGGCACCTGTATTCCATTCATATGAATTCCGCTTGCAACCATCCGACTTGGCTTTTACCCTACACACCCAACTTCTTTTCCCCCCAGCGCAAAGCTGGCCTTGTATATCAATCCATCCATCACCTCGTAAATACACAGCATCTCTATGCTGCCTTTACCTTCCGGAAAGTTGCGTGTGATGAGTTCAAGATCGACGACAAAATTACCCATCACCGTGCGGTTGAGCAGCTGGGCGTGCAGGTCAGGCTCGGAAAATCGGCTTGTAATATGGGCGCGCATCTCGGCATGGCCGCTCGCCAGCAGCTCGCCATGCAGCGTGTACTGCTGCGCGTCGGGCGCGTAGCAGGCCAGCCAGGCCTCAGTATCTTTGGCTTTATAGGCATCGAGCTGTTGCTGGATCAGGTCGGTCGGGGAAAGGGTGTTTGGCATCTGCGTTTGATCGTGATTTAAATAATATTCGCTATCATCAACGAATCGCTGCCGTCGTCTTCGGGCACGTTTTATTCACGTAAAAATTTAATTTTGGCACTAGGCCAGCGGGCATATCCCATGCTGATTTTAGGACCGATGCTGCCAGCAGGCGCATGAATCATGCGTGCTGGCGGTGGATCTGGGCGCAATATTGCAGAGGGTGAGCCAGGCGAGACCCTCTGTAGCATTGCGCCGGGCCGGCATCATACGCCGCTGCGTATCAGCGATGCTTTCAATACTTCACTCAAGCTCGCGGCGCTCTCGGATAAATGCGCTCTGGCTTCCGGGCTGAGCGATTTGCCCATGGCGGCGCGGATCGCCGAGTGCAATTGCACCGCCTGTTCGCGCTGTAAGCTGCGCGCATCGGCTGGTGTGTTCGGCGATGGTTTGATCAAGGTATTGGACAAGCGTTTCAGATGCTCGCGCTGTAGATTGCGCCGTGCCGCGCTGATATCGCCACCGGTGGCAAGTTCGCTCCAGATCGTCGCTTGCAGGCTGCTGTACAGCTCATGCAGGGAGAGTACTTTTTTCGGGTCGCGCACTTTTTCTGCTGAGTTGAGCAAGCGGTGCGCCACCAGATCTGACATCAGCTGATCGAGCGCAGCGGTTTGCAGGCTCAATAATCGGGTAAAAATCGAAACGTCATTGCGGTTGTTGCGCTCGAAGTGATCAACCCCGAGACGGCTGAGCAATTCTGGCGAAAACACAAAGCTCTTGGCAGTGAACAGGCTATCGGATACCAGTTTTAATGCCTGGCGCTGGCGCTCTATCGCCACCGGGGTGAAGGTGGCGCGGCCGGTGCCGGCATGGTCGCGTAAGAATGTGGTGCCGCCGACATATTTGGCGGCGAAGGGCAGGGTACGCGCAAACTGAGCGAAACCATATTCAAAACTGCGGCGTAGCGATTCATAGCTGTCGCCGGTTTTTAATTGGCGGATTTGCATGCGATCCCATAATTCGCGCGATAACGTCAGACGCTTCTGGAAATACGCCAGCGGATCAGAGCCCAGATCGAAGGTGTTGACATCTGGATCGGACACCATTGCCGCGACCGAATCTTCATCGGTGCCATAGGCTAATAGCGGCTCAGAAGAACGGGCGGTGATCTTTGCCAGTTCTGCATTTTCTTGTTCTTCGGCGATCGGTTTGTAGGCATATTCAATCGCCCAATAGTCGTAAGGGCCGAGCGAAGACATGACGTATTCGCCTTGTGGCTCACCTTTGCTGGAGAGGTTAAATGGGATGTAATCCATTACTGATCCGGCCATGCCGTTGGCTTTGGTGAATGCGGGATCTTGCAATTGCTTCATCGTGTAGATCGTTGAGGAGCGGAAGTTGTGACGCAGCCCCAGGGTATGGCCGATTTCATGCATGATCACGTCTTTAACATAAGCCTGTGCCAGCGCTTCGGCTTGCGGGCTGTCCATCTCAAGTTCGCCGCGGCCTTCGAGTAAATCTACCGCAAAGCCCATTTCCAGCGCTGCTTCCTGGGCAAAATCACAATCGTTGTCATGCGTCGACGAGGCGAGTGAGGTGGCTAGCGGATGCATATCTTCCGCAAAGGTGCGTCGGATACCGCGCGCAAAAATGTCCGAGATGCCAATGTCGGCATCCATGATTTCGCCGCTGCGCGTATCTACCTTGGATGGACCAATCGCAAAACCGACATCGGCACCGACAAACCAGCGTATCGAGGCATGCTGTGCATCCATGGTGTCGAAGCTGTCGATGTCAGTTTGCTGCTTGGCGACGATGGCATTTTTAAAACCAATTTTCTCGAATGCTCTATTCCACTCGAGTACTCCTTGCGCAATCGATAGTCGGTATTTTTCAGGGATGTTTTTATCTAGCCAGTAGACAATCGGCTGTTTCGGTTCCGACATGGCGGCGTCCGGATCGGCCTTCTCCAGACGCCAGCGATTGACAAAATGGCGTGACGTTTTAGGCTTGATATCGTCGGTAAAATCATAGCTGGTCGTGACAAAATGCCCTAGCCGGTCATCGGCCATGCGTGCCCGCATCACCTCGCTGGGGAGTGCGGCAAAGTTATAGTAGAACCCGATAAAAAAACTGCGTGGATCAGGCGTGGTTTGTGGCGGCGTTGGCAGCGGCACCGGGCTTGGTATCAAAGGGATGGCGGCGATACGCGGCACGAAGAAATGGGCGTTGACCAAAAAACCTGTCAGCGATGGATCTACATTCACTTTAGAAAAACTGGTATTGCTTCTGTCCAGTGCATACGGCATGCGATAGGCCGTCTCCAGGCGTGTTGAATAACTCGGAATATCTGAAAATAGCAAGGCGCTGGCATCCACCAGTACGGCTTTGGATTCGGTATGCGGAAGACTGAGAACCGCGGCGCTGCCAAGTAAACTATCCGAGAACGCCTGCGCTACGGCTTGCGCCTGCGGTGTGCCAGGGCTGGCATAGAACACGGTATTTTTGGCAATCAACTGCACGTGATTGCCAATTTTTTTAAAGACGGCTTGATAGCTGCCCCCCATCTGGCTGCCGTATAAACCACGCTCGCCGATACTGCTGGGGATATTGTAGGAAAAGAAAAAAGGCTGATCAAATTGTTCCGGAAGAATTTCCAGCAAGATTTTTTCGTCCTTTTGGTGCAGGGTAAAAAAACCTTTCAGCTCTTTCGACTCCTTGACGATTTCTTTAAATGGCTTGAGTGGGCCGGCAACAGCGGGTGTAATAGTGACAGGAACCGGGGCAGGTGATACGCCATTTGGGGCGGTAGGGTTTACCGGTGCGCCTGTGGCCGGCGTTTCGGCATGCACCGCGCTACCAAGTGCGCATAGCAAAGTAAGATGTATTGCTTTAAATTTTAAGGTACTTTTTTCCTGCCGCATGCTGATGTCCCTGTTTTTATTGATTAGATCATTCTTGGTGAGATTATTTTCTTGCTTTGTTTTTATTTTAAGTCATGTTAATTCGAGCGAATGAGTTTCACATAAGTTTCAAATTTTAAAAATATATTTTTAAGAGAAACCCAGCGTATTCAAGAAAATACGTTGGTGGGCTGGTCAAAAAAAAGACAAAAAAACACCGCAAAGAATAGGGTTCAGCTATTCCTTGCGGTGTTTTAGTCATGGCGCTTATCGGGCCGTGGTGCAGACCTTAAGGCAAACTGCACAAACAATGTGCCATCGCCATGTAGCCTTTATTTCCTTTGTTCATATCTGCCAGCCAGCTAAGCTCGCTTGCCATCGCCGATGCTGCCGCGACTGGAATGCCAGTGGGTACCAAGGCAACTTTAAATTGATCGTTGAGCACTTGTGCCACGGAGCCGCCAAGCATATTGTAGACACGATCAAATTTGGAGAGGTCGCGTTCGATATACGTCACACGGTAATTCGCCCCTAGTTTGGCCCGGCTGGCTGCAGATTTAAGCGCATCGCCATAACTGCCGACGGTATCGATCAGGCCGCGTTCTTTTGCTTGCTGACCGGTCCAGACCCGGCCTTGCGCAACTTCATCAATCTTAGCTTGCGTGGTTTTACGTGCGACGGCGGCCTTGGTGGTGAAGTCCAGGTAGATATTGTTGATGCCAGCCTGAATCACTTCGCCAAAACGTGGGTTCAACGGGCGCAGCGGATTGAGGGCGTCGCTTAGCCAAGTGGTGGTGGTGCCGCCGGTATGTACACCGAGTTTTTCTATGACTTTATCCGCAGTAGGGAAAATGGCGAACACACCGATCGAGCCGGTTACCGTGGCGGCATCGGCAATCACTTCATCCGATGCCATCGAAATCCAGTAGCCGCCCGACGCGGCGACATTGCTCATTGAGATCACGACCGGCTTACCCGCCTGACGGGTGAGTTCCAGTTCCCGTCGTATCAACTCTGAGCCAAAGGCACTACCGCCAGGAGAGTCGACGCGTAAAACAATCGCTTTGATCTGATCGTCTTCACGCGCTTTGCGGATCAGATTGGAGGTCGAAAGACCGCCAATCGCGCCCGGAGGCGCCATCCCATCGCTGATTTCACCTGCAGCGATGACTACCCCGACGGCATCACCCAAAAACTGCGGTTTTTGTTTGAATAGGTAATCTTCAAAAGAAATTTGGCGGAAGGTCTTGGCATGTTCGTCCTTGGCACCGATAGCGATCATTAGCTGACGTAATTCATCCCGGGTTTTGAGGCCGTCGACCAGCTTGGTATTCAGCGCCAGTTTGGCAACGCTGCCACCCGCTGCGTTCAGTAATTGCGGCAGATCATCGATGCCGCGCATGATGGTGCCAGCCGGTAATTTACGTGCTTTTTCTACTCCGTCAGTATAGATTTTCCACATGGCGTTGTATAAAGAACTGTCCGCCTCATTGGCTGCAGGTGATGGTTCATTGGCGATGTAGGGTTCGGCAAAACTTTTGTAGGTACCGACCTTGAGCAGATTGACGGTGACACCGAGTTTGTCCAGTGCGTCGCGATAATAATTGCGATAACGGCCAAATCCATTCAGCATTACGGTGCCCATCGGGTGCAGATAGACTTCATTGGCATGTGCCGCCAAAAAATACTGGCGTTGATCGTAGCTCGATCCCCAGGCAACGACTTTTTTGCCACTAGTTTTAAAGCGTTCCAGTGCGGCAGCAACTTCGCGTAACATCGGCAAACCCGCAGCGTCCAAATCATCTAGCAGCAAGACGACGCTGCTGATTTTAGGATCTTTGGCAGCGGCATCAAGCACTTGCAAGATGTCACGCAGTTGCGTGGTTTTTTGTGTGTCGCCTTTGGCTTCCGCCATTAACGACTCGCGCACACCGCCGGAATGTTGCTCGACCAGCGCGCCCTTTAAGTTGAGTAATAAGGCAGTCTTTTCATCGAGTTTCTGACCTGGACCAGAAAAAAAAGTGATAGCGAGCACGACCAACAGAGCGAGAAAAATCATGTTCAGCAAGAATCGCCGGCCTACGTCAAGCGCGTTCCAAATGAATCTGAAACCGCGCCCTATCAGACGAAAAGGGGAAAAAGACATGAATGTTCCTTAATTATTTTAAAGTGAATTTCTAGGGTGGGAAATTATTCTGGCCAGATCGCTTGTAGCAACTGTGCCAGATGCGCGCCGGCTTTGATTAACGCTTCTTCTTTGACTGCAAGCATGGTTTTTTCATATTCTAAAGGTAAGGCAATCGACCAGCTATTGCCGCGCTGATTTGGCGTACTTTTGCTGAACTGGGTACCGGCGAACAGGATCTTGGCATTGTGAATGGCGTCGTCAGCCCATAACACTGGCCATTCATCCGGCGTCACAGAGATTGCCGGTTTCGCGATGCTTTTGGCCTTGCTGCAGAGTGCCTCATTCATGCGTCCACGCTTGAATGGTTGCGGAATATCATCCCATAACGCATGCAGATTACCATAAGGGGACTGCAAGGCATTGCCGCCAACGGTATTGCTGCCGCGCTCATATTGGCCATTGTCAGGATTGATCATTTTGCCATCCGCATTTAAAAATACCGAGCCCACGTGCAAAGGCTGATGCAGGTCGCCGACATAGTGGGTCAGCAGTACCAATGCTTCGTACTCATCTTTGAACTGAAAAGGTTCAGGCTGCGGCTTGCCTTGTAGTACTAAAACGGCAGAGCGAATCGCATGCACGATGTCGTGATTGCTGGTGCCGACATAGCCGGTTTTGTAATGATCATGTTGTAGGGCGACATCGGCATAATGGTACTGCTTGTGACAGCTCTCTTCATCAAACGCCGGATTGCAGTTGTTATGATTGCGGCGCACAAAGTCACTCATGGCGGCAATCCCTGAGGCCGTCTCGAAGGGGGCGCATTCAGGATATTTACCCGTCGAGGTGTAGCCAAAGTCTTTTTCTGGGCTAATGCCCTTGACACAATCACCCCAGACCGACACTTTCTCCAGACTGTTTTGGTCCAGTAACTGGTGCACTTTTTTGCCTGCTTTGCTACCGGTTAGCAGGGTGTCCGCGATCGCTCCTATGATCTGATGTCCTTCTGCGCTCCAGGCAAAACTGAGGGCAGGTGCACAGCATAAACTCATTATGAATGAAACGAGAATAGATTTTTTCATGAAACTTCCTGTGTGGATGGCGCAACGGATATCAAGTCCAAACAGGATTCTAATCTGAAAAGAGGTTGTTTATGTGTACACGTGTACTTAGGCTTATTTTGCCGCGTATTGGGCGCGTCATTTAACTGCTGATTGCTATTGAAATTCGAGTGGTGGCCACATGGTTTCTTCCAGAAAACTGATGCTGGGGTCGGTCATATGTTTGGCAAATTCGAGGTAGAAATCCATATTTTTTTCAGACATTTGCTTTTCAATCTCCGCTAGCGATGTAATGCAGGGGACGACTTGACCATAGTAATCGGTGATCGGTCCAATCGGATGAAAATTAAAATGATAGTTCTGTACTAAGCGCAATAGACTGGGTTCCATTGCCGCAAGCAAGTATTTTATATTGCGATGTTTGGAATACGAAAACATGACACGGAATAATTCCATCAGCAAGTTGGAGATGCCGAAATTGGTAAAGTCTTGTCTTACTGTATTCACTTGCAACGGTGATAGTGCGTTTGACCGACGTATGTCAGCGCGCCTGCGTTTGCTAATGATAAGACGGGAGATCTCCGCGAATTCGAGCGGGGATGCATCGGTAGGCAGGTCGTTAATTTCACAATGATCGAAGATCGGGAAGTGCATCTTGGTAGATCGAACCAGTCTTACCGAGCCGATAATGGTATCTTCTGGTCCATATGCGCCTAGGTGAATAGCGGTGGCGTCATATTCATCATGTTCGAGCCCATCAGGATAATCCTTAGAGTCAAGAAACATGCGTTCATTGCAATATACTTGATATCTGAGTGCATAGAGTTTTTTTAATTCAGACTCTTTTTTGACTCGCTTAACATGAAACATCGTAATCCTTTTTACTTACGAATAAAAAATGGGCCACTTCATGTAGGGGGTAAGTAAACGCGAAAAAAGGGCGTATTTTTGCTCTTTTTCCATTCAGTGGCAGAACTTGATTGTAGAAGTTACTCCGTAATTGCTGAAACATCAATATTACTAACACAATTATTGATGTTTATTTTCTGCTGCTCTACGGCCGTTAATTCGACTAAAACCTGAATAGCCGTTAGACTAGACGGCTTTTCTCAAATTTTCTTGGCCAGTCCGAAATGAATGCTTCAACCGAACACACAGATGAATCCTCAGACTTATCCGCAGAGCAACTTGCATCCAAGGCGCCTTCCAGCGAATTGATCAAGCGCGAAGTGGCGCGCCGCCGTACTTTTGGCATTATCTCTCATCCGGATGCGGGTAAAACGACCCTGACGGAAAAACTGCTGATGTTTTCCGGTGCGATCCAATTGGCGGGTACGGTCAAAGCACGTAAGAGCGGGCGTCACGCCACTTCTGACTGGATGGAGATTGAAAAACAGCGCGGCATTTCAGTCGCCAGCTCGGTCATGCAGTTCGAATACCGCGATCACGTAGTGAATCTGCTCGATACCCCGGGCCACCAAGATTTCTCTGAAGATACTTATCGCGTGTTGACGGCAGTCGATTCCGCCCTGATGGTGATTGATGCTGCCAAGGGGGTGGAAGAACAGACCATTAAATTGCTCAATGTCTGTCGCATGCGCAATACCCCGATTATCACTTTCGTTAACAAGATGGATCGCGAGACCCGCGATCCGCTGGAATTGCTCGACGAGCTAGAATCGGTACTCAAGATACAGTGTGCACCTGTCACCTGGCCGATCGGCATGGGCAAGACTTTTCGCGGTGTGTACCATATTCTGAAGGATGAAATCATGTTGTTTGCCGCCGGTAGCGAGCGTGCGGATCAACAGTTTGAAGTGCTCAAAGGTATCGATAATCCCCGTCTGGCCGAGTTGTTTCCGTTGGAAATCGAACAATTAAAAATGGAGGTGGAACTGGTACATGGTGCCTCACATCCGTTTGATTTAGACGCCTTGTTAGCAGGGACACAAACACCGGTGTTTTTTGGCTCGGCGATTAATAATTTTGGCGTACGTGAAATTCTCAATGCCTTGCTCGATTGGGCGCCCGCGCCGCGCGAGCGTGATGCCACCGTGCGTACGGTATTGCCAACCGAAGTGCCATTCTCCGGTTTTGTGTTTAAAATTCAGGCAAATATGGACCCGGCCCATCGCGATCGCATAGCGTTTTTGCGCGTGTGTTCTGGCCACTTTGAGCGTGGCATGAAGCTCAAGCATTTACGCTTGAACCGCGAGATCAAGGTGTCGTCGGTAGTGGCATTTATGGCTTCGAGTCGCGAACAGGTGGACGAGGCGTATGCCGGCGATATCATCGGCTTGCCAAATCACGGCAATATGCAAATTGGCGACAGTTTTTCCGAAGGCGAATTCTTGCAATTTACCGGTATTCCTTACTTTGCGCCGGATTTTTTCCGCACCGCACGTATTCTTAATCCGATGAAAACCAAGCAGTTGCAAAAAGGCTTGCAGCAGTTGGGTGAGGAGGGCGCGGTACAGGTGTTTAAACCGGTCAATAGTGGCGATCTGGTATTGGGCGCGGTCGGCGTCTTGCAGTTTGAAGTGGTGGCCAGCCGTCTTAAAAATGAATACGGCGTTGATGCGGTATTTGAAGGCACTAGCATCAGCAGTGCCCGTTGGGTGACCTGCGAAGATAAAAAAATCATGGCCGATTTTGAACGTTCCAGCGCCGGCCACAATCTGGCGCATGATGCGGCCGGCAATATGGCTTACCTGGCCACTTCCGGTGTGAATTTGCGTCTGACCCAGGAGCGCTGGCCAGACGTGGTGTTCCATGCTACCCGCGAACACGCTGCAAAATTAGAATAAGCACCAACACGCAATGTCCATGCGGGGACCCAGCTTGCATGGCAGCTGACCTGCATGGTCGGCCTGAAACAGGCCAGATCGACAAAATTTCATCAAAGCATGATTGAAGATAGAAGCAAGATTTATGGTTTGTTTTTATTTCGTGGCGCGTGAGTCAGCTCATCCGAAAATCTTGGTGCCAGCGATAGGGCAATCAAGATGATCGCCAGCGGCAAGGTGGAGATGAATCCTACATATTTAAAACCAGCCGCGCCCATTATTCCGCCGCAAAAAAAAGCACACACCAGCATTCCGTGTACGCGAAGCTTTTGGTGATTGGCTGCGACTTCTCCGTCGTTGGAGTGCGTTTGGTCGCGATTCCAGTAAATCAATTTTCCCAGTTCTATCCCAATATCCGTCACCAGCCCGGTGACGTGGGTAGTCCGTATTTCTGCATTGGATATTTTGGTAATCAGTGCATTTTGCAATCCCATGACATAGCACAGTAAGACGGTAGTAAATGAGACCGTAATGAGCTCGTGCTTTTGTAAACTGCTTCCCACCAATCCGAATACCAAGAGCAACACGGCTTCGAGTAACAAGACCGGTGTATAGATATACCGCATGTCATTGCGTTTGGCATAGTTCACCATCAATGCCGTGCAGGCCGAGCCCCAGGTAAAGGCGACCAGCATGAAGAGCGCCGCAAAGGCGGGAATAAATTGCCCTAATATTAAATTGTCTGCGGCGCTGGAGAGCATTCCCGTCATGTGCGATGTATATTCACCAACAGCCAGAAAACCTCCGGCATTCAGCGCCCCTGCGATGCCGGCCAACGTCACGCCTAAATGCAAATTAGCCGCGGCCGTTCTTTTGGGCGATGTCAGCTTAGCGAGATAGTGGGCAGGCATATTTTAATTTGGTAATTTTTAGTTCATTTAAGCAATGAGTGTAACGGACTGCCTGCCTTCGGCACAAGACTAGTTACTCTCTTTTTTAATTAAATCCGCGCTTCGCCTTACATTTTTGTGTCAATTATCCTCTTACGAAAATTTTCTGTACACCTGCATCACAGTAAGCGCAATTGTATAAAGCGAATCAGGCGGTAAGGTCGAGGGCAATGCCTGACGCGGGACGTATTTAACCCATTAAATAAGAACGAGTTGACACAGACAGACTCACTTTGATTCTTAATGGGATAAGGGCTGACTCAGGCTGGTGACAATCTCTGCGCGAAAAGCATCAAGTGTTCATTCTTATAAATTTCATTATTGACAATTAATTTTTGTATTGCTACGCTGGTCAATATTAATTGTTAAATTAGTAATTAATTGGCGCTCCGGATATTCACCTGTTTCATGTCCTGGAAGCGGGAGTCCGTTTGTTTTTTTTTATCGTTCCTTGATTTAGCAGAGCCTAAAAAGGTGGTGGAAAATGAAGTCGATACCTCATTGCGTCAAGATACTCGTTCGCATTCCTGTGGTTTTAGCTACTGCATTCTTGTTATCCATTCCTGTTGAGGGATTAGCTCTTTCATCGCAGGAAGTTTTTTTGATGTCGGGCAATACTGTGGTGGGGCTTGAAGTACTCGATGATGCCGAAAAAACTATAGGTTACGCCAGTGCCACGCAGATAGATGCACGACGTTTTGTGACAGCGTGCGAAATTCTCGACATAGGGCAATTTTTTCGACTTTCTGTCAATTCTGCTGTGCTTGATGGAAAGATATTAGCCCGTGACCGGGAACGAAATCTCTGTTTGATCGACGTGAAGGGAGCATCTTCGACAGGAATCCTCCAGCAAAGACGACGTCCCCAGATTGGCGCCCGTGTTTTTGCTGTATCGAATGCTCTCGGATTGGGCGTAGGTATTTCCGAGGGAGTGGTATCCGGCATCCGTCACTTTCCTGCCGGTGATTACATTCAATTCACCGCATCGATATCCCCAGGTTCCGAAGGCGGTGCACTGCTGGATGAACAAGGGCAATTGTTAGGCATCGTCGATTATCGACATAGAGACGGACAAAATGTTAACTTTGCCTCGTTTGCACAATGGATAGACGAAATTGGAACACGCTCAAACGCCAATGCAGAGAACTTAAAACGCCTGGACGCCGGCGCAGATTTACTGAAACAACAGAAATGGGATGACTTATCTGCCTTGTCTTTGAATTGGTTGCGAGAGCAACCTGACAATGCCGATGCCTTGAAATTATCGATTATTGCTGCAAAAGGGCTCAAAAACCCTCAAGCAGAGCTATCTGCCTGGACTGAGCTACATCGTGTCAGCCCTACGCAAGCCGATGTGGGCGTAGGAATGGGAAGGGCTCTGCTATCGACCGGGCGTATCAAAGAAGCGCTGGAACTTAGCAAGCAACTGACCGCCATCCATCAGGAATATGCCAATGCCCGATTGTTATTGGGTATGGCGCAGCAGTTATCAGGATTGCGCCAGGAAGCGGAAGAATCGTATAGAGCTGCGATCACTCTGGACGCGTGGCTGATTGAAGCGTATCAAGGTTTATCCACTTTAGCGCAGGAACGCGGCGATTCGGCCACATCCATCGCTATCTGGTCACGGCTTTCTGGTCTCTATCCGGACGCATTGACTATGCGTATCGCACTTGCCAAAGCCTATCTGGCGGCTGACAAACCGGACCGGGCTTATATGATTCTTGAAAAATTGCCAGAGAAAGATAGGGACAGTGCCGTCGCCTTGTATTGGCGTGGCATTGTATTAATGCGTTTGCAATGTCCCGATGCGGCCATATTGGCCTACCAGAAAAGCCTGGCAAAGCAGTTTAATGAAGCCGATGCAGCTTGGGGGGGAATTGGCTATGCGATGGCCAGCATGCAACGTCATACCGAGGCCATTGCTGCCTTCACCGCAGCGAGGAAAGCCAATCCTGCTGATGACGGCTGGGCTTATCAGCTGGCAATTAATCTCAAGGATGGCGGGCGCTCGAATGAAGCCTTGTCTATCATGACATCGCTCATCAAGAAAGCCCCTGAGCTGGCGCACTATTGGCGCCAGCAGGGTTTCATACTCGCTATTCTGGAACGCCCGGCAGAGGCGATTCCTGCGATGGAGCGTTCCTTGCAGCTTGAGCCCAATCAACCGAAACTATGGAGGGCGCTAATAGAAACGTGCCAATCTGCCGGTCACAAAAAAGAGGCGAAAGAGGCATACCAAAAACTGCGTGCCATCGACACAAAGGCGGCTGAGTTAGCCTATCGTGAAAGCATACTTCCTTACGAGGATGCTGCATTATGAAACTGATATTTCCAACAACGTTCATGCTCATCATCGTCAATGCGGCACCGGCATGGGCAATTGACCTAGCAGACGAAGCCCAGCGCATTTTTACAAAAGTGTCAACTTCCGTCGTTACCATCAAGACCTATGACGCCAAGGGAAATCCGGAAGCGCAAGGTAGCGGTGTCGTGGTCGGCGTTGGGCTGATCGCAAGCAACTGCCATGTGATTGAAGAGGCTACGTCAATTCGCGTCATTGCGGCGCAGGGCGAGATGGCTGCCGAATGGTTGCGCAAATCACCAGGCCTTGACCTGTGCTTGCTCAAGGCCGAAGGATTGCAGGCGACTCCTTTACCGCTGCGTCTCAGTCACTCCCTGAAAGTAGGTGAACCGACCTACGCGGTGGGTAATCCTTTGGGCTTTGGTTTGGCCGTCAGTAAAGGGCTTATTGCTGTTGTCAGACAGGCTGAGCCTTATCCACTGATATTAGCCACAGCAGCACAATCGCCCGGTTCCAGTGGTGGTGGATTGTTTGACGCCGAGGGTCGCTTGATTGGCATTACTACTGCCGTGATGGGTGCCGGACAAAATGTGAATCTAATCCTTGCTGCAGACGGGCTGAATGCATTAATTACAAAAGGGACACCTCGGCCACCTATCCCTCTGATTCCAGTGCCCGAAAGGCGCTGGCTAGACGAAGCGGAAGTTATGCAGAGATCCGGCAATTGGCCTGCATTAGAAAAACTTGCCTTGGACTGGAGTCAGTTGCAACCGCTCTCGGCACGGCCACTGGTATCGATGGGGATGGCTCAATACGAATTAAAACGCTATGTGGAGGCGGAAACAACTTTGCGCAAGTCCATTGCCCTAGATGAGCATCATGCGTTCGCCTGGATCAACCTGGCCTCAGTACTAGAAAACCTTGGACAGTCAGAGGAGGCCGAACGCGCGCTGCAACAGGCTGAACGCTTGGTACCGAGTTATGCAGAGCCGAGCAGAAGACGCGCTGAATGGTATAAGAAACAAGGCAAACCGGCAGCGGCGCTACTGCAAATCAAAGAGGCGATCCGGAAGGATCCGGGACGCAGTTTCATGTGGGAGATACGCGGCAAAATTGAGGATAGTCTGGGGCATAAGGACGAAGCATTGCATGCTTTTGCAATTGCCTTGCGCTTAGGAAGTGCCGATGCAGAGGTGCAACGCCGGCTGGCAAAACTCCCCGTTCAATCCGACGCGGTGAATGGTGCTGCACAATTGACCGTCATGACGGATGCGGGAAACAAAGATGAGAGTCGAGCGCAGCTAGTAGTTGGCTTATATGACATGCAGCTTGGACGGTTGGCGCAAGCTGAGGATGCCATCCGTAAAGCGATCTCGCTCGCGCCGGATTCATCGGAGGCATGGAATGGTTTGGGGAGTGTTTTTTTAAAAACCATGCGTTATGCCGAGGCAGAAGATGCTTATACCAAGGCCATGACACTGGATGTCAATAACCTGGAGCCACTTATCAATCGTGCCATAGCGCGCAGAGCCAGGAATAAAATGGACTTGGCATTGGACGATGCAACACGTGCCATCACTCTTTTCCCTCAAAGTGAAGGCGCGTGGAAGGGATACGCGCTGATCAATCTGGATTTGCGAGATTACGCTCGCGCTAACTCCGGCTTTGCAAAAATGGATGGATTAACCAAGATGGACGCAGACTATCTGGTGAGCTGGGGAGAAAGTCTGGTCGGAGCAGGACAACTGGATGCTGCGCAAAAGGTCTTGCAGAAAGCAGAAGCTATCGATCCGAAACTGGCCCGCACGTTTCTCTCTATGGCTAAGCTACTGGGCCGAAAAGGCGATATTGAAGGTGCTCTCAAGTATGAAAATCGGGTACTTGAATTGGAACCTACCAATGTCCATGCGTGGAGCGGCAAAGGATATGCATTAATGAAATTGAACAAATTACCTGAAGCCATCGAAGCACTGGAAACGGCAGTTCGGCTAGATCCGGAGTTAAATAATGCCTGGATCAATCTTGGCGAGGCGCAAATGCGCAAGCAAAATTTCGGCCGTGCCATTCAGGCTCTTGAAAAGGCGATAGGGTTGGCACCGGCTGCCATGGATGCCCGGCTATATCTTGCGCAAAGTTACTTAAGTGTACGACTGCCGCTCAAGTCACGCGAGCAGGCGCAAAAACTGCTGGATAAACAGCCTGATTTTGTGCCAGCCCTGAGCCTGATGACGACGGCTTATCTGATGGAAGGTAACGACACTGCTGCCTCCCCGGTTTATAGCAAACTAAAGACGCTGTCACCGGCGGCAGCGCGCTCAGTGCGCGACCGGGCAATTGCCGGAGGGCTTGCCGGCGCTAAGAATTTGCTTGAGTAGAAAACGCCAAAAGGGAATTTCTATTTATCGAGGTAAATCATCATTTTTGACATTCAGCGAGAACGCTGATTTTTTCTGAAAAACGCACCGTTGTAACGCAAATTCACCGGGCCGATCTTGGCCTGGCAGGCAGTTTTCCGACGGCGTCAACAAGATGAGCGCCCATTTGTACCTGGCTGCCAAACGCGTGTTTTGATTTGATTTAATTTAATTTTTTCGGATGCTTTTTGCACTTATATCAGTGAAGTGCTGGGCACGTTTTTTTCATGAAACAATGTGAGATGTTCTTGAAAAAATACGCTAAGAATATAAAAAATAATTAATACCACTTAAATACTACTTAAATACCTATTGACAGCCGCTATAGAAAATTACTACTCTCATACTGAGAATTTTTTTAAGCTGACGATGGGTCAAGACGTGAGAGAGAAATATCAATACCTGATCGGCGCCGATGGCGGCGGAACCGGTACGCGTGTCTTGTTGGCGGATGCTGATGAGCGCGAGTTGGGGCGCGGCAGCGCTGGACCGTCTGCTCTGATGCATGGGGCGGAACCGGCTTGGAGCGCCATTCTTAGTGCCATTCATCAGGCATTTGCTGTTGCGGGCCTGGTTACGCCACCCTGGAATGAGATCGCTCTTGGCTGTGGTCTGGCCGGGGTCAACAATCGACAGTGGGCCGCCAATTTTGTGGCAAAAGACCCTGGTTTTGCCAGACTGATAATAGAAACCGATGCCGGCACTACCTTATTAGGGGCGCATCAGGGCAAGCCGGGTGTGATTGTTGCGCTCGGTACTGGCAGTGTGGGTGAGGTCATGCTGGCCGACGGCAGTCGTCGCGAGGTTGGCGGCTGGGGATTTCCTTCTAGCGATGAAGCCAGCGGCGCCTGGCTGGGCTTACGCGCCATCAATCATGTGCAGCATGTGCTTGACGGGCGTAGCCCCGCTGATGATTTTGCGCAGGCGGTGCTTGTCCATTGTGTGGCACAGTCTGGCGGCGATATCAGCAAGCCGCGTGATGCGGTTTTCAATTGGCTGGCGCAAGCCAATCAGGCTACCTATGCGCAATTGGCCCCCTTGGTGATTCAATTTGCATCGAGGGGAGAAAAAGCCAGCGAGATTATGCTGGCGGCGGGCGTCGAGGTGGCGAAGATGGCGCATGCCTTAGATCCGTCTGGGCAGATGCCGATTGCGCTTTGCGGTGGCCTGGCAGAGCCTATGCTGGCGTATTTGCCAGTGGAGTTGCGCGTCAGAATGACCAAGCCACAAGCCGATTCAGCAACAGGCGCGCTGATCCTGGTGCGCAATCATTTTTTAAATCAATTTTCTGACGCTTGATCATGCGGGTGCAAATAGCTGATTTTACGCCTGACAGAGAAAACTCGACGCCTTTGTATTTGCAATTGGCCAATAAGCTTGCTGCCGGTATCCAGCGCGGCCTGTGGCAGCCTGACGAAGCGCTGCCGTCTGAACGCTGGTTGTCGGAAGCGCTGGATATCTCACGAGTCACGGCGCGCAAGGCGATCGATCTATTATGTGAACGCGGCTTACTCAATCGCAAACATGGCTCAGGCACTTACCTTGCCCTGAAGATTGCCCCTGCATTGGAGCAGCCTTTGTCGCGCCTGACCAACTTTAGCGATGAGTTGCGCCGGCGTGGCTTTGTGCCAGGCTCACAATGGATCTCGCGTGAAACTGGCGTGGCGGTAGCGGAAGAAATTTTATCTTTAGGTTTGTCACCGCAGACCATGGTGGCGCGGCTCAACCGTCTGCGTACGGCAGATAACGTGGTGATGGCGATAGAAAGCACGACCATTCCGGCGGTGTATCTGCCTGAGCCAAAACGGGTGACAGATAGTTTGTATCGTTATCTGGAAGTGAATAACCTGGCGCCGACGCGCGCCTTGCAGCATATCCGCGCAGTCAATGCCACGGCCGAACAGGCAAAACTGGCGGGGATCAAGCAAGGCACCGCCATGTTGTTGATGAAGCGCATCGGCTATTTAGCTAACGGCGCGGCCATTGAGCTGACGCATTCGTATTGTCGCAGTGATTATTATGATTTTGTCGCGGAGTTGTTCAGATGAATACAGTAGTGTTAAATCGGTTGCAAGGAAATATCCTGACGCCATCTGGCTGGCTGCAGGGGACGATAGCGTTTTCTGAAAAGATCACTGCTATCTATGGCCAACCGGTCGATCCTGCCGAGAATCAACAGGTGTACATCTTGCCCGGTTTTGTTGATCTGCACGTGCATGGCGCCGGTGGAAAAGACACCATGGGAGCCGGCGATGCGATCGAGGTGATCGCCCGCATGCATGCGCAGCATGGTACGACCAGTATGCTGGCCACTACCATGACGGCACCTTTGGCGGATCTAGAATGCGCCTTGCGGGCTCTCACGGGCGTATGTCAGCAGCGTAGTTCTGGTGCGGCGCGGGTGTTGGGGGTACATCTGGAAGGGCCGTATATTAATAGAGTCAAACTCGGTGCGCAGCCCGATTTTGCGAAGACCGGCTCGATAGAGCAAGTCAAATACCTGCATGCGATCGCACCGATTAAATTGATTACCGTTGCGCCAGAAATGGATGGTCATTTGCAACTGGTGCGCGAGCTTACCGCAATGGGGATGCGGGTTCAGCTCGGTCACACTATGGGCACTTACGAAGATGGTGTGGCGGCGCTGAAAAATGGCGCCAGCGGCTTTACCCATTTGTACAACGCCATGTCAGGGCTGAATCATCGCGCTCCTGGCATGGTCGGTGCGGCGCTGGCACATGCGCAGTTTTCTGAAATTATTCCTGATTTATTGCATGTTCATGCGGGCGCGATCCGCGCCGCCATGCGCGCCATTCCGCAGCTGTATTGCGTGACCGATTCGACCGCCGCTTCGGGCATGCCCGATGGTGAATACATGCTGGGACGCCAGGTGGTGCACAAGTGTCTCGGTGGTGTACGGCTGGAAGATGGCACGCTGGCTGGCAGCACCTTAACCATGGATCAAGCCTTGCGCAATCTGGTGAGTATCGGCCTCGATCTGGCCGACGCCTCGAAACGGGTTTCGACTTACGCTGCCGATTTTCTCGGCTTGCCAGAACGCGGTCGCCTGCAAGCCAATGGCTACGCCGATATGGTGGTGTTAGACCGGGAACTGAATCTGATTGGCGTGTATGTAGAGGGAGAGAAAATTGATCTCGGCAATATTTAAATAGCATACTCCCCCTATGTATATTTTCAATGCGCAATAAACATATGCGCAAGCGCGTGTATTTTTAATATTTTACGGGGAGTATATTGAATCCCTTTGATTTTTACGGCATTTTTTATGCCAGGCATGGATGGAAGCAGTGAAATGACGCTAGCGACTAAGGATTTAGCAATGACGAATTTAGCAATGACGGCAGAGGCACGCCGGAGCGCCGGGCGACTCATCATGATACGTATGCCCGGCACCACGCTGGATGCCGCAATGGCAGCGTTTTTGCGCGAACATCATATCCGCGCCGTCTGCCTGTTTCGCCAGAATATGCTGAATCCCGCGCAGCTAGGCAAACTGACTGCCGATTTGCGTACAGTGATGGGGCCGGATGCACTGATTGCGCTCGATCAGGAAGGCGGCGCCGTGGTGCGCGCCACCTGGGTGCCGCAACCGCCGGCCGCAATGTCGCTCGGTGCCAGCGCCGACCCCGCGCTGTGCCGCCAGGTTGGCGCAGCAGTCGCGCGGGCGGTGAAGTCGCTGGGCTTTAACTGGAATTTTGCCCCGGTGCTGGACCTGAATAATAACGTCGATAACCCGGTGATTGCCGAGCGCTCTTTTGGCGCTGATCCGCAACAAGCCACGGCGCTGGCGCTGGCCTGGATGGCGGGCAGCCTGTCCGAGGGCGTGGCCTGTTGTGTCAAGCATTTTCCCGGTCACGGCGACACCAATGTCGATTCGCACCGCGATTTGCCGACGGTGAATAAATCACGCGCCGAGCTTGATGCGCTGGAGCTGGCGCCGTTTCAGGCCGCCACCAGCTTTGCGCCCGCCATGATGACGGCGCATATCGTGTATCCACAACTCGATGCGGATAACCCCGCTACCATGTCGCGCAAAATCCTCACCGGCCTCTTGCGCGACGAATGGCATTACCAGGGCGTCGTGATTACCGACGGCATGGATATGCACGCCATCGCCCATCACTATGGCGTCGGCAACGCCGCAGTACGGGCGCTGGCGGCTGGTGCCGATATGGTGATGGCATTGGGTACCAGAGAAACTCAGCTAGAGACGCTGGACGCCCTCAGTGCGGCGATTGCAAACGGGCAGATCGATCCGGCTGGCCTGAAGCAAAGACTGGCGCGGGTGGCCAAGCTGGTGCAAGCTTATCCTTGCCAGACTAGCGCCTACCCGGCGCAGGCCGAGCAAGCCGACCGCGCACTCATGGCAATGGCATGGCAGCGCGGCTTAACGGCGCACGGCTCTCCCAAGGCTCCGGCGACGGGCAGCAAGGTGCGTTTGGTGATTCGTGCCGATGCCGTCAGCGATGGGGTCTCGGAAGCCGGTATCCCGGCAGAAAAAGTCGCGGCGATGTTGCGCACATTGTACGATGTCGCCGTCACCACCTTTGCCACAGACAGCCAGTTTGACTGGAGCAGTCTGCCCGACGATGGACGCTTCGTGATCCTGGCCTCCACCGTGCGTTTGCGTTACAGCCAGCACGCGCGCCAGAGCTGGAAACCCGATCTGCACCTGGCCTTATGGAACCCGTTTCAGGCACTCGATATCGCCGCCCCGGCACTGATGACCTACGGCTTTGCCGCCCCGGCAATCGAGGCGGCGGCAGACTGGCTGGCCGGTAAAATTAAAGCGGCAGGCGTGATACCGGTTGCCAGTTTTTCGGTGGATAAATAAGGAGAACACTCAAGCGGAATTAGCCCAGGCTGCGGGCTAATTCTTTTGCGCTTAAGGGGCAATTTTCGCTCCTGATCTGGCTTCCTTGCTTGCTTACTCTCTTGCTTATCCTCGTCGGACAGCTCCGCCGGATACCGCCTCCGCTGTCAGCCCTTGCCACCGCTCTATCAAGCTCTTCGCCCCTGCGGGTTGCCGTGCAAAGTACCGAGAGGCTGTTCTAATGCGCGTCATACTTAAGTCATAAAATCTGCCTATGATTTAGCGCTTATCCACTTCAGGACGAGTCCCATGACTAGCAAAAATTCACGTCGCCAATTCATTCGCGATTTCACTTTTACCACCGTTGCCGTCACTGGTACATTAGCGCTTGGCGCGTGCGGCGGTAGCAATACGTCGGTCAATTTTTTGCACGGCGTTGCCAGTGGCGACCCCTTAAGCGATCGCGTCATGCTCTGGACCCGCGCTACACCGTCAGGTGTGCCAGAGGGTAAAGATATCGCAGTGCAATGGGAAGTCGCATCCGATGCGCTTTTCGCCAGTCTGGTGAAATCAGGCAGCTTTACAACCAATGCCGCACGCGACTTTACGGTGAAGGTTGATGTCAGCGGCCTGGCTGCCAATAGTGTGTATTTTTATCGTTTTTCGTATGACGGCATGCGCTCGCCGGTTGGCCGTACCAAGACACTGCCGGTCGGTAAAGTTGATCAAGTGAAGCTGGCCGTATTGACCTGCTCTAACTATCCGGCGGGCTATTTCAATGTCTATGCTGAAGTGGCTAAACTCAATGACCTCGATGCGGCCATTCATCTGGGGGATTACATTTATGAGTACCCGCGCAATGGTTATGCCTCACAAGATGCGCTAACGCTGAATCGCCAGGTGGATCCTAAAAATGAAATTATTACGCTGACCGATTACCGTAGCCGTTATGCACAATATCGCACCGATACCGATCTGCAAGCGGTGCATGCCAAGCTGCCATTCATCACCATCTGGGACGATCATGAATTCGCCAATGATGCCTGGACAGGGGGCGCTGAAAATCATGATCCGGCCACCGAAGGCCCGTTTAGTGCGCGCCGTGCTGCGGCATTGCAGGCTTATCACGAATGGATGCCGATTCGTCTTCCTGATGCAAGCAAAAACGACAGAATTTACCGCTCTTTTGATTTTGGTAATCTGGTGTCTTTGCACATGCTTGATACGCGCCTGATCGGGCGCGACAAGCAACTTTCTTACACCAGCTACATGGGGGCTGGCGGTGCTTTTGACTCGGCTGCATTTACCACTGATATAGCGAATCCAGCGCGTCAATTGATGGGCGTCGAACAAACGTCCTGGTTGCAATCGCAACTCGCCAAATCTTCTGCGACCTGGCAAATATTGGGTCAGCAAGTGCTGATGGCAAGAATGAATATTCCCGCACCGTTGGTCTTGCAAAGCATCAGTTTCGGTGACTACGTCACTTTGCTTGGCAAAGCGCAGCAAGCGCCGGCCAGCCTTACCGCAACCGAAAAGCAGATCCTCGCACAGCCGGCTATTCCGTATAATCTCGATGCGTGGGATGGCTACGCCGTTGCGCGTGAAACGGTATTTGCTACAGTAAAATCCTTGAATAAAAACCTGATCGCCCTCGCTGGTGACACGCACAATACCTGGGCCAGTGATCTCGCCGATATGAATGGCATTGCCGTTGGTGTCGAGTTTGGTGTGACCTCGGTCACCTCGCCTGGTTTTGAAGAAATCTTCCCTAAAGAAGACCCGGCAAAAGTGGCAGGCGGTCTGGAACAGATCATCGGACCTTTGGTGTATGCGGAAACCAAAAATCGTGGTTTCATGATCGTCACCGCCACACCGCTTGATGCCAGGGCAGAATGGCGCTACGTCAGCACCGTTAAATCCAAGACTTACACCATGGTGCCTGGCAAGACGCTGAAAACTTTACCGGGAGCGGCTAACCGCAAATTATTAGCGGTGTAATGAGCGGTGTAATGAGCGGTGTAATTGCGTGGTGTAAGTAAGCGAAATGACGACGAGACGTCGTCATTTTAAAATCCGCACCGCTCACATTTTTCCCATGAAGCAGACCGGAAGCATACTGGCGATTCATGCCGTGCACAAGAATTTGCCGTGCAGGGCGAAAATCATCATCTACGCTTGCGCTAGCCATACCAATACGATACACAGGCGACGGGAGTTCATGGATGAGTATGTGGGCAGGCCGAAGGCCTCATCTCGATATCGCTGCACTGGCAATCCAGGCGGCGAACTAATTCTTCTCCGGCTTGGGAGCTTCAGGAGTCGCGGCGCAGTCATTCGCATTTTTTATCGTGATGACCTTATTTCCCGGGACCCACTCTTGCCAATCCTCGCCGAACAGCTCAACCGGATGCTGCGTGCGTTCCGAACCGTTGCCGCAGATGAGAGAATCAGCTGGACAATACTTGTCGCAACCCCAGCAGAGACGCTCGGGATGCTCCGGATGTGCAGAAAATTTTTTTGCCATTTCAGTTAGCGAATACAGATTGCTATTGCTTGGATACCGGCAAATGATACGGTGTTTGACTGAAGCTAGGCCACAGTAGCACTTCAAGTTATTGATCAAAAACAAGAAGCCGCTAAAAGAAAATGGCTTATTGCCGATTTGTTTAGGTCGTAGAGGGGGCTCAAGTACGGTTGAGCTAAAGCCTCATCAGTCCAACCTACCGGCTCAATGCGTGTGCTCATGATGCAGATCGGGGGCATGAGTATGGCTATGTGCCATGGCCTCGTGCTGATGCGCATGGCTATGCGTCCCGGTTGGCATGGTTTCATGCCGATGATCATGGTGGCCGTCGTCGTGGCGGTGGGCGTGTTCATGTTCTAGTGCCTGATGTTGATGCGCGTGTTCATGCTGTTCGGTGATATGCAATATCACGCCGGCAATCATCAGGATGGTGGCAGCGATCAGCCATAGGCTTAATTCCCGTTCGCCCAGGCTAAATGCGATGCTGGCACCGATGAAGGGCGCTGCGGCAAAGAGTGAACCGGTGCGCGATGCGCCAAAAGCACGCTGTGCCAGCAAGTAAAAGCGCAGGCTTAAGCCATAGCCGAACGCACCTATCAAAAACAAACTCAGCCCTGCATAGAGCGGCAGCGATGTCTGCCCAAGTAAGATGGCAATCAAGCATGAGCAACTGGCGCCGAGCGCGGCTTTGCCGAGGATGACTTGGCCTGGATCGAGATCTGCCAAGCCGCGCGATAAGGTATTGTCTATGCCCCATGCTAAGGTCGCGGCCATGACTGCCAGTAAACCAATAAAATGGCTGGACCCGACATGGGCTTGATCCAGCACTAATAAGGCACCGCCGGCGCTAAGCAACGCCATTGCCAACCCGACGCGGTGGCCGATCGCTTCATGGTAGAACAGCAGTGATAACAAGATGGTAAATACCGCTTCTAAGCTCAGCATCAGCGAGGCACCCATGCCGCTGGTATGTTGCAAGCCCCAGGCCAGCGCTGCCGGGCCAAGTACTGCGCCAAAGCCAGACATCAACAGTAGGCGTGGCCAGTGTTGCCTTTGTAACGGCGCTTCACTTGCGCTATCGGCGCGTAGCAATAAGCCGGCGACGGCGGCGCCGGCATAGAGCAAGGCCGCGGTCATCCAGCCGCCGACACCTACCCCCATGCGCTGCACCAGGGGGGTGCTGGCACCAAACAGGACGGCGGCCATTAAGGCGAAAAATGCACCTTTATAAGCGGGAAAATTTTGCATAAAATTCTACGGTGGAAATTTGGCTGGGTTTGAAAAAAAACGGATATCAAGCGCCGATTTTACTCCGCAGCCAATGAGTCTGCAGTCAATGAGTTGGCTTCACTAGCCGCTTAAGGGAGGACGCTAAAAGTGCGCAGCCCCTGCGCACCCTATCTCAACACGCAATGTCACTGCGCCTGCTGGCGGCATCGCCGCGCTAAGCCGCATGGGACATGCGTGATGGCTGCGATGGTGCGGGTGACCAATATTTTTTTGTTAAGTGCTTGGTGGCTGGAGGCCATTGAGCTCATACAGCGGAATTTCGTTTAAGGTGTCGAAGCAGAGGATGCTGGTGGCATCGAGGCCAATTTTTAATCTTTCGTCATTCGATTTTAACTGTGCGTGATTGACCAAGATCCGCATCTTACTGATCAGGTCGGCACGCTGCAGCAACTGGCCTAGCTCGCTCCAGGCCACTAATTTGCTGCCACCGGTTTGCTGCTGCAATGCCTGCAACACCTCGGGCGGGAAGTTCCAGCGCTGTGCGATGCGATACGATAGCGTCGCTGCGACCGAATTGAAGGTCTGTTGAAAACCGCGCGAATAGTGAAATTTGGTTTGCTCACATACCTGATCGAGTAAGCGAAACGCGATGATCATGCCGACATTTTTCATCATGCCAGTCAGGAAAGCTTGAAATGGATACCTATCTTGCGCCAGATAGCGGCAGGCGATCGCGCATTTTTCCGACTGGCTCCATATTGCCGGCGCGACGCGGCGGGTATAGTGACCTGAACTCAAATTGATAATTGGGCTGAACGCGACTTTGGCAATCACCAGACGTAAGCCTTCTTCACCTAACATCATCACGGCTTTTTCTAAGCTATTGATGCGGTCGGCCGGATTGTAGAGGGCACTGTTGACGGTACGGATCACTTCACCGACCAGTACCACGTCTTTGATAATGTGGCCCGACAGTTCACTGGCGGATACGGTCTTATTGCGCAAACTGGCCAGCAATTGCGGAATGATACTCGGCATGCGCGGGATCACGACCGCATCATTTAAATCGGAGGCAAGCAGGGCAAACAGGGCTTGCAATACTTTTTGCTCCAGCGCCGCATCGCTGCCCTGACCTGGGTTACCCATCATCCAGTCAAAAAATAAGCTATCGATAGGAAGTGCCGGCTTCCAGGCGATGAGCGCGACCGGCAATGGCGGTGCGCTCACGCTTACAGGCGTGGCGCTAATATCCGGCAGCGGCGCGCTTGCAGCAGGTGGCACTGGCGAGACGGGCGTCTCAGGTGTGAGTGCTGGCTGCTCGGGCGTTGCCAGGGCGGCTATTGATTGGTGGTCCGTTTTTTTTGCAACTTCTTGCGCAGAGGCCGAAGAGGGCGTGCCTAGCAATCGGCGCAAGAAATTTTTTAGGGCAATTCCCATCATGATCCTTTTGTTTTTTTGTTTGATCACTATAGACCACTGTCGAGCCCGGTATCGTATCAGCGCGATATCGGGCTGTCGAGGCAATGCTGGCTGCCCGCTGTAAATAGCGCTATTCAATCATCTTAATTTAGGTTTGACAACCAGGGCGACACCTGCCAGTGCAATCAGCATGCCCAGCATAGCGCTTACCGTAAAGCGCTCGCCAAACATCAGCCAGGCCATGATCGCCGTGACGGCCGGCACCAGATACATGTAGCTGGTGACCTTGGTCGCCTCACCATGCCTGATCATGATAAATAATACAGAAATGCCGACTCCCGATAACACAAAAATAGACCATGCCATGGCGGCAAAAAATTGTGGCGTCCATAGGATCGTATGCGTTTCCAGCATCAGGGCAAACGGCAATGTCACCAGCAGCGAAGCGAGAAACTGGATTACCTGTCCGCTGCGTACATCAAAGGAGGGACAAGTCTTTTTTTGGTATAGGGTGCCCAGCGTCATCGAGAGCAGGGCAAAAATTGCCAGCGTAATGCTGGTGCCAGACAAGCCCAGCATCGATATTTTATTTGCCACCACCAAGCCCACCCCGAGAATGCCCAACGCCAAGCCCAGCCATTGGGTGCCGCGAGTGCGCTCACCGATCAGCGGGCCAAAAATGGCGGTGAGTATCGGCTGGGTATTGACGATCAGGGCGGCGAGTCCGGCCGGCATGCCGAGCTTGACGGCGCACCAGACTCCGCCCAGATAGCCAGCCTGCATCAATATGCCGGCGATCGCGATATGTTTCCAGGCAGATCTGGCAGGCCAGGGCGCCCGCATGGTCAGCGCCAGGGTCCCCATGAACAAAATCACGCCGACGTAGCGCAGGCACAAAAATGTCAACGGTTCGGCATACGGCAGACCGTACTTGGCGACCACGTAACCGGACGACCAGATGAAGATGAAAATTGCCGGAAGAAAGCGCAGCAGGGGAGATGAATGAGAAGTCATGCGTTCAAATCAAAGTCAAAATGGTGGCAGCTCCAAGACGCAGCATGCATGCGGCTTGCAGGGCTGATAGGCTGAACAGGCGCATGGATAGTGCGCGCCCGGCAGGGGCATGGGTGGATGCTGAAAACAGCTATCCAGTGATCATATGCCAGCAGGCCCATCGTATGGATGAAAAAAAACCTGCGATGCGCAGAATCATCACAGGTTTTTTTCATCCATCCTCAAACATGATGCTGAGGTGGTGCGTTTGGCTTAAGCCAGGTTTGCGTTAGCAAAATCCCAGTTAACCAGCGACCAGAATGCTTCCAGATATTTTGGCCGTGCATTGCGGTAGTCGATGTAGTAAGCGTGTTCCCACAGATCGCAAGTCAACAAAGGCTTGTCGGTTGTTGTCAGTGGCGTAGCGGCGTTGGAAGTGTTGACGATATCCAAAGAACCATCGGCTTTTTTCACCAGCCAAGTCCAGCTAGAACCGAAATTGCCGATGCAAGATTTAGTGAAGGCATCCTTGAACGCATCAAAGGAACCCCATTTTGCATTGATGGCATCGGCGATGGCGCCAGTTGGTGTGCCGCCGCCGTTAGGCTTCAGGCCATTCCAGTAGAAAGTGTGATTCCAGACCTGGGCTGAATTATTGAAAATGCCAGCAGAAGATTTCTTGATGATTTCTTCCAATGTGGAGTTTTCGAATTCTGTTCCTTTGATCAGGTTGTTCAGATTCGTTACATAGGTCTGGTGATGCTTGCCATAGTGATATTCCAGCGTTTCTTTAGAAATATGTGGAGCCAAAGCGTCCAGTGCATAGGGCAGTGCCGGTAAGGTATGTTCCATGATGCGTCCTTCTGTTGTCATTTCGGTGGGCTGTCGTTCCAAATATCTGAAACGGTAAAATCAGCATTGTAAGCGTTTGCTGAAATGCTTGCAGGGGATGTGTTAATTTTTCGACTTGTATGCCGCGATCGCACACCAATCACTCATTATTTTCTGATAGTGCCGCCTGTACCGTGCTGATGCCGACCTCGGCCGTGTCAGTGGCGGTGGTGATATTAATCAGGCTGTTTGGGTGCAACTGTTTGCTGGAACGTATCAATTTGCCTTGCTGATCGCGCAAGATGGCGTAGCCACGTTCCAGCGTCCGCTGTGGATTGAGCAGTTCAAGTTGCCCGCGCAGCGCAGTGATGCCGCGCTGCTGCTGCTGAAGGTGGTGCTGCATGCTCGCGGTGAGCCGGTGCTGGGCGGCATCCAGATGTAGGTGCAGCGTGGCGGTGTCGGGTTGATTGCCAAGCAAACGTGTCTGCAATTGCGCCAGGCGCGATTGTGCGTTTTGCAACGGCATATGGCTGGCGTAACGCAATCTTTGTGAACAGCTTTGCAGTTGCAGGCGTTTGCTGGCGATGCTCGCCATCGGGCTGAGCAGACGTCGTGCAGTCCAGTCCAGTGTTTGTGTTTGCGTGGTCAATTGCCTGTGCATGCTGCGTTGCAGATGGGCTTGATGCCGCTGGAGTTGTTCTAGCCAATCTGCGCGTGCACCTGCCGCCAGTTCTGCGGCGGCGGTTGGGGTGGCTGCGCGTACGTCCGCGGCGAAATCGGCCATCGTAAAATCTGTTTCATGACCGACGCCGCTAATGACGGGCATGCTGCAATGAAAAATCGTGCGCGCCACGATTTCAGCATTAAACGACCATAAGTCTTCGATGCTGCCACCGCCACGGCAAACCAGCAAGACATCGCACTCTTCGCGCGCCGAAGCCGTCGCGATGGCCTGGGCAATTTTTTCGGCCGCACCTTCTCCCTGGACTGGGGTCGGATACAAAATCACCGCCACATGCGGTGCGCGGCGTTGCAAGGTAGTCAGAATGTCACGTAAGGCGGCCGCTTGCGGGCTGGTAACGATCCCTATGCAGCGGATAAACGGCGGAATAACACGTTTGTGCTCGGTATCAAACAAGCCCTCGGCGGCCAGTTTTGCCTTGAGCTGAAGGAAGGCTTCATACAGATTGCCAACACCGGCGCGGCGTATCGCTTCGACATTGATTTGATAATCGCCGCGTGGCGCGTACAGGCTGACCAGGGCGCGCACTTCGACTTTGTCGCCTTCGCGTGGTGCAAAGTCAGCGTATTGGGCGCGGCCGCGAAACATCACGGCCTTCACTTGCGCGGTGCTGTCTTTTAAAGTGAAGTACCAATGTCCAGACGCGGCGCGGGTAAAATTGGATATTTCGCCGGAAACCCACGTCAATGGGATGTTTCGCTCCAGAAGTTGAGCAACGGCGAGGTTCAGCGCCGAGACTGTGATGACAGCGCCCGTAGCGAATGGGTTTGGTGAGCGAGAATCAGGAATCATAAGGGTGGTAGGTGCAAAAGCTGTCCACAGAAGCGTGGAATGGCCATCAGGATGTCATCAAGCTTGAGTGATGTCAAAAAAAATCTCAAAATTAAGCGTAAGTGATTGATTTTTATGGGATAACTGGATTTGCCTATGATTTAAGCTGTCACATAATATCCTTATGAATCAAGGACTTTGCTTACCTCAATACAACTTGTACACAAACTTATCCACAGAAACTGTGGGGTTTATAAAACGAAATGTGTCTAAATTACAAATAATGCTGCTGCTCAATTTATTGGCAGCAATAAAATACTGATTAAAATCATGTGCTTAGCAATATCTACCGAACTTGTTCACAATCTTGTCCACAAAATATGTGCAGAGATTATTCGTGGCGATTTAAATAGTGTCTAATAATTAAATAAAATGCATAAAAAACATGGATTTACCCTGCTGCCTCTTTTGTTAGCATAGGTAAAATAGCGTATAAAATCATGGGCTTGGCTTTATCTCCAGCGCTTCTGCACAATGTTATCCACATAATATGTGAAAAACTAATGACTTATCCCCATTTGTTGCTTAAAGTTATTTTTTAAAGCGTATTACGCCAAAAAATAGTCACTTGCCACATTCTTGAGCAGTAGCATAATGTTGAATAAAATCATGGACTTAACTGTTACTCCATAGCTTGTACACAATCTTGTCCACAAAATGTGTGTAAAACCTTGCGTGAGTAATCCACATTTTTTAGCGCTTGCCTGTGAATAAGTGATGGGACGCCGCTGCCTATTTCTTTAGCAGTGAATAAAATATGATGTAAATCAATGGCTTATCCTTATGCGCCGGAGATATCCACAGTTTTGCACACAGAATTTGTGCAGAACTGCGGACGCTCCAACCGTAGCACTAAAAGTACGGCAATAAAATTTACACATAAATTACAGGTATTTAAGCAGCATCTACTTGCCCGTTAGCACACACTGCGCTACATTGCGGGGTTGGATTCATACCCTGAGGAGTTTCATTTGTTCGCCATTATTCAAGCTGCTGGTTGGCCTATTTATCTTTTGTTGGTTGCCTCGATTATCGCCCTGGCGCTGATACTCGAACGCACTTTGTCGCTGCGCCGCCAGCGTATTCTGCCGAAAACCTTGCTCGATGAGGTTATCCGCGTCTATCACTCCGGCAAGATCAAGCAGGAAGTGATCGATCAGCTGGCGAATAATTCCCCGCTCGGCAAGGTGCTGGCTGCCGGCTTGCGCAATGTCAATGCGCCCAGGGAAGTCATGAAAGAATCGATAGAAGAAGCCGGTAGCGGGGTGGCGCATGAACTAGAGCGTTTTCTCACCACCATCGGCACCATTGCTTCGCTGGCGCCGTTGATGGGCTTGTTTGGTACCGTCATCGGCATGATAGAAATTTTTGGCTCACAAACGGCGGCTGGTGCAAATCCGGCGCAATTGGCGCATGGTATTTCTGTGGCACTTTACAACACCGCTTTTGGCTTGCTGATTGCGATGCCTGCGCTGATTTCTTATCGCCATTTTCGTGCGCTGGTAGATAGCCTGGTGGTCGATATGGAGCAACAGGCAGTGAAGTTTGTCGATACCGTACACAACGCGAGAAAATAAGATGAATTTTCGCAAAGGCCAGGGCAGGGAAGATCCGGAAATTAACCTGATTCCTTTTATCGATGTGTTGTTAGTGATCCTGATTTTTTTGATGGTAACGACGACCTACAGCCGTTTTACTGAGCTACAAATCACGCTGCCCACTGCCGATGCAGAAAAAGCACAAGATAAACCGAATCAGATTGAGATCGGAATCGACGCCCAGGGGCGCTACAAGATTAACAATCAACCGGTCAGCTTTCTCGACACTGCCACCTTGGCAGGTGATCTGAAACAGGCAGCAAGTGCACTGGCTGCAGGTAAAGAGGGGGCGCAACAAGATCCTGTCGTGATCATTAATGCGGATCGTGCTGCAACGCATCAGTCGGTGATTGATGTGCTTGAAGCTGCCCGTGTGGCTGGTTTGGCGAAGGTTACTTTTGCGGCCCAAGCTTCTGGTAAATCCAAATAGGTTTTTCAGTAGTTATTTGCACAATTGGGGGAGTATCACCGGGTGTTGCTATTGTGCGCAATGTTGACGGGCTATTTTTCAGGTAATTATTGATACTGGGTGGGAGTATGTGTTATTTTCCCGGCCGGTGATTGATCCATTCGGAGTATTTTCCTTGCGTTCTTTTCTCGAAGCTGTGTTGCTGCGTGCCTGGGCGCGACGCGGCTTGCTGGCCTGTTTATTGTGGCCACTTTCTCAGCTGTTTCAGCTGATTATCAATTTCCGTTTTGGCCTGATGCTGATGGGCTATCGCTCGCAGACGCGGCTCGATGTGCCTGTCATTGTGGTCGGGAATATTTTTATCGGCGGTACTGGCAAGACACCGATGGTGATCTGGCTGGTACAGCAACTTCAGCAAGCTGGCTGGACGCCGGGCGTGATTTCCCGTGGTTACGGGGCGCATGCTGAATCAATTACTGAAGTGCGGGACGATGCGCGCGCCAGTGAAGTCGGCGATGAGCCTTTGCTGATTGCCTTGCGAGCCAATTGCCCGGTCGTTGTCGGGCGCAATCGTGTCATGGCGGCGCGCGCATTGCTGGCGGCGCATCCGGCAACAAATGTGATTGTTTCGGATGACGGCCTGCAGCATTACGCCTTGGCGCGGGATATTGAAATTCTGCTGTTCGATCAGCGCGGCGTCGGCAATGGCTGGTTGTTACCGGCAGGGCCATTGCGCGAACCGGTGCACAGACGGCGTGATTTTACGGTGCTCAATGCCCCCGCTGGAGTCGATGTTGCCGGGCTGGGTGGCAATCCGGTGCGCATGCAATTAATACCTGGGAAACTGTTTTGCCTGAGTGCACCCGATCAGCAGAAGATGTTGGCAGAGATGAAAGGGCTGCGCATTACCGCCGCCGCCGGTATCGGTCATCCACAACGTTATTTTGCGATGCTGCGTGCGGCCGGATTAAGCTTTGATGAACTGGCGCTGAACGATCACCATGCCTTTTCTGCAAACTCTTTTCGTCAGATAGATGCCGATATCATCCTGATTACCGAAAAGGATGCAGTAAAATGTAGCCAGATTGCTCAACTGTCTAGTGATGCGCGCATTTGGGTGGTACCCGTCAGCGCGCAATTCGAGGCTGAGGCAGATTTTACGGCACAACTACTTGCATTGATTATGGAGAAACAGCATGGACGCACGCTTGCTTGATATTTTGGTATGCCCTTTGTGCAAAGGGCCTTTGGTGTATGACAAGGTGGCACAGGAATTGATTTGTCGTGCCGATAAACTGGCTTATCCGATTCGCGATGATATCCCCATTATGTGGGCCGATCAGGCGCGGGTAATCGGCATCGCGGATGCGGCTGAGCAGACGACTGAGAAAACGTCGTAAGGCATGAGTTTTACCGTTATTATTCCTGCGCGCCTGTCTTCTAGCCGTTTACCGAACAAGCCCTTGGCAGATCTCGGCGGCAAGCCTATGGTGGTACGCACGGCTGAACGGGCGCAATTGTCTGGCGCCAGCCGGATCATGGTCGCTACCGATCATGCGGATATTCTTGCTGCCTGCAAAGCGCATGGGATACCGGCCTGCATGACGCGGTCCGACCATCCGTCGGGCACTGACAGAATCGCAGAAGTAGCGGCAGCGATGGGTTTGGCAGCTGACGCCGTAGTCGTCAACGTGCAGGGTGACGAACCATTGATCGATCCGGCATTGATTGCGGCTACTGCAGCGTTGATCAATGCGCAGGTGCCGATGGCAACTGCGGCACACCCACTGCATGAAGTGCAAGAGGTGTTTAATCCGAATGTCGTCAAGGTGGTGCTGGATAAAGCCGGACGCGCCATGTATTTTTCAAGAGCGACTATCCCTTGGCATAGAGATGCCTTTGCGCTGAATCGCGCATCACTACCGGCCGCATATGCTCCATTAAGACATATAGGTTTGTATGCTTATCGCAACGATTTTTTGCAATCTTATCCTTTGTTGGAAATCTCACCCTTGGAGCAAATTGAAGCTTTAGAGCAACTGCGGGTGCTGTGGAATGGCTATCCGATTGCCGTGCATGTGACCGCTTCCAGCCCTGCGCCAGGTGTTGATACGCCCGAGGATTTGGCCCGAGTCAGACAGTATTACGGATGAATATCCAGGAAATTTGCCGCATAGCGGCATGACAAAGCATCAATAAATTAAAAAACTGTGGTAAGTTTCGTGAAAAGAAACTGTGATATTACTAATGCTATAAAAAATAAGTCGAAGAAATCATTCGTCATATCACACTGTATTAAATCAAAATTGGTCGGGCATTGCTGGTATTGCGATGGCTGTACGTAAAAAATTCAAACTCGTCTTAGGAACTAAAATGCGTCTTATTTTGTTGGGAGCACCTGGAGCTGGCAAGGGCACACAAGCTACTTATATCAAGGAAAAATTCAATATTCCTCAAATTTCAACCGGTGACATGTTGCGTGCAGCGGTTAAAGCCGGTACGCCACTTGGCCTGGAAGCAAAAAAAGTGATGGATGCCGGCGGTCTGGTGTCTGACGACATCATTATCGGCTTGGTCAAGGATCGCCTGAAGCAAGCCGATTGCGCGAATGGCTATCTGTTTGACGGCTTTCCTCGCACTACGCCACAGGCTGACGCTATGAAAGACGCCGGTGTCAATATCGATTATGTGCTGGAGATCGATGTACCCGATAGTGCTATTGTTGAACGTATGAGCGGTCGTCGTGTACATGCTGGCTCTGGTCGTACTTATCATGTCAAATTTAATCCGCCAAAAGTGGAAGGGCGTGATGATGAGACTGGCGAAGAATTGATACAGCGTGATGATGATAAAGAAGAAACAGTCAAAAAACGTCTGGCGGTGTATCACGAACAGACTGAAGTATTGGTGGGCTATTACGGCGATTGGGCTAAATCTGGTCAGCCAGGTGCGCCAAAATATCGCAAAATTGCAGGCGTCGGCCCAGTCGATGCCATTCGCGACAGTGCCTTTGCGGCACTGGCGGAATAAATCAAAGCGGACATTTTTGTCCGCTTTTTTTATTTCTAAATAATGCTAAATAGATTTAATTTGCCTAGCCAGCCCATGCTTTTCCTCGTCTGATACTTCAGAAAATAGGGTGGCGTAAAAGTTTTGCAGTGTGCAGGTTTCATTTCTTCAAAAGTCAGAAAATGAACGTGAGGAAGTGAAGAATCATCGTTGTTTTACTTTGTCGTCATCAGGTTTTTCCGCATTACCCATGTAGAAAAAACCCATAAAATTGAAGGAGTTAACATGGCAGCAGGTCTATGGTTTGTCGTCGCATGTGGCATCATTGCCGTGCTCTACGGCTTGGTATCGCGCAGCTGGATATTGAAGCAAGACGCTGGCAATGCGCGAATGCAGGAAATTGCAACTGCAATACAACAAGGAGCCGCCGCGTATCTGGCACGGCAGTATCGAACCATTGCCGTCGTTGGTGTGGTGTTATTTGTTGCTATTGCCGCTTTGCCAGGGTTGGGTTTGCCAACCGCGATGGGGTTTTTAGTCGGCGCGGTCTTGTCAGGTGCCTGTGGTTTTATTGGCATGAACGTCTCCGTACGCGCTAACGTCAGAACTGCGCAGGCGGCGACCAAAGGCATGAGCGAGGCGCTGGATGTTGCTTTCAAAGGCGGCGCAATTACCGGCATGCTCGTGGTTGGGCTGGGTTTGCTGGGTGTGACGATATTTTATTGGGTATTGATGGCATCCGCACCGCACGGTCTGGGACATACCGTTACCGAGCATGATGTCATCAAGCCGCTGATCGGTCTGGCGTTTGGCGCTTCATTGATTTCCATTTTTGCGCGCCTAGGTGGTGGCATTTTTACCAAAGGAGCGGACGTCGGTGCTGATCTGGTCGGCAAGGTCGAAGCAGGTATCCCGGAAGACGATCCACGCAATCCGGCTGTGATTGCAGATAACGTCGGCGACAACGTCGGTGATTGCGCAGGTATGGCCGCCGATTTATTTGAAACCTATGTGGTTACGCTGATTGCCACGATGCTATTAGGTTCACTGGTAGTGCCGGCGGCCAGCACGGCGGCCATTGTTTATCCTCTGATGCTCGGTGCGGTGTCTATCCCTGCCTCGATTATCGGATGCTCGATGGTGAAAGCTAAGTCTGGCAAAAAAATCATGTCGGCGTTATATACTGGTTTATGGTGGGCGGCTGGTCTTTCGCTGATTGGTTTCGCTGCCGTGACTTGGCTGCTGCTACCCGAAAACATGCGCATGCCGATGATGGGATCGGCGGTCGTCGGCATCGTTCTGACCGGATTGATGGTGTATATCACCGAGTACTATACCGGGACTGATTTCAAACCAGTCCAGCATATTGCTGAAGCGTCGACCACCGGCCATGGCACCAATATCATCGCCGGCCTGGGCGTCTCGATGAAGTCGACCGCCTATCCTGTATTGGCAGTTTGTGCCGCCATTTTGGTTGCCTACTGGCTTGGTCAAATGTGTGGTGCCGGTTTGTATGGTATCGCAATAGCCGCAACCTCAATGTTGTCGATGGCCGGGATCATTGTGGCGCTCGATGCGTATGGACCGATCACTGATAACGCGGGCGGTATCGCCGAAATGTCAGAAATGCCCGCATCGGTACGGGCTATCACCGATCCTCTGGATGCCGTTGGCAATACCACCAAGGCCGTGACTAAAGGCTATGCGATAGGTTCGGCAGGGCTAGCTGCCTTGGTCTTGTTCGCAGACTACACTCACGCGCTTGATTCTGTAGGTAAAAGTACTTCCTTCGACTTATCCAATCCACAGGTGATTGTTGGCTTGTTTATCGGCGGTTTGATTCCTTACCTGTTCGGTGCGATGGCAATGGAAGCCGTGGGCCGTGCAGCGGGTGCCGTCGTGGTCGAGGTACGGCGCCAGTTCAGGGAAATCAAGGGCATCATGGATGGTACTGGCAAGCCGGAATATGATAAGGCAGTCGATATGCTGACTTCTTCGGCTATCAAGGAAATGATCCTGCCTTCGTTATTGCCGGTCGTCGCCCCGATTCTGGTTGGCTTGTTGTTAGGGCCTGCCGCCTTAGGTGGCTTGCTAATGGGGACGATCATCACTGGCTTGTTTGTCGCGATTTCCATGACAACCGGCGGCGGCGCATGGGATAACGCCAAAAAATATATCGAAGATGGTCATCACGGCGGCAAAGGCTCAGAAGCGCACAAGGCCGCTGTTACCGGCGATACCGTGGGTGATCCTTACAAAGATACCGCCGGTCCTGCGATCAATCCTTTAATTAAGATCATCAACATCGTCGCGCTATTGTTGGTGCCATTGTTACCTGGTGTCACAGTGACTCAGGCAAGTACAGAAACAGCACCAATGGCGCAGTCTGCATCGGTAGTTGCTCAGAGATCTCAAGTGGTTGTACCAATGGTAACCACCGTCTCCGCTGGCGTTCAGGCTCCTTTAGTAAAATAAGTTTCTGGGTACAAAACGCAAAAAGACGATTTCGGTCGTCTTTTTGCGTTTTGAGATGAAGAAAATTGGTTACAATACGAGTGACGTTTACGTAAACGTCACTACGCGTCACTATGAGCAAATATGATAAGGTGCATCACCGTGCTAAGGTCGGTTTTATTGCCATAGTCGATATCATTGATTTCTGATTCAAACTTGAAAGAGACAATAAAATGCAAATTCAGAACCATGTTTTTATTATTACCGGCGGCGCATCTGGTTTAGGCGCGGCAACGGCACGTATGATCGCAGCCAATGGTGGTAAAGTTGTACTGGCGGACGTGCAAGTTGAGGCTGGTGAAAAACTTGCAGCTGAATTGGGCGGCAAGTTTGTTAAGTGTGACGTCACTTCCGAAACCGATGGCAAGGCGGTGGTTGACGCTGCATCGGCAATAGGGACACTACGTGGCTTGATCAATTGTGCGGGTGTTGCCCCTGCGGTCAAAACAGTAGGCAAAGATGGCGCACATCCGCTTGAGATATTTCAACGCGTAGTAAATATTAATCTGGTTGGTACATTTAATATGTGTCGCCTGGCGGCAGAGGCTATGTGTAAAACCGATGCTACTGATCAAGGCGAGCGCGGCGTGATGATCAATACTGCCTCAGTTGCTGCGTACGATGGTCAAATTGGTCAGGCTGCATATGCTTCGTCTAAAGCGGCAGTAGTTGGCTTGACCTTGCCTATGGCGCGTGATCTGTCGCGTAATGGTGTGCGGGTAATGACGATAGCCCCAGGTATTTTTGAAACGCCAATGTTGCTGGGAATGCCACAGGAAGTACAAGATGCATTGGGCAAAATGGTTCCGTTTCCATCCCGTCTCGGTAAACCTGATGAATATGCACACCTAGCAAAAGCCATTATAGAAAATGTCATGCTTAATGGTGAAACTATTCGTCTAGATGGCGCCATACGCATGCAACCTAAATAAATGATGTTGTATCTGTTATATAGCAGTTAAAATAAAATCTTGTCGCATGACATTTTTATAGCAGGCTTATACACTAGGGCAAACACGATGTTTGCCCTTTTTTTTATATTAAAACTTAATGAGAAATAACACAAAGACAGGATTGATTCTCACCGGAGGTGGCGCGCGAGCGGCCTATCAAGTGGGTGTTCTGAAAGCTATTTCAGATATTTTGCTGGAAGAAGGCTGGGATGAAAAAGAAAATCCTTTTGGCATCATTTGCGGTACATCGGCAGGTGCAATCAATGCCACTGCCTTGGCTTGCCGTTGCGATCACTTTAAGGAAGCTGTATCTAGTATTCTTCATGTGTGGGAAAACTTCCAGGCTGCACAGGTATACCGAGCCGACTCTCTTGGCGTGATACGATCCGGTGCAAGATGGTTGTCCCTCATGTCATTTGGTTGGTTGCTCAATAAATGGCGGAAAACTCCGCCGACTTCATTGTTGGATAACTCACCGCTGGCTGATTTACTAAGCCGTATGTTGGACTTGGATCGACTGGACCAGGCTTTAGCAAACGGAGCCTTACATGCATTGGCAGTGACCGCATCTTCTTACACTGCTGGGCAGCATCTGACTTTTTATCAAACTTTGGCTGATATCGCACCCTGGGTGAGAACTCAACGACTGGCCCAGCGTGATTTCATTGGCGTGCAGCATCTGCTTGCCTCTTCAGCGATTCCGTTTATATTTCCATCAGTGCCACTTAATTGGGGCGGAAGATTGGAATACTGTGGCGATGGTTCCATGCGTCAGTTGGCACCGATTTCACCAGCAATACACCTTGGTGCGACGAAAGTGTTAATTATCGGCGCAGGTCGCCTTACTGAGCCGCCTCATCAAAGTACTGAGAATGCGCAATACCCTAGTCTTGCGCAAATTGCGGGCCATGCCATGGCAAGTATTTTTCTCGATAGCCTTGCGGTTGATATAGAAAGATTAACACGTATCAATAAAACCTTGTCGATGTTGCCGCCAGAACTTTTGGAAAAAACGCCCTTAAAACCGGTGGATATTTTGGTGATTGCTCCTTCAGAGAGACTGGATGAAATTGCCAGTCGGCATACCAATAGCTTACCTTTGCCGGTAAGAACCATGTTGGGGGGGATCGGTGCAACCGAGGCTCGAGGCGCAGGGTTAGCATCTTATTTACTCTTTGAGTCTAGTTATACACGGGAGTTAATTGAACTTGGGAAAAAAGATACCTGGGAAAAACGTCAAGACGTATGTGATTTTTTTCGAATACCATAAAAAAATACCTGAATTTCTTCATTTTATAGATGGCAAAGGTTGATTCGCTGAACACAAAACGTTACCCTATGAGCCTCCGTACATTTGCTACTTACAAAATCTGGTATGAATATCAATAGAATATTATTAAGAAAATGGACATTTTTTCTGACAATGCTGTTGCTTTCATTGACTGTTTTTGCCAAAGAGTCTATTCATCTCGATGCGATTAGTATTGCTGAATTACCCAAAGAAGCGCAAATAACGCTGGTTTTGATTAAACAAGCTGGTCCGTTTCCTTATGATAAAGATGGGATAGTGTTTGGTAATTACGAAGTCAGGTTGCCAAAACAAAAACGTGGTTATTACCATGAATATACTGTCAAGACGCCCAGAGCCAGAAATCGTGGTGCACGACGTATTATTTCAGGCGGCGAACCGAGGACTTCGGGGGAATATTATTACACTGATGATCACTATGAGAGTTTTAAAAAAATACGAGAATAATTTCCTGTTTTATTACATGCTGCAGATGGAGCTTTCATGATAAAAATCTCACCGTTAGAGGGGGAAATAAGTTTGCTAAAAACAGTGGCGCCTAATGTCGTGCAATCTATTCGCGCTTTTCGGGTTCCTGAATTGCAAGCAGAAGCGACTAAACTCGGACAGCATTTTTTGTATGCCTATTGTCTTGATGCGACTACCAAGCAACAGGTTTTGGGGAAGATTGCGGCATCATTTGGCTTTCCCAAGCATTTTGGAAAAAATTTCGATGCATTGTCCGACTGTCTGACCGATCTGATCCATCAAGCAGGAGCGCAGCCAGGGTTTGTCGTCGTTTTGGAGCAATTGCCCAACACGCCTAAATTCGACAAGGAGGCAAGGGAGACACTATTAGATGTATTTCGCGATGCGGCTGAATTTTGGGCGGAGAAAAAAGTCGCATTTAGGGTATTTTATTCATTCGAATAATCATTTTTTATTTTGAAGTGATACATGCCGGCTTATCAAGGTCGGCATTTTTATTTGGGGCTTGGGCATGGACAGCGGTACAATGCGGCAATGAAAAGGATCGTTATATTAATTTCCGGACGTGGCAGCAATATGCAAGCTATTGTCCGTGCAGCAAAAAAAGAGCAGTGGCCAGCAGAAATAGCCGCGGTGATTAGTAATCGCACCGATGCAACTGGACTGGAATATGCTGCCAGTATGGGTATTCCTACCGCAGTGGTGATCAGCAAGAACTTCCCCTCGCGCGAAGCGTTTGACACAGTTCTTCAAGCCGAAATAGACCGTTATTGTCCTGATTTATTGGTGTTAGCTGGTTTTATGCGTATCTTGAGTACGCCGTTTGTACAGCATTACGCCAATAGGATAGTTAATATTCATCCATCATTACTTCCTAGTTTTGTTGGTGTGGCAACCCACAGGCAAGCACTTGATGCAGGGGTCAAAATTCATGGCGTAACGGTCCATTTCGTGACGCCTGAACTTGATCATGGGCCAATTATTGATCAGGCCGCAATCAGAGTATTCACCAATGACACTGAAGACAGTTTGTCGGAACGACTGTTGATTCAAGAGCATATTATTTATCCTCGGGCCATACGCTGGTTTATCGAAGATAAGTTAAAAATTGACGGTAATCGTGTCGATGTCGACACAGATTTAACGAATTAGAGAATGAATTGAGAAAGAATTAGAATGAGATTACCTCCAGCTATTATCGGCCATGCCGAAGAAGTATTGCGTGAAATATTGCGTTTCACAGGCCCGGCTGACGGTACATTGTCACGTTACTTTAGGGAACATCCTCGTCTGGGCGGCCGTGAAAGAGGCGTTATCGCCGAGGCAATTTATGGTTTGCTACGCAATAAAAGTGTCTATACCAGCTTTTCAGAGTCTGGCTCTGGCTCGGCGATGCGTCGCATTACCTTGTTAGGCCTGGCCGATGCGGTTGGTGTGGATGCATTGGGTGGTTTAAGTGACGAAGAGCTTGTATGGCTAGAGAGAGTCATGCAGATAGATCGTACTCATTTACCTGTTGCGATGAAATCGAATATGCCAGACTGGCTGTGGCAGAAACTTGTACAAAAATTTGGTGAAACTGAAGCCCTGCAATTGGCTGAAGCTTTGAATACGCCCGCAGCATTGGATTTAAGGGTGAATACGCTGAAAGGTAATCGCGATGAGGTTATCAGTACTTTAGCGCTGGCCCCAATTATTGCCGAGCCTACACCCTATTCTGCGACCGGATTGCGGATAAAAAAGAAGCCATCTATCCAAAATCTGCCTTTATTTAAAGATGGCACGATAGAAGTTCAGGATGAAGGTAGTCAGCTTCTGGCACAGTTGCTTGGTGCTAAACGTGGAGAAATGGTAGCCGATTTCTGTGCTGGCGCTGGTGGTAAAACCCTGGCGCTGGGAGCCTTCATGCGTAACACTGGGCGTTTATACGCTTTCGATGTTTCCGAAAAACGTTTGGCCCGATTAAAGCCTCGTTTGGCGCGTAGCGGTTTGTCTAATGTTCACCCCGTCCTGATCGCTCATGAGCGCGATGCTAAAATCAAACGTCTTGCCGGAAAACTTGACCGCGTATTGGTCGATGCACCTTGCAGCGGTTTGGGAACGCTAAGACGTAATCCTGACGTAAAGTGGCGCCAGACACAGGCTGGTATTGCTGAGCTTAATGTAAAACAGAGTGCGATATTGGATAGTGCCGCAAGGTTGCTGAAAGCTGGTGGCCGTTTAGTCTATGCAACCTGCAGCATGCTTGATGAAGAGAATGAAAATATCGTGCAGGCCTTCTTGTTAGCGCATCCGGATTTTAGTCTGCTGCCCGCCTCTCAGGTACTCGACGAGCAGAAGGTAAATCTTGAAATGGGTGATTATCTCAAGCTGTTACCTCACAAACATCAAACCGATGGTTTCTTTGCCGCCGTAATGCAAAGAAATAATGTGGTTTCCGAAAAAAATGTCGTTGCTGCAAGTAGTTAATTTACACAAGCATAATTTAGTTTTTTTTATGAGTACACCATTATTAGCTAGTTTGCTTTCCGACTTGGCAGATGATCTGCGTGATCCAAATATTCTCTGGCAAGTCGGAACTGTACTCTTTTGTTTTTCTTTGGCATGGTTAGTATCCCGGTTTTTAAGAAAACTGTTTTTCACTGTTGGCCCATTGTCGAGTTCGATAAATCTCGGGGTGGGGAGTTTTTCGCACGTCTTGACCCCGACGCTTTCATTGTTGTTTCTCTTGTTTGCCAAATTCATACTTGGAAAATGGCAGCATACGCATTTATTGAGTTTGCTTTTTCCTTTTATTGGCTCGGTCGCGCTTATTCGCTTTGGCTTTTATATCGTGCGTCATACTTTTGCGCGCGGAGGGCAGATAGGTAGTGTTCTGGCTGTCATTGAGAAAATGTTTGCCGGCTTAGTGTTGATGGGGTTGGTGTTACATTTCACGGGTTTGTGGCAAGATCTTTTTTCTTCCTTGGATGAAACTATCATTCCTTTCGGGCGAAACAAAATTTCTTTGCTGTCAATATTGCAGGCGCTCGTTTCGGTTATTGTGACGTTGATCGTCGCTATGTGGTCAAGTGCTGCACTCGAAGCACGTTTGATGTTGTTGCCCACAATGCATTCATCTCTCAAGGTTGTGTTTTCTAGGCTGGGTCGGGCCATCCTCATTTTAACTGCTATTTTGGCGAGTTTGGCGATGGTTGGCATCGACCTAACGGTGCTGTCCGTATTTGGCGGCGCTCTAGGTGTTGGATTGGGTTTTGGGCTGCAAAAAATCACCAGCAGTTATATTTCCGGCTTTATTATTTTGCTTGATGGAAGCATGTCCATTGGCGACATGATTGCGGTTGATAAATTTAATGGGGAAATTACGGATATCAAAACCCGTTACACAGTACTCAAGGGATTGGATGGCGGAGAATCAATTATTCCAAATGAAATGTTGGTGTCGAGCCCCGTACAAAATTACTCACTGACTGACCGGTCTATTGTAATGACAACGGATTTGACAGTTGCCTATAAAACAGATTTGGATATGTTGCTTCCGTTACTGGTGGCCGCCGCATCTAGTGTGGCGCGGGTTTCTAGTCAAAACGGACCGTCTGCGTATTTGATGAAATTTGGTGCGGATGGATTGGAGTTGCGATTGGGATTTTGGATTGCAGATCCAGAAAATGGCCGATCAAATGTACTTTCTGAGGTTAATAGAGCTCTTTGGAAAGTGCTGCAGACGCACCATATAGAGTTACCGTTTCCGCAAAGAGTTATTACCGTGAATGATGCAACAGGTAAAGTTTTCGAGTCGCTTTAAAAAGCGTACAATGTTACGAGGAAACATACTAAATTCGTGGCTTATTGTTGAACGGTAAGCTGTGATCATGTTATTAATCAAGGAGTACATGTTATTTTGAACACTTTTTTTGATGCCGCAATTGATTTTTTGTCTAATGGCATTACCCGTGCTAGCGCTTGGCAAGTTTTTGCTTTTACGATGGTAGTCACTCATATCACGATTGCTAGTGTAACAATTTTTTTGCATCGTTGCCAAGCACATCGTGCACTCGAATTGCATGCTTTTCCTAGCCATTTTTTTCGTTTATGGCTCTGGCTCACAACCGGACAAGTCACGAAAGAATGGGCAGCGATTCATCGTAAGCATCACGCAAAATGTGAAACTGAAGAGGATCCGCATAGCCCGGTAACACGTGGCATCAAGAAAGTACTTTTCGAGGGCGCTGAATTGTATCGTGCCGAATCAAAAAATCTTGAAACAATACAAAAATATGGACATGGTACGCCAGATGATTGGATTGAACGTAATTTGTACACGCGTTTCAGCTGGCAGGGCATAGTGTTGATGTTGATAGTTGATTTGTTGTTGTTCGGCGTGATCGGTGTAACTGTTTGGGCAGTGCAAATGTTATGGATTCCTGTGACAGCGGCTGGGATTATCAATGGTATTGGTCACTACTGGGGCTACCGTAATTACGATTGTGTAGATGCTTCAACGAACATATTTCCGTTGGGAATATTGATTGGCGGCGAGGAGTTGCATAATAATCATCATACGTTTGGTACTTCAGCAAAGTTGTCTTCGAAGTGGTATGAGTTTGATATTGGTTGGTTGTATATTAGGTGCATGGAAATTATTGGACTAGCTAAAGTTAGAAAAGTCGCTCCTGAGCCAAAATTTGTCGAAATGAAAGCGGTGATTGATATGGATACACTCCAAGCCGTAATTACCAATCGCTATGATGTTATGGCTAAATACACTAAATCATTGCGTCGCGCTTGGCGTGATGAAGTTACTCAATTGCGTGAGAAATCTCAGTTTGAAGATGGCTTCTTGAAGTCTGCAAAGAAACTTTTACAACGCGAGCCAAGCAAGTTGGAAGCCCCCCAAAAGCAACAGCTATCAGAGTTATTAGCGCATAGTAGTGCATTGAAAACCATGCATGACATGCGCGTTGAACTGAGTTCGATTTGGGAGCGCTCAACCATAAATCGTGAGCAATTGGTGTTTCAACTACAAGATTGGTGCATTCGTGCAGAAGCATCCGGCATTCAGACATTACACGATTTTTCTCGCAGACTCCGCAGTTATGCTTAACTGAAAACCTAGTTTGCAGTTCGACAAATAAAAATGGCGCTCTTCAGGCGCCATTTTTATTTGTCGAATAGACAGAAATGACATTTTTTACTCGTAAAAAAACCCGCAAAATGAGCGGGTTTTTTACAAAAAATAAGATCTATTTAATCTTGGTTTCTTTGTACATAACATGCTTACGTGCCTTGGGATCAAATTTCATGATCTCCATTTTTTCAGGCATAGTGCGCTTGTTTTTAGATGTGGTATAGAAGTGACCTGTACCAGCAGTCGATTCCAGTTTGATTTTGTCGCGACCAGATTTAGCCATGATATTTCCCTAACAATAATTTTCGCTTAAACTTTTTCGCCGCGAGCACGCAGATCGACCAAGACGGCATCGATGCCGATTTTATCAACGATACGCAAACCCGCATTAGACAAACGCAGAGCAATCCAGCGATTTTCTGATTCTACGAAAAAGCGACGATTTTGCAGATTAGGCAAAAAACGACGTTTTGTTTTGTTGTTTGCATGGGAAACATTGTTGCCAACCATTGGCCCCTTCCCAGTAACTTGGCATACACGCGCCATGTTTAACTCCTTGATGGTTTCCGAAATTGGAAAAAACAGAGTATAACGAAAATTCCATGATTTATCAATGACTTGCGAAAAACAATTGTGTCTTTTTTTATTTTAACAATTAACAATTAACAATTTGAAATAAACCTAAATTTGACCGTGTTCAGCAAAGGAATAAACGTGTGGATTGGCAATAATGAAATGATCAAGAACACGAATATCCACCAGTGCCAATGCTTGTTTTAGAGTTTTTGTTAGAAAAATGTCCGCCTGACTTGGATCGCATGATCCTGACGGATGGTTGTGCGCCAGTATAATACTAGCGGCATTGTGATGAAGAGCGGCTTTGACTACTTCTCTAGGGTAGACACTGGCATGGTTCAGAGTGCCGCGAAAAAGTTCCTCGGTCGTGATTAAATGATTCTTTATATCCAAAAACAAAACCGCAAAGGATTCGTAAGGTTTATTCCCAATAAGCAATTGTAAATAATTTTTTACTGTTTCTGGCGAAGATAGCGCCGCTGTGGTTCGAAGTTCTTCAGAAATGGCGCGTTTTGCTAACTCCAGGACAGCGTGCAATTGCGCATATTTGGCATTGCCCAAACCGTGCATCCCGGAAAAATCTTTAATACTGGCTGCAAACAGGCAGGTGAGGGAGCCGAACTGGCTGAGCATATCGCGACCTAGATCGACAGCACTTTTCCCTTTTACTCCTACCCTGAGAAAAACCGCAAGCAACTCTGCATCCGATAATGCTGCCGCACCAAACTTGATTAATCGTTCTCTGGGACGTTGATCTTCCGGCCAGTCATTTATTCCCATTTAATATCCCTTTAATGATTAAGAAAAACAAGATGAAATGATCTTCAGGTACAAGCTGACTTACAATAACGGCTTAATTGATATTGAGCCAAAATTATGCCCCATTCTTCTGTACCCGTAGTCACTTCAGGTGCTTACCTGACTTTACACTATCGCCTTGCTAATATGAAAGGTGAAGAAATTATCAGTACATTTAATGCTAGTCCCGCTACCTTGCAATTAGGAACTGGTCAGCTTGCTCCTGAACTTGAGGCCTCATTGATGGGATTGGAAGAGGGGTCCCACACTAAGCGTGAACTTGCTCCAGAAAATGCTTTCGGGCCACGTAACCCAGAATTAATACAGCGCGTCTCTCGCGCCACTTTGATGGAAAATTCTGCATTTGGTGAGCAGTATGTGATTGGTGATCTCGTCGAATTTTCAGCTCCATCAGGAGGGCGTTTTGCTGGAATTTTAAAGGAAATTGATGAGACAGGTGCCATGTTTGATTTTAATCATCCGCTGGCAGGGGAAACGGTCTTATTTGAAACAAAAATCATTGGCATTTTATAGGTTTTAATATGGATAAAGAAATTTTACTGGCTCAACCTAGGGGTTTTTGTGCTGGTGTTGATCGTGCAATTGAAATTGTTGAGCGTGCTTTACAGCAGTTTGGTGCTCCAATTTATGTTCGCCATGAAATTGTTCATAACACATATGTTGTAAATGACTTAAAGGAAAAGGGGGCTATTTTTATTGAGGAGTTAAGCGATGTCCCATCTGGAAATACGGTGATATTTTCGGCGCATGGTGTTTCTCAAACAGTCAAACAAGAGGCCGACGCCCGGGGTTTGATCGTATTTGATGCTACTTGTCCTTTGGTAACAAAGGTTCATATTGAAGTATTAAAAATGCGTCGTGAAAAACGTGAAATTATTATGATTGGGCATCAAGGACATCCTGAAGTGGAAGGCACCATGGGGCAGAGCGATGGTGGCATATATTTAGTGGAAACTGTTAATGATGTTGCTAATTTGAAAATTTCAAATCCCGATATGTTAGCTTATGTTTCTCAAACAACTTTGTCTGTTGACGACACTAAAGAGATCGTTGCTGCGCTTAAGAGTAAGTTTCCGAATATCTCTGAACCAAAAAAGGGCGATATTTGTTATGCAACGACAAATCGCCAGGAGGCAGTCAAATTCATGGCTCCACAGGTTGATCTGGTCATTGTAGTTGGCAGTGTTAATAGTTCTAATTCCAATCGATTGAGAGAGGTTGCACAAAAAAAAGGAGTTACTTCATATATGGTCGATACGGCTGAACAGATTAATCCTGATTGGATCGTCAAGTGTGATCGTATCGGTGTAACTGCTGGCGCCTCGGCACCGGAACTATTGGTGCAGGAGGTGATTGATAGACTCAGGCAACTTGGCGTCAAGAGTGTGCGTACACTGAAAGGCGCGGAAGAAAAAGTAATTTTCCCTATGCCAAAGGGATTGGCAAGTGTCAAGTAACGTAAAAACATAGGAAATCTCTTTAAATATAAGTTTGTAATTTTGATTTTATTCAGTATTTTATTTCGCCTATTCATGGTTAACATTGGGCAGAAGTTGATTCTGCTTAGTCTCTGTTTTCTTCTGTGCTACCAATGGTGAATATTGTAATATTGATGCAAGCTAAAAATAGTACTGATATTTTTAACATTACAACTACATCAAAATACTTTAAATTTACCGCTTAGATTTGTTGGTTTATACAAAATATTATAAAAACAGTTTTATTAAAAATTGTAGAGGAGAGTTTCGCCATGTGTTTTCAATACATTTTCATTGCTTTGAATGTTATGTCGCGTCTGTTCGGATAATCGACGCGTGGATTTTCAGCGGCGCCTCAAAAATGAAAGGCGCCGCTTTTGTTATCTGGAATGATTTTTGCTGAGTACGATGGCCGTTTAGCCTCATGCTTTAATAAAAATTTTCATTCAATCATAGAAAGAGAAGTGATATGGATACATTTATCCAACAAATTATTAATGGTTTGGTACTAGGGAGTATGTATGCCTTGGTTGCGTTAGGGTACACCATGGTGTACGGCGTTTTGAATCTCATCAACTTTGCTCATGGCGACGTTTTAATGGTGGGCGCAATGGCTGGATTGAGTATTCTTAAACTGCTGCAAGTGGTGGCACCTGATTTGCCAGGGATTGTCAAATTGATGATAGCCATTCTCGGTGCAATACCTGTTTGCATCGCGGTTAATGTGTTAATTGAGCGCGTTGCCTACCGCAAATTACGCAATGCGCCAAGACTTGCTCCCTTGATTACCGCGATTGGTGTCTCAATTTTGGTTCAGACATTTTCGATGATGATCTGGGGGCGCAGTCCGATTCCATTTCCAGTAATCATGTCATCTACCCCCATTAGTATTGGCGGCGCGGTGATTTCGCAAACGCAAATTTTGCTGTTGGCGTTGGCGACATTGGCAATGGTTGGGCTGGTTCTATTAGTTGAAAAAACAAAAATGGGACGTGCCATGCGCGCCACCGCAGAAAATCCTCGTGTTGCCGGTTTGATGGGGGTTGATTCCAATAAAGTCATCGTTGCGACCTTTGCCATTGGTGCCGCATTAGCCGCTATCGCTGGTGTAATGTGGGCTGCAAACTATTCTTCTGCACAATTTGCTATGGGTTTTGTACCTGGATTGAAAGCATTTTCAGCTGCAGTTTTGGGTGGCATTGGGAATATTTATGGTGCAATGGTAGGTGGTATTATTTTAGGTCTTATTGAAAGCCTTGGTGCCGGGTACATTGGCGATCTGACTGGTGGCGTTCTGGGCAGCCATTATCAGGATATTTTTGCCTTTGTTGTATTGATTATTGTACTGACCCTGCGTCCATCCGGCATCATGGGTGAACGTGTGGCTGACCGAGCCTAAGGAGAAAATTAATGTCAAATTTGTTCGATACAAAAAATAATCCTGCCAAGGCCTATATGAGCTTTGTAGTCTTGGGTGTTTTGTTAGTGTTGTTTCCTTTTGTCGCTGCCAATTTTGGTAATTCGTGGGTTCGGATCATTGATTTCGCATTACTTTACATTATGTTAGCACTTGGTTTAAATATTGTAGTCGGTTTCGCTGGCCTGCTTGATCTTGGTTATATTGCTTTCTATGCTGTCGGAGCTTATTTAGCGGCTCTATTTGGTTCTCAGCAGTTTGCGGTGTTGTTGGAGTCTTTTGTGAATAATTACCCGCTGGTTGGTAATTTTCTTGTCACTTTGTTTGGTCCCGAGATAACACAAAATGGTATTCATCTGTCTGTCTGGCTTATTGTTCCTATGGCAGCTGCGGTTGCTGCCCTGTTTGGTGCGTTATTGGGTGCGCCAACATTAAAATTACGTGGCGATTATTTGGCAATTGTCACATTGGGATTTGGTGAAATTGTTCGTATTTTTATGAATAATTTGAATGCTCCGGTCAATTTTACGAATGGGCCGCAGGGTATTAACATGATCGATCCGATTCGTATTTTTGGAGTTTCTTTGAGCGGCGAAGAAGGATCCAACGCCACTTTGCAATTTGGAAACTTTAGTATGCCATCAGTTAATGCTTACTATTTCCTATTTTTGGCTCTGTGTATCGGCATCATCATTATTTCTATACGTTTGCAACATTCTCGTTTGGGGCGCGCTTGGGTAGCAATTCGAGAGGATGAAATCGCCGCTAAGGCGATGGGTATTAACACCCGAAATATGAAATTACTGGCGTTTTCCATGGGAGCATCATTTGGTGGTATTTCCGGTGCAATGTTTGCGTCTTTTCAAGGGTTTGTTTCGCCGGAATCTTTTTCGTTGATGGAATCAATCGTTATTCTCGCGATGGTCGTTCTGGGTGGCATTGGTCATATTCCGGGGGTCATTCTTGGTGCGGTGTTACTTGCCGCATTGCCCGAGGTGCTACGTCACAGTGTGGAGCCAATACAAAATCTCCTGTTTGGGAAAATCTGGGTAGAAGCGGAAGTCTTGCGTCAATTATTGTACGGTTTTGCCATGGTTGCGATCATGTTAAATCGTCCGGCCGGTTTATGGCCAGCACCAAAACACGAAGATAGAATAAGTCGCACTAATGAAGCTGCGGCATAAGGAATACCGAGATGACTGAACAGATTATTTTAAAAATCGAAGGTGCCAATAAGCGTTTTGGTGGATTGCAAGCCTTGTCCAATGTGGGAATTAATATCAAGCAGGGCCAGATTTACGGTTTGATTGGTCCCAATGGTGCAGGTAAAACCACTTTCTTTAATGTAATTACCGGATTATATCAACCTGATACTGGTAGCTTTGAACTTGCAGGCAAACCATACTCACCTTCGGCTCCACATGAAGTGGCTAGAGCGGGTATTGCACGAACATTCCAAAATATTCGACTTTTTGGAGAGATGACTGCTCTGGAAAATGTCATGGTGGGCCGACATATCCGAACCCATCAAGGCTTACTTGGTGCCATTTTCAGGCATCCTGCTGCGCGTAAGGAGGAAGCCGACATTCGTCGCCGCGCTCAGGAGTTGCTGGATTTCGTTGGCATAGGGCAGTTTGCTGACCGGACTTCTAAATTTTTGTCGTATGGTGATCAACGCAGACTTGAGATCGCCCGTGCTTTGGCGACGGACCCTAAATTACTTGCTTTAGATGAGCCTGCCGCAGGTATGAATGCAACCGAAAAACTCGCTTTGCGTGAATTGCTGGTCAAAATCAAGTCAGAAGGAAAAACAATCTTGTTGATTGAGCATGATGTTAAATTGATGATGGGTTTGTGTGATCGGATTACTGTGCTGGACTATGGAAAGCCGATTGCAGAAGGCGTACCTGCGGATATACAGAAAAATCCTGCAGTGATTGAGGCATATTTAGGAGGTGGCCACTAATGGTTGAGAATGTATTGAAAGTGAGCAATCTCAAGGTTGCTTATGGTGGAATTAAGGCGGTGAAGGGCATTGATCTGGAAGTCAATAAGGGTGAATTGATTACCTTAATCGGCGCCAATGGTGCTGGAAAAACCACCACGTTAAAGGCGATTACCTCTACCTTGCCTGATTGCAAGGTAGAGGGTGATATTGTTTATAACGGTAAATCGATTAAAGGCGCTAACTCATTTCAACTTGTAAACGATCATCTTGCCATGGTTCCTGAAGGTAGGGGGGTTTTCACCCGTATGACAATTCAAGAAAATTTGATGATGGGAGCGTTTACCCGCAATGACAAGGCGGGTATTAATGCAGATATTGATAAATGGTTCTCGGTGTTTCCTCGCCTAAAAGAGCGAGCTGCACAATTGGCGGGAACCTTGTCTGGTGGTGAGCAGCAAATGTTGGCCATGGCACGCGCACTCATGAGTCACCCCAATTTATTGCTGCTTGATGAGCCATCGATGGGGCTATCTCCAATTATGGTGGAGAAAATTTTTGAAGTGATACGCACTGTGTCAGCGCAAGGTGTGACCATTTTATTGGTTGAACAAAATGCCAAACTTGCTTTGCAAGCTGCGCATCGTGCTTATGTTATGGATTCCGGTGCAATTACCATGAGTGGAAATGCAAAAGATATGTTGAACGATCCTAAGGTTCAAGCGGCTTATCTGGGTGAAGTCTGATTAACATTCTTTATGCTTCAAAAAATGAAATGCCCCGAAGTTTCGGGGCATTTCATCTTAAGCAATTTAACTCTTAAAAAATAAATTTAAATTTATTTTTTGGCTACTACACGCGGTGTTTCTTTGATTGTTGCTTGAGTAATCTGGTTGACCGCCGTATTCAAATTTGTCTCCAAGGTCTCAACTGCCTGTTTGGTTGTTTTCGTCAGGTGATCGTAGCTAGCGTTTGCATTTCCAATAGCTGTTTTCATCATCGCAACAACATTTTCAGAGCCCGCAGGCGCATTTTTTGACACGTCGTCAATCAAAGCCAAAATTTTGTGATTGGTTTCGGCTATTTGAGTTTCAGCGGCACGAGTGAATTCTGCCTGGGTGCTAGATGCAATATTAGCTAAATGGCGGCCATAAGATAATGCTTTTTCTGCGGTAGGTTGCGCGTGAGCAGTTGATAAACTAAAAAATTCTTGAAGATCTTTTGCTGCTAATAATTGCTTCGTGGCAGCAGTGGATTCTTCAATAGAAGTTTTTGCTACTGTCATGTTCAATTCAACAAATTTTTCTATGCCTTCAAATGCTTTGGCTGCCAGGGCAGTCATCAGCGCGAGTTGAGCATCGAAGTTAGCTTTTGTTGCTGTGGAAAACTGTTCAGGTGCGGAAAACATGGATTTCTCCTAAGGGAATGTGGAACCAGAAAGAAAAAATGCTCTAAGAAAATACACTTTTAGCAAAATTTGTGCTTTGCAGCATAACGTATTTTATTGATTAAATTTGCTAAGTCAAGATAAAACTAGTGCGCTGCAATAATATCATTTTATCTTTATTTTTATATATTTATTGAGGGTTAAATCGCAACGAAAACTGTTGAGTATTATTTATTTCTATTTGATTATCTAAGTTAATTATGACTATGGCATGAAATCTAATGAATATTTTGGCGTGAAATAGTATATTTTAAATGCACTTGTAAGTCGCTCTAACAGAGAGCAAGCAGAGGTAAAAAAACGATGCAAAAATTGGTTAGATCTTTACGATTTTCATTTTTTAAAAAGAGGAATTGGGAATGCAGGCAAAGGAAAGAAAAAATTTTAAACATTTCCATCGTATTCATACTCGCTGGATGGACAATGATGCATACGGACATGTGAATAATGTGATTTATTACAGTTGGTTCGATACGGTGGTGAATCAGTTTTTGATCGTTAATGGTGCACTGGATATCGAAAAGAGTCCCATAATTGGTCTTGTAATAGAAACTCAGTGTAACTATCTGGCATCGGTAAAGTTTCCTGATGTGATCACTGCTGGGGTTAGTGTGATTAAATTGGGTAATTCAAGCGTGCGATATGAAGTCGGCATTTTTAAAAATGATGAAGATTCTGCATCGGCTCAGGGACATTTTGTTCACGTCTATGTTGATCGTGAAACCCGCAAACCTACCAGCATTCCTGATCAGATGCGCAATTTGTTAAAAACTATACAGGCAGAATAATATGATCTCAACTCCGAATCAGCAAGTTGTGGATGACGTTATCATTTCCCGACGTTCTATCAGGGCATTCTTGCCGCAGCCTGTGAATGTCGATGACATCAGAAAAATACTCGATATCTCGGCAAGAGCGCCTTCCGGCAGCAATACACAACCGTGGAAAGTTTACGTATTAACAGGAAATAAACTTCGTCAGTTGTCCGAGCATATTCTTGCCGCACATAATGAACTGGAATCCGCGAAAGTGCATCAGGAAGAATATAACTACTATCCTGTCAAATGGATTTCGCCTTACCTGGAGAGGCGACGCAAGATCGGTTGGGACTTATATGCCTTGCTTGGGCTCGGCCGAGAAAATAAAGGTGGCATGCATGCTCAGCATGGCCGGAATTATGCGTTTTTTAATGCGCCAGTTGGCTTGATCTTTACGATTGATAGGGTGATGGAGCAGGGATCGTGGCTCGACTATGGCATGTTCTTGCAAAATGTCATGCTAGCTGCGCGCGCGCGCGGTTTGGATACTTGTCCGCAAGCAGCATTTACCCAATATCACAAGATTATTAGTGATATTTTACATTTTCCAGAAAATGAAATGCTGGTTTGCGGAATGTCACTTGGATATGCTGATACCGGGAAAATTGAAAATACCTTGATAACAGAGCGTGAAAATGTAGATAATTTTGTGCAGTTTTTAGATTAACTAATTTAGTGTTGGTCGTCACTTGTATTTTAAGGTACATTTTTATTGGTAAATATACTAAGATTTTTATTCAAGTATCTGCGCTAAGTCTTTAATTATCTTGCGAATTTACAGGTTTTTGCTACACTGCATTACATTCTTTTTATTTTGTACAGGAGCCATTGATGGTCAAATTTTTCCGTCATACATTATTCATTTTTGCCGCTGCAATTCTGCCAGTAACATTGGCTCAAGCGGCGACTCCTGCACAAAAAAAACATAGTGCAAAAAAGCATCTTCTTCATAAAAAAATCATTGGAAAATCTGCTACGGGGCATTTGGTTAAACATACGATTGTCGTTAATGGAAAGCGTAGAGTAATTATCGATAGAGCAGCGTTTGCTCCTGTTGTGATTGAAAACCTATCGGCAGGTGATATTGCAGGATTGAAACATACGCAGGACCCGTTGGCGCTTCAATCAAATGTGGCTTATGTTGTAGATCAAGCGAGTTCCAAGGTTTTGTTTGAAAAAAACTCTAATGTTTCTTTACCTATTGCCTCAATTACCAAGTTGATGACAAGTTTGGTTGTCGTTGAGTCTAATCAGGATATGAATGAAATCATTGAAGTAACGACCGATGATCTCGATAAAGAGAAGGGCACAGGTTCAAGATTGCAGATGGGCGCAAAATTGTCGCGTGCTGATATGCTGCATATCGCGCTGATGAGTTCAGAAAATCGCGCAGCTTCGGCTCTGGGCCGAAGTTACATTGGCGGTTTGCCCGCTTTTGTTGCGGCGATGAATGCCAAGGCAAAACAGCTTGGAATGACCGACACGCATTATGTTGATTCGTCTGGATTATCCAGTCATAACGTTGCCAGTGCCCGCGATTTAGTGAAATTAATTATTGCAGCTTACCAGCATCCAAGAATCCGCGAATATTCGACAGACTCTAGATATGTGGTGAACCCAAGTGGACGTCCGTTGCAGTATTCAACAACGAACAAACTCGTCGCTAGTCCCGGCTGGGATATCGGTTTGCAAAAAACAGGTTACATCGCCGAAGCAGGACGCTGTTTGGTGATGCAGGCAATGATAGAAGGGCGTGCCATTGTGATGGTCTTTCTCGATTCTAAAGGTAAATATTCTCGATTGGCAGATGCTGGACGTATCAGAAAATGGCTTGAGACTTTGAAGCCTCAAGCCTAAGCGTATTTTGACAGTGCAATTGTTCAGCCATTTGCAAATAAGCTGTTCCATAAAGTACGGGTAGCCAGCAATTCGCTGGCTATTTTTTCTCGTGTCACGCGCGCTCTTTCTTCTCCTTGCAGGCGAATATTGTGTTGAAGCTTGCGGAATAATCGGTAGGCATTTGCCGTCTCATTTGCCATTTTATGATCAATTAACCTCAGCTCCCCGCAACGTTTAAGTAGGGCGATGTTGCCGATATTTTCCGTCAGCTCCGGATAGTGATGGGCGTGCTGCAGTATTAAAAACTGGACGATGAATTCAATATCGATCATGCCTCCAGAATCATGTTTGAGATCAAATAATTCTGTCCTATTTGGATGTGCGTCACTCATTTTTTTGCGCATGCTGATCACTTCCATTCGCAACTTTTCGGGATCTCTTTGCTGACGGAGCACTTGCTCACGAATCTGATCAAATTGCGTTGCGATGGTTGTATCGCCAGCGCAAAAACGCGCACGAGTCAGTGCCTGATGTTCCCATAGCCATGCGGATTTTTCTTGATATCGGGCAAATGCAGAAATGGATGAGACCATTAGACCACTTGCTCCATCAGGGCGTAATGCAATATCAATGTCAAACAGAATACCGGCAGGTGTATGTGACGTCATCCAGGTAATAAACCGTTGTGCTAACTTAGCGTACGAAGCGGGTGCATCTTGATGATCATCGTCGTATAAAAAAATGACATCGAGATCAGAGGCGTAACCTAATTCTTTGCCACCTAGCTTTCCGTAAGCGATGACAGCAAATTTTGGCCTGTCGCAATGTCTTGTCGCAATGGTTTCCCAGACGGCTTGTATGGTCGCCTCGACCATGATGTCAGCCAGTTGTGACAGTGCATCGGCCAAATGCTCTACGCTGATTTTTCCTTCCAGATCTTGTGCCAATAAACGAAATAGCAGTGCGTGGTGCATTTCCCGCAAAGTTTCCATCTGACGTTCTGTATCGCCATGATGCTGTTCCAGCTGTTGTTGTAAGTCGTTGGTAAATGCTTGCCAGTCTGGTAATTGATGCAGGCTAGATTCATCCAGTAATTCATCCAGAAGGATGGGATGACGAGTTAAAAATTTTGCCGCCCAATCACTGGCACTCATCATTCTGAGTACGCGTTGTAGTGCATGGGGGTATTCTGTCAAAAGAGCGAGATAAGCGGCTCGTCTGGCAATGGCTTCCATGAAATCCAATAAACGATGCAGGGTTGGTAGTTGTCCTTCAGTTTGTCGTGCAATCATGTTCAGCGCGCTGTTGATGAGTGACAGCATCTTGTTGCGGCTGGCTTCCGATAAGGATTGTATTCTGGATGATTGCCAAAAACTTATTAATCTGTGTACGATCTCTTGCGTTTCCTTAAACCCCAGTGAGATTAAATAGGCTTCTATGACTTCATAGGCATCCTGATCGGATAAGGTAGCCGCACTTATTCCATCAGGTTCTCGTTCTTTTTTATCCTTGAATATGGCGTCAAATTGCTCTGCGACGAATTGTCGGTACGGTGCCAGTTGTGCCAGTAATTCTTCGGTTGATGTGCAGTTCATCATTTGTGCAATGATCTTCTGATCTTCTTCCCTCGCAGGGAAAGTGTGGGTTTGTGCGTCGTCTAGATACTGCAAACGATGTTCTACATTGCGTAAGAACGTATACGCATTGAGTAATTTGGTGACAATGGCTGGTTCAAGTATTCCTTTCGCCGCCAGCGTGTGAAGTGTCGTGCGAGTTGAACGATCTCGTAATGCGATCTCGCGGCCACCGCGTATGAGCTGGAATACCTGGCTCAAAAACTCTATTTCACGAATGCCACCGCGGCCCAGTTTAACGTTATTACTACGTTCTGGATGGCGGGTTTCCTGCCGTATTACTTCGGCACGAATTTGTGCGTGCATCGAACGCAATGAGTCAATCACGCCGTAGTCCAGATAGCGACGATAGATAAAAGGGTGGATGATTTTTTCTAAGACGGCGATATGCCCAGGTTTACCTGTTACGGCACGCGCTTTGACCCAGGCGTAACGCTCCCATTCTCTGCCTTGTATTAAAAAATATTCTTCGACCATCGCAAAACTAGCAACCAAGGGGCCAGATGCACCATTCGGGCGCAATGCCATGTCAACCCGAAAGCTGAAGCCATCGGCTGTTATTTCGGAGATGGCCGCAATGAGTTTTTTTCCAAGCCGGCTAAAGAATTCATGATTCGATAACGAACGCTGTTGATCCGTGTCCGTGCGCGTTTCCCCATCTTCTGAGTAACAAAAAATCAAATCAATGTCAGAAGAGACATTCAGTTCGCGCCCTCCCAACTTACCCATGCCAAGCACGATGAGATCTTGTTCTTCGCCAGACTCTTCACCTATAGGTTGCCCGTGCAGCGTGACCATGTCTTGCATCAGTGCCTGCAGATGCGTACGCACAACAAAATCAGCAAAATCGCTGACCGTAGTGACGACTTCATCCAGATCGGCATCGCCATTCAAGTCACGCGCAATCAAGGTCGAAATCACCAGATTGCGCAAGCGACGCATGGCACTGTTAAGCGGCGCACCCGTGTTTGTTTCTTTTTGTAAAAGGTGAGCGAAAATGTCTGGGCTCAGGGATAATCGCGAGAGTTCTTCCAACGTCGAAATTCTGGTTGCATCAGCTTGCAACCATCTGGATACAAAACGTGATGTGTTGACGTTGCAAGAAGTTTTTGTCTGTATGCTAATCATTGAGTATATAAATGAGTTTGTCGTTGTGGTTGCAACGTAGGCCGCGTTGTCGTATTGCTTGATTTTAAGTTAAACCGTCTGTAAAAAGGATGAATTGCCTGCTGTTACATCACATTCTCTTGATGTAAATATACTCTAGGGGAGTATTCATGTTAAGCGCACGTCGGTATTGCGCCCAGCGTCAGTTTTTTTTGTAAATTGGGGGAGTATGTTGTTCTTGTTTGTATTAACGCATCTTTGTCTGGCTCATTTTGTCGCCCTTTTTAAGTTGATCGAGCCTTCAGGGTGAACATGGATAAATCGTGCGCACCACAAAAGCTGAATAGTTTGTTTGGTCGGTTTTGTCATTCTTGTCTTTCTCTCGGATCTGTATGCCACAAGGGTTTGCGTCTTTTGTTCGCGCTTGCCGTGATTTTTTACTTTCTTTTCTGCACCCTGTTTTTGGTTTTGCGTTATGGCATATTGCCGAATGTGGATCGGTATAAACCAGATATCGAACGTATCGCTAGTCAGTCGATCGGTCGAAATCTGAGTATCTCTACGATCAACGCTTCGTGGCAGGGGCTCAGTCCTCGTTTAGCGCTTGGCAATGTGGTTATTCGTGACCAGCAAGGGCGCAATGCATTAGTGCTGCCGGAAGTCAACGCTACGCTTTCCTGGTGGTCGATGGCGGTGGCTGATTTGCGTTTTGCTAAAATTGAAATTCGTCAGCCATCGCTGGAGTTGCAGCGTGATATCAGTGGCCGGCTATATGTCGCCGGGTTTTTGATCGATACCCAAAAAAACAATGACGGAAAAGGTCTCGACTGGGTCTTGGCACAGCATGAAATTGTGATTCGTGATGGGACTCTGCGCTGGAACGATCAGATGCGTTCGGCACCAGAAGTGGTTTTATCTCAGCTTAATTTTGTGTTAAATAATCAATGGTTACAGCATAAATTTTCTCTTAATGCCCAGCCGCCTGTCAGCCTGGCTGCTCCAGTCGATATCCGTGGAAATTTTCAGCATCCTGCATTTACCAGAAAAATATCTGATTTTTCAAGTTGGACAGGTGAGCTTTACGCAGACTTGCGCCAGGCGGATTTATCTGCATTGAAAATCTATCTGAACTATCCGGCGGATTTGCAAAAAGGCCGGGGGACCGTGCGTTCCTGGATCCGTTTTGAGAAAAGCCGCCTGGCCGACTTTACTGCGGATGTAAGTTTGACTGATGTGATCGGTAAATTTCGCAAGGATCTGCCCTTGCTAGATATGGCGCAAGTGAGCGGTAGGTTAGTCGCTTCTGAGCGCGCCGCGTTCGGCAAGAAATATTTGCCCAGTTTGTTTGGACAAGCGGGGCATACCATTTCCTTAATTGATTTTTCTATGCAGACGCGTGAAGGTATCAGTTTGCCTGCGACCACGATCAGGGAAAGTTTTATCCCCGGAGAAAAGGGGCAGCCCGAAAAAGTTGAGTTGTACGCCAAATTGCTGGATTTGCAATCACTGGCTAAATTTGCCGAGCACTTACCGCTGCCTGCTGATCAGCGTCAAATGCTTATCGATTTCACTCCCAAAGGACAGTTGAAAGAATTTACGGCTCAATGGCAAGGTGCTTACCCCGAAATTTCTTCTTATAACGTGAAGGGACAATTCGTGAATTTATCGATGCGTCCCCAGGCGGCACAACTAGCGCGCCCCAAAGTCGGCAATATAGCGGGCAAGGCTGCGGTACCTGCGATCCCAGGATTTGAGAATTTGTCTGGCACGCTTGAAGCTAACGATAAAGGGGGGAACTTTTCGCTCAATTCTATCGATCTCGCTTTGCAGTTGCCGAGTTATTTTGTCGATTCACTCATGCCTTTCGATAAATTGCAAATGCAGGCACGCTGGCAATTTGAGACGCAGGATCGGTTGGCATTTCAAGTCAATAAAATGGAATTTCAGCAAGCAGGGATGACGGGGTCCCTGTCTGGCCGGCATGTCATTGCTATGCGCTCTACCCTCGCCGAGCAAAAGGTGGAGGTAGATATCTCTGGAAAAATATCCGGTTTTGATTTAAAGGAGATCAGTCGTTATATCCCCGCCGACGCGCCAGAGGATTTACGACACTGGTTGACGACTGCCTTGCTCGATGGTCGTGCCGATGACGTGACGATACGGATTAAAGGTGATTTAGCCCAGTTTCCTTTTAATATTGCGGAGGGTAAATCGGCCGGGAAGGGGGAATTTTTAGTCAAAGGGAATCTGTCCGGCGGCAAGCTTGATTTTGTGCCTGGCCATTTCGCCGAAGATGGAAAATCACCATTTTGGCCAGTTATCGATAATATCAAGGGGAGCTTTACTTTTGACCGTGCCAAGATGGAAATTAAAGCCGAGTCGGCAACAACGTTGACGGCTGACTTGCATAAAGTGAAGGCTGTGATTCCGGATTTGTTGAGTCACAACGCCATCCTTAATATTGAAGGAAATGCCAGTGGCGGATTGCAGGGCATGCTGCAATATGTTAGTGCGAGCCCGGTCGACGGCTGGTTAGGACATTTTCTGCAGCAGACGAAAGCAACTGGGAGTGCACAATTAGGCCTGAAACTGCAATTGCCACTGAATCATATTATTGATTCTAAAGTGCAGGGGGTACTGCAATTTGCGAATAATGAAACCGTACTGCAACCGGGTATTCCTGTCATTTCCGGGCTCAATGGTAAATTGGATTTTAACGAAAAAGGTTTGAATCTGAATAGCCTCAAGGGTAGTCTGTTGGGTGGCGCCGTGGTCGCGACAGGTGGGACACAAAAAGACACCAGCATACGTATCAAACTTGATGGTCTTGCCACTGCTGAAGGATTGCGCAAGAATTTTCCGGGTGCTGCTGTTGAGCGGCTCGCCGGAAAAATCATAGGATCGGCACGCTATAGTGCACAGATCAACGTCAAGAAAAATCAACCAGAATTTATCTTGGACTCGTCCTTGCAAGGTTTGGCGCTCAATTTTCCAGCGCCTCTGCGAAAGCTAGCGTATGAAAACATGCCACTACATTTTGAACTGAATCCGATGACGTCAACTGAACCATCGTTGTTGCGCGATGAGATACGTTTGAACCTTGGTTCCGCCATTACAGCGCGCTATCAACGGAAAAAGAGTGATGATAAAAATGCATCGTGGCAGGTGATCCGTGGCGGTATCGGCGTCAACGTGCCGGCACCGGAGCCAGACAGCGGTTTGAGTGCGAATATTGATTTCAAATCACTGAATGTGGATGAATGGAGTAGCTTGATCAGGACCGGCGTCGCCACCACTGGCAATCCGGTCAGCAATTCCGGCGTACTCGATTTATCGCCTTATATTGAACCTGGGGTGCTGGCCGCACGGACTGCCGAATTAATTGTGATGGGAAAAAAATTAGACAATGTGGTGGTGGGCGCCTCGCATCAAAATGGCATATGGCAAGCGAATATTGATGCTAGCCAGGTGTCTGGTTACCTGCGTTGGAATGAGTCAGGTAACGGGCAGAGTTCGGGCAATGTAACAGCCCGCTTGAGTCGCCTGATTATTCCAAAGTCTGCTGAGTCAGATGTGTCAGATTTGCTTGAAGGAAAAAATATAACGACCCAGATTCCAGGTTTGGATATTGAGGCAGAAAATTTTGAGCTTTTTAATAAAAAATTGGGACAGTTGGAGTTGGTCGCTAGTAATGTTCCCGTTGCAGCAGGACGCGAATGGCGTATCAAAAAAATATTATTAAAAAATGAAGATGCTGAATTGAACGGTTCCGGAAAATGGTCAACTCGATCGAGTGAAGGTGTTACCGAACTGAAATACGTGTTGGCGATAGAAAATGCTGGAAAACTATTAGACCGGTTTGGTTTTTCTAATGTCATGCGCGGTGGTCGCGGTAAGTTAGAAGGAGATATCCGTTGGAATGGACTTCCCTACGCGATGGATATTCCAAGTATGACCGGGCAGTTGCAACTGGAATTGGCTTCGGGGCAATTTTTGAAGGTTGATCCGGGTGCGGCCAAACTGCTGGGTGTATTAAGCATGCAGTCATTGGCGCGTCGTCTGACCTTCGATTTCCGGGATGTTTTTTCTGACGGTTTTGCGTTTGACGGTATCAATGGCACTGCACAAATACAGCAAGGTGTTGCCAGAACAAATAATCTCAAAATGCGTAGTGTCAATGCCACCGTATTGATGGATGGCAGCGCAGATATTGCCAGAGAGTCGCAAGACATGCACATCGCAGTGATTCCTGAAATTAATGCAGGAGCTGCCTCGGTAGTGTATGCCTTGGCGGTGAATCCGGTGATTGGTCTCGGTACCTTTTTGGCACAATTATTTTTACGCGAACCATTAGCGCGCGCGTTTACTTATGAATACCAGATTACCGGCCCATGGAAAGATCCTCATGTGGCTAAATTAAATCACAAAGATGGGCAAAATTAAGCGAATAAGCCAGAGTCGCTTCAAGCTAAATACGCTAAGTTAAAAAGAGGGTGTCATGAAGGTCGCTGCAATACAAATGATTTCTACTCCAACGCTTGCAGAAAATCTCGCCACGGCGACTGTTTTGTTGCAACAAGCCCGCGATAAGGGAGCAGAGTTATTGCTGTTGCCTGAGTACTGGCCAGTGATGGGAATGCAGGAAACCGATAAATTTACTGTTGCAGAACAGTTTGGCAGTGGCGTGATACAAGAATTTTTATCTGACACGGCGCAAAGATTAGGGGCCTGGATCATCGGCGGTACTTTGCCGCTTATTTCACCCAATCCAGACAAAGTATTCAACACGAGTTTGGTCTACAATCCACAAGGTGAAGTGCTTGCTCGCTATGACAAAATTCACTTGTTTGGTTTTAGTAAAGCGGAGGAATCCTACGAAGAATCCAGAACCATCAGTGCGGGGACCCAGGTGGTCAGTTTTGACGCTGGTTTTGGCAAGGTTGGACTGTCAGTTTGCTATGATTTGCGTTTCCCTGAATTGTATCGGGCGATGGGGTACTGCCGCTTAATTGTGGTGCCAGCGGCATTCACCCATACCACCGGGCAGGCGCACTGGGAGATTCTGTTGCGTGCCCGCGCAATTGAAAACCAATGCTACGTTTTGGCGGCAGCGCAAGGTGGAAAACATCTGAATGGACGTCGTACTTGGGGACACAGCATGCTGATAGATCCGTGGGGCAAAATCATCGAGGTACTCGATGAAGGAGAAGGCGTCGTCAGCGGAACCTTGGATCTGGATCTACTGCAGAATGTGCGCGCCAGTTTACCTGCCTTAAAACACCGAAAACTGAGCTAATATCTGTTCTTAGCTCAGATGCACTACAATCCAATGAATCCCTTCTCAGTTACATAGTTTTTGCAGTATTTATTTCGATACCCTATGACACCATTTGATACCAATCTGCGCCATCTCGCTATTGCCAGAGATATTTTGCTCACCCCATTTGGGCTCGATGAAGCCAAGCTTGCTAAAGCGCTTGGTTCGATGTTTACCCACCGGATTGATTATGCGGATCTGTATTTTCAATTCACCAAAAATGAGGGATGGAGCCTGGAAGAAGGGATCGTGAAAACCGGCAGTTTCTCGATCGACCAGGGCGTTGGTGTGCGCGCCATATCGGGTGACAAAACCGCATTTTCTTATTCCGATGAGATTTCTGAGCAAGCCTTGCTGGAGGCTGCAAAGGCAACCCGCACTATTGCCCGACAAGGTGCAGGAAAAATAAAGGTCGCTTCTCAGATGCAGGGACGGGCTAGTCATGCATTATATTTGCAGGATGATCCTTTAGCATCGCTTGATGCGAATCAAAAAGTGAATTTGCTAGAACGCCTGGAAAAAATTGCCAGAGCAAAAGATCCGCGCGTGGTACAGGTCATGGCTGGTCTGGCGGGAGAATACGATGTGGTGTTGGTGGCGCGTAGCGATGGTGTCATCGCAGCGGACATTCGTCCTCTGGTACGGGTTTCTGTCACCGTGATCGTCGAGCAAAATGGCCGCCGTGAAATGGGATCTAGTGGTGGTGGCGGTCGTTATGATTATTCTTATTTTTCGGATGCCTTATTAACGCAGTATGCCGATGAGGCAGTGAAATCGGCATTGGTCAATCTAGACGCGCGACCTGCACCTGCCGGACCAATGACCGTGGTGCTCGGTTCCGGCTGGCCAGGCATCCTATTGCATGAAGCGATAGGACATGGCTTAGAGGGTGATTTTAACCGCAAAGGATCAAGTACCTTCGCCGGTCGTATTGGTGATCGTGTTGCGGCCAAAGGCGTGACGGTGGTGGATGATGGTACCCTGCTGAATCGCCGTGGTTCACTCAATATGGATGATGAGGGCAACCCGACGCAATGCACTACCCTGATTGAAGACGGTATTTTGAAGGGATATATTCAAGATACTATGAATGCACGCCTGATGAAGATGCCGGTAACAGGCAACGCGCGCCGTGAATCCTTTGCTCATTTGCCGATGCCACGCATGACCAATACCTATATGTTGGCCGGCGATAAAGACCCGGAAGAGATTTTAGCTTCGGTTAAAAATGGCTTGTACGCGGTGAATTTTGGCGGTGGTCAGGTTGATATCACCAATGGAAAATTCGTTTTCTCAGCCAGTGAAGCTTATATGATAGAAGACGGTAAGGTGACTTATCCGGTTAAAGGCGCAACGCTGATTGGGAATGGGCCTGATGTATTGAATCGGGTCTCAATGATAGGCAATAATATGCGTCTTGATCCAGGTGTGGGTGTTTGTGGCAAGGAGGGACAAAGCGTGCCAGTTGGAGTCGGGCAACCTACTTTAAGGATCGATGGTTTGGTGGTGGGCGGCACCGCATAAGACTATAGGAAATACGTTCTTGGCAGCGATGGAATGATTGTTCCATCGCATACCTACTGAACAATATCAAACAAAAACCTTGCCAAGCCACGCAATATATTGTTATAGTCAATCCATCCGATTTGAAGAGCTAAGTATGACTTTCGTACGATTTTACTTTTACTTTTATTTTTATTTTAGCTATTCCAACCCCAAGGCGGTGGAGAAGCGGTAAGTTCACGTAAAAGCAAGATCAGAACCTATCAAATCTAAAAAAACCGCCACCGATGGCGGTTTTTTTTTGCGCATTAATTTTAATCATTAATTTTAACCATAAAGCGGGAAATAACATGCAACGCACCGACGATTTACGCATAAAGGAAATGAAAGAACTGATCCCACCTTCACATCTGATACGCGAGTTTGGCTGTTCTGATAAGGTGTCCGAGACGGTTGCCAGCGCCAGAACTGCTTTGCATCGTATTTTGCATGCACAAGATGACCGGATCATGGTGGTGATTGGCCCTTGCTCTATTCATGATACCAAGGCGGCGATGGAATATGCGCAAAAATTGGTCAAAGAACGTGAGCGTTTTTCTGGTGAGTTAGAAATTGTGATGCGCGTGTATTTCGAAAAGCCGCGCACCACGGTTGGCTGGAAAGGCTTGATTAATGACCCGTATATGGATAACAGTTTCCGTATTAACGACGGTTTGCGCATCGCGCGTGAATTGCTGCTCAATATTAATGAACTGGGTTTGCCTGCCGGCACCGAATATCTCGATGTGATCAGCCCGCAATATATCGCCGATCTGATTAGCTGGGGCGCCATTGGTGCGCGCACTACCGAATCTCAAGTCCATCGTGAGCTGGCGTCTGGTTTGTCTTGTCCAGTCGGCTTTAAAAATGGTACTGACGGTAACGTTAAGATCGCGGTGGATGCCATCAAGGCAGCTTCACAGCCACATCATTTCCTGTCAGTGACCAAAGGTGGCCATTCTGCGATTGTCTCTACCAATGGCAATGAAGATTGTCACATCATTCTGCGTGGTGGCAAAACGCCTAATTATGATGCTGCCAGTGTAGATGCTGCTTGTATCGACATTGCCTCTAACGGTTTGGCATCGAGATTGATGATCGATGCTTCGCATGCCAACAGCTCTAAAAATCCGGCCAACCAAATTCCTGTGTGCGCCGATATTGCCGCGCAGATTGCGGCTGGCGATACCCGTATTGTAGGCGTCATGATCGAGTCCAATTTGCTTGCTGGCCGTCAGGATTTAGTCGCTGGTAAGGAACTGGTGTACGGCTTGTCGATTACCGATGGCTGTATTGCCTGGGATGAAAGTGTCAAAGTGCTGGAAGGTTTGGCGGACGCGGTTAAACAGCGTCGTCTGAAAGAGACCGAGTAAGCTGGCTTAATCAAACTTAATCAAACTTAATCAAATTGATAGAGTTTCGAGACAAAACGCTTTTAAATAAGTAAGAATACTTAAAAGCGTTTCGTCAAAGTCATTTGCTCACCGTTTCTATTCATTTCCATACGGTTCAGAAAAGACATGCCGAGTAGCGTAAATGGCAGTCCTTCCTCCTGGATCATGGCCTCAACCTGATTCAGTTCTACATCACCAATCTTGACCGAGTCGAGTTTGACGATATATACGGTCACCGGCCCGTTCGCCGTATTCGCGCGGCCCATTCTGCCATTTTTGTAATTAATGCCAAGACGTCTGGCGTCTGATGCCGGTATCGCAATCACACTGGCACCGGTATCCACCAGCATATCTACGCTACTTCCGCCATTTATCTGCCCCTTTGTCATGAAGTGACCGCGCGTATCGGCCTGCAACGTGACGCTGCTGTTGCTGCTTGGGGCAGAGCGGTGGATATACTGGCCCATCGCCAATACTTGGCGCTTGCCATGGGCTTCTATGGTTGCCGAATTATTGTCTGCCGCGATCAGTTTGGTGCCGTCAGCAATTGTGCTGCCGACCGCATAAGTTTTGGGCGAGTTACCGTTAATCACCAGCACCGCCTTGCCCGGAAACAAGCCAACTACGTCGATATCCGCCGCCTGTGCGGATAACATGAAGCCAAACAGGCAAGTGAGGGTGCTCAGTATTTTCATGAGGAAATAGATAAAAGAAGAAATGAACTAGTCGCGAAAATTATTGAATTCGAGCGGCAGGTCTTTGACTTCTTTACGCAGCATCGCCATCGCCTCTTGCAAATCGTCGCGCTTGGCGCCTGTCACACGTACTGCATCGCCTTGTATGCTGGCCTGTACTTTAAGTTTGCTGTCTTTGATGGTCTTGACGATTTTCTTGGCATCATCACTTTCTATGCCGTTCTTGATCTTGATGACTTGCTTGACTTTATCGCCGCCAATTTTCTCTACCTTGCCCTTGTCGAGAAAACGTACGTCCACACCACGCTTGCCCATGGTCTGGGTGACTTCGATCATGATTTGCTCAAGGTGAAATTCAGAATCGCCGAAAATGGTGACTTCGCGTTCTTTTTCCTTGAGTTCAACCTTGGCGCTGGTGCCCTTTAAGTCGAAACGATTGGTGACCACTTTATTGGTCTGCACAATCGCATTTTTTACTTCGTCCATATTCGCTTCAGAGACGGTATCAAAAGAAGGCATGATTATTCCTTGGTAATTTAAATGAATTGACGACTATGGGCGTATTTTAACAAATGCACGCCTTAAGCTAGCGTCTATTCGTCACTATTCACGTCTATAATTCTGCCCATATGAATATGCCACTTTCTCTGGAAAAAAACGTCTCCTTGCAGGCACTCAATAGTTTTGGTATTGCAGCAACAGCGCACTACTTACTTCGCATAGCGCATGCCGAACAATTATCGCAACTGAAGGAGGATGCCAGCCTCGCTACCATGCCACGCTTACTGCTTGGTGGCGGTAGCAATGTCATCTTGTCCGATAGCGTCAATGCGCTGGTAGTACAGATTGCCTTGTTAGGGAAGCGCATTGTCTCCGAGGATGAGTTACACGTTTACGTGTGCGCTGGCGCGGGCGAGAAATGGCATGAATTTGTTTTGTGGACTTTGCAGCAGGGCCTGGGCGGATTGGAAAACCTCTCACTGATCCCGGGGACAGTCGGCGCAGCGCCGATACAAAATATTGGTGCATACGGTGTCGAGATGCAAGATTATTTTGATCATCTGACGGCCTTTGATTTTCTGACCGGTGACACCGTCACCCTGGATAAAGCGGCCTGTCAGTTCGCCTACCGCGACAGCATTTTCAAACAAGCCTATAAAGATCGCATGGCGATTTTGAGTGTGACGTTTGCCTTGCCCAAAGCATGGCAGGCACGCTTAAACTATGGCGATGTGGCACAACTTCTTGCCACCAGAGACATCACTCAACCAAACCCGAAAGACGTCAGTGATGCGATTGTTGCGATACGCCAAAGCAAATTACCCGATCCGGCATTGATCGGCAATGCGGGTAGCTTTTTTAAAAACCCTATCGTGTCGGCCGAGCTGCGCGATCGTTTAGTGGCCAGTTACCCCAGCATGGTCAGTTATGTACAAGCGGACGGGCACTACAAACTGGCAGCTGGCTGGCTGATCGAGCAATGCGGCTGGAAAGGCAAGTCGCTTGGGAATGTTGGCGTTTACCATAAGCAGGCATTGGTGCTGGTCAATCTCGGAGGTGCAACGGGGAGCGAGGTGCGCCAGTTAGCGCAGCAAATACAGGCCGATGTGCTGGCAAAATTCGGTGTTAAGCTGGAAGTGGAGCCAGTTTTTATCTGAATCGTTAGGTCTGTGACAGTTATTTAAATTTAGTTATTTAAATTTAGTTACTTAAATTTAGTCCGATTACCTCGGCAGTCTGCTATCTGTCCCATGAATTTCAAATGTTACCTAGCCCAGTCCGCACTATCCATGCGGGTGGAAATGCTGGCGGCTTAAAACATGTTCCATCCGGAAAAATAGCGAAGACACGTCACCACTTTAAAGAGCCACACGCATGGGTGGTATTTTTCTGTAATGTGCATTCTTTGACTTTTATCGCCCAGCCACGTTGCACAACAGGCTAACATGAGGCTCATCGAATCAATTTGATAAGAAAGACTTCCTATGGGCAAGACCATTTTGATCACCGGTGCCGGCAGCGGTTTTGGTAAGCTGGCGGCATTTGCCTTGGCTAAGCGCGGGCATAGCGTGATCGCCGCCACCTATGACCAGGCGCAGGCAGATGCGCTGGCGCATGAAGTGACGGCCGCCGGCGTTGTTCTGAAAATCATCAGGCTTGATATCACTAGCGAGGAAGATCGCCATCAGGTCACTGGCAGCGCTATCGATGTCTTGATCAATAACGCGGGTGTCGGTGAATCGGGGCCTTTGGCAGAAGTGCCTTTGGATAGGATACGCCGCACCTTCGAGACCAATGTCATCGGCAGTCTGGGGATGGTGCAGCTTGCGGTACCGGAATTGATCAAACGCGGTGGCGGCACCATCATGTTCGTGACTTCTTTGGCAGGGCGCATGCCCATCCCGTTTCTGGCACCGTATGGCATGAGTAAATATGCGCTGGAAGTTGCTGGTGCTGATCTGGCGGTGGAATTAAAACCCTTCAATATTCATGTCACGATGATAGAACCTGGGGCTTTTGCTACCGGTTTCAATGAAGCGCAGATCGCGACAAAATATAGCTGGTTGGGGCCTGATTCCATCTATCGCGACAAGAAAAAGTTTATCGAAAAAAATGAACAGACTGTGCTGGGAATGCAAAGCGGCAAGATCGAACAAGTCATCGAAGCGCTGGTGGCTGCGGTCGAGGCCAAGAAGCCAAAGCTACGTTACGCGGTACCGAAATGGCAGGGTGCCGGGATACAATTGTTACGCGCTTTTGGGATGTAAGGGCGATGCGCCAGTGATATTTACTGCGGGGATATAAATAGTAAGAAATGCAAATAGTTCATGCAAATGGAATGAACGCCTCCCCCCGAAAGGGATGGCAATGAGGCAGTCGGGCAACAGAGAATAGAAATGAAGAAGGATTCTCACAACTCGACGGCATCGATGTGCCAAAGTAGATACGCAGTACTTATCCACTTAAGAGAAGGAGAATCCAAA
>NZ_JAUSFI010000100.1 GCF_030651495.1 Undibacterium sp.
CATGGCGTAGCGACGAAATACCTGGCGAACTATCTTGGCTGGCGTCGCTTGCTTGATCGATGCAAAGACATGGCGACACCGCAACAGTTCTTGTTTCATGCTTTGCGAACGGAGTATCAACAGATAACCTGAACATAGCCAGTAATAGGATGTTCGGGTGAACTAGAAAACTCATCGAAGTTGCCCGATTTAATTGCTATGATGCTCGCTACTTATGTCAAGGAAAACAGGATGAAAATTGCCAATAGTCAGCGCTTACAATTCGAAATGATGGGCCAGGATGACGCACCCTTGTTCTTTGAATTGGACCAAGATCCGGCTGTCATGCGTTTTATCAATGGCGGCCGAGCCTCGACCATGGAAGAAGTTCAAACCCATTTATTGCCTCGCCTTAAACGCTATACCAATCCTGACAAAGGCTGGGGCTTATGGAAGGTGAGCACTCTCGATACGGAATTGGCATGCCCCGCTAGCTATATCGGCTGGATATTAGTGCGCCCCATGGACTTTTTTAGCGATGCACCTAAGTTCAACGACCTCGAATTAGGCTGGCGCTTTAAGCAAATCAGTTGGGGCAAAGGCTATGCGGCAGAAGCGGCCAAAGCCATTATGGCGATGTTAGCCCTGCAAGCGGATGTCAACTATTTATCCGCCGTCGCCGATGAAGATAATCTGGCCTCGATTAACATCATGAAAAAACTCGGGATGCAATTTATCAAACGCGACGACTACAGCACACCGAACGGCCCGGAAGAAGTGGTTTACTATCAAATCGCGGTTTAATAACATGTCGGCCATTTGCATTATTAACGACACATCTTTAAATCATGTCGTTGATGAAGACATGAAGTTAATACGTGATGCATTTTCTCTATTTTAGCGACATGTTTTATTGACGTGGCTTTGCAAACGTCTTATTCTGCATCACCTGTCGCTAAAATAAAATTTTTCACCCATGACAAATCCCGCATCAGAATGGCGCGCCGAGCTGCCGTACAACACGCTCCCATTGTTACCGCCCGCCATCGAGCTAGAAACACGCGCTATCCTCAAACAATGCATCCTTGCCCGTGCCGCACTGGCTGAGTTAAAACAGGCGGCAGAACTGATACCCAATCAATCCATGCTGATTAACACCTTGCCATTACTTGAGGCCAAGGACAGCTCAGAGATAGAAAACATCGTCACCACCACCGATCTATTGTTTCAACATGCGCAACTTAGTGATCAGCTTAATTCACAGGCAGACCCAGCCACCAAAGAGGCGCTACGCTATCGCACTGCCCTGCATCATGGCTATCAATCACTCAAACAGACGCCACTCTGCACCCGTACTGCCGTAGAAATATGCAGGCTGCTTAAAGCCGCCGATATGGATATCCGCCGTACACCTGCACAACTCATCAATGACCGCAGCGGAGAAATCATCTACACCCCGCCCGATGGCGAGGCACGCCTACGTGATCTGCTGGCAAATTGGGAGCGATTTTTGCACAACACACCTGAGCTTGATCCATTGATCCGTATGGCTGTTGCCCATTACCAGTTTGAAGCGATACATCCGTTTAGCGATGGCAATGGCCGTACTGGCCGCATGCTCAATATTCTTTACCTGATACAGGAAGAGCTGCTCGGCTTGCCCATACTCTATCTCAGCCGTCACATCATTGCTCACAAGGTCGATTACTACCGCCTATTGTCAGACGTCACGCGTCAACAACAATGGGAGCCATGGCTACACTTCATGCTGCAAGCAGTCGCCGAAACCGCAAAATGGACCACCGCCAAAATCGCCGCAATACGCGCCCTGGCAGAACATACCAGCAACACCGTGCGCGACAAACTGCCAAAAATTTATAGCCGCGAACTGGTCGACGTCATTTTTGAACAACCCTACTGCCGCATCAGCAATCTGGTAGAAAAAAACATCGCGCAACGCCAGGCGGCATCACGTTATTTAAAAGATCTGGTGCAAATAGGCGTGCTACGCGAAATGCAATACGGCAAAGAAAAATTATTTATCCATCCCAAACTGATGTTGCTGCTGTCTAAAGATAGCAATACCTTTGTGCAGTATGTTTAAATTACACGGCTAGTTTGGCGACAGGCCATAATGCTGTTCAGCTTCGCTTTGGAATTAATCGAGGCTGACTCTTTTAGCTAAAAAAACCTGGCATACACCCGGGCATCGTGGTCGGCAGACTGCAACATGAAAAGCTGATAGCGATCACCTGGATGAATGATCTGAAGGATGGTTTTCAGTTTTTGAAAACGACTTGAAGCGGTGATGGAAAAAGTTAGCGATGCTGAACACATTTGATTAGATGTGGTGGACTGGGTGACGATTATTCCTGAGTTTTGGGGGTTTATTGAGTGTCACCGAATAAAATTTTAATGGGGGATACTAGCGCACACTCATTTACTTTGATTTCGATGATTTTTTAGAGATCAGCTTCAATTTAATTTTTTGACGTAATTTTTACAACTTCAAAATCGTTCACGCAATCCCGGTGCGCCTTACAAGCCAAGATCCTGCCACGAGGCGCACCGGGATTGCGCATACTATTGCCATCACCCCAAAACCTCAATCCCACAACTAACCAAATAATCAAAAGTCCCATCCAAATATTCCGGCAAGCGCGTCGCATCTTCTGCATCGCCATGCGGTACGAAGATCACCATGCCTTGGCGGGCTCTGGTCAGTAGTACGCGGTAGGCGTTTTCCAGGTAGCGCTGTTGTTCTTCTTGCTGTCTGCGCTTCCAGCTGGTGCCGGTGAATTTCCAGTGTTCGAATTGGCCGTCTTGCTTGCTCTCCGTTTTCTGGTAGCGGTAGTCGGCGTCCCAGCCGATCAGGCACCAATCTAGTTCCAGGCCTTGGATATCGAATTCGGTGGCGACGTCTTCTAAAAAATGGCAAGAGCGTATGTCGTCTTGCGGATTGAGAAACCAGTCGGCGGCGGACAATCTATTTTTAACGAAAATCCCTTCGGGTTTCAGGCGTATCGCGCCGGATGAGGCGATCATGCCCTTGGTTTCGTTGGCGCGTGCTTGTTGCTTGATCCATGCTTTGGCGGTGGCCAGA
>NZ_JAUSFI010000107.1 GCF_030651495.1 Undibacterium sp.
CTCTCAAGTGGTTTAGTGTCACAGCTCCACTTTGGCACATCGATGCCGTTGAGTCGCGAGAATCCTTCGTCTTTTTGTAGCTATTGCCCGTATCCATCATGCCGCTCCTTATGGAGGTGGAAGGCGTTCATTCCATTTCCCGGCCTATCTGGCTTGAAAGGCGCATGAACAGTGCGCGCCAGGTCAGTGCCTGATAAAAAAAAGGGAAGGCAATCAGATTGCCTTCCCTTATATTCATGTGGTGCGGATACCGCGGTTTGCGATTTAATTGCCTATGCCATGTGCCTGCTGATCGGCGTGATAGCTGGAGCGTACCATCGCACCCACCGCCGCATGGGCGAAGCCCATCTTGTAGGCTTCTGCTTCAAACATCTTGAACACATCCGGGTGCACATAACGGCGTACCGGCAAATGGTGGCCACTTGGTGCCAGGTATTGGCCTATGGTCAGCATGTCGACGTTATGGGCGCGCAAATCGCGCATGACTTGCAGGATTTCTTCATCGGTTTCACCCAAGCCTACCATGATGCCGGATTTGGTCGGGGTGTTCGGGTGCATTTCTTTAAAGCGTTTCAGCAGATTTAATGAATATTCGTAATCCGAACCCGGGCGCGCTTCCTTGTACAGGCGCGGTGCGGTTTCCAGATTGTGATTCATGACATCAGGTGGTGCCAGATTCAGGATTTCCAGCGCCCTGTCCATGCGGCCACGGAAATCGGGGGTCAGGATCTCAATACGGGTGGTCGGTGATAATTCGCGGATTTTGCTGATGCATTCGGCAAAATGGGCGGCACCGCCATCGCGCAAATCGTCGCGATCGACCGATGTGATGACGACATAGCTGAGTTTGAGGTCGGCGATGGTTTTCGCCAGCTTGGCCGGTTCATCCGCATCCAGAGGATCGGGGCGGCCATGGCCGACGTCGCAGAACGGGCAGCGGCGGGTGCACTTGTCACCCATGATCATGAAGGTGGCGGTGCCTTTGCCGAAGCATTCGCCGATATTCGGGCAAGACGCTTCTTCGCATACCGTGACCAGTTTATTGGCGCGCAAGATATCTTTGATCTCATAGAAGCGCGTCGTCGGCGAACCTGCCTTGACGCGTATCCAGTCTGGTTTTGGCAAGCGTTCTGCCGGAATGATCTTGATCGGGATGCGCGAGGTCTTGCTGGCACCCTTTTGCTTTTCGGTTGGATCGTAATTGGCGGCGGCGGGGTCGAGCGGAGTATTTGCGGTGGTCATGGCTAGTCGAACAGATTATGCTGTTGTCAATAAATGTTGTAGTCGGTGCGCCAGTGCGAATTGCGCTTCTGAAAGTGTGACTGCCGCTCCCAGCGTTTGCATGTCTATGGTGGCAAGACCGGCATAACCGCAGGGATTAATCCAGCTAAACGGCTGTAAATCCATGGCGACATTGAGTGAAACACCATGGTAAGTGCAGCCATTGCCACGCACTTTTAAACCCAGTGCTGCAATCTTGGCACCTTGCCACTCTGTTGCTTGATCATCATCAGAGAGATAAATGCCGGGCGCACCGGGCTTGCGCACACCGACCAGATTATACGCCTGCAATGTGTCGATGACGGCCTGCTCTATCTTCTGGACGAATTCGCGGGCAAATAATCTGCCTTTGCTGTGGCTGCGGCGCAAGTCGATGAGTAAATAGATCACCACTTGGCCGGGGCCGTGATAAGTGACTTCACCACCGCGATCGGTTTGTACAACGGGTATATGGTGCGCGGCCAGAACATGCGAGCGGTCCGCTCCTAAGCCGAGGGTAAATACCGGCGGGTGCTCGACGATCCATAGTTCATCGGGCGTGTCGGCGCTGCGCGCATCGGTAAACGCGCGCATCGCATCAAAGCTGGCTTGATAGTCTTCAACGCCACGTTGAATAATCAGCGGAGCGCGGGGTTTCAATGGGTTCTCTAACATAGGGCGCAAGTATACACCGCAGCCGATTTACCCGGTGCATGGGGGACGTCCGCTAGATTTTGATAACGGTGAGCCGCTGGATTAAAAATTGACCGTCGATGACTTTGCGAAAGGGCACGCCTGCCGCTTCAAAGCCGGGCCCGCCTTGCTCCGCCCAGATGGCGGCCAGTGCATCAAATGCCACCAGTTCCATCCCTAGCATGGGTGCCGAGAGGACAAATTTGGCCCCGACTTTTTGCTTGTTTACGATGTCGTCTAATGCGCTCATGGCAGCTCCTGATGCTTAAGTAAGGCCGCCATGATACCGCTTTGAGCATTAGATGAGCGATGCCTGGCAGGGCGCTACGCTTGCCGGCGCGCTCAATGCCGGTAAATTTTTTGTGCCAGAGAATGAGGCGTTGTTGTTTTTGAATTGAATCTCGCTGGCTTCTTGGTCTGCCTCGATGACGATCAGGCTGCCGGCAGGCAGGGTAAACACTTCGCCGGCATTGAGCCAATGATCGGCTGAGTCGCCTGCTACCGTCAGCCAGACGCGGCCGCCAGCAATCTGAATCATTTGCGGATGACTTACTTTGCCGGAAACGGTCCCGCCCGCAGCGATGGTGTATGATTCTTTTGCGAATTTTACTAGCATTTTAGTGCTCCTCGTTGGTCGATTCAGTCTATGGTTTATTTTTTATCTTCAGAATGAAAATGGTTGTTTGTCTGGTGTGATGTCATCATTTTAGGTGTAAAAAAGGCTATGTCAAAACGAGTAATATTGGAATCGCTTGCTAATTAAATTCACATAAAAAAGGATGAAAATGAATGATTTTCGACGCTTGCCTCATCTGGCTGCTTTGCGTGCTTTTGAGGCGGCAGCGCGGCACCAGAATTTTTCACGGGCATCAGAAGAGATTCATCTCACGCACGGTGCCATCAGTCACCAGGTACGTGCTTTGGAGCAAGAGCTGGGCGTGCAATTGTTTGTGCGCAATGGCAAAAGAATCGCGATTACTGCCGACGGCGAACAATTTGCCCAGGTTATCCGGCAATCTCTGAATGACATCGTCCTAGCCGCCGAGGCATTAAGAGGCAGCAAGCAGCAAAAGCGTCTGGGGATTACTTCGCTGCCATCCTTTGCGGCACGCTGGTTGTCGCCGCGCTTGGGGCGCTTTATCGAGCAATATCCTGAGCTGGAAGTAAGTTTGCAATCGAGCAACCATTTGACCGATTTCGTCAAAGAGGGCGTGGATATAGGGATCCGTTTTGGTGCGGGGCATTACCCCGGCTTGCAAAGTGAGCATCTCATGGATGATGTGTATTTTCCGGTCGCCAGCCCCCATTTTAATGGCGGACATTTACCGACATCGCCGGCGCAACTGGCACAAGCCCATTTGTTGCGCTGTCACTTAGAGCCATGGATAGAGTGGTTTCGGCTGGCAGGGCTCGATTTGCCAGAGCCTAGCGGAGGCTTGATTTTTCAGGATGCATCGATGCTGGTACGCGCCGCGGTAGATGGCCAGGGCATCGCACTGGGGCGTCATTCTATCGTGCAAAATGATCTGGCCAGTGGCCAGTTGGTTCGCCTGTTTGAGGTAGCGCTGCCTTGTCCTGTTTCGTATTACCTGGTGTATCCCGCCAGTGCGCTTGAGAAGCCGCAAGTCCAGGCATTTCGGCAGTGGTTATTGCAAGAGATTGCTAACGCGGCTCAGCACTAGATCCGTTGCGCGAGGAGTCGTGCGAATGGCGCTGGTATTTATATACTCCCCATTATATTTATAAAAACCATTCTTCTGCGCATATGTTTATTGCGCATTAAAAATGTACTAGGGGGGAGTATAGTTAATTAGCCCTGGCGCTACGGGGCTGATCATCGCGCCAAAGGCGCTGGTTTGCGGCGCAAAACTCACCGCAATCGGGTGGGCAATCCGGCTGCTAATGTGGCTGGCCAGTTCGCACCAGCGGGCCAGATTCCAGCGCTGCGCGCAGCTATTTTTACAGCACCATTTTCACCATCGGGTGTGACGACAAGTCGCGGTACAGATTGTCGAGCTGCTCGCGGTTAATCGCCGAAATCGTCACTGTCAGTGCCAGGTAGGTGCCTTTGGTGGAGGGGCGCATTTCCATTTTTCCGGCATGAAAAGTCGGGTCGTGCAGCACCACCACCTCCACCATGGTCTGGGCAAAGGTCTCATGCATCAAGCCCATGATTTTGATGGGAAATTCGCTGGGGTATTCGATCAGGCTTTGATCGTGTGGTATTTCTGGCATGTCCATGATGTATTTACCTAACATTCAATCAGTAATCGGTGACTAACAGGCGGCTTTCGCCTCTTGGTAAGCCGCATATAGTTGATGGTAGATGGGGCCAGGAATGCCTTTTCCAATGGTCTGCTGGTCTATTTGCACCACTGCCAGAACTTCTTTGGTGGCGGAGGAGAGTAATACTTCATCCGCACCGAAGACTTCATCCTTGCTGATACGGCGCGCCTGAAGCGGTATCTGGTGCGCGGCGCAAAGTTCTTCGATCAAGCCGTAGCGTATGCCTTCCAGAATTAAATGGTCTTTGGGCGGCCCTGTCAGCACGCCATCCTTAATGATCCAGACATTCGAGGCTGACGCTTCGGTCAGGAATCCATCACGAAATTGTATGCTTTCCACGGCGTCATGTTCCGCTGCATTCTGGGCTGCCAGCACATTTCCCAGCAAGGAGATCGACTTAATATCACAATGCAACCAGCGCTGGTCTTCCATAGAAACACATTTCACGCCTTTGGCGCGCACCGCATCAGAAGTGAGAGCGATGGGATTGCTCATGATAAACACCGTGGGGACCATCTTTGCCGGAAATGCATGCGAGCGTTGCGCCACGCCACGGGTTATTTGCAAATACACCATTTGATCATCCGCAGGATGCGCCGCCATCACTTGCGTAATCAAGGCCAGCCACGCTTCTTTGTTATGCGGATTGGGAATACTGATGGCCGCCAGGCTGCGAAACAAGCGCGCCAGATGTTGATCCGAACGAAACATCTTGCGGCCATACACGGGGATCACTTCGTAAATGCCATCACCAAAAATAAAGCCCCTGTCCATCACAGGAATCATTGCTTCAGACAGAGGGCTGAGTTTGCCGTTCAGGTAGACCAGAGGATCGTTCATGATAGATGTGCGCAATAGATGTGCGCAAGAAAAGAGGGAACTCATTCTTACACATATTGCCTACCTGGCTTATGCAAAAAACACATACAAAAAAACCCCCGGCAAGACCAATTCGTGGTCTTGCCGGGGGCTTTTTTTGTCGTTAAGTGAGAACTTACTTAAACATCAGGCGTATCGAATCCCAGGCGCGGCCAAAAATACTGGCTTGGTCGACTTTTTCCAAGGCCAATACCGGAAACTCGGCTATGGCTTTGCCATCAAGCATCATTTTCAGTGAGCCGATTTTACTGTTTTCGGCAATCGGTGCCACCAGCGGATCTTTGCGTTCTAACGCCGGTTTTAAGTTGGCGGCCGCCCCCTTAGGCAAAGTCACATACAGGTCACGATTAAAACCGATTTTGATCTGTGCCTGCGTGCCTTTCCAGACTTCTGGCGTAGCAATTGCCTGGCCTTTGGCATACAGTCTGACGGTATCAAAATTTAAGAAGCCCCAGTTCAGTAACTTCAGACTTTCTTGCGCACGTACCTGATCGCTGGCCGTGCCGGTGACGACAGAAATCAGGCGGCGCTGGCCAGTGCCATTCGGACGAATCGCCGAAGAAATCAGGCAATATCCTGCAGCTTCGGTGTGGCCTGTTTTCATTCCATCAACGGTTGGGTCCAGCCACAACAGGCGATTGCGGTTCGGTTGCGTGATTTTGTTGTAGGTAAAGCTCTTGGTCGAATAGTAAGTTTTATAAAAATCGGGGTGGTCGGCAATTAAACGTGCTGCCAATGTGGCTAAATCTTGTGCGGTAGAATAATTTTCGGCACTCGGCAAGCCGTGTGCATTACCCCAATGACTGGATTTGAGTCCCATACGCTCGTTTTCACGATTCATTTGCACGACAAAGGCTTCTTCGCTACCGGCTACCGCTTCTGCCAGGGCTACCGCGGCATCGTTACCAGACTGCACGATCAGGCCATACAGTAAATCGCCGATGCTGACTGGCGTGGCCGGATCGATAAACATTTTAGAGCTGCTGGCATCGACTTTCCAGGCGCGGGTCGAGACAGTGATTTTCTGATTCAGATCGAGTTTTTTGTCTCTCAGCGCCGAGAACACCAGATACGCGGTCATGATCTTGGTCAGCGATGCCGGCTCAATCTTGAGCGTCGGATCTTGCGAGGCAATCACCTGACTGCTGGTGGCATCGTATAACAGCCAGGACTTAGCGGCGATGGTTGGCGCTGGCAAGCTTTGTGCTGTCGCAGCAGCAATGCTGAACAGCGAAGCGGTGACGAGTAATGCTTTGGCGAGGAATTTTTTCATTGTTGATGATGTTAGAAAAGCGATGAAGCAGTTAAAAATTCTGCAAATTTAAAAATAGGTTTATTGCGTATTGCGTATTGAGTGACGTACTTAGCTGCCGGTAGTGTGATCCCACATACTGACCACGATATTCTTGATATGTTGCAGCCGGCGGTGAAAAAAATGATCGGCACCGGGAATCACGACTACCGGAATATCCTGTGGACGCAACCAGTCAAACACGGCTTGCAGCGGTATGGTGTCATCCAATTCACCATGAATCAAAATCGTATTTGCCGCAATCTCCGGCATGGCCCATTTGCCGGCGGCCGCGCCGACCAGTACCAGCCTTTGCACCGCCTTACCTTCGGAAATAAGTTGCTGATACAAACGTGCCTGTACGAAGGTGCCGAAAGAAAAACCGCCCAATACCAGCGGCAAATCAGGATACTGCTGCCGCATATGTGCCAACAACAGGGCCATGTCGTCGGTTTCCCCGATACCGGCATCGTGCACACCTTCTGACTTGCCAACGCCGCGAAAGTTCATCCGAACCGTCACATAACCGAGCCCGACAAAAGTGCGCGCCAGGGTTTGTGCGACTTTATTATCCATGCTGCCGCCATACAGCGGGTGCGGATGCGCCACCAGCGCCAGGCCGCGCGGGCTGGCAAAAACTTCAGGGTCGGGCAAATCGAGCGCACACGCCAGTTGGCCGACGGCACCCGGGATCAGAAAATACGCGGTTTGTACATTCATTGTATGTGACTCAATACGGTTAAATTTTCAGCCGCTCTACGACACCGCCGCCGACCAGGTCCACGTCGATAATCTCGTCAATATCGGATTGATCGACATAGGTGTACCACGTGCCTTGCGGATACACCACCAGTACCGGACCTTCGTCGCAGCGATCCAGGCAGCCGGATTTATTGATGCGTATTTTTCCCTGGCCATTCAGGTCGAGTTGCTTGATGCGTTTTTTAGCATGCTCTTGCGCCGCCTGCGCACCGCGATCAGAGCAGCAAGGCCTGCCATCGTCGCGTTGGTTCATGCAAAAGAAAACGTGTTTTTGAAAATAAAGGGTATCAGACATGATGAGTGTGTATTTCGCCGTAGATTGCTGCAGAGAGACTGTCGAGACCGTATGATACAACGACTCATCCTGTTTCTCTATTTGACATGTATAGGACTTACGCAAAACCGCCCCAGCGTCGTTGCACTCGCCTTGCCGTACTGAAGTACTGTCTTCGGCGGTACGCCTAGCTGGAACAATTTTGCGTAAGTCCTAATGTAATTTCAGCAAGCTAAATACATGCCAGATACATGATAGATACAAGATTAAATAGCCTGATTCTTTGATATTTTAAATTTCTCAAGAATACTCTCTAGCCCGGTTTAGCCGTTGTTTTCACTGGGATCGTATGATCAAACAAATACCATAAAGCGACAAATGGCCACATCACAGAGAGAAATTGCGCCGCACCGTTAAAATTTAAAAATTTTCCCTGTACCCAACTCTGCATGGTGACCAAAAAATAAGGATTGCTGGGGATCAGATTGATCAATGCCAGACTAATCAGCAGCAGCAGAATGGCCAGTCGCCTTTGTGCCTGGGACGGTGCGAATGAAAACCCGTATAGCATGATGACGCTGATCAGTAGACCGCCTTGCGCGCCCGGGGTCAGCCAGGCGAATGCGTATTCCGGTTTGAATAACAAGGCACTCGCCAATGCCTTGATACAGAGTGCGACGGCCAGCAACAGGCTAGATAACCAGAATTTAGGAGCATGGCGGTTTAATATAAACAGGCAAATCAATACCGCGCCAGTGCCGGCGCAAGCGGTGATGATGGCCTCAGAGAGTAAATATTCTTCGGCATTGAGTTCCACTCCATGGCGCAGGACAGCGCCCAGATCGATGTCAATCTCGAAAAATTCTTCCAGCCAGAGTGACAGCAGCGGCAAAATTTGGCCTAAACCAAACAAGTAGGCTTGCGGATAAATTTGCGCCAAAGGCCAGAGTCCGAGTACGAGCATTTCCCGACTGGCTTCATGGTGCAGCCAGCGCTTACGCAACAGCCGCAAGCGGCCATTTTCCAGCAGCATCGGGACCAGCAGCGCTCCCAGAATTGCCCCCAGTAAAGCACCGCCAGCGTTGGTGATAAAGTCCAATAACGAGGTGACGCGGCTGGGTAAAAAATACTGTACCCCTTCCATTATTGCCGAGAGTAAGATCCCCAGCAGCGTGGCCAGCAGCACCGACCAGCGGCGCTTGCACCAAGGGTACAGCGCAAATACGGCTAATAAGCCCAGCGGCATATAGCCGACGATATTAATGGCCGCGTCAAAGACGGTCCAGTAACGCGGCCATTGTTTGATGACATCAAACAGTGTTGCCAGGGTATTGATCTGCCAGCCAGAAAACGGATACCAGCTCGCATACATGATCAAAAACAAATACGCGACCAGACTGGCGCGGGCAAACGGTGAAGCTTTGCGTTCTATGACGGGTTTGGTTGTCATCAAGGATGGGTACTTAATTGAGTGTTACGCTTTGCAGCCAGATTAAAATAGCTGAAATACTGGCGTCCGCCGCGACTTGCATGGCTTTGGCCCCGCCGGGGGCATCCGCACTAGCGGCCTCGGTGTCGAGCGTAAAGTAATGTTGAGCAAGTAACTTATTTTTTTTCATCAGCGATGCGCGCAAGGTGATTTGGGCATGGCTTTGGCCGGGCGCGGTAAATATTTGTGAAAATTCATCCAGGTCGATTTTTAGTACCGGCAAATCAGCCACGCCATCGGTCACCGAAACCACGGTTCCACCGGCGGCGGCAATTCTCGACTTCAGTCTTTGCGTGAGTAATTGCGCCGGTGGCATGCTCCAGCGATGCTGCGCGTAGGGACGCAAAGTTTGCTGGTTATCGTAATGCAGCCGGTACAGCATGGCATTGCTCTCGAGAGTGCTGGGGGCGTTAATGTCGGCTATGCTCAGCGCTAAAGTGATCGGTTTCTGGTTGAGGTCTTTAGACAGCGGACCAAACGGCGCACCAAAATCATAATTGAGTCGCGGCGCTTGGGTGCCGCCGGCGCAAGCCTGTAACAGTGCTGTCAGGGCGAGTATCAGGCAAACCTTGGATACGCGGGGCGATACATGGAGGTGCGTCATAACATGCTTTCTATTTTTGTGGCGCGACAAATCCGGCTTCACCTGGCCCTGGTGATGGCGCTGATTTGCCAAACAGGATACTTTGCGGGCGTTCATTGAGGGTCTCTGCTGCCAGGTTTAGCGTGCGCATCGAGCTGCGCGCTTCGCGGCTTAAGGTATTGATCGCAGGGAGTGTCTCTTGTGTGACGTGATCGCCGATTTGCTCGACAGTCTGATTTAATTTGGCGATGGCACCGTCACTGGTCTGTAACTTATTGGCTAAATTATTGATGTTGTTACTCATTCTGCTGGCATCGTTAGCAAAAGCTTTAAACGCATTGACGCTATCTTTGGTTCTCTCAACCAAGGCGGGCAGGGTACTTAATACCGGCTCCAGTTTGGCTGGTACGCCTTGCCAGGCCGCGGCAGCGGTCCCGATAGTATTGACTGCGCTGGTCAAAGATTTTTGATTGTCAGGATCTAACAGTCTATTCATGCGCTTACTCAGCTCTTCCGTTTGATTGAGTATCGCCATGCCGCGTTGTTCCAGATTCTGCATCATGCCAGGGCGCAGCGGGATGAGGGGGATGCCGGCAAATTTTTGTACCAGAGGGGGGGCTAGATTTGCGTCTTCATCGAGTTGCACATATGCGATGCCGGTCACGCCCTGATAGCCCAGAGTGGCATAGGTCGATGGGGTGACTGGCGTCTCTGGCAACATCTCCAGCTTGAGCAAAATCTGACCGGGATTTTTATCATCAAAATCAATATCGGTCACATTGCCGACCTTGATACCTTTATAGCGCACCGCCGCCTGCAGGTTTAAGCCGGCCACCGACAGCTTGGTAGCGATCATATACGGCGTACGTTGTATCCTGTCCTTACCCAGCCAGAGCGCAAACGCGGTGGCGAGTGTGATGAGGGCGATGGTAAAAAAACCTGCCATCAAGGCATGTGATCTGCTTTCCATGAAATTCTCCTAATGCTCCTTCTGGTTTTGCGTTTGGACTGACCGAGTATTTTGCTGATTATTTTGCGGATTATTTTTCTGATTATCGGGCTGGCTAGTCGGATCGGCCGGATCAAGTACTTGCATTGCGCGCCTGCCACGCCCGCCGAGGAAAAATTTCTCAATAAACTCGTGCGGATACTGCACCACTTCTGACGGCAGCCCGACTATCACCACCTTTTTCTCAGCCAGCACCGCAATCCGGTTGGACAGCGCAAACAGCGTATCTAAATCATGCGTCACCATAACCACCGTCAAGCCTAGTTGTTGGTGCAAAGACTGGATGAGATTCACAAAACTGTCAGAGCGGTCAGGGTCTAGCCCTGCAGTGGGTTCATCCAGAAATAATAATTCAGGATCCAGTGCCAGTGCACGCGCCAGCGCAATGCGCTTGATCATGCCGCCGGATAAATCGGCGGGCATCTTGCCAGCATGCTCAAAACTGATGCCCGACATCTGCAGTTTCAGGTACACCAGATCGGTAATCAGACTCTCAGCGAGCGTGCCAAGTTCCCGCATTGGCTGCGCTACATTTTCAAAGACCGTCAGCGCCGAGTACAGCGCCCCATGCTGAAACAGCATGCCGGAACGTTTGCGCAGATAATCGAGATGTTGCCGTTTGGAGGTGTGAATATCTTCGCCAAAGACCTTGATACTGCCGCGCGTCGGCGTCTCGAGCCCCAGCATTTGGCGCATCAGCACGGTCTTGCCGGAGCCGGAACCACCGACGATGGAGAGAATTTCTCCCTGCATCACTTGTAGATTTAACTGATCGTGGATCACCGCCCGACCAAATTGGGTGCGCAGATTTTGAATGTCGATGATGCTGGTAGCGGTCATCAATAGCCTGCCTTACTAAAAATAACCGCAAACACCGCGTCGGCAATAATCACCACAGTAATGGCGATGACGACCGAACTGGTGGTGCCCTGGCCTAGACTTTCCGTATTGGGCTTAATCCGCAAGCCAAAGTGGCAAGCCACCAGCGCAATTAAGATGCCGAACACCGAGCCTTTGCCCAGGCCTATCCAGTAATTTGCCATAGGCACCGCATCCGGCAGCTTGTAGAGAAAAAATTCTGGTGACATGCCCAAGATAATTTGCGCAGAAATCATGCCGCCAATTAATGCCATGACATCGGTCCAGATCACGATCAACGGCATCGCGACTGCCAGTGCCAATACTTTAGGCATGATCAGGCGATATCCTTGGGGTATGCCCATTACCCGCATGGCATCTAGCTCTTCGGTGACGCGCATCACACCGAGTTGCGCCGTAATCGCTGAGCCAGAACGCCCGGCAATCAGAATCGCCGCCAGCATAGGGCCAAGCTCGCGCACGATGCTCATCCCCAGAATATTCACAATGAACAGATCGCCGCCAAAGGCGCTGAGTTGTTGTGCTGATAGATAGGACAGTACCACGCCAATGAGCAAGCCGACCAAGGCGGTAATCCCCAGCGCCTGAAAACCGGTCCGATACAGATTGGCAGACAATTCTTTCCAGGGCCCCTTGAGCGGATGCCGTATAAAGAGCCCGATATCCAACACTAACTGGCCCAGCAAGATAAAAAAACCGCGCAGATGTTCAAGGAATCCCAGCATTACCGCGCCCAGACGCATCACCCGGTTCAGTCTGGGTTTGGCCGGCCGGGGGATGGTGATCTGATTGGCTTGCTCCAGTCTTTCAAATAAGCCTTCGTGCGCTGGGTTTAAGATTAAGTTGGCAGGGCGCTTCTTGCCCCAGGCCTGCCACAGCATTTGTGCCCCGATATGATCTAATGCGCTGATCTGCGACAGATCCCAGGCTAGCGCAGTCTGCGCTTTGGCTTGTTCTAATTGAATTTTCAAGTCATCGATCACTGGCTTGGCCGATAGCACATGCACCAGCCACGCCCCCGCAACGTGAAAGCCTGTTTGATTTTGCTGGTCCAGCGTCAGGGTAGGAGGTTTCTCTCTAAGCATGCCGCAAGTGTAAAGTAGAATTACCTATCCATCAACGAATCTGCGGTGCAGACGTCAAATGCGCATGGCTAACAGCACAGCGCTGAGCCGGTGAATCTAAATAATGCGATTATCTTTTGAGGGGGAAATTCATATTCTGCAGTCGCTCAGTGTGCAACCCCGGCACCGCCAGCACGCATACGTCATGCGCCTGTTGGCGGCATCCGGCCTGCAGCCCGCACCGGGTATGCAGGCCGGGCTGGTCGGTTTTTAAAAAATTAATGAGAGTATCTCTGGCGGGTGCCGCTCTATTGGACTGATGCCAATAACTATTAGTCACTAAAGTAACTAATAGGGTCAGTTTAAAAGGGTCAGTTTCGATTTTTGAATCGCGGCTGACCCTTTGTGTTGTGCTGCTGTTTCGCCGCAAGCGGAATTGATGTTAGCCGCGACTATTTCTTCTTCTTGCTGACGACTTTCTTTTCAACCCAACCTCCCGCCTCTTCATCCCATTCGTGTGTGCGAATGAACTGTGCGGTCTCGGCGCGCACTTGCTCGCGCGTTAGTTCGCTCTTCGGTTCACCTTTCAGCGGCACCCAAGTCTCGGAGACGGTGTCATATTTGTGCGTTTTTATAAACTCGGTGCGCTCAGCCCTCACCTCGGCCCGCGTTTTCATGCTAGTGGGCGGCTCGAAGTCTGGCTTCAGGACCCAGTTCTCTGAGACGGTGTCATAGCGGTGAGTTCTCAGGAACTCGTCGCGGTCCCTCTTGACCTGCTCACGCGTCAGGGATGATGCTGCTTTGTCCCCAACGCTCTGTGCATTGGCCATATTAGTAGTGAATCCGACGCATAGGCTCAGAAGAAGTGGAAGCGAAAATTTTAAGTGTTTCATGGTGCAATTACCTTTCTTGATTTGAACAGCAGTTGTCGGTCTTTGAATCATCAAGGTGTATCCTTGATCTTGTTTGGTGAGAGGTTTACCCTCATTTTTTAAAATATGTTGCATATGCGCACTAATGTATATTTCCTTTCATTCCGTTAAAGAGTATTAAGCATGCGCGGAACGGGGAAAGCATTGTTTGCGAAATCGCAAGTCACGAAGAGGAGTGTCTCAAGCCCCAAGCAAGACGCTTTTTGTTGTTCTTGCATAGGGGGAAACATTTTTTATCTGGATATGGCATCAAACAGTGTTAAACAGTGGCACAGAACTGATTCACAGAAATCCACCCAATCAGCCCGCCACGTACTATTCATACGCCTCCTGGCAGCATGAGCTCGGCCGTCCGCCTAATTTGCCTGGGCTGAATCCATTTCGGATCTGCTATCATCGTTTATGTAATTGCATATGAGTAACCACATAAGACAAAAATGACCATGTACCGCATTACCGAGGCCTTCTGGAGCCGACTGGCTGGCCTGATGCCAGGAGAGTTGAAACAAAACGAGTTGATTTGGCTGGCGTCACCACATCAGCACCTGAGCTTGTTGACGCGGCGTCGTGCGACCATGATCGTCAACCGGGTACGCCTGTTTGCATTCCTGTTCGCGGTATTGACGCCGCTCTGGAGCGTGATCGATCTGGCCGTTTTTCCCTTTCCGCTGTGGCTTAACCTGGCCCTGATGCGGTTACTGGCAAGCGCTGCTTTTGCCAGTTTGCTGCTGTATTATCGACCCAATGGCAACCTGTTCGATGCCTATCGCGCGATGGCGTTGCTGTTCGCCATTCCGACCGCTTTTTACGTCGCCTCCTACACGCTGCTAGGTTACTATCAGCTGAGCGGCATCTCAGCCGCAATCGGTGCCGGCTATGCCTTTTTGCCGTTCGTGCTGCTGGCTGGACTGGCCATCTTTCCGCTTACTCTGCTGGAGAATTTGGTGCTTGCCAGCCCGATCCTGATTGCTCAGGGTATCGCGGGTTCGCTACGCTGGATCTCGCTGGATTGGCCATCGTTTGCCGGTGCGTTCTGGTTGCTGGTGTTGATCACCGGCGTCTCGACACTAGCCGGCATGAGTCAGCTGGCGTTCATGATTGCACTGGTGGGCCAAGCCATCCGCGACCCGATGACCGGGGTTTTTTCACGTAGCAGCGGTGAGGAAGTGCTGGAGCTGCAGTTCACTATCGCCAGTCGCAGCAATGCAAAGCTGTCGCTAGCCTTTATTGATCTGGATCATTTTAAAGCCATCAACGACAGGTTTGGCCACGAAGCGGGTGACAAGGCGCTGATTGGCATGACCGCCATCGTCAGTAAAAATCTGCGTCGTGGTGATATGCTGGCGCGCTGGGGCGGTGAGGAATTCCTGCTGATTATGCCCAACACTGATCTGATACAGGCGGAAGCGGCACTGTTGCGGCTGCGCAGCATCGGTTTCGGCTTGCGTCCTGACAATGCGCCGCTGACCGCCAGTATTGGTATCGCTGAGCGTAGCGCCGATCAGGCTACAGAATGGAAAAACTTGATCGAGCTGGCTGACCAGCGCATGTACCTAGCCAAACAAGGGGGGCGCGATCGGGTATTAAGCCGGCACGCGCAGGTCTAAAGTCAAGGTGCAGAGTCCGCTATCCCGACGCCAGGTCGGGCGTGCATTGCCACTAATTAGCCTATGGTGCGAGAAAACTTAGTGCAATTGTCTTTTGCGCAAGTGTCCGACCACAGCACACGACTGAATTAAAAAATAAAATACCGGCACCGCCAGCGTGCCTGGAAATCGCGGTTGAACACTGATCTTGCTTACTTCTCCTGCACCAGCGGGGTCTTTTTATCGATCACTTCGCGGCAATCACCTTTGAAGCTGGCGTTGTCGTAATTGGCCCAGCCGTAGCTGTCGACATAGCGTGTGTGTGGCTTGAGGGTGGGGCTGAGGAAGCTCCATTCCCGCCTGTCATCTGGATAGCGGATGTCGGCCATGTCGAGTAGCGAGTGAAAGATGTTTTCAGTCGATAGCTTGGCTTTTTTATGCTTATAGAGCTGCGCAATTTTGTCGGCATGCCGAGCCCTGTAGTGATCAGAGAACCACATGAAGGCAGGAATGTGGAATTCATATTGGGTGTTGTGGCCATGGAACGCCAGGTTGCAGCTGCCGTCATATAGCGTTTGTCCATGATCCGAGACATACAACATGGCGGTCATCTGCTCAGCTGCCTTGAGCTGGCTAATCACTTGCGCCAGCATCCAGTCGGTGTACAAGATAGAGTTGTCGTAGCTATTGTTGAGCGCCTGTTTGTTCTTCAGGTCAGTGTAGTTGGGATTGCTAATGCCAAATAGCGAGGGCTGCCATTGGTCGTATTCTTTGGGATGGCGATGGCTGTAGTTCCAGTGATTGCCTAGTGTGTGCAGCACGATCAGTTTTCTCGGGGCGGGATCGTGCATGGCATTGTGCAGTGGTTCTAGCAAGATCTGATCGTAATTCGATGCGTTGGTAAAGCTGCCCAGGTTGAGAAATTGCGTGACGTCGGCTTCATTCGCAAACACCGAGGTCGGGGTATCGAACTCGCCAAAGCTCATTTGATTCGATAGCCAGAAGGTCTTAAAGCCGGCTTCTTTAAAAGCGCTTAAAAACGATTTTTCTGAGAATCCGGCTTTCAGGCTTTGTGCCGCCGGTTTGCGTGAGACGATAATGGGAACCGATAACCGGGTTGCGGCGACGGCTGTGATCATATCGTTAAAACTAACCAGGTTGGCTTCTTGTTTCAGCAGGGGATTGGTGTCGCGTTCATAGCCGTTCAGGCTCCAGCGGTCATAGCGGGAAGACTCGCCCAGCACCATGACGATGGTTTGCGGGATGTCGCTGCCATGCACTTGATGCGCTTTAAATTGAAATTCACGGCTCTTTTCGGACAGGCGCGATAAATAGCTGCGTTCGTTCCAAAAATCCACAGCGCGCACAGCCAGTCCAAACGGCCAAGTACGAGCAAAAATGTCATTGTCGAAGGGGATTTTTGCCCAGTAGGGTAATTTCGGCAATGTATGCAGTTCAGCTGAGGCCTGCTGCAAGGCCGTGGTGTACCAGTGGGCACCACCAAGCTCAGTAGCGACTGCAGCGTTAGTCGGCGCGCCACTGTTTGCCGAGTTTGATGCAGCAGTGCTGCTTGGGCCGACTTCTTCGCCGTAAGCCCATATCCCGAGAGCCGATAGCAGTAACACCAATACCAGCCAGCGTGAGTGATGCGCCCAGTCCAGTGCGCGGGTGCGTTTAGATAAATGCACAATACTCCACCACCACGCCAAAACAGCAAGCGTTACTAGTAGTAGCAGCCATACTTTATTGCCCAAAAATTCCATCGCCTCTTTGGGGCTGGTTTCAGCAATGATGCCTAAATGATGGGTGGAGATGCCTAGACCAAAATACAAACGCAAATAGAATTCGGCCGGTATTGCCAAAAATGCGGGTAATAGTAACCAGTGAAACCAGCGCGGTTTTTGTAGTAGAGCCCAGAATCCTATCCAGGCCAGCATTTCGAAGGCAATCAAGTGGTAAGGCCGTTCTACCGGCCTACCCAGTGCAAGCGAGAAAAACGGGATGGCCGAAAGTAGCAGGTAACTGATTACTATATATAGGGAAGCGGGGCGCAACAATGACGGCATTGGTTAAACAGTAAAAATAACGGTGATGCAAAAAAGAAAGCGTTTGAAGTCGTCACATTAACTGTAGGGAGGCGGCTTCAGGCTCCGGGCGAGCGCAATAATGTAATTGATTTTTAGGGAGATGTGGAAAGTCGCTTGATCGGATGTAAACTTGCGCATTTTAATAGTACGCGCACAGTACTAAGGTCAGACAAACTTATTCGTGTTTTAAAACCTTGAAAAAAATGAATTCCTTCCTACCCTGAATGAACCCTTGTCAAATACCTCGACCATATTTAGGTGGTAAATGTCGATAAGGCTGTTTTTTATTGACTTGCTGATCTTTTGAGGTGTACACTCGCGAGTTCTCGATTTTATATAGTTTAAGCCTGCGTATTTCATTTGATCTGCCTTAGTTTAACTGTCGAAAGTTGGGAATGATTAATTGCAGGCAGTACAAGCTGCGTGTGAATATAGATTTATGTCCCCGGGCAACCGTTTCCGGGTTTGTGTTTAACGTTGTATTTTGTTGGATTAAAAACGATGCCAACCATCAATCAACTGATTCGCCAGCCACGTGTTTCTGTACGTGTTAAAAGCAAATCGCCGGCGCTGGAAAACAGCCCGCAAAAACGTGGCGTATGTACCCGCGTTTATACTACAACTCCAAAAAAGCCTAACTCGGCTTTGCGTAAAGTTGCCAAAGTGCGTCTCACTAACGGTTTCGAAGTTATTTCGTATATCGGCGGTGAAGGCCATAACTTGCAAGAACATAGCGTGGTTTTGCTGCGCGGTGGTCGTGTAAAGGATTTGCCGGGTGTGCGTTACCATATGGTTCGCGGTGCTTTGGATACTCAAGGTGTTAAGGATCGTAAGCAATCTCGTTCTAAATACGGTACTAAGCGCGCTAAAGCTGTTAAGAAATAAGCAGTTTGTAATTTAACCTCTGTAATCTAAATGATTCAGAAAGTGTCGGTCGGAACTTGGCCGAGTAAGTGGCTAACTATGATGGTTTGCCGCGAGCATCGATAAATTTGTTATCGGTCGCTCAACTGAAGATTGAAAGGAATTGAAATGCCACGTCGTCGTGAAGTCCCGAAACGGGATATTTTGCCGGATCCAAAATTCGGTAATGTAGATGTATCTAAGTTTGTTAACGTATTGATGTTGTCTGGCAAGAAGTCTGTTGCTGAAGGCATTATCTATGGTGCGTTTAACCACATCCAGCAAAAATCTGGTAAAGATCCATTGGAAGTGTTCGCTGCTGCAATTAGCAATGCTAAGCCACTGGTTGAGGTTAAGTCTCGCCGTGTTGGCGGTGCTAACTACCAGGTGCCAGTTGAAGTTCGCCCAGTCCGTCGTATGGCTTTGTCTATGCGTTGGTTGCGTGAAGCCGCTAACAAGCGTAGCGAAAAATCCATGCCACAGCGTTTGGGTGGCGAGTTGATGGAAGCCGCAGAAGGTCGTGGCGGCGCGATGAAGAAACGTGATGAAGTGCATCGTATGGCAGAAGCCAATAAGGCCTTCTCCCACTTCCGTTTCTAACTCATTGAGAAAATGAGAAAGTTAGAGGCCATTGTATGTATTTAATGCGATGGTTTCGGTAAGTACTTTGAATCAGACCGGGCGCGATTTTACATAAAATTGCGCTCGGTTTTGTCCATTAAAAGATTTAGGATTAGCTATGGCCCGTAAGACCCCCATTGAGCGCTACCGCAACATCGGTATTTCAGCTCATATTGATGCTGGTAAAACAACGACAACTGAACGTGTTTTGTTCTACACCGGTGTAAATCACAAAATCGGTGAAGTGCATGATGGCGCGGCTACCATGGACTGGATGGAGCAAGAGCAGGAGCGTGGTATTACTATTACTTCTGCAGCAACGACATGCTTCTGGAAAGGCATGGCAAATAATTTCCCTGAGCATCACATCAATATTATTGATACTCCAGGTCACGTCGATTTCACTATTGAAGTTGAACGTTCGATGCGCGTTTTGGATGGCGCATGCATGGTTTACTGTGCGGTTGGTGGTGTGCAGCCTCAGTCTGAAACTGTTTGGCGTCAGGCAAATAAGTACAAGGTTCCACGTTTGGCATTCGTCAATAAGATGGATCGTACCGGTGCGAACTTCTTCAAAGTGTATGAGCAAATGCGTACACGTTTGAAGGCAAACCCAATTCTGATGCAAATCCCTATCGGTGCTGAAGAGAATTTCTTGGGTGTAGTCGATCTGGTTAAGATGAAAGCAATCTACTGGGATGATGCATCTCAGGGGATGAAATTCGACTACCGTGAAATCCCGGCTGAGCTTGCAGAGTTGGCGCAAGAGTGGCGCGAGAAAATGCTGGATGCCGCTGCTGAAGCAAATGAAGAACTGATGAACAAGTACCTCGATGAGGGTGACTTGACTGAAGAAGAGATTAAAGGCGCTATCCGCGCTCGTACCATTGCGGCTGAAATCGTCCCAATGTTGTGCGGTACTGCGTTTAAAAACAAGGGCGTACAAGCCATGTTGGATGCGGTTATTGAATACTTGCCTTCGCCAGTGGATATTCCGCCGGTCAAAGGTTTGGATGAAGATGAAGAGCCGACATCGCGTAGAGCGGCCGATGATGAGAAGTTTTCAGCATTAGCGTTCAAGATCATGACTGACCCATTCGTCGGTCAATTGATTTTTTTCCGTGTTTATTCTGGCTCGGTTAAGTCAGGTGATACTGTCTACAACCCGAACAAGAACAAGAAGGAACGTCTTGGTCGTATTTTGCAGATGCATGCAAATCAACGTGAAGAGATTAAAGAAGTTCACGCTGGTGATATCGCCGCTGCAGTTGGCTTGAAAGATGCAACTACTGGTGAGACTTTGTGTGATCCAAGTTCTATCATTACTTTAGAGCGTATGGTTTTCCCTGAGCCGGTTATTTCTCAGGCAGTTGAGCCTAAGACTAAAGTTGACCAGGAAAAAATGGGTCTGGCATTGAATCGCCTGGCGCAAGAAGATCCGTCTTTCCGCGTCAAGACTGACGAAGAATCGGGTCAGACTATCATCGGTGGTATGGGTGAGTTGCATCTGGAAATTATTGTTGATCGTATGCGTCGTGAATTCGGCGTTGAAGCAACTGTAGGTAAGCCGCAAGTGGCGTATCGTGAAACTATTCGCAAAACTGCCGTCGATGTTGAAGGTAAATTCGTTAAGCAATCTGGTGGTCGTGGTCAGTATGGCCATGTCGTATTGACGCTTGAGCCGCAAGAGCCAGGTAAAGGTTTTGAATTCATTGATTCGATCAAGGGTGGTACTGTTCCTCGTGAATATATCCCTGCGGTTGAAAAAGGTGTTATTGAAACTTTGGCTTCTGGTGTGTTGGCAGGTTATCCAGTGGTTGACGTTAAGGTTACTTTGACATTCGGTTCTTACCATGATGTCGATTCCAATGAAAACGCCTTCCGTATGGCGGGTTCGATGGCGTTCAAAGATGGTTGCCGTAAAGCTAGTCCGGTTATTCTTGAGCCTATGATGGCGGTTGAAGTAGAAACGCCAGAAGATTACGCCGGTACTGTGATGGGTGATTTGTCCTCACGTCGCGGTATGGTCCAAGGTATGGATGAGATTCCTGGCGGCGGCGGTAAGATCATCAAGGCAGAAGTGCCTTTGTCGGAAATGTTTGGTTACTCAACTTCATTGCGTTCAGCAACGCAAGGTCGTGCGACTTACACTATGGAATTCAAGCACTACGCTGAAGCTCCAAAGAATGTCATTGACGCAATCGTTACTGCAAAAACTAAGTAATAAAATCGGAAAGCCCGCCCTTATAAAAGGGTGGGTGCATACTCTAATCGTTCTTTTTGAAGGAAGAATAAAATGGCAAAAGGTAAGTTCGAACGCACCAAGCCGCACGTCAACGTCGGCACAATTGGTCACGTAGATCACGGTAAAACTACATTGACAGCAGCGATAGCTACGGTCTTGTCGAAAAAATTTGGCGGCGAAGCTAAAGCTTACGACCAAATCGATGCTGCACCG
>NZ_JAUSFI010000109.1 GCF_030651495.1 Undibacterium sp.
TGTCGTGGATATGGAGTTATTTGCAATTGCAGCCGTTGCACATGAATGCAAGATTGACTGGATATCGTATAAATTTGTGACGGATCCCGCCAATGAGAGCTCAGGGCAGGACTGGACAAAAAAAGTAAACACCGGAGAACAGCAGTTTCTGGAGCAGCTAAAAACAATCATTTAAATTACTTGTTAACTCAGTAGTGTCCGGTTAAACCGGGTTGTTTTTCAGTAAAAGCCAATACTGGCGGGGCTTTGAAGCCGATTTTATTTGGTGCCGACTTGAATACAAATTCTTCATTTTTGGGTAATTTCCTAGGAGTTAGCCTCTGGGGGATGTCTCATGTATGTTGGCAAGACGCTTTTTGCGCAGATTATGGAGTTTGTTCCGTGGACCAGCTTTGGTCGAATCGTGGATCGCTACAGCGGCAACGCCGGCGTTCGGCGCATGACTTGCGCAGAGCAATTTCGAGTCATGGCATTTGCACAATTGACTTGGCGCGAGAGTCTGCGCGACATCGAAGTGACACTGGGTGCCAATGCGAGCAAACTTTATGCGATGGGGATGCGTCACAGCATTCATCGCTCGACGCTGTCCGATGCCAACGAGTCGCGCGACTGGCGCATTTGGTCCGACGTTGCCGCGTTGCTGATTCGTCGGGCACGCAAGCTTTACAGCGATACGGATTTGGTCGGATTGGATCTGAAGAACACGGTCTACGCGCTGGACGCGACGACGATCGATCTTTGTTTGAGTCTGTTCGACTGGGCTCCGTTTCGCAAAGCGAAGGGCGCCGTCAAGCTGCACACGCTGCTGGACCTGCGCGGCGCAATCCCAGCGTTTATCCACATCAGCGACGGAAAGATGCACGAAGTCAATGTTCTGGACTTCATGCCAATCGAAGCTGGAGCGTTCTACGTGATGGATCGAGGCTACTTGGATTTCACCCGACTTTACGCGATGCATCAGGCGGGCGGATTCTTTGTCACTCGAGCCAAAGTCAACATGAACGCTCGACGAATTTATTCCAAACCAGTCGATCGATCGACAGGACTTGTTTGCGATCAAACGGTATTGCTCAACGGGTTTTACGCCACGCAACATTACCCAGAAAACTTGAGACGCATACGATTCAAAGACGCGGAAACTGGCAAGACTTTTATCTTTCTGACCAACAACTTTGTGCTGCCGCCATTGACGATTGCAGCCCTGTACAAAAATCGCTGGCAAGTCGAATTGTTCTTCAAATGGATCAAGCAGCACCTGAGAATCAAGAAGTTCGTTGGCAACAGCGAGAACGCCGTCAAGACGCAAATCTGGTGCGCCGTGTCGACTTACGTTCTGATTGCCATTGTCAAGAAGGAACTTCAAATTAAATCCTCGCTATACACTTTGCTACAGATATTATCGGTATCAGTATTTGAGAAAACTGAGCTTTCAAGCGCCTTTCAAGGCGATGAATACAGTTCTGAAATGCTAGACACCGCTAACCAATTGAATTTGTTCGGGATTTAACCGGACACTACTGAAGATAAATATAAACGGAGACCCTAAATGGAACAGCGTGTAAATGATGTGGGCGGATTGCCCGGCATGACGATACGTCAGGAGACGCACCCCGCCACGTTGCATCAAAAACGCGTAGACGCGCTCTATGCATTGTTGACAA
>NZ_JAUSFI010000110.1 GCF_030651495.1 Undibacterium sp.
CTCTCAAGTGGTTTAGTGTCACAGCTCCACTTTGGCACATCGATGCCGTTGAGTCGCGAGAATCCTTCGTCTTTTTGTAGCTATTGCCCGTATCCATCATGCCGCTCCTTATGGAGGTGGAAGGCGTTCATTCCATTTCCCAAGGCATTAATCGACTTCCTCTCTCCCTCCATGAACACTGCAAACGTTAGCTAAGTTTGCCTAAGAAACCCCTAAGTAATCAACGACTTAGGGGATTTTTTTCGCCTATGGCTGCAAAGTGCGCCCATTGATAGCCGCAACTTGTGACAGTATCTTTGGCAGCATCTGCTGTCAAAAGAAAATCGGATATTGTCAAGATGCCTAAATTAGCTACGCTGCTCACCGATATTCAGGTTAAGAACGCGGAGAAAAAAGCGAAGGATTACAGGCTGACAGATGGCGGCGGCATGTTACCGATTGCCTCCATCACTCGCAAGGTTATATCTGTGCACGCTTCTGTCGCATCTTCAATTGCTATGTGCTAGTGTCAGTCTGTGCTTCATTTGCTTCGTGTTCTCCTTTACTGATTTCGCATTGGTCTGCAAGTGTTTCGCGGTTGTTCAGTGGCGTTGCTCTGTTCAATTTTCTACCTCCGCAAACATATATTTGCAGAGAGCTTGGGGCTACGATATAAGCAACTGAACGCCAATCACGCTGCAATGCGAAAGTCTGGTTTAGACTGAGCCATTGTGAAGCCGTCTCAGAACTTCACGCACTAAGGATATGGGCCGCGAGTAGTGTGGGAGTGCGCTAAAAATTGGCTAACCCAGAATTGCTGGTGCATAAAGATACATTGATCAGGATGCCAGATTGCAGTGGCTTTCGGATCACGACCAGCATCATGAGGTTTCAGTATCAAGTGCCCATATTGTAAGTATAAAAAATCATGGAAGCGCCTAGTTTTTACTTAACATTATTTCGCATGTCGACGGCATTCCACACATTTTCTAATTAGTGCAATGCATTTGACCGATATCATTATTAAAACGTGTGGAGAGGTCCGGGTACCATAGAATTACATCATCATACGTTAGCACCTGTTTAAAATTTTTTACTAATAAAAAACTATGGATATATTGAAAGCTGTCTCTCAGGAGCATGAAGAGTCATTGCTTAAAAAACTCGGTCCTGGACTGATCACTGGGGCAGCTGATGACGATCCAAGTGGTATTGCCACCTATTCGCAAGCCGGTGCTCAGTTTGGTTTCAATATGTTGTGGACAGTGCTATTCACATACCCTTTAATGGTCGGCATACAAGTGGTCAGCGCCAGAATCGGGCGGGTAAGTGGCCATGGTCTCGCTACTAATATTCGACGGCACTACCCTGCATGGCTGTTATATAGCGTAGTTGGACTTTTGTTGATCGCAAATACAATCAATATTGCGGCTGATATCTCCGCCATGGGCGAGGCATTAAAACTTATTATTGGAGGGCCTGCGCAAATATATGCCGTGGCGTTTGGGCTTATCTCTTTACTGCTTCAAGTATTTATTCCGTACCGGCGCTATGTCAGTATTTTAAAATGGCTGACGCTTGCTTTGCTGGCATACGTCGCAACGGTATTTGTTGTGCAGATTCCTTGGTCACAGGTGCTGGTCAAAACGCTGTTGCCTCATCTATCCTGGACTCCTGAATACATCACGACAGTCGTTGCAGTATTTGGTACTACGATCAGCCCTTATCTGTTCTTCTGGCAAGCTTCACAGGAAGTTGAGGATCAATTAGCAGATCCTCATGCCCAACCGTTGATTGTGGCACCGCAACAGGCAACGGTTAATTTAAGACGTATCAAGATAGATACTTACGTTGGTATGGGGTTTTCTAATTTAGTCGCATTCTCCATTATTTTGACGACAGCGGTAACGCTCAATCTGCATGGTATTAGCGATATTCAAACATCGGCGCAAGCGGCAACGGCGCTTCGCCCGATTGCAGGTGAGTTTGCTTTTATGTTGTTCAGTGCCGGGATCATTGGCACGGGATTACTTGCAATCCCGGTTTTATGTGGGTCGTCCGCTTATGCCATGGCTGGTGCATTTAAATGGAAAAATAGCCTGGAACGCACTCCAATGAAGGCAAAGCAATTCTACGGAATCATCGCAATCTCAACAGTGATCGGTATTGCACTGGGTTTTACCGCTATCGATCCGATTAAAGCTTTGTATTGGAGTGCCGTCATTAACGGCGTCATTTCCGTCCCTATTATGGTTTTGATGATGTTAATGGCCGTCCGGCCTGAAATTATGGGGCAGTTCGTCATTACAATAAGGCTGAAAATATTGGGTTGGTTAGCTACTTTGATGATGTCGGTAGCGGTTTGCGCTATGTTCTTGACCATTTAAAATGAGGTTGCTGCATGAACCGATATTCAGAGACCGTTGCATGACAGGGTTAACAACATCTATTTTTTGCCAAGGTCGAATTTTTAAAAAATAAAACGACGTATTTATAGTGATTTAGCTCTCGATAGCTTATTTTTTGCTGTTTTTCATCAAAGTGCGGGCTATTTGCCCTCGCTGCTGTTTTTTTTAGGCATAACTATCCTGGTAGTCGCGTAAATCTCTTAGCGTCGCCCCCCCCGCGTTTGAGATGGTAGGCGATGCACATCAGTCCAAATCGGGTGTAATTGCTGGCCACTCCACGGTATCTGGCTTGCCGCGCTTTTGCTGACCAGTTAACGGTGATCAACTGATAAGCGCATGGACATCATTCAGTTCGGTGGGTGCTCTGTGCTTTGCGATCAAGCCATCGGCAAGACTCCGATGTTTGATATTTTCCTACGCCTGGATCGCTACTTTTTCAATTATTCCGTTGTTATTGTTGCATTTTAGGTAAACGTCCTGCTGGCTTTTTATCGTACAAAGGTCTCAATGTATATACTCCCGACTAAGGGCGAGAATATGGTCAATTGCAGTGAGTTTTAATAGTTTCTGTATGGAACTGGAAGCAATTACAAGAACACTTGAAAATGACTTGAATTAATACAAATCCATGAAAAATAACATAGAAATGATTGCCTCAGGCACTGTCCAATACGGCCTTTCATTTTTGCTTAAACAGCGTCGTTATTGGATACTCGCTCAGGATTCACGCATTTTTTATTTAGTCGGTTTTGCCGGACTCTGCGCACTCACGCTCCTCGTTGTTTTTTATCGATTAGGAGATCACGGCATCGTCAACGGTAACGAATCACTGTATATCGAGTCGGCTCGGGAGATGCTGCTATCGAGAAATTTTGCAATCCCTACCCTGAATGGATTGCCGTATTTGGAGAAACCGCCCCTTTTGATTTGGCTGCTAGCCTTCTTTATCCATTTATTGGGAATAAGCGAGTGGGTGGCGCGGCTAGTGACGGCCTTGGCGACGCTAGCATTGATCATCAGTATTTCAAGATTTTCAAAATTACTCCGTATTTCTACCACTGGCATTAGCGCCGGGCTCTTTCTTATCACCAGTGTTGGCATTGATGTCATGTCCCGCGTGGCAATGCCGGATATGCTTTTGACCACGCTGTTTACAACAGGCTGCATCAATTTTATGGCGGCACTTCAAACGCAACGCCGTGGCTACCTAAGACTATGTGCGGCACTTTTGGGGGCGGCTAGTTTGATAAAAGGATTCTTGCCGATAGTGCTCTTCATCATCATTCTCGCGACCTTCTACTGGCAACAAGACCATAGGCGTGCCGATATCCTGAAGCTCATTCGCGATCCGGTGGCTGTTTTGTTACTGTTTTCACCGATGATCTTATGGTTAATCGCCATTGAATTCAAACAGCCGGGAGCGATCTATGATTTCATCATTAATGAGCATGTCTTGCGCTACCTTGGGATGCGAGAGCCACACGATTACTATTCCGGCTCCGTGTTCTACTATGTGCCGCGCCTTTTTCTATTTTTCTTTCCCTGGGCAGGGGTTCTTGCTTTCGGCTGGTGGGCCACAGCACGCAGCCAAGTCCCGTCCAAGTTGGAAATCAGAAACTTTCTTTGGCTGTGCGTATGGATACCTTTCGGTTTCTTTTCATTGTCGAGCGCCAAGGCGAACTATTACATCATTCTTTGCCTGCCACCAATGGCCTTGCTTGTGGCGGATTATTTGCCAGCGTTGCTTAAAGATAGGCAGCGCATCAATCTAGCAATGGCCATTACTGCCCCCGTAATGATACTCATCGCACTATGGACGTATCGACTTTGGGCGTTATCGACAGGAAGAATTTTGCCATTTTTCCCCGCTCGGGACGGCAGTCTGCCAATGACAATAGGGATCGTGCTGGTGCTGGCACTTATTGCCGTGCTTTTCCTGCATGCCGGTTGGCGACGTGCCTCAATATTCTGTCTGGGAGGGGTGATCATTCCCTTATCATTGGAGTTTGATCATATTGTTGCCCGAGCTGAACCTTTGATGTCGGCACGCACGATGGCAACTTACATACAAAATAAGTTTTCTGACAGACCTGTATTTTTGTTTCAGGATTTCGAAAGTTTTGGCTCTTTGCCGATATATTTGAAACGTACTATTCCCGTGATTGATTCAACCAGTGCTGACTTATATTCAGGACATAAAAAATTCCCTGATCACCCTAATTTTTTGACCGAGAATCAGGCTGTAGCGGGCGGTTCTGGCACTCTCATCGTGGTAATGCACAATAAAGAACAAACCTTTATGCAAACGAAGCTGCAGAAGCAATGTGTGAAAATAGTCGAAATTGGTTCAGCCGCTCTTTATACGATAGCACCCCAAAAATGAGGAAATTTCTACATGAGGTCCCATGTTGTTTCTAGTGCGGCCGCCACACCTGCATGACCAAAAATATGGTGAGCTAAAGGGCCGGTAGTCGTATCTGGTACGTTACCAAGTGGTGCAAAAGTTATCGCCTTGGATGCACTTGCCCGCTGCTGGTCGCCGCACTTTGGCCATGGTCGTGGCAATTTTCCGCGGGCGAAGCCTGCGTTTTGGCAAGATGGAGTAGAAGCGGTGGTCGCTGACAATCAGTGGCTTTGGTGGATGCCTGGAAGGCTGCGCGTTCCGCGTCAGAATCACCGCAAGCGAGTGCAGATCTGTCGTCAGTACTGATAAAAGCGGCGTCGCAGATACGCAAAGTTTTATTCTTAAGCGTGTAAGGAATGGTATTGCGGAAGTGAAATACAGGCATGCCCAGCGCGCATATCCCATGCGCCTCTCCAGCCGGTCTGGCCTGCAAGCCGCATGGGATATGCGTAGTGGGCCTGGTCACTTTTTGATTTCAATAAAACCTGGCCACTAGGTGTTTTAAAATAAAAATCCGGGTACGGACGCAAGTTAAAATGCCTATTTTTAGCTGGGGGGGGCGGACTTTGTCATCCAACTTCGCTAAGCTCATTCGCGCTAGTGTCTGAGAAAAATGCAGTAAACTAGACGCATGGAAATATCAGATACCAATTTGCTGCAGATTACTAATACCGTCGCGATTGCCCTCAGCGAGATATCGTTTAATGCGATCCGCGCGCAAGGCCCCGGCGGCCAAAATGTGAATAAAGTCTCTTGTGCGATTCACCTGCGTTTTGATATTGGCGCTTCATCGTTGCCGGAGGCATATAAAGAACGTTTGCTCGCGATGCATGATCAGCGCATCAGCAAAGAGGGCATCATCGTAATTAAGGCGCAGCGCTCGCGTAGCCAGGAAAAAAATAAGGTAGAGGGATTGCAAAGATTGCAAGAGCTGATCTTGCTCGCGGCTGTGGTGCCATTGGTGCGTAGAATCACCAAACCGACGCGTGGCTCACAAGTGCGGCGGGTCGAAAGCAAAGTTAAACGTGGACTAAGTAAAGCGATGCGAGGACGGGTGGTAGATTAAGCGTCGTTATTGATGAATGTCAATGACTGCAGATGGCATTTCGCGATGATAGGAAAATGGGGTAGTCATATTTTGGCAAGAGATGAAATGAAAAAAAAACGTTACGGATATGACAGGAATGGCGGCGGATTTTTTCCTTTGACGCAAAAGTTTGTGACTTGGTTTTCGCGCCCCGTATTGCTGGCAGGTTTGTTATTGTCGATTCCGGCCTTTTATCTGTTATTGGATGGGGAGGGGGAATCCACGCGACTGGCAGGGCACGGTTTATATGTTGTCTCTGCTTTACTCATGAGTGTCGACACTTTTTGGCAATGGCGAAAACACCGGCATCAGCAACGAAGAAGTGGAAAAATGATGCTGGACATGGCGATTATCGTCGCTTGTCTTATTAGTAGTTTCCCATCGGAATTGCATTGGGGCGTACTCGAATGGCTGCTTAGGTTGGGTCTGTGTTCTGTCATTCTGCTACGTATTGCCATGCTGGTGCTGCAGTACATGAAGCCCAGTTACCTGATTAAATTGATTTTTTCGGCCTTGTTCATGCTTACCAGTGCAGGCGCAGGGTTTTATTGGCTAGAACCAACGGTACTGAGTTATGCGGATGGTGTATGGCTGGCATTTTCTACCGTCGCCACGGTCGGCTATGGGGATATTGTTCCTTCTACGGCGGCATCGAAAATATTTGCAGTGTTTATTGTGTTGCTGGGTTACGCCATGTTTTCTATTGTTACTGCCAACATTGCCGCCTTGTTTGTCGGCGAGGAAGAGGCTGGATTTGAGCGCGAATTACATGGTGATATCCGTGCGCTACATCAGGAAGTGGCCGCCTTGCGCCGCGAACTGCGCGCTCAGGATGCGCAAATGAACAGCTATATTCATGATGCAGCAGCGAAAAATGATGCCCCTTGAATCTGGGATTCGTGCAGGTTACTCTCGAAGATCGGGATTGCATAGTCAGGACTGAGCAAGCTTAAGTCAGCCTGGAAAAATTAAAAAATATCTAGGCCAATGCAGCCACTACGCATATCCCATGCGGATTTCCAGCCACTTCGGTCTACGGGCGGCATCGGGATTGCGTGTTGATCCTGCCTCTATGTTAATTTTGTATTGTGCCGCATGAATTTCGTCTAAACATCGGCCCGGTCGCCAGTTTTTAATGAGTTTGCCGGTCAAAATAGCCCTGAAGACTTTCCTCAACAAGCGAAATCCATAGATTTGCGTCGATAGTCTTGCTGTATTTAACGCGCAGCGGAATTTTTTTGCGCTTCAGATAAGGTAAAATTGCAGCATGTCATATCAAGTTCTCGCCCGAAAATATCGTCCCAAAAGCTTTGAAACGCTGGTGGGGCAAGAGCACGTGGTTCGTGCCTTATCCCATGCGCTGGATCAGCAGCGGCTGCATCACGCCTATCTGTTCACAGGAACACGCGGGGTGGGTAAAACGACGCTGTCGCGCATTTTAGCCAAGGCCTTTAATTGTGAAACCGGGATTACCTCACAGCCTTGCGGCGTGTGTGGTGCCTGCATGGCAATTGATGCCGGGCGTTTTGTCGATTACATCGAGATGGATGCCGCGTCTAATCGTGGTGTCGATGAGATGGCGTCCTTGCTGGAGCAAGCGGTTTATGCCCCGTCGAATGCACGCTTCAAGGTCTACATGATAGATGAGGTTCACATGCTGACCAACCACGCCTTCAACTCGATGTTGAAGACGCTGGAAGAGCCGCCGGAGCATGTCAAGTTTATTCTGGCGACCACCGATCCGCAAAAAATTCCTGTTACGGTGTTGTCGCGCTGTTTGCAATTTAATCTGAAGCAGATGCCGCCAGGGCATATCGTCAGTCATCTGGAAAATATTTTAGGGCAAGAGCAAATCGAGTGTGATGTGCCCGCCTTGCGCTTGCTGGCGCAAGGCGCTCATGGTTCCATGCGCGATGCCTTGTCGCTGACCGATCAGGCGATTGCGTATGCCGCTGGCAGGGTCACGCTGGAAGCGGTGCAGAGTATGTTGGGCTCACTGGATCAATCCTACCTGATCCGTTTGCTCGATGCCTTGGCACTGCAAGATGGCAAGAGTTTGCTGGATGTCGCGGATGAAATGGCGGCGCGTAGCCTGTCATATAAGGCCGCGTTACAAGATCTTGGCACCTTATTGCATCTGATTGCCGTGGCGCAAATGGTGCCGGCCGCGCTGGCCGATGATTTGCCGGAACGCGCCGATGTATTGCGTTTATCAACATTATTTGGCAAGGAAGAAATACAGCTGTTTTACCAAATCGTGGTGCATGGGCGCAATGAACTGGGCCTGGCACCGGATGAATATGCCGGATTTAGCATGACCTTGCTGCGTATGCTGGCATTTCGCCCGACTGAAGGTGGTGAGATGCAAAGCACGGGCGGATCAGGTGGGATGCCTTCGGCTCGACCGCTGCCATCTAAACCGACCAGTGCGCCGCTGGCAGTGACACCAGTCAATGCCGTACGGATTAGTGCCGCGGCTCCCGCTGCGGCCATGCCGCAACCAGCGCATCCGCAACGTGAAGCGGTTGCACCAACAACAGCGCCCACCGTAGCGCCAATTACTACCCCGATTTCGGCGGCTTCTGTTGCGGCAGGCGTCGCTCCGGCACGCGCTGCCATCAGCCCTGCGATGGCAGCATTAGCAGCGGCCCGCGCTGGCAGTAACAAGGCTTTGGGTTCTGCTAAGGCAACTAGAAATGTTTTGCCTGCGGCGCCAGTTACTCCTATAGTTGCCCCCGTCGCTGCTGCGACTCCGGTAGCTCAGCCTGTACGTGTTCCAACGCCGCAAGTTGTTGCCCCTATTGCTGCAAATAGGGAAGTACAGTTTGAACCCGCCGGGATGGATGACATGCCACCTCCCTGGGATGATGAGGCCATGTTTGCCAGCGCTCCTGCGGCGGTAATTGCTGTACCAGCAAAAATTATACAGTTGCCAGCCACAGTTGCCGCTCCGGCTGCGCAGGCTAGTGTTGATGCTTTTTCTGCCATAGAGCCAGTTCCAGAAACGGATGCAGCTAGGATTGAGCCGCTTATTTCCGAAGCCGCGGTGATCAGTGCCAGCCCATTTGTGGCGATTCCAGTAAGCGAGTTGAACTGGGATGGACATTGGCCCAATCTCGCCGCATCATTGCCGGTACGCGCGGTGGCCCAGCAATTGGCACAGCAGAGCGAGCTGGTGAAATGCGAAATCAATGGCAATGCCGTGGTGTTTCATTTACGCGTACCGTTGCCAACCTTGCTGTCATCCGGTAGTGTGGATAAACTAATGCTGGCGCTGTCAGAGCGTTTTACGCGTGACGTCCGGATAGAAACGCAAATCGGCGCAGTGGAGCAAACTGCCAATGCGCAAGCGGTAACAGAACGTGCCGCACGTCAGGTGAATGCAGAAAAATCGATACGAGGCGATTCCTTTGTGCAGACTTTAATGCGAGAATTCGGCGCGACGATTGCCACCGGCAGCATTAAACCTATTTGATTTAATTGAGTAAAATTTGTTCCAGGAGAAAATATGATGAAAAACCAACTCGCAGGCTTAATGAAACAAGCCCAGGCCATGCAAGACAATATGAAAAAAGCCCAGGATCAATTGGCTTTGATAGAAGTCGAAGGACAGTCTGGCGCTGGCTTGGTGAAAGTGCTGATGACTTGCAAGAATGATGTCAAGCGCGTCACGATTGATCCTTCGCTGTTTGGCGACGATAAAGATATGCTGGAAGATCTGGTTGCCGCCGCTTTCAATGACGCGGTGCGCAAGGCTGAAGCAACCAGTGCAGATAAAATGTCAGGCTTGACTGCAGGCATGCCTATGCCACCGGGCTTCAAATTGCCATTTTAAGCAAGTCCATTACGTGACCTGAGGTGCGCTTTCTGTGGGCGCACCTGACCAAATTCCCAACCCAAAAGACCCCCCGTGAAACACCTTAGCAGTCTTGAATTACTCGGCGAAGCTTTACGTCGCTTGCCCGGAGTCGGGCCTAAATCGGCACAACGCATGGCCTACCATCTGCTACAGCATGATCGTGAAGGGGCGGCCATGATAGGGCGCGCCATGATGCAGGCCGTCGATAAAATTAAGAACTGCATTTCTTGCAATACCTTTACTGAAAATCAGCAGTGCGACACTTGCCTCGATGCCGAACGTGACGTATCCAAACTGTGTGTGGTCGAGACCCCGACCGATCAATTGATGATAGAGCAGACCTTGACCTATAAGGGCTTGTACTTTGTCTTGATGGGACGCCTGTCGCCGCTCGACGGTATCGGGCCGAAAGATATTCATCTGGATCGATTGATCGCGCGAGCCACCGATGGTGTCGTGACTGAAGTGGTGCTGGCGACCAATTTTACCAATGAAGGTGAGGCGACGGCGCACTATATCAGCGAGACGCTGAAGGCGCGGGGTTTGGGTGTTACACGTCTGGCGCGCGGGGTACCGGTCGGAGGCGAATTGGAATATGTCGACGCGGGCACCATCGCTCGTGCCATGCTGGATCGACGCGTTACCTAAACAGTTAAATCCTCAGTTAGATAGATAGTTAGTTCGATACTTACATCCGCAGCAATGACAGATTCAAAAAAAACCATAGCAGGCCCGCTGGCGGGCATTAAGGTACTCGAACTTGGTACCTTGATAGCCGGCCCATTTTGCTCACGGATGCTGGCAGAATTCGGCGCTGAAGTGATTAAGGTTGAATCACCGGAGGGCGGCGATCCATTGCGCCAATGGCGCGTCCTCAAAGATGGCACTTCGCTATGGTGGAGCGTACAGGCACGGAATAAAAAAAGTATTACGCTCAATATGAAGACCGCGCAAGGACAGGAAATCGCCCGGCGCCTGGCCCTGGAAGCGGATATCGTGATCGAGAACTATCGCCCCGGTGTGCTGGAAAAATGGCAGCTCGGTTATCAAGCGTTAGCCGCGCTCAATCCGGCCATGATCATGGTGCGCTTGTCCGGCTATGGCCAGACCGGGCCGATGAAAGATATGCCAGGTTTCGGTGCGATTGCCGAATCGATGGGCGGTTTGCGCTATGTGTCCGGACATCCGGATCGGCCGCCGGTGCGGGTCGGTATCTCCATCGGTGATTCGGTGGCGGCGATGCACGGCGTGATCGGTGCCATGATGGCGCTGCGTCATCGTGATGTCACGGGTGGCCGCTGGAATGGCAAGTCGGGTGCTGAGTGCATCGCCGGGCAAGGGCAAATGGTGGATGTGGCCTTGTATGAATCCGTGTTCAATTTGATGGAGTCGCTGGTGCCGGAGTTTGATCATGCCGGTGTCGTACGCGAACGCACTGGCGGCGCTTTGCCCGGTATCGTGCCATCGAATACCTATACGACCGGTGACGGCGAAAACATCGTCATTGCCGGCAATGGCGATGCGATTTTTCATCGGCTGATGCTGGCGATAGGACGTGCCGATATGGCCCATGACAGCCAACTGGCGCGCAATGATGGCCGCGTGCCACGCACCGCAGAGATCGATGCGGCCATTCAGGCTTGGTGCGCGACGCAAGACATCGATAGCGCCTTGCAGTTACTGACGCAGGCTGACGTGCCGGTAGGTAAAATCTACTCGGTACGCGACATGATGAGTGATCCGCAATTTCTGGCGCGCCAGATGTTTGAGCAACATGCGTTTGACGATGGCACCCCCGTCAAGTTGCCAGCGATTTCACCGAAGATGTCGCTGACGCCGGGACAAACGCACTGGCTGGGGCCAAAGCTGGGGCAGCACAATGCAGAGGTGTTGGGCAGTCTCGGATACAGCGAAGTGGAAATCGCACAGATGCAAGAGAATAAAATTATTTAACCGCAAGAGAACCGGAGTAGCCGTGATGAACAAACAATTTTTCAAGCAATTTGCGATCGCCTTAGTGCTGTTTTTGTTAGGCTATTTTACTTTTAACAGTAAGTTGTTTGCTGCCGGGATGACGCACAATGTGCCTACTTCACGCATCGCGGCAGCGGTATTCAACGTAGAAATTTAACTCAGGGTTTTCAGGTAATCCCTGATTCCTGCCAGCAGCATTTCGACTGACATCGCCGTCAAAATTAACCCCATCAGGCGCTCAAACGCCGTCATGGCGCGGATGCCAAGTACGCGCTGCAAGCGCTCAGCGCTCAGCAATACCACCAGCCACACGATGGCCACGGCGGTTAAGGCCGCCACATGAATCGCGACGTCGAGCCTGCTATCGGAAGAGAATAACAATACCGTGGCCAGTGCCGAAGGCCCTGCCAGCAGCGGAATCGCCAGCGGCACAATAAATGGCTCGTGGTCAGGTTCGGTGTCGCCAAAAATACCGCCTTCTTGCGGAAAAACCATGCGCAAGGCGATCAGGAATAAAATCACGCCGCCACCAATACGTAATGAGACTTCAGACAATTGCAGCGCAGCCAGAAAATGCTTGCCGAAAAACATAAATAGCAAGAGCAGCATAAAGGCAATCGCGCATTCGCGTACCACCACGCGCCAGCGCCGCTCTGGCGCGACATGTTTGAGTGCACTGACGAAAATGGGGATACTGCCAAACGGGTCGGTCACCAAGATTAGTAGCACGAAGGCTTGAAAAAAATTTTGACGCATTAATATTTTCTTTATGGATTCTGTAACCGGTTGCAATAGGGATTTGAAAATATGACCAGCCGCTCGCGCACTATCTATGCGCTTCTCCAGACACTGTTGCCTGTAAGCCGCATAGGGATTGCGTCTTCAGGGATTGCATGGCGGTCAGTAAATACAAATAATTCGGTATGTGTCACATTTGGCGAGATTCTCTCGCCTAAGACGGTTAAGTGTCAATCCGCCGATTTTGTCGGCTGTGATTAGCCCGCTCGCCAGGTTGTTCGTTGTGCAAATAGAATACACTCACCAGACTAGACTGATAATTTTAACGTTACTATAACGCGTTCGGTATGTAATAGATCGTTTCTTCAATAGAATGAAATTTAACAATGAATGAAAAAACAGAACGCCCCGATACGCCCTGTGTCGCTGTGTGCTCCACCACCTTTGATGAGGTCTGTCGAGGTTGTGGCCGCACGGTGGCTGAGGTGGCTGAATGGGTGTTTATGTCGGAACCGGAAAAAAACAGGGTCTGGACCCGGATACTTGCCGAAGGCTATCCACGGCGCAATCGCTGAAGTACTGAAACGTGACGACTACGTTGGATATTTGAAAAAATAAAATACTTGATGGAGACACTGGAATGACAGAACCAAAGAAAAAATCTCGCCGCCGCTTTATTTTGGGTGGCTTAGGTGTAGCAGGAGCATTGGTCGTCGGCTGGGGCGTACTGCCGCCACGTAAGCGTTTGCACGGCGCATTACCGTTGCTAGCCGATGCCGGCGAGGTAAGCTTAAATGGCTGGATCAAGATTGCCAAAGATGGCAGCGTGACGGTGGTCATGCATAGAAGTGAGATGGGGCAGGGCATACACACGGCCTTGCAGATGTTGGTGGCAGAGGAGTTGGATGTTCCTATGAACATGGTAAAACCTATGCATGCACCGATTGATAAGATTTACGGCAATATTGCTGTGTTGGCAGACGGCTTGCCGTTTCATCCGGATGATACCGGTACCCTCAAGAAAACCGCACAATGGATGACAGCCAAACTGGCGCGTGAGTTGGGGATACAAATGACAGGCGGCTCGTCTAGCGTCAAGGATGCCTGGATGCCCTTGCGCGAGGCGGGGGCGACAGCACGTGCGATGCTGGTGAATGCTGCTGCAAAAGAGTGGGGTGTGCCCGCTGCTCAATGCACTGTGCAGGATGGTGTGGTGTCTCATGCATCAGGCAAGCAGGCAGGTTATGGTGCTTTGGCGGCCAAGGCGGTTGCTAGCGAGCCAGCTGAAATTCATTTAAAAGATGCTAAAGATTTTAAGCTGATCGGCACCCCTCAGTCGCGTACTGACACGCTTGCCAAGATCAATGGCACGGCGCAATTTGGCATCGATGTGCGCCCGCCGGGTTTGCTGTATGCCGCTTTGAAAATGAGCCCTGTGATAGGTGGCACGGTTAAAAAAGTGGACGCCGATACGATTCAATCCATGCGCGATGTGATTCAGGTGGTGGATTTTTCTCATGCTGTCGGAGAGACTGGTGTGGCGGGTGTGGCCGTAGTTGCCAAGTCTTATTGGAGTGCAAAACAAGCTGTTGCAGCTCTGCCAGTGACATGGGATGCCGGAGAACATGCCAACTTATCTAGTGCTGGCGTATTTAAAGAGTTAAGCGACAAACTCGAGTCGGAATCTGGTTTTACCTATTATAAGCAAGGTGACCCGGCAGCCGCCTTAGCGATCAAAACAGCAAAAATTATCAAGGCAGAATACCGCGCTCCGTTTTTGGCACATACCACGATGGAGCCGATCAATTGCACCGCGCAATTTAAAGACGGTAAGCTCGATTTGTGGGTGTCAACCCAGGTGCCGAGTATTGCGGTGGGGGTCGCCGCCAAGCTTGCCAACATTAAATCTGAAGATGTTCGCTTGCACATGACGTATTTGGGGGGCGGTTTCGGTCGCCGTCTGGAGGTCGATATGGTCGTGCAGGCAGTCGCTATTGCCTTGCAGACTAAGGGCGCGCCGGTGCAGTTGATCTGGAGTAGGGAAGAAGATATTACGCATGACATGTATCGCCCGGCGGCCATGGCACGTTTTACTGCCGCGTTGGATGCGAATGGAACGGTGACCGGTTATCAGAACAAGTCGGCTTCCGGCTCAATCACGCATCAGGTTTTGAAGCGTACCTTTGGCCTGATGGGCGCGGGGCCCGACAAGACGACTGCCGAGGGCGAGTTTGATATGCCCTATGAATTTGAACATCAACAAATTGCTCACGTCATTGTGCCAACTCCGGTGCCTCTGGGATTCTGGCGCTCGGTAGGTCATTCACATAATGCGTTTTTTAAGGAAAGTTTTATTGATGAACTGGCAGATGCTGCCGGTAAACATCCTGTGGCGTTTCGTCGCGAGCTGTTAAAAAAGCATCCGCGCCATCTTGCTGTACTTGATGCGGCGGTCGCCAAAGCCGGGCAGCCTCAATCCGGTCGTGCTCTCGGCGTTGCCTTGCACCAGTCGTTTGGTACTATCGTTGCCGAAGTCGCTGAAGTATCGATTCAAGACAATCAAATCCGCGTGCATAAAGTGACCTGCGCGGTCGATTGCGGTATTGCGGTCAATCCTAATATCATCGCCCAGCAAATGGAATCGGGTGTAATTTTTGGTTTGAGTGCTGCCTTGTATGGCGAAATTACGATTAAAAATGGTCAGGTAGAACAAAGCAATTTTCATGATTACGCCGCTGTGCGAATGAATGAGGCGCCAGAAATAGACACCGTCATTATCAAGAGTGCAGAACCGCCAGAAGGAATAGGGGAACCCGGTACGCCACCGATTGCGCCAGCGGTAGCAAATGCTATTTATTCGCTGACGGGAAAACGTTTGCGTAGTTTGCCATTGCGGTTGGTCTGATGGTTGGTGGTAGTTGTAGATTTTTGTAACTGAGCTGCATCTTTTTTCATATGAAAATGCGGCAAAAATTTCTATTTTTTAATAAAAAACATCTAATGCCAATTGGTAATTGAAAAAAAAGTTTCGTTTATTTTTGTAAAAAGTTAATTTACTTTTCATTATATAGTTTAATTTTTTTGCAACTTAAATTACTAATTGGTCTTGTTTTTTTTATCTCTTTACGCTTTGTGCAGAATTTTCTATGGTTTAGAAGATTCTCTCTATTTTTATCGCATTGTGAAAATACAACGACTGTGTTTTCAAGTGACCTCATGTCTGATTTACTGCTTATCAGCTATTTGGGTGATAGTGATGACGCGTTGCCGATGGAAATTCAAAACGTTTAGTCATGCTGATCAGCGTTCTTGCTGGGAGACAGATTAAATGCCCTAAGTCTTCTCCACTTCTACCTGCTTTTGAATTGGGCAATATTAGTGTTATCCACACTGATAAAGGCCTTTGTCCAAGGGAAATAATTCCCGCACAATTTAGAAAAATGGAGCTGAAATGGAAAAAACTTTAAAACTGCATCAAGTATCGCGCCCTTTACTGCTTGCTACTTTAGTGGCAGCGGCATGTAATGTGATGGCAGCAGATCGCCATGATTTGAATCATAACGAGGCTCCGGCAGCAAGAATGTTGGCCGGCCCAGCGAAGGCGCATGAGTTGCTGGGCTTGGCAGCATCGGATTTACGAGAGGTACGCAGCCAGAAATATGCCAATGGCAGAGTAATTACCCGTTTTGAGCAATTGCATCAAGGGGTTCCTGTTTGGGGTGAGGCGATCGTTCAGCATGTCATACCAAGTCAGGCCCAAGCATCCTTTTCAGGTGCAATGCTACGCAATGTCGCTAACGATTTGCCTAGTGTCGTGCCACTGTATTCACCCGCTCAAGCATTGACTCTGGCAAAAACCAAGTCCCGGGCTTCGATAGTTGAGAATGAACAATCCAAACTGTATGTTAAATTGGGGACCAGCAATGTTGCTCAGTTGATTTACGTCGTATCGTTTTTGGATAAATCGAATCCGAACAAGCCTAGCCGGCCGCACTACATTTTGGATGCCAATAACGGTGCCGTGATTCAGCAATGGGAAGGGATTACCCACGTCGATGCGACCGGACCTGGCGGTAATGCCAAAACTGGTCAATATGAGTATGGTACCAAGTACGGCCCATTGGTTGTGACGAGTAATTGCACGATGACCAGTACCGATGTCATTGCGGTTAATCTAAATCATGGCAGCACCAGTACCACACCGTATCAGTTTACTTGTTCACGCAATACCTTTCAGGCTATCAACGGTGCCTATTCACCAATCAATGATGCCTATTACTTCGGACAACAAGTATTTAACATGTATCGCGACTGGATTGGTGTTCGCCCTATCAGTCAAACCTTGATGATGCGGGTGCATTACAATACTAGTTACGAAAACGCGTTTTGGGATGGCAGTACCATGAACTTCGGTGATGGCGCAACGACCTTCTACCCATTGGTTTCGATGGACGTAGCGGGACACGAGGTTAGTCATGGTTTTACTGAGCAAAATTCGAACTTGGTCTACTCTGGCATGTCCGGTGGTATGAATGAAGCGTTTTCCGACATGGCAGGTGAGGCGGTCGAAAATTATATTAAAGGCACTAATGACTTTTTAGTTGGGGTGGAGATTTTCAAGGCAGCGGGTGCCTTGAGGTATATGGCTAACCCAACCCAAGATGGTAGTTCGATTGATAATGCGGCGAATTACTCCAGTAGCTTAGATGTTCACAACTCAAGCGGGGTGTTTAATAAAGCATTTTACTTACTGGCAACTAAAGCTGGCTGGAGTACACGTAAAGCGTTTGAATTGATGGCAGACGCAAATCGTCTGCATTGGACTGCAAGCAGTACTTTCAACCAAGGTGCGTGCGGCGTCGAGCAGGCAGCTATCAGCCGTGGATACGCGGTGGCGGATGTCACTGCTGCCTTTGCTAGTGTTGGAGTAACTGGCGGTTGTGGCGGCACGACACCACCAGTTGGCGGAGTCTTGACCAAAGATGTCTCGGTGAGTTTTTCTGGCGCGACCGGTGTTCAGTCTAAGTACACCTTCGTCGTTCCAACAGGCTCTACAAATCTGAGCTTCAAAATGTCTGGTGGTACGGGTGATGGTGATCTGTACACGCAATTGACTACAGATCCAACTACGACCTCTTATTTGGCAAAATCAGACGGTGGAACCAATACTGAGAGTATTCTGATTGCGGCACCTAGCGCGGGGACTTATCATTTGCTGGCGAATGCTTATGCAGCGGTTAGCGGTGCTTCAATAGTTGCTACCTACCAAACCGGAACAACTCCACCACCGGGAAATGTATTGACTAGTGGTGTTCCAGTCACTGGCATTACACTCGCTCTGAACGCAACTAAAACCTACACCATCGTGGTGCCAACTGGCAAAACCAGTTTGATATTCAAATTGTCGGGAGGTACTGGTGACGGCGACATTTATGCAAAATTTGGCGCAGCTCCAACTACGACGGTCTACGATGGTAAATCTACTGGCTCGACCAATACTGAGACGGTCACCATTAGTGTGCCTAAAGCTGGTACTTACTACCTCATGGTGAAAGCTTATGCCTCAGTAAGTGGAACAAGCTTGGTTGCTACTATTAACTAAGCTTTATTTGATACAAGAAGTCCCTCTTTTTTGTGAGGGGCTTCTTGTTTTTTTAGTGATTACAGCTATGTTACATTTTTGTGATCAAGATGAAATATATCTAGTGTAGAGTAAGTGATGATCACGCATAATAAGCAGCCATGCTGGGACATGTAGTATAGAGTAGTAATTATTTACAAAAGCTTAGCCTTTGCTTGTTGCCCGCAAATTTCATGCTAGGATTTCTGACTGACAATTTTTGTCGATTTCGAATTGAGAAATCGGCGTATTTTTATATTTTTTTATGAATAAACAAAGTTATCTATTGAATCTTCAAAACAATAAAGCTCGCCGCTTTATTGTTCGTCGGTCCCGCGGTTTTACCCTGATCGAAATCATGGTGGTCGTTGTCATTATGGGAATTTTGGCTGCATTGGTGGTGCCAAAATTGATGGGGCGTACTGACGATGCGCGTATCGTGGCGGCTAAACAGGATATTTCCACGATAATGCAAGCATTGAAGTTGTATAAACTCGATAACATGCATTATCCAAGTACCGAGCAGGGCGTTCAGTCCCTGATTGTCAAGCCAACATCAGGACCTTCTGCAAATGGATGGAAAACCGGCGGTTATATTGATAAATTACCCAAGGATCCATGGGGTAATTCTTACCAGTATCTGTCTCCAGGAATAAAGGGCGAAGTAGATGTTTTTTCCCTGGGTGCCGACGGTCAACCAGGCGGTGCTGGTAACGATGCAGATATTGGTTCTTGGGATTTGTAATTTTCAATTTGACTAATTACAAATCGTGAACAAATTTAACACACAACGCGGCTTTACCTTGCTTGAGTTGCTAGTGGTGTTGGTGATCATAGGCATCATGCTTGGTGCGGTATCCTTCAGTACGATGCAAAGTAGCCGTCAGCGCCTACAGACCGATGCTCAACGCATTGCTTTGTTGTTGCAGTTGGTACGCGAAGAGGCGATTGTTCGTAATCGTCCTACGGCATTTGAGGCAAATGAAAATAGTTACCGTTTTTTAGTTCGCAACGACAATAAATGGGAACTGATTCGAGATCTTGATATGCTGCGTGAGCGTGATTTCACTCTTTCCCCTACTAAACTTTTGATGACACCTGCCACACGTCTTGATGGGAATGAATTGCGTATTGTCTTTGGCCGCGAGCCAGTGGATAAGCCTTTTGTGCTTGATCTGACTCTTGGCGAGGACCATGTCGCGATTCGTGCAGATGGCGTTGGTCATTTTGTTGTTGATTGAGTAGTAAATGAATCCTAGGTCATTGTCATTTTTTCGTAAATCCTTCTCCAGTGGTTTTACCCTGCTTGAAGTGTTGGTTGCGCTGGTGATCGTAGGAACGGCGCTCGGCGCAAGTTTGCGGGCAGTGGGCAGTCTGACTCAAAACAGTGGTGATTTGCGCGCCGCGATGATGGCGAGTTGGTCGGCGGAAAATCGCTTATCACAAATACGACTCGGGCATGAATGGCCAGCCTTCGGTGAGCGTAGCTTTCCCTGCCCTCAGGGTGAGTTGAACCTGATTTGCGAAGAGCATGTGTTGGCAACGCCGAACCCCACTTTTAGAAGAGTTGAAGTGCTGGTCTTTGAAGCCGCCCATCCTGATAGACGCATAGTAAAACTCACGCAAGTGGTACCAAATGCGCTTTAAAGCAACGCCAACGAGCTCGGGCTTTACCCTTATCGAACTGTTAGTGGCGATTACGATACTTGCTATTATTGCCGTGTTGGGGTGGCGTGGTCTGGACAGTATTGTTCGAGCGCGGATGAGTCTGACTAGTGAGCTTGAACAAACCAGAGGCACGCAAATTAGTTTTGCTCAGTTGGAAAACGACAGCACACATCTTGCTGGGACAAACCTTCTCCCCACTCATGAAAGTTTGCGCGCTTCGCAGCAACGGCTGACAATGATACGCACTGTCTATGAAGATAATCAGCCTAGTCGTTTGCAGGTTGTCGCTTACCGTGTAGTTGATGGTGTATTGAGTCGACGCGAATCGGTTGCTACGCGTGACCTTCAGGTGCTGGACGCAGATTGGCAAAGTGCGCTCAACGAGTCCGATAATATGTCTGTGGTTATGCTGCAGACTGATGTGCTATCGCTTGATATGCGCACCTGGAATCCTGATGAAAATACCTGGCGTGTTGCTGGTAGCGATATCGCAACAAATGCGAATGTTGCTGGTGTCAGTACTGGCAAAGGTATTCCCTTAAAAACCGGCTTAGAAGTTTCTTTGCAATTGCGCGGACGTGAACACCCGCTGCTCAAGGTGTTTTTGCTGGGAGCCGCATGAAAAAATACAAACAAAGCGGGGTTGCTGTGGTGACGGCACTTCTATTAACTACGCTAGCAATTACTATTGTTGCCAGTCTGTTTTGGCAACAGCAGGTGCAGGTGCGTTCGATAGAGAATCAACGTTTTCAGTTGCAAAAAAAATGGGTATTGAGAGGCGCTTTGGATTGGGCTCGATTAATTTTACGGGAGGATTTACGAACTAACCGTGATAACGTTGATCATTTGGGAGAGCCGTGGGCAGTAACACTAGGCGAAACTCACCTGGACCAGTACGTCGAAAACGGTAAGGGTGATTCTGATGATAGTGAGGCGAGTTTGTCGGGGCAAATAACAGATGCTCAATCACGATTTAATTTGAATAATCTAGCCATAAATGGTGTGCCAAATTTAAATGAAGTTGCGATGTTTTCGCGTTTGCTTACCAACTTGCGGATGGACCCTTCCTTAGCGCAGAACGCGGCATCCATGGTTGCTTCCACTCAAAGTAAAACAATTACTGCTGGCACGGGGTCTGGTTCAATCAAAGAAAATGCATCCTCTGGTTCTGCTTCTTCAGTGAACTCGCCGGATGCTTCAAAAAGCGCATCGGCAGAATCCATTCCTGAAGTACAATTCTTGCGTTTTAGTCAAATTGATGACCTGTTGGCGGTGACGGGTTTTACGTCTGAAATGGTCTTGAGATTGAGGGACTTTGTTGCCGTTTTGCCATATAAAACCAGTATCAATCTTAATACGACTTCGAAAGAAGTGATGGCGTCGCGTTTGGATATTGGTCTCACCGATGCTGCGTTGATTGTGGCAGGTCGTGACAGGGCGTATTTTTATGGTTTGTCCGATTTTAATATGCGCTTTCCAAAAAAAATCGGCGCGTACGAAAATGATATTTCTTTTTCTACAAAATATTTTTTCGTCAATGGCAAGGTGAAACTAAGTCGTTCGGCGTTGGAAGTAAATGCCTTGTTGGAACGCACTGATGTGGCGACCAAAGTACTGTGGGTAAGAGAAAATTGAGAAGTTGTTACACCCAATGAAAGATGGTCAAAGGCATAAATAAGATATGGCAAGCACACTGTACATACTGTTACCCTCAAAAGCTATGGCACGCGAGTTGCCTGATTGGAGTAAGTTTGCTCGTCCATTTGCGCTAATCTCGGAAGACGGAACGATACTGCAGCAAGGGCAACAAATTTTGGCAGACTTAAAAGGTCTAGCAGCGAATGCGCGTCAAATTTCTTTGTTGTTAGCTGCTAGTGATGTTAGTTTGATCAGTGTAAAAGTTCCGCCGATGTCTGCCACCAAACTTAAGACGGCGTTACCAAATTTACTGGAAGACCAACTGCTCAGTGATCCTGCTGAATTGATTTTGCACTCCACCGTACCTGCTGGTGGTATGTGTACCATTGCGGTGGTAGACCGCTCATGGATGGAGTCATTGCATGATCAGATGAAAATTTTTGGTACTAAAAAATTGACTGCGTATGCTCTTTCGATGACGATGCGATCGGCATCGGATGCAATGTATGCCATCATTACACCCGATGAGAAAGTGATAGAGTTGGCTTTTCGTCCTGCTGGCCAGACTGGAGCAGGTTTGACGTTTAATCCTGATGTAAATATTAATTCACAAACAGAAGTGGTCCAGCAAGTTTTACAGACATTAAGTTTGTTCGGAGCTGAATCAGGTGTGAATGTATTACTTCCGTCCGATCAATTAACGACCTATCAGCAAGTTTCTGAGCGCGACAGTGTGTTGGCGCAGCGCTTTCATTTTCAAGCGGTCGAATGGAATGCGCTGATAGCGAATTTAAGTTCTTCTACCATTGATTTAATGTCTTCGGTTTCTCACGCCAATCAATCTTCTTTTGATTGGCGCCGATGGCGTTGGTCGCTAGGTTTGGCTGCAGCCATATTGCTGATCAATTTGACGGGTTTAAATCTTCAATGGTTGTCGATGAAGCGCGAGGCGCGCGGCTTAAGCGATTCGCTGACACAAACCTATAGAACTAGCTTCCCTAAAGAGAGTGTGATACTTGATCCAATTGCTCAAATGCAACAAAAAATCAATCTTTCCCGCAAATTTGCTGGCCTTTCTACCCCAGACGATTTTTTGGTGCTGGCAGCACAATTTGGGCAAGTATGGGATGCGGTAACTGCGGGGAAACAGGCATCTCCTTCGGTTGTTTCATTGGAGTATCGGGAGCACAATCTTTTCGTGAAGATCAAATCTTCAGGCCTTTTGTCGTTGGAACCATTCAAAGCGGGTTTACAAGAACACTCGCTGGTACTAGTGTCGTCGACCGACGGAATACTGCAGATCCGACCTAGACGAGGAGAAGGCAAGTGAAAAAAAATGTATTCATAGAAATGATTAATATATTTTGGCAGCAGAGGAATGCGCGCGAACGTCAATTCCTCGCCATATTAACAATCGTTATCTCGGTTGCTGTTATTTACTTAATATTTGTGAATCCAGCCATCAGTAACAGGTCTAAATTAGAGACGGCAATACCGCAATTGCGGCAGCAAGTAAGTGAAATGACTGCCATGTCTGGACAGTATGCGCAAATCGCCACTGCAATGACGGAGACAATTGCACCAGTGACGCGAGAAGTCATTGAGGCATCTTTACTGCGTCGTGGCATCAAGGCTCAAACCTTGGCTGCGTCGGAGGAAATTGTTCGCTTACAAGTGGCAACGGTAGCTTACTCCAATATTATGGAATGGATACTTGAAATGCAAAAGGCAGCGCGACTAACTGTCGAAGAGGCAAAAGTGACTGCTTTGCCAGAAACCGGGCAGGTTAGCGTGGTACTGACGCTAAGGCAACAGCGGGGCGCATCCTGACATGTCACAAAAAACTGTTTTCATCTGGATAGGTGCAGCCATTCTGAGTACAGTCGCGACAGCATTTATTTTTTTGCCTGCAAGTTGGTTGGCATTTCTCTTAGAGAAACAAACGGCAGGTAGATTAAGTCTGGGTGAAGTACAAGGTAGTTTTTGGCGTGGATCGGCGTTTGTTGGTGGCGCTTCAGGAATCAACAGTCCGGTTACTCCATTGTTTCCTGGTCGTTTTTCCTGGCGTATTTCCCCTATGATTTTGTTGGGGCAGATTGATGTTGAACTGGAGAATGCAGCAGTTCTATCGTCAGCAGCAAAACTGCTTGGTAATTTGAGTCAATGGCGTCTTGCAGCGTCAAGTTTATCCTTGTCTCCAGAGCGATTAGAGGCTTTAGGTGCTCCGTTGAATACGATCGGCCCCTCTGGTCAATTACGTTTGAATTGGAATATGCTTGAATTTACTCGATATGCTGAAAAAATTGATGTGACAGGATCGATGCAGTTAACCATGATAGATATGGCATCGAGATTGTCTTCCATTAAACCCTTGGGCAGTTATCAACTCTCATTTGACTGGCGTGGCCAAATTGCAGACATCGTTTTGGCTACGACCAAAGGGCCAATGTTGCTGAGCGGAAATGGAAGTTTGAATGGCGGACGTTTTCAGTTTTCTGGGAAGGCGATGGCTGAGGTTGGACAGGAAGAAAAGTTGGCAAATTTACTTAATTTGCTTGGGCAGCGTCGTAGAGACGGCGATAAAGATGTAATAGCGTTAGAGTTCAAATGATAAAATATCCATTGAAAGCCATACCCAACAGAACAGCAATGAAGTTAACTGTGCCGCGTACCTTGCTGTGGCGTCAATTGCCCATCGTTGCCATGTTAAGTGCTAGTTGCATTTTATCGGGCATCTCGCAAGCTTATGCGCAAGATCCATCTCAGAATGCCGCAGCGCTGAACTTTGTCGGTGCCGATATCGAATCTGTGGTGAAAGCGATAGGTCATTATACCGGCACGACTTTCATCATCGATCCTCGCGTTAAGGGACAGATTAATCTGGTTTCTGAAAAACCGCTAAGCAAAGATCAGGCGTTTAAGCTGCTGGCATCGAGTTTGCGTTTGCAAGGTTACGCGGTAGTGACCGCAGATGGCTATTCTAAAGTGGTACCGGAAGCCGACGCCAAATTGCAGGCAGGCCCAACACAGACGGATGCGGTGAAGGGGGACCAGATCGCCACGCAGATTTACCGCTTGAACTATGAATCGGCGAACAATATCGTGACGGTATTAAGGCCTTTGATTTCACCAAACAATACGATTAATGCCAATCCCGGTAATAACTCTATCGTGATTACTGATTACGCAGACAATCTGAAACGCTTGTCAAAAATTATTGGTGCGTTGGATGTGCCTGCGAATAATGATTTAGAAGTTGTGCCGATTAAATATGCGATCGCCAGTGATATTGCTACCATGGTCGCACGTTTGACTGATAGTAATCAGGTCGGTGCGGGAGACAGCGGACGCACGGTGTTGCTGGCTGATCCTCGTACCAATTCGGTTTTAATCAAGGCGCCTTCTACTGCTCGTGCCAATCTAGTCAAGTCTCTGATCGCAAAGTTAGACCAGCCAACTGCTTTACCGGGCAATGTCCACGTGGTTTATCTGAAAAATGCTGAGGCAGTAAAGTTAGCGCAAACTTTGCGTTCTATTTTAAGCTCGGATAGCGCGCTCCCATCTAGCGGTGGAGCTAATTCATCGCTTACCCCAGCGGTCGCAGTAAGTGCAGGGTTAACGGGCGCGGGTGCGGCGAATACCAGCGCCGGCAGTACTGGCTTGCCTGGCAGTTCATCGAATAGTTCTCAATCTTCAGGTACAGGCGGTGGCTTTATACAGGCTGATTCTGCTACCAATACGCTGATCATTACCGCCAGTGAGTCTGTCTATCGTAATCTACGCGGCGTGATTGATCAATTGGATGCTCGCCGTGCTCAGGTGTATGTTGAGGCGCTGATAGTAGAGGTCGCAGCGGATAAATCAAATGAGTTTGGCATTCAGTGGTTGGCTGCGACTGGGGACGAGAATAGTAAATATCGGGTTGGTGCTGGCTCATCGTTTGGGTCCGGCAGTAATAGTTTGTTCGACTTGGCGAAAGCCAATGTAGCCACTAAAGGATCGCTGTTACCTGGGGCAGGAATGACTGTTGGCCTTTTCAGGCAAATCGGAGGCCAACTGGGTTTGGGAGCGCTCGCGCATGCGCTTGAATCGGATGGTAATACCAATGTTCTGTCGATACCAAACTTACTTACGTTGGATAATGAAGAGGCAAAAATTGTTGTAGGTCAGAATGTGCCTTTTATCACGGGTCAGTATACTTCCGCCGGTACAGCGAACGCGAATCCATTCCAGACTGTAGAGCGTAAGGATGTCGGCTTGAAATTGACAGTCAAGCCGCAGATATCCGAGGGCGGGACGGTTAAACTTGCTATCTATCAGGAAGCATCATCGGTGATCGAAAAAAGCATCAGCAATGCCTCCGGTCTCACGACTAATCAGCGCTCTATTTCAACCACGGTATTGGTTGAAGACGGACAGATCATTGCTTTGGGTGGTTTGATACAGGATGATAAAACCGATAATGTCGATAAGGTCCCCCTGCTAGGAGACATCCCTTACCTTGGCAATCTTTTTAAGTACCAGGGAAAAAAGCGGACGAAAACTAATTTGATGGTGTTCCTTCGCCCAACCGTGATACGTAATGCGGAACAGAGTAATAGTGTTTCTTTGGATCGCTACGATTATATGCGTACACAAATTACGCCAGATACTGAAAGCGGGAGAGAATCCTTTTTACCAAAGACAGAGAAGGGCTATTTAATGAGTACCCCTTTGTCTATTCCGGCAGAAAAACCAAAAACTGACAACACAGGCGCGAAGTAATTAGCATGTTAGAAAATCGCTTATTGCCGTACGCCTTTGCGCGTGATTTTTCGGTTCTTGCCAGCAGTGATAGCAGTGGCGAAGCTGCTAGGGTTGAACTGACCGTGTCGAAAGAGACCAGTCCGACAGCGATTGCGGAAGCAGGGCGGCGTTTTGGCATGGTAAAGCTCAAGGTGATGCCTCACGCCGAACTGTTACTGGAAATCGCTAAAGCCTATGCAGGTTCGGGGGGCGATGCTGCCGATGTCGTCGGCGAGGTTGAGTCTGACCTTGATCTTGCTAAGCTGATGCAGGAAATGCCCGCGATAGAAGATCTACTGGAATCCGCCGATGATGCGCCAGTGATACGTATGATTAATGCCTTGTTGACGCAGGCCTTGCGCGAAGGTGCATCAGATATCCATATTGAACCGTTTGAACAAATTTCCGTGGTGCGTTTTCGTATTGACGGCTCGCTACGTGATGTCGTGCGACCAAAAAAACAGATTCATGCATCCTTGATTTCTCGTATAAAAATCATGGCGCAGTTGGATATTGCAGAAAAACGTTTGCCGCAAGATGGTCGAATTACTCTGCGTATAGGTGGCAAACCAGTTGATGTTCGGGTTTCCACTTTACCGACAGGGCATGGCGAGCGCGCGGTCTTGCGTTTGCTCGACAAAGAAGCGGGTAAGCTTGACCTGAGCAATCTGGGGATGAGTGATAGCGTACTACAGCAGTTTGATAAATTGATCGCGCAACCGCATGGTATTGTACTTGTCACAGGGCCGACAGGTTCAGGTAAAACTACGACACTGTATGCGGCATTATCTCGAGTCAATTCTGGCACTACCAACATTCTTACAGTAGAAGATCCGATCGAATACGAGTTGGCAGGTGTCGGGCAGACTCAGGTGAATGCCAAGATCGACATGACTTTTGCCAAGGCACTGAGGGCGATTTTGCGGCAGGATCCTGACGTTATTATGATCGGTGAAATTCGAGATCTGGAAACGGCACAGATCGCAGTGCAAGCTTCGTTGACAGGACATTTGGTACTGGCAACCCTGCATACGAATGACTCTGCGGCAGCCGTCACGCGCTTGTTGGATATGGGGATTGAACCATTTTTACTTTCTTCTTCTCTGCTTGGTGTGGTAGCGCAACGTCTGGTGAGAAAGCTATGCAGTCATTGCAAGCGCTTCGATGGAGAGCGCTGGCACGCTGAGGGCTGCGACCATTGCGGCCATACCGGCTATCAGGGGCGGGTTGGCGTGTATGAGTTGCTGCACACCACAGAGGCTATCCGTTCGCAAATTCATCATCAGGCGCCAGAGGCGGAGATTCGTGCTGCAGCACAGCGCGATGGCATGAAAACGATGCGCGAAGATGGCGAACGCTGGTTGACAGCAGGGGTGACTACGCAGGAAGAGATATTGCGTGTCACTAAAGAGTAAAACGAGTACTGCGGAATAAGAGAGAATCCAATACTGTGCCTGCATTTCGATATGAAGCCGTTGATGATAGCGGCCTGACCAAAAAAGGCGTACTCACCGCAGATAGCGCGCGTGCGGCAAGGGCCGAGTTGCGTACTCAAGGCTGTGTACCCGTGACGGTGGAATTGATTGTTAATCAGATGGATGGTGAGGGCAAACGGCGTCGCAGTTTGTTTGGTGAGCACTTATCCACAGTTGAATTGGCGCTATTCACCCGTCAGTTGGCTAGTTTGCTGGAGGCCGGTTTACCGCTAGAACAATCGCTATCGGCTTTACTGGAGCAGTCCGAGCGTATATATATTCGTGATCTGATTGCCTCTATTCGTTCTGAAGTCATGGCTGGTGCGGCTATGTCGGATGCACTGAAGCAGCACCCCAACGATTTTGCGGATATTTATTGTGCCTTGGTCGCCTCAGGTGAGCAGATAGGCCATTTGTCCCGTGTTTTGTCCCGATTGGCAGACTATATTGAGCGACGCAATGCACTAGTACAAAAGGTTAAACTGGCATTTACCTATCCTGCAATCGTGACGGTAGTTGCTTTTGCTATTGTTATTTTCTTACTTACCTACGTAGTGCCGCAAATCGTTTCGGTGTTCGCCAATACCAAACAAAAATTGCCGCTCCTGACGGTAATGATGTTGGCAATCTCAGATTTTGTACGCCAATATGGCTGGTTGCTCGCGTTGATTTTTATTGCTGCTTTTTTTGGTTGGCGTTACGCTTTGACAAATCCTAACATCAAAATGCGCTGGCATACCTGGTTGCTCACTGCACCTTTGTATGGCAAGTTTGAGCGTAGTTTGAATACGGCGCGTTTTGCCAGCACGCTGGCAATTACCACTGGGTCAGGGGTGCCGATCCTACGCGCTTTGCAAACTAGTCGCGAGACTTTATCTAACGTTGCCATGCGAGCGCAGGTAGAAGAGGCGACTGCAAGCGTACGTGAAGGCGTTAGTTTGGCGCGTGCCTTGTCAGCACATAAACATTTTCCTCCGATGTTGATTCATATGATACGTGCTGGTGAGGTGACCGGTGAATTGCCCGCCATGCTGGAGCGTGCTTCAAACGCGCAAGAGCAGGATCTGGAGCGTCGCGCTCTGACTATTGCTGGCTTGCTTGAGCCGGCACTGATACTGGCAATGGGCGTGGTTGTCTTATTGATTGTGTTGGCGGTTCTAATGCCAATTATTGAAATTAATCAATTGGTTCGCTAGTGTTAATTGAATTTTGGTTTAAGCAAGGAATAAAATGAAGCGTTTACCTTTGTTATTCAGTTTTTTTATGTTTATTTTAATGTGTATGTCCCTCAGTTATTGGGGGATGCAAGTGTTTAAGCCTAAGGTGCGAGCGGTAGTTGCCCCTGTTATTTTTGCCGCATTTGAGCCGGGCATCGGGCAGTGGGGAGCTGTTTTTGGACGAAGTCCGATTACTCAGATTGCGGCGAGCAACTATCAATTGAAAGGTGTGATCGTTGCAGCTAAACAAGGCGATAGCGCCGCAATTTTGAGTGTGGATGGCAAGCCAGAGCAAACTATGGCTATCGATAAAGAGTTGTCTAAAGGTGTTACATTAAAAGAAGTTCATGAAACATATATTCTTATCTCTGAATCAGGAATATCTAAACGTGTAGATTTACCTCAAACGAGTTCATTGCCGGCATCGGTTCCAATTGTGCCAGCCAAAAAATATGCTGCGTCTTCTACAAACCCAATAATGCCAACCGCACCTGTTTCATCTGCTGCGTCGGATAATTCACGCTAACATCTATGAGAAACAGGCAAGCAACGGTACCGCAATTTCCTGATGTAATACAGAAAGCATTAAAGTCGGTACATATTTCTTGGCTGCCAGTGTTGATTGATGGATTGAACGCGATGTATGTCGCTGATCCAACATACTTAGACAGTTTGATAGACGGGCATTTTTTACCAGAAAATGGGCGAATGTTTGCGGCATTTTCGATTCCGATCAATCAGGTGCGATATGTGTTGATTGGAGAGGGTCCGTATCCTAGGGCTGCGAGTGCGACGGGTGTTTCTTTTATGGATGGCGCCGTGAACGAGTTATGGTCCAATGAAACACATGGAGGCTTGTCAAAAAAAGTGAATCGTGCAACTTCGCTGCGTAATTTTATTAAAATGTTGCTGGTTGCCGATGGACTTCTTGACGTAAATAACACCACAAATTCTGCGATGATCTCAGTATCGTCATTTGCACGTCAGGCAGATTCCGGCTTGATAAAGAGTTTGTCTGAGTTGCAGTCAAATTTAATCTTACATGGTTTTTTATTGTTGAATGCAACTCTTGTCTATCGGCTAGAAGTCGCGCCCCGTCGCGATGCCAAAGCATGGCAACCGTTTCTACAGGTGATTTTTTCTGCATTAAATGATCATCAGAAAACGATTGATGGAAAATCGGTTATATTATTGCTTTGGGGTAAGGTTGCAGAACTTTTAAAGCAAATTCCGGCAATTGATTATTTCTCGTCTATTTTGGCTGAACATCCCTATAATTTATCGTTTATAGCGAATAAAGCGATGCAGTCTTTTTTCTCTCCGTTGCACTTAATGCGCAAACAAAAAAAACGTTAATTTTTGCAGGAGCGTCATATTTGCATCCAATGCACACGGTTCATTCTAAAAAATTCTCTAGATAATTGGTATTAATTGTCATAGCTCTGTCAACTATGAGCAAGCTCAGGATATGTTAAAAAAAATTAATGTTAAGCAGTTAAGAATTGGTATGTATATTCAGGAACTATGCAGTTCTTGGATGGATTCGCCATTTTGGCAAAAATCTTTCATGCTTGAGAATCAGGCGAGTCTTGATAAAGTCAATGGAAGTAAGATACAGGAGGTCTGGATAGATACCAACAAGGGGCTGGATACGGTTATAGATAGGATTGTTATCGATACCCCTTCAAAGCCAGAGGAAAAATTAGTGCCTGTCGTAAAAATTCCAATGTTATTTAAGGATATTCCTCCCGTATCGATGGATGAGGAGATGGTGCGTGCCGTCAATATTGTTGACAACTCTAAGCAGGCGGTTTTTTCGATGTTTAATGAAGCCAGAATGGGAAACGCAGTAGATGCAGAAAAAGCGATGCCATTAGTTGAGGAAATTGCCTCCTCAGTGATGCGCAACCCGGGCGCGTTAATAGGTCTGGCAAGATTAAAAACGGCTGATGACTACACCTATATGCATTCTGTTGCCGTCTGCGCGTTGATGATTGCCTTGTCTAGACAGCTCGGCCTTGACGATGATAAAACTCGCGAAGCTGGTTTGGCAGGCTTGTTACACGATATCGGTAAAATGGCTGTGGATTTGGATATCTTAAACAAACCAGGAAAGCTTACTGATGCTGAATTCGTTTCGGTTAAGGAGCATCCCGCAGCAGGTCACAGAATGTTATTGGAAGCAAATGGAGTTGGTGAGATTGCCCTTGACGTTTGCTTGCATCATCATGAAAAAATGGATGGCAGCGGTTACCCAGATCGTTTATCTGGTGATCAAATTAGTCTTTATGCGCGAATGGGGGCTGTTTGTGATGTTTATGATGCGATTACCTCAAATCGCCCATACAAACAGGGTTGGTGTCCAGCAGAGTCATTGCGTAAGATGTCAGAATGGAGCAAAGGGCACTTCGATGAGGCTGTATTTCAGGCTTTTGTGATGAGTATTGGCATTTATCCTGTTGGAACTCTTGTTCGCCTTCAATCCGGTAGGTTGGGTGTCGTTATTGAGCAGCAAGTCGGAAAATCATTAATGTCGCCTAAAGTAAGAGTATTTTTCTCTACCAAATCTTCAACATATATCACTCCTGAATTACTCGATCTTGCGGGGCCCGGTTTACAGGACAAAATCGTTATGCGAGAGGATGCGAACAAATGGGATTTGAAAGACATTAACCGGTTTTGGTTGGGCGACGCAGTAAACCCAACTTAAGTATAGATCTGAATTCGACGCACCTATTGCTAGGTTGTTGCAAGGTGCGTCGATATTGTAATTATTGTTCAGGGTGTATGATGACTTTACCCGTTACTTTTCGAGCCGCAATATCATTCAATGCAGTAGCCGTGTCTTTTAGTGCGTAGCGACCCGAAATATGTGGATTGATCTTGCCCTCGGCCAACCAGCCCATTAATTCGCGCATTGCGGCTAAATTTGCTTTGGGTTCGCGTTTGGCAAACTCACCCCAAAATACACCAATCAGAGATGCCCCTTTTAGCAGAGTCAGATTCAGCGGTAGTTTAGGAATCTCACCATTGGCGAAGCCGACGACTAAGTAACGCCCACGCCAACCGATAGAGCGAAACGCAGGTTCCGCATAGATGCCGCCGACTGGGTCATAAATGACATCGGGCCCCTTGCCATCGGTTGCAGCCTTGATTGCTTCACGCAGGTCTTCTGTGCTGTAATTGATCGTTTTATCTGCACCATGTTGCCTGCAAATATCGAGCTTTTCATTGGTTGATGCTGCCGCAATGACGTGCGCGCCGAGAGCCTTACCGATTTCGATTGCCGCTAGCCCAACCCCCCCCGCTGCGCCCAATACCAACATAGTCTCACCAGCTTTTAACTGAGCACGATCAACCACCGCATGATGAGATGTGCCATATGTCAAAGTGATCGCGGCAGCGGTATCGAAATCCATGCCGGGTGGCATAGGCATAATCGAATTTGCGGGAGCTAAGACTTGTTGTGCGAACGCCCCGTGACCAATAAAAGCGATAACCTTGTCGCCTGGTTTTGTGCTAGTGACACCTTCACCTATAGCGCGTACGACGCCAGAGAGTTCACTACCAGGTATAAATGGGAGTTCTGGCTTGAATTGATATTTATTTTGGATGATCAATACATCAGGGAAATTGACTCCTGCCGCTTTGACATCAATTGTAATTTGGCCTGGACCTGGAATAAGATCTGGCAATTCTTCCAATACCAAGGTGTCAGGTAAACCCCATTCTTTGCAAACAATAGCTTTCATATTTGTCTCCTTTATTTAAAATAGTACGACCGTTTGATTTTATAATTATGCAGTAAAAACCAATATCCGGAGAAATTTATATTGATGCATCAGGTAAAATGCACAATATGAAAATCCTGATAAGTAACGACGATGGTTACCTCGCTCCCGGCATCTTGGCCTTAGTCGATGCCTTGAGTCCTATAGCCGAAATTATTGTGGTGGCACCAGACAGCAATCGCTCTGGGACATCGAATGCTTTGACGTTAGATCGACCTCTTTCAGTGTATCGCGCCGCAAATGGTTTTTATTTTGTGAACGGCACGCCCTCAGATTGCGTTCATATTGCGTTAACTTCTATTATGGCGGATAGACCAGATTTAATTGTTTCTGGTATCAATCAGGGTCAGAACATGGGTGACGACACGCTTTATTCCGGTACTGTGGCAGCAGCGACTGAGGGATATTTGTTTGGTGTTCCAGCGATTGCCTTTTCCCAATTGGAAAAAGGTTGGGCCTATCTTGACGATGCTGCACGTATCGCAAGAGATATGATAGAGCGCGGCTTCCCTTCTCTTGACCTGCCTTATTTGTTAAATGTAAATATTCCAAATCTTCCATATTCGAAAATTAAAGGAATACATACCGCAAGACTGGGTAAGCGCCATACTTCGGAACCGGTGATTAAAATGCAAGATCCACACGGCCGCGATATTTACTGGATTGGGCCTCCAGGTGCGGTAAAGGACGCGGGAGATGGCACTGATTTTTACGTTACATCCAGAGATTATGTCTCCGTGACGCCACTGCAGGTTGATCTGACGAATGCAAAACAAATGGCTCAATTAAAAGCGGATCTGGTATGACCGAAAAGGACAGGAAATTTCCTTTGCTTTTATCGTCAATCGTCAACAAGTCAAGTAGATTGGATGCACAGACATCGTGCTTAGTACGCACTGAGATGCCGCAGACTGCAATGAGAAATGCGGTAAAAAATGCGCGACTCCAATCTGTCAGTACCGTCACATTGGCAATGCCACTCGAAAATGCGCCACGTGTAAAGGCCGGTAAGGTAGTTCAAGAAACCAGCGGACTAGTTTCAATTGGAATACGGCGCGCAATGGTGGCGCGGGTGGCGCGGCAGGGCGTGACTGATAGTATGGTCTTGGCAGCAGTGGAAGCAATTCCACGGCATTTATTTATCGAATCCGGTTTGGCAAGTCAAGCGTATATTGATGCCTCATTACCTATAGGTCATCATCAAACCATATCACAACCGTATATCGTTGCTCGCATGATAGAAATTATGCGAAATGGAGGTGAGTTGAGGCGGGTACTGGAAATAGGGACTGGTTGTGGTTATCAGGCCGCTGTTTTGTCACTGGTGGCGAAGGATGTCTACTCAATAGAGCGTATCAAAGCATTGCATGAACTGGCAAAAAGCAATTTGCGTCCAATGCGAATTGCCAATATACGTTTGCACTACGGTGATGGTATGCTCGGTTTGCCTCAGGTCGCGCCTTTTGACGGTATTATATTAGCTGCCGCTGGGCTGGAGGTTCCGCAGGCTCTATTGGAGCAACTGTCTATTGGCGGGAGATTGATTGCCCCGGTGGGCGGCGGTCATCAGGTGCTTCAATTGATAGAGCGCATTGCAAAAAACGAATGGAAAAGTTCGATACTAGAGAAATGTCACTTCGTTCCTCTGCGCCAAGGTGTGATATGAAACAGTCGATCAAACGGAAGTAAGTAATGAGCAAAAACAAAATACCTTTAGTTGTACAGATACTTTTTACAGGAGCATTGATCAGCATCATCTCTGCCTGTACTACTCCCCTGAATAATGCGCCAGTCGTGGACCGGATTGGGGATGTAAATTCGAATTCTGGCAAATCCGGACCTGTTGTCGTAAGTTCGGCAAGTAAATCGCTTACGGACACGCGAATCAGTTATGTCGTGAAGCGAGGCGATACTTTGTTTCGTATCGCACTGGACCATGGTCAAAATTATAGTGATATTGTGGCATGGAATAGTTTGAAAAATCCGAATGACATCAAAGTTGATCAAGTGTTACGAGTGGCTCCACCTGATGGAAATGCAAATAGCGCGGTACAAACCGCCAGCGTATCTTCAGGTGCGGGTGTTGAAGTGAGAAGCTTATCGTCAGTGAATCTTGCAACGAATAAAACTGGTCCGCGAGGTGATAAACGTCCCTACTCAGAAGTCACTTTGGCTGAGTTGCAAAAAACGGATGTCGCGGTAACGTCAGGTATTGTGCCTGTTATAAAACCAGAAATTGTGATCGCAAAACCTATAGAAAAAATAGTAGCTCAACCTGCCGTGGAAACAGATACTGTTGACTGGATGTGGCCAACAGAAGGTAGAGTCATTAGCAATTTTGACGATGCAAAAAACAAAGGGCTGGATATCAGCGGTAAGCTTGGACAGGACGTGTTTGCTGCAGGTGCAGGAAAAGTGATGTATGAAGGGAGTGGAATCCGAGGTTATGGTAATCTGGTGATCATTAAACATAACAATAATCTATTGTCTGCCTACGCACATAATAAAGTTAATCTGGTTAAGGAAGGTCAGGCCATTAGTAGAGGGCAAAAAATTGCCGAAATGGGTAATTCTGATAGTGATTCGATTAAATTGCATTTTGAAATAAGACAACAAGGAAAACCTGTCGATCCTGCAAAATTTTTGCCAGGTCGATGATGGCGCGGAATTCACGCTAACATTCAATCTGAAAAATGACTTCAAATTATAACTATGCCCAATTCTTCAGCTAATTTTCAGTTGCAATCATCGGTAACGGATGATGATCAGGACGTGGTTTCTGAGATTCAGGGGGCGCATCAGACGGAGTCAGCCGATTTTTCAGATGAGCATGGCGAAGATGCAAATGATACCGAGAGTGACAATCCTGTCTCGTTAATTGTTGCTCCACTAGATGAACTCAAGACTGTGCTTGCGGCTGAGTTATCGACAGATACTACGCAACATTATCTCAATCAGATTGGAACTCGGCCCTTATTTGGTTCGGCCGAGGAATTGCATTTTGCAACGCTTGCTAAACAAGGTAATTTTGAAGCTCGTCAAAAAATGATTGAGCACAATTTACGGTTGGTCGTCTCAATAGCGAAGCACTACATCAATCGTGGCGTTGCCTTGCTGGATATGATCGAAGAAGGCAATCTGGGATTGATGCATGCGATAGAGAAATTTGAACCCGAACGTGGTTTTCGTTTCTCGACCTATGCAACTTGGTGGATACGTCAAAGCATAGAGCGAGCTATTATGAACCAGGCTCGCACTATACGCTTGCCAGTACATATGGTGCGGGAGTTGAATCAAATTTTACGGGCTAAATACCACCTGGAATCTCAGCAGCGAGATGGTAGGGATGCGGCGATTGAAGATATCGCACATTTGGTTGGACGACCAATTGACGAAGTCCAGGATATTCTGGCGTTGTCTGAGCATGCTACCTCACTCGATACCCCGCTAGATAATGATCCGCAATCTAGTCTTATGGATATGTTGCCAGGTGACAGTGAAGATACGCCAGATATTCGTGCTGAGCACCATGAAATGAACATCCTGGTGCGGGATTGGCTATCCAAGTTGCCAGACAAGCAGCGTATAGTCATTATGCGCCGTTTTGGTTTAGATAACGATGATCCCGCAACGTTGGAAACATTGGCGGATGAAATGGGTATCACTAGAGAGCGTGTTCGTCAAATTCAGCAGGAAGCCCTGCTTAAACTAAAGCGCTCTTTCGCATCGCGTGGCGTCGGTAGAGATGCTCTCCTCTGAAAAGCCACCACTCATTTTCTCGCTCACGCCATTGAGATAAAGTGAAATTTGCTTTGTCGTTTCTTTTATAATCTCCCTTTTGAAATCAATCCTTTTTTGGCTTGACCTGCCGGTCTTGCTGCATTCATCATGAATACTATTACTATCCGTTCCTTCGATATGGACGCTCGTGGCGTTGGCCATCTTGAAAATGAAGATGGCACACCGGGCAAGGTGGTGTTCGTCGAAGGCGCACTACCTGGCGAGGTGGTCGGCTTCAATGCCTACAAGAAGAAACCGACTTGGGAAGTCGCTACTATGGGCACACTATTTAAAGAGTCATCACAAAGGATGCCACCAAAATGCAAGTATTTTGGCATTTGTGGTGGGTGCTCGATGCAGCATCTGGAGCCAAATGCACAAGTCGCAATGAAGCAGCGCGTACTCGAAGATAACTTGGGGCATATCGGTAAGGTCAAGCCAGAAATGATGATGCGGCCAATTTATGGGCCAACTTGGGGTTATCGGTATCGTGCACGCCTTTCCGTGCGCCATGTCCGCAAAAAAGGCTCGGTACTGGTCGGTTTTCATGAGAAAAAATCGCGCTATGTCGCCAATATGGAAACCTGTGAAATTTTGCCACCACATGTGTCCGCAATGCTGATGCCATTGCGAGCACTGATTGCCTCGCTGTCAATTATTGAGGAGTTGCCACAGATTGAACTGGCAATCGGGGAGGGTATCACCGCGATGGTGTTACGTATTATTGCGCCGTTGACAGTTGAGGATGAAGTTAAGCTAAAGGTTTTTGCTGATCGTTATCAAGTGCAATGGTGGTTGCAAGCCAAGGGACCTGAGACTGCAGAGCCATTTTATCCAGAGGATGGCGATTTACATTATTTATTGCCTGAGTTTGGCGTAAAGATGCCATTCAAGCCAACTGATTTTACCCAAGTTAATCATCATATTAATCGGGTATTGGTTGCGCGCGCCTTGCGTTTGCTGGATGTGCAAAAGGATGAACGTATTGCTGATTTGTTTTGTGGTCTTGGTAACTTTACATTGCCGATCGCAACCATTGCCAGAGAGGTCGTCGGGATCGAGGGGAGCTCTACTTTGACTGAGCGTGCTTTGGAGAATGCCAAAGCCAATGGCTTGAGCGCGAAAACGGTATTTGGTACACGTAATTTATTTGAGGTAACTGCAGAAGATTTTGTTGTGCTAGGTAAATTTGACCGCTTTTTGGTTGATCCTCCTCGCGACGGTGCAATGGCAGTTTGTCAGGCATTGATTGATCTAGGAAAATTTGCTCCCGAATTGAAGCCTAAACGTATAGTCTATGTGTCTTGCAGTCCATCTACGTTAGCCAGGGATGCCGGTATGTTGGTCAATCAGGCGGGTTACCGCTTATCTAAGGCCGGGGTGATTAACATGTTTCCGCATACCTCGCACGTAGAGTCGATGGCGGTATTTGATTTGATTTGAGAGTGTTGGAACACAGAAAAGTGCGGTGGAGTAATGCCGTTTTTGTTTAACTGGTTTCAATCTGGCAAATCTAAAAGTAAGCGGGCCCACCGCGCCCGTGCGCCTTTTTCGGGGATGTCCTCTGAACCTGTTGAATATTGCATATTGAGCCCGTAGTTAATTGATTTTGAAAATTTCAGGATAAAAATAATCAGTTGAATCAGTTGAATGAGGGGGGAGTCAGAAACGCCCGTCGACGGATGCGTACTTTTAGTTGCTCGAATAGACGCACTGGTTTAATTTGAAGTTAATTTATTTTAGTCATAGTGATTCTTGACAAAACCCTTGTAAAGAGGGTTTCATGATAAAATCTAAGGTTAGATGAATTATTGAATTTTTATCTTAACCCTTTCATTTTATTGGAGTTTTTAGATGGCTATCGAACGCACATTGTCTATTATTAAGCCAGATGCAGTTGCAAAAAACGTTATCGGTCAAATTTACAGTCGTTTTGAAGGTGCTGGCCTGAAAATCATTGCTGCTCGCATGATTCACTTATCTCGCGCTGAAGCGGAAGGCTTTTACGCTGTTCACGCGGCTCGGCCTTTCTTTAAAGATTTGGTTGACTTCATGATTTCAGGTCCTGTTATGGTTCAGGCTCTTGAAGGTGAAAATGCCATTTTGACACATCGTGATCTGATGGGTGCTACTGATCCAAAGAAAGCAGAAAAAGGTACGATACGTGCGGATTTCGCTGATTCTATTGATGCAAATGCAGTTCATGGTTCGGATGCAGCAGAAACAGCGGCGGTTGAAATCGCTTATTATTTTCCAGCTTTGAACGTGTATTCACGTTAATTTTTTATTGCTATTGATGAATGATGCTCTGATTCCTGATGTTTAGTGGGCTTGGAGCGTGAAAGATTAAGCACATGACGGTTCTCACCAATTTGTTGGATCTGGATCCTGCGCAACTGATCGCTTATTGCGGTGAGTTGGGTGAGAAACCGTTTCGCGCAAAGCAATTGCAACGCTGGATACATCAATTCGGGGCGAGCAATTTTGAAGAAATGACGGATCTCGCAAAATCCTTGCGGGAAAAACTATCCGGGCGTGCTTATATCGCGGCACCTGCCGTTGTTAGTGATCACACTTCCTTAGATGGAACGCGCAAATGGTTGCTGGATGTCGGACAGGGTAATGCAATAGAAACCGTTTTTATCCCTGAGGAAAATCGCGGAACCTTATGTATATCTACGCAAGCTGGTTGTGCTGTTAATTGTCGTTTTTGCTCAACTGGAAAACAGGGTTTTAATCGCAATTTGAGTGTGGGGGAAATTATTGGCCAGTTGTGGATGGCAGAATTTGAACTGCGAAAAAGTAAGGGTATTGAGCCTGGTCATAAAGGTGAACGTCAAATCACGAATGTCGTGATGATGGGCATGGGTGAGCCTTTATTGAATTTTGAGCCTACCGTTACTGCATTACGGTTAATGTTGGATGACAATGCTTATGGCTTGTCGCGCCGCCGCGTGACTTTGTCCACAAGTGGCGTTGTGCCAATGATCGATAAGTTGTCCCAGGAGTGCCCGGTTGCATTGGCTGTATCGTTGCATGCATCGAATGATGCGTTGCGTGATAGTTTGATCCCGTTAAATAAGAAACATCCATTGCAAGAGTTGATGGCTGCTTGCAAGCGTTATCTTGATTATGCTCCCCGGGATTTCGTTACTTTTGAATATTGCATGCTTGATGGTGTTAATGATGGTGATCATCATGCAAAAGAATTAATACAGCTGGTAAAAAACGTACCGTGCAAATTTAATCTTATTCCATTCAACCCATTTCCTGAATCGGGTTTGAGGCGATCAGTCAATCCGAGAATTAAAGCTTTTGCCCAGGTGTTGATGGATGCTGGTATTGTAACAACGATTCGCAAGACGCGTGGTGATGATATCGATGCGGCTTGTGGGCAGCTCGCTGGCGAAGTGCAGGATAGGACGCGGGTCCAGGAACGTATGCAAAAGATGGATGAATATAAGAAAAAATTTGGTGAAAATTTTGGCAAAATTGTCGAGGTATCTAGTTGAAAATTTTTCGATTGCACTACCCTATTTTGTTGGGTGCTTTATTTGCCCTGATTTTGTCAGCATGTGCAAACCGAAAACTCGAAGGGGGCCAGCCTGAAGTAAATTCCCGGACTGAAAACGTTGAATTGCAAAATCGTGCTGGGATACGCATGCAATTAGCATTGGGTTATTATCAGCAAGGCTTACATAAAGTTGCATTGGATGAAATAAAACATGCATTGTTAGCAACTCCTGATTTGGTTGATGCCTACAGTCTTCGTGCGTTGATTTTTATGGATACCGGGGAAATTCAACTTGCAGAGGATAATTTTTTGCATGCAATGAAGTTAGCTCCAAACAATTCTGATATTGCCAATAACTACGGATGGTTTTTATGTCAGAACGGACGAGAAAAGCAGTCCATTCCTTATTTTGAAAAAGTAATTAAGGATTTAACTTATCCTACCCCAGCAAAAGTGCTCAACAACGCAGGGGTGTGTAGTCTGAGATTAAAGGACGTTATCAATGCGGAACGTTATTTCATGTTGGGATTTCGTGAGCAGCCAGGAAATCCTTCAATTAATGTAAATATCGCAAAAATTCTCTTTGATCAAGGCGATTATGAGAAAGCAAAATTCTATATTGATCGCGTGATAAAAGCTGAAATTATGGCTGCAGATGTGTTGTGGCTGGCGATTAAGATTGAAAAAAAGCTGGACGATCAGGTGGCAGTTGCTTCTCTTGCTACGCAGTTGCGTCGACGTCATCCAAATTCGAAGGAATATAGCTTACTCCAACGGGGAGCCTTTAGTGAATGATGCGGGTATGAATCAGTCGTTAGATCCATTGAATACTTCGGGGTTGGATACTAGTACAAAACCTGTCCTGACGGTAGTGGAATCAGCAGGAAGTTTATTGTCTGCCGCAAGACAACAAAAAAATTGGTCCGTTCAGCAGGTGGCGGAACAATTGAAATTATCTACTAAGCAGGTAGTGGCGCTAGAAGCGAATGAATTCGATGCTTTGCCGCAAATGGTGATTGTTCGTGGTTTTATTCGCGCTTACGCTAAATTATTGAAAATCGATGCCGATACAGTTGTTGCCTTTTTACCTAAAAATGTTAGTAAAGAACAACTGGAATCAGCATTAAAGCCTGGACTTTCCACTCCATTTCAAGAGTCACGTTTATCTTTGATGGGGCGGCAGGATAGTAATTCTAAATATATACTGGGTGCGGGTTTGCTCGCGGTACTTGCTGTAGGATTTTTTCTGTTGCAAAAATTTGAACATGCAGATTTTGTTAAAAATTTACTTTCACCCGCGCCAGTGTTGAGTGAGTCGGTCCCTTTGGCTAGACCGGAAGGGCTGGATCATATAATCGCTCCTTCATTGCCGAACATTTCGAGCGGTGCGCCCATTCAAGTTAATCCTGCCGTAGGAGTCGCTTCCTCTGTTGATCTAGAAATGCTGGGCGGTCAGAAAGCGGTCGGGCAGGGTGTCTCGAATCTTAGCAATAAGCCGCTTACTGAAAATTCAACTGGAATTTCAGTAAAAATAAATGATTTTGGTGTCATCTTACCAACGAATGCCAGTAATAATGATGTCATGAAGCTTAAATTTCGCCAGGACACTTGGATACAGATTAAAAAAGTAAATGGTAATATTGTGACCTCTCATCTCGCTAAGGCTGGTACCGAAGAGATTTTTAATGTTAAGGAATCATTGCAGGTCAAAATTGGCAATGCTGCCGGGGTTGAGGGCGTATTGCGGGGTGCTCCATTAGAGATTTTGGCTGGCAAGGATAGTAATGTTGTTAATTTGAATGTGAAGTAAGTATGACATCTTCTTTATTTGCAGTAAGTTCTGGTTCCCTGGCGCGACGCATTAGTCGTAATGTGAAAATTGTTTATGGACAACGTGAAATTATAATTGGTAGTTGCGCCCCAGTTGTTATTCAGTCAATGACAAATACAGATACTGCTGATGTAATTGGAACAGCTATTCAGATTAAAGAATTGGCGCGTGCCGGATCAGAGTTGGTCAGAATTACCGTTAATAATGCCGAAGCAGCAGCAGCAGTGCCTGCTATACGGGAGCAGCTTGATAAAATGGAAATCGATGTACCGCTTGTCGGTGATTTTCATTACAACGGGCATACCTTACTTAAAGAATATCCGAATTGTGCCAGAGCCTTGTCCAAGTATCGTATTAATCCAGGGAATGTTGGGCAAGGTGCCAAGCGCGACACTCAATTTGCGCAGATGATAGAAATGGCGTGTCGATATGATAAGCCAGTTCGTATCGGAGTTAATTGGGGGAGTCTGGATCAAGCGTTGTTAGCGCGGATCATGGATGAAAATGCCCAGCGTACCAATCCTTGGAGTGTTCAATCTGTAATGTATGAGGCACTGATTACTTCCGCAATAGAAAATGCTCAGCGTGCTGAAGAATTAGGACTTGCCGGGGATAAAATAATTTTGTCTTGCAAGGTTTCTGGTGTGCAGGATTTGATTGCTGTTTATCGAGAACTTGCTAAGCGTTGTGATTATCCATTACATTTGGGGTTGACTGAGGCAGGCATGGGAAGCAAGGGGATTGTAGCCTCTACTGCTGCATTGTCGGTGTTGTTGCAGGAGGGGATTGGCGATACTATCCGAATTTCTTTGACGCCGGAACCTGGTGGAGATCGCTGCAAAGAAGTTGTAGTTGGACAGGAAATTTTACAGACAATGGGCTTACGCAAATTCACTCCCATGGTTATCGCATGCCCCGGCTGTGGGCGTACTACTTCAACTGTCTTCCAGGAGTTGGCAGATAATATACAGACGTTTTTACGTGATCAAATGCCGGTTTGGAAAAAACAATATCCAGGTGTCGAAGGTATGAATGTTGCTGTGATGGGGTGTATCGTAAATGGCCCAGGCGAATCCAAGCACGCTAACATTGGAATTAGTTTGCCAGGTAATGGCGAGTCCCCAGCGGCACCCGTTTTTATTGATGGGCTCAAGGCAATGACTTTGCGTGGTGAATCTATTGCAGAAGAGTTTCAGTCTATTGTTTTGGAGTATGTCAGGAGTCATTACACGCCATTGACGCCGGTACACGTAGAAAATTAAATCAGGTAATCAGGTATGTCAGAAAATAAAAAAATAGAAAAAATAAATGGCGTAAAGGGAATGAACGATGTGCTTCCCGCTGACGCAGCATTATGGGAGTTGTTTGAGAATACGGTGCAGTCCGTACTTAAGAGTTATGGCTTTCAGCAAATTCGGACGCCAATCGTAGAATCTACCCATTTGTTTGCTAGAGGTTTAGGTGAGGTTACTGATATTGTTGAAAAGGAAATGTATTCTTTTGACGATGCTCTCAATGGTGATAAACTTACCTTGCGGCCTGAAAATACTGCCGGCATAGTGCGTGCGGCACTGGAGCATAACCTTACTTACGATGGACCTAAACGTCTTTGGTATAACGGCCCTATGTTCCGGCACGAAAAACCTCAACGTGGTCGTTATCGTCAATTTCATCAGGTCGGTGCGGAGGCTTTGGGATTTAGTGGGCCCGACATCGATGCCGAATTGATTGCGATGTGCCAGCGACTCTGGGATGATCTGGGGTTGCAAAACATACGCTTGGAATTAAATTCTATTGGCGATGCCGAAGAACGTCAACAGCATCGTGTGGATTTGATTGCGTATTTTGAGCAGCATATAGATCTATTGGATGCCGAAGCACAGCGCCGTCTTTATAGTAATCCTTTGCGTATTTTGGATACAAAAAATCCAAGCATGCAAACTATGGTCAATAACGCACCGAAATTATTTGATTACCTTGGCGATGAGTCAAAGTCGCATTTTGAGGGCGTACAAAAAATCCTTCGCCATAACTGTATTCCGTTTACGATTAACACGCGGTTAGTGCGTGGAATGGATTATTACAACCGCACTGTATTTGAATGGGTGACAGACGAACTAGGTTCCCAAGGGACGGTTTGTGGCGGTGGCCGTTATGATTCATTGTTTAGTATTTTCGGTGGCAAGCCAACACCCGCATGTGGTTTTGCTATGGGTATAGAGCGCTTGCTGGAGTTGATGAAAGCTTCAGGTGAAGCGCACAATTCTAGCCATTGCGATGTATATTTGGCACATCAGGGCGATGAAGCTCAAATGCAATCTTTTGTCTTGGGAGAGCGTTTGCGCGATGCTGGACTCGATGTTGTGTTACATTGCGCATCGGCATCAGGTGCCGGTAGCTTTAAGTCTCAAATGAAAAAGGCGGATGCTAGTGGTGCAGCCTATGCCGTCATCATAGGTGAGGATGAGGCTGCAGTAAATACGGTCACGATCAAAGCGATGCGTGCGGAAGATATGGATAATAATCAAATTAGCGTTCCATTTGAAGCTGCTGTTGACCATATAGTAAACCAAATGACTGGCACGACCGACGCAATCGATTGTTGCGACGACCCTAGTCACATTCATATTCATCATTAAACGAAAAAAATATGGCATACGATCTAGAAGAGCAAGAGCAGTTAGATACGCTAAAAGCTTGGTGGAAACAATACGGTAATCTGGTTACTTGGCTATTGGTGATTGCCTTGTCTGTCTATGCTGGGTGGACGGGTTGGAATACTTATCAGCGCAATCAGTCGACGCAAGCCTCTCAGCTTTATGACGAGCTGCAAAAATCAATACTAGCAAAAGACAATCTTAAGGTGCAGCGTGCGGCTACTGATTTGGTCGAAAAATTTGCGCGTACTTCATATGCGCCAATGGCAGTTTTGTTGGCAGCAAAAAGTGCATTTGATACCAATGATTTGAAAATGGCTAAGACTCAATTGCACTGGGTTATCGATCATAGTAATGTTGAGGAATACAAAGTTTTGGCTAAGGTTCGTTTGGCAGGGATTGCTCTCGATGAAAAAGCTTACGATGAAGGTTTGTCTCTGCTGTCTGGTGATTTTTCTTCCGAATTTTTAGGCAGTATTGCCGATAGGAAGGGGGATATTTATTTTGCCCAGAATAAGATTGCCGAGGCACGTTCTGCCTATCAACTTGCTTTGGATAAAATGAGTGTTAAAAATCCAGCCCGTCAACTGATACAAATAAAACTCGATGCTATTGGCGGTGTTTTGGATAATAAGCTTACAAGCTCAATCGCTACGAAATAGATAGGAATTATTTATGCAATTTTCTACCAAATTGGTGGCGGCCGCGATATTGCTTATATTGACAGGATGCACTTCTTTATCATCGATTAATCCATTCTCAAAATCAGAGACAAAAAATGCGCCCGCCGTGTTGGAGGACTTTAAGCCTGATATGGCGGTAAAGTCAGTTTGGACTTCTTCGGTTGGAGCAAGTGGGCCTTATCTATTTTCTCCAATTCAGGTCGGCTCGGATATTTATGCGGCTGCTGCGGATGGAACTATTGTAAGATTAAATTCTAATACTGGACATGCATTATGGCGAATTAATGCAGGGATCTCATTGACTGCAGGTGTGGGCGCTAATTCAACCACGATAGCAGTCGCTGGTCAAAAAGGGGTTTTGCTAGCTTTTGATTTGAATGGAAAGTTACGTTGGAAAATTCAAGCATCCAGTGAAATATTGACAGCTCCCGTTATTGGACAGGGCTTGGTCATTGTTCGGAGCATAGACAATCGGGTTGCCGCATATGATGTCGAATCGGGTGTGCGTAAATGGGCTGTAAATCGTCCGTTACCATCGTTAACGCTTCGTACTGTTGCTGGTGTTGTGTTGACAGATCAATTGGCAATTGTTGCTTTGCCCGGCGGGAAATTGATTGCTTTGTCTTTAAATAATGGTGGCTTAAAATGGGAGGCCTCGGCCGCAGATCCCAAAGGTGCGACTGAACTGGAGCGTATTGCTGATGTCTCTGGTACTCCAGCGGTTATCGGTCAGGTGGTTTGCACGGCGGCCTACCAAGGACGGGTTAGTTGTTTTGACTTGGCATCGGGTGCTGTGCGTTGGTCTAAAAACTTGTCCAGTGAAGTTGGCGTCAGTGTAGATGAACGGTTTGTTTTTGCTGTAGACAATGCCGGTGCGATTTCTGCTTATTCTCGCGTTGCCGGATCCAGTGTGTGGCGCAATGATAAACTTGCTTATCGTCGTCTATCCGCCCCTACATCTTTCGGTCGTGCAGTCGCCGTAGGCGATGCGTTCGGCTATCTCCATTTTCTATCAAGAGAAGATGGCTCTTTCATTGGTAGAGTAAGCACCGATGGTAGTCAAATTCTTGCCGCTCCAATTGTGGCAGATTCAAATTTGATCGTACAAACTAAATCAGGGACAGTGGTTGCTTTTGCGACCGAGTAATACAAATGAAGCCGGTAATTGCACTTATAGGCCGACCAAATGTCGGCAAATCCACGCTGTTTAATCGGCTAACTCGTTCTCGCGATGCATTGGTTGCGGACCTACCTGGTTTAACTAGGGATAGGCACTATGGTGAGGGGCGTATTGGTGATCGTCCTTTCTTGGTTATTGACACTGGAGGGTTTGAGCCGGTAGCTAAAGAAGGCATCATGCACGAAATGGCTAAACAAACCAAACAGGCAGTCGCTGAAGCTGATGTGGTAATTTTCTTGGTCGATGGACGCCAAGGTTTAACCCCGCACGACAAAACTATTACTGATTTTTTGCGAAAATCTGGTCGCTCAGTGATGTTGGTTGTGAATAAAGCCGAAGGTATGAGGTATACCTCTGTAACCGCTGATTTTTACGAGCTTGGTTTAGGTGATCCTTATGTGATTTCATCTGCTCATGGCGATGGTGTTGTTGATCTTGTTGAGGAATCGTTGAATATCGCTTTTGCGCAACGGCCACCAGAGGTGGAAGAACCGATTGATACTGTTCGAGGTATTAAAATTGCTATTGTTGGGCGTCCTAATGTAGGTAAATCGACTTTGGTGAATACTCTTCTGGGTGAAGAGAGAGTAATCGCATTTGACATGCCAGGGACAACTAGGGATTCGATCGAAATTCCATTCGAGCGTGATGGTAAGCATTACACATTGATTGATACTGCTGGTATTCGTCGTCGTGGTAAAGTATTTGAGGCAATCGAAAAATTTTCTGTCGTTAAAACTTTGCAATCTGTATCTGAGGCCAATGTTGTTTTACTTTTATTAGATGCGCAGCAAGATATTTCTGAGCAAGATGCACATATTGCAGGTTTTATTCTTGAGTCTGGACGTGCTTTGGTTGTCGGCGTGAATAAATGGGATGGTTTGCAGAGTGAACGACGCGATGAGATTAAGGTGGATATTGAACGTAAATTAAATTTTTTAACATTTGCTAAATTTCACTTTGTGTCCGCCTTGAAATCGTCTGGTATTGATCCAATGATGAAGTCCATTGATGCTGCATACGCCGCGGCGATGGCAAATCTTTCTACACCAAAATTGACCCGAGCGTTGATTGAGGCAGTAGAGCATCAACAACCAAAACGCAAAGGTTCAATTCGTCCAAAAATGCGTTATGCTCATCAAGGCGGACAAAATCCACCGATTATTGTCATCCATGGAAATGCATTGGATTCTATTGGGGATGTCTATAAACGTTATTTAGAAAAGCATTTTCGTGAGACTTTTTCATTGACTGGCACGCCTTTGCGTATAGAGATGCGATCAGGAAAAAATCCGTTTGCAAAAGCGGAGAAGTAGTTATCAAAAGGAAATCATTTCTTAATGAAATAGGCAGTAAATTAAAAAAATAAATTTAGTTATATCGTAGTTGTCTTTCTGGATACTTGAGTTTTTTTAATGTATCCCCATTTGATAACTACAACAACACTATGGAGCTGTTATGAGTAATAAAGGGCAACTGTTACAAGACCCGTTCTTGAATGCGCTACGCAAGGAGCATATTCCTGTATCCATTTATTTGGTAAATGGAATTAAATTGCAAGGGCACATTGAATCCTTTGATCAATATGTCGTTTTGCTGCGCAATACTGTTACCCAGATGGTTTATAAACACGCCATTTCTACTGTTGTTCCTGCCCGTGCTGTGAACATCAATAATGAGTCGGAAACAGAGTAATTTTTTGATTGTATATCTTTGAAACCAAATTTTCTTACATGCGCGCCGTTTTAGTAGGTGTAGACTTCGGTAAAGAAGATTTTACCGCTAGTTTAGAAGAACTTCTCTTGCTCTCACGGTCTGCGGGTGCGGATCCAATTTCAATAATTACTTGCAAACGCTCTAATCCTGATGCAGCACTTTTTGTTGGCTCGGGTAAATCAGATGAAATAGCCCATGCTGTAGCTGATAATCAGTTAAATATTGCCATATTCAATCATGTGCTATCACCAGCTCAGCAACGAAATCTTGAGCGTCACCTCAAAATTCGAGTTATTGATAGAACAAGTCTGATTCTCGATATTTTTGCTCAACGCGCCCATAGTCACGAGGGAAAAGTTCAAGTTGAATTGGCTCAATTGCAGCATTTATCAACTCGGTTGATCCGTGGATGGACTCATTTAGAGCGGCAAAAAGGAGGAATCGGTTTGCGCGGACCTGGTGAGACTCAGCTGGAAACTGATCGTCGGCTGTTAGGTGATCGTGTAAAAATGCTTAAAGCTAAGATGGAAAAACTGCATAAGCAAAGAGAAACTCAGCGTCGCTCGCGTGGTAGAGGAAATGCCTTTTCGGTATCATTGGTGGGTTATACCAATGCGGGAAAATCGACCTTATTTAATGCGTTGACCAAGGCCGGAGCCTATGCTGCCGATCAATTGTTTGCGACTTTGGATACGACTTCACGACGTTTATATTTGGGTGACGCAGGTAGTGTGGTGATTTCCGATACCGTGGGATTTATACGTGAATTGCCACCTCAGTTGGTGGCAGCATTTCGTGCCACTTTAGAGGAAACTATTCATGCCGATTTATTAATCCATGTTGTCGATGCAAGTAGTCCGGTTCGTCTGGATCAAATACAGCAAGTCAATCAGGTGTTAAAAGAAATTGGGGCAGATCATATTCCTCAGTTGTTAGTGTGGAATAAGATTGATCTTGCGTCCTTGGAGCCGAGTTTGGAGATGGGAGAGTATGATAAAATTCATCGAATTTTTTTGAGTGCCCACTCTGGTGCTGGGATGGATTTGTTACGACATGCGATTGCTCAGCATGCAAACCTTGAAGCAGCCAAGCGTAATAATGATCATCAATCAGTTGAACTGAATGATGCTCGTTTTAATTAAACTTATTTGTAGCCCAACCCACCATTAATTGGATAGCGACAGAATGTTTGTTTCACTTCTAAAAAGAATTGGTTTGACGTTTTCGCTGAACGATCCCCAGTGGGGCCGCGGTTCTCAAAATAATAATCAGAATGGCAAAAAACCGAATGAAGGTCCGCCTGATCTCGACCAGCTTTGGCGTGAATTCAACCAGCGTGTAAATCGTATGCTTGGAAAAAAAGGGGAGGGTGGCGGTAGCGGTGATGGTGGATTTTCGCCGGATGTGGCTGGAGCAAAAAAAGGTATCGCTATTATTGTTGCCGTTCTTGTTTTCATCTGGATTGTGAGTGGCTTTTTTATCGTACAAGAAGGCCAAACAGGCGTTATCACCACATTTGGTAAATATAGTCACTCTACAATGGCTGGTTTTAACTGGCGTTGGCCTTCTCCTATACAGGGGCATGAAATTGTAAATGTTTCGCAGGTGCGTACTGTGGAAGTTGGTTATCGATCGAATGTCAAAAACAAACAACCCAAAGAGGCGCTGATGTTGACTGACGATGAAAATATTATTGATATTCAATTTGCGGTTCAGTACAAGCTGAAAAACGCAGCTGAGTGGCTTTACAATAATCGTGATCAAGAAGAAATGATACGTCAGGTCGCTGAAACTGCAATTCGTGAAATTGTTGGTCGAAGTAAAATGGACTTTGTTCTTTACGAAGGTCGTGAGAAAGTGGCATTGGATGTGGGTAGTTTAATGCAGCAAGTTCTCGAGCGTTACAAGGCTGGCGTACAAATTACTAATGTCACAATGCAAGGTGTTCAACCGCCTGAGCAAGTGCAAGCAGCTTTCGATGACGCTGTGAAGGCAGGACAGGATAAAGAACGTCAAAAGAATGAGGGGCAGGCATATGCCAATGATGTTATCCCTAAGGCGCGTGGTGAAGCTTCACGCTTGCTGCAGGAGTCTGAAGCCTATAAAGCGCGTGTAGTTGCTAGTTCCGAAGGTAATGCTGCTCGCTTCAAACAAGTGTTAGTTGAGTACCAAAAAGCACCTGTTGTGACTCGTGATCGTATGTATCTGGAAACAATGCAGCAAATATTTTCCAATACGACTAAGCTTATGATAGATGTAAAAAATGGTAATAATATGATCTATCTGCCTTTGGATAAATTGTTGTCTCAGTCGGATGTTACATCTGGTTTGAAGAATGCACCTGTTCCTGCTTCAAACGTACCGGTAGGGCAAACGCCTGAGCAAGTGCCAACAGTAGAAATGCGATTTAATAAAGATGGACGATCCCGTGATGTCAGGGACTCACGTGACCGCGAGGTAAGATAATGAATAAGTTCGCTTCTTCTCTGATTGTTGCAGTTCTCGTATTGCTAGTGTTGTCTTCAACGATTTTTGTAGTTGATCAGCGTTCTCATGCGATCGTTTTTGCATTGGGTGAGGTTAAGTCTGTGATCAGTGAACCAGGCCTTCATTTTAAGCTTCCGCCACCGTTTCAAAATGTTATGTTTTTGGATAAACGTATTCTGACCATAGAATCTTCTGAGGCAGATCGATTCATTACCGCTGAAAAGAAGAATATTTTAGTAGATACTTATGTTAAGTGGCGTATTACAGAACCAAAATTGTATTTCGTTAGTTTTGGTGGCGATGAAAGTCGCGCTCGGGACCGTATGTCGCAGATTGTTAAAGCTGCGTTGAATGATGAAATAACAAAGCGTACTGTGCGTGACGTTATATCAGGCGAACGAGACAAAGTGATGCAAGCAATTCGAAATAAAGTTACTGAAGAAGCTAAGCAAATTGGTGTCCAAATCGTTGATGTTAGATTGAAGCGCGTTGATTATGTTGAACAGATAAATAACTCAGTATATGATCGTATGAAGTCGGAACGTAGTCGCGTTGCTAATGAGTTGCGTTCTACGGGTTTTGCGGATTCTGAAAAAATTCGAGCAGATGCAGATAAGCAACGTATTGTTATACTTGCCGAGGCCTATCGCGAAGCGGAACAAACCCGAGGTGCTGGCGATGCTGAAGCGTCACAGATTTATGCCCAGGCGTTTGGACAAAACCCTGAATTTTATAAATTTTATCGAAGCCTCGAGGCATATCGTTCAAGTTTTAAAACGAAAACTGATATGTTAGTCGTTGATCCAAATTCTGAATTTTTTAAGTACTTTAAAACACCCATTGTGTCCGGGTCTACAAATGGAACAGGAAAAAGCAAATAGCATTAACATATTTGAGCAGATTTGAACGTCAAGAGACTGCAAACAATTTGAATTGCAGTCTCTTGACGTTTGTCGCGTTTTGCGTCGTATTTCTGCTTATTTTCATCCTCTCTAACCGTTTTTTGAATTTAATCTCATGCCAAATTGGCTTTTACCTGAAAATATTGCCGATGTCTTGCCTTCAGAGGCGCGCAAGATAGAGGAATTACGACGTTTGTTGCTTGATAACTTTAGGAGTTATGGTTATGAACTAGTCATGCCTCCCTTGCTGGAATACATTGAGTCTTTGTTGACCGGTGCCGGACTCGATATGGATTTACGTACCTTTAAGTTGGTGGACCAATTATCTGGTCGCACCATGGGTGTGCGAGCCGATATGACTACACAAGTTGCCAGAATTGACGCGCATTTATTGAATCGATCATCAGTGACGCGTCTTTGCTACTCAGGTAGTGTTTTACAAACACGCCCTTCAGGGCTGCATGCGACTCGCGAGCCAATACAAATTGGTGCTGAGATTTATGGTCACGCCGGTCTGGAGGCGGATGCTGAAATTCAGGAGCTGGTTCTTGCATCACTGGCTCTCGCAAATATTTCTGAAGTGCGGCTTGATTTGTGTCATGTGGGGGTGTTGCGAGCTTTGCTTGAGATTGATCCTCTTGCTAAAAAACATGAGGCGCAATTATTTTCTTTACTTGGGGCTAAGGATTTACCCGCATTAGAGTGTATTTCTAGGAATTTTAGTCTAGTAGTCCGAAAAGCTCTTCTTGACTTGCCAAATTTATATGGAGATATTTCGGTGATTGAACGCGCTCACCATCTTCTACCAAAATTAAGCGGCATTGCTATAGCACTTGATGAGCTTGAATATCTTGTTAAATTATCTGGGAATGCACATGTTACGATTGACCTCGCGGACTTGCGTGGATATCACTATCATAGTGGCGTGATGTTTAATGCGTATGCTCCTGGCTTGCCAAATGCAGTCGCTCGTGGTGGGCGTTATGATCATGTAGGTGAGGTTTTTGGTCGCGCTAGGCCAGCTACCGGGTTTTCATTGGATTTGAGAGAGTTGGCGCGTTTAATGCCTGTGGCGGAGCGTAAAAATGCAATTCTTTCTCCTTGGAGTCAAGATCCGGCACTGCGACAAACAATTGCCGAATTACGTAAGGCAGGAGAAGTCGTGATTCAAAGTTTGCCAGGACACGAGAGCGAACAGGACGAATTTGATTGCAATAGAGCAGTCGTATTTGATGATGGTAAGTGGATTCTTAAAAACGTAGGCTGAGTGATGTTACAAAATAAAATTGCAAAAAACGTCGTTGTTATTGGTACCCAATGGGGCGACGAGGGTAAAGGGAAAATTGTTGACTGGTTAACTGACCACGCTCAAGCTGTCGTGCGTTTTCAAGGTGGGCATAATGCCGGCCACACGCTAGTTATTGGCGGTCAAAAAACTGCCTTGCAATTGATTCCATCTGGAATTATGCGTGCGGGAACGGCATGCTATATAGGTAATGGTGTCGTATTGTCCGTACCAGATTTATTGCGTGAAATTGATAAATTGCAGGTAAATGGCGTTGAAGTGGTATCGCGTTTGAAAATTTCTGAAGCGTGTCCTGTGATTCTCCCATATCACACTGCACTTGATGCCGCTCGGGAAAATGCTCGTGGTGTTGCAAAGATTGGTACGACAGGAAAAGGTATTGGTCCTGCTTATGAAGATAAAGTCGCCCGTCGCGCGATTCGCGTTGCAGATCTGTTGAATCCAGAGCGATTTGCAGAGAAGTTGAAAGAAAATCTCGATTACCATAATTTTGTTTTGACCAATTATTTTAAGGTGCCCGCTGTTGATTTTCAGAGTACGCTTGATGATGCTTTGTCGAATGTTTCACGTATCCGGCCTATGGTGGCGGATGTTTCTAGCGCCTTATATGCCGCATATAAGAATGGTGCAAGTTTGTTGTTTGAAGGTGCGCAGGGTAGCTTGCTAGACGTGGATCATGGAACGTATCCTTTTGTTACTTCCAGTAATTGTGTAGCAGGAAATGCCGCCGCAGGAACTGGCGTTGGCCCGAATATGTTGCATTATATTTTGGGAATCACTAAGGCTTACACTACGCGTGTAGGTTCTGGTCCGTTCCCTTCTGAGTTGCCGACTGATCAGGGTGTTGGTAAGCATCTGTCTAGCATTGGACATGAATTTGGTACTGTCACTGGCCGTGCTCGTCGTTGCGGGTGGTTTGATGCAGCTTTATTGAAGCGTTCCGTACAGATCAATGGAGTTTCTGGTATGTGTCTGACAAAATTGGACGTGCTGGATGGATTGGAAATCTTAAAACTGTGCACGGGATATACCATTGATGGTCGATCAGTCGATATTTTCCCCGTTGGAGCTGAAGAAGCCGCTCGTTGTATTCCTGTTTATGAAGAAATGCCTGGCTGGACTGAGACCACGGTTGGTGCTAAAACATTAGAGGCTTTGCCGATAAATGCACGTAATTACATCAGGCGTATTGAGGAAATGGTTGGAGTGCCGGTAGATATGGTTTCTACAGGCCCAGATCGTGAAGAGACAATCGTATTGCGCCATCCATTTATTTAAGCGGGAGTAAGGAGCGCTTTGTATGAATATGCCAGTTTCAACGGATAAGGATCTTTGGATTTCCTGGGATACCTATCATCAATCAATTGAGCAACTTGCCTTAAAAGTCCATGAGTCGGGTTGGAAATTTGATCAGGTTTTATGCCTTGCACGTGGTGGTTTGAGGCCTGGAGATATTTTTTCACGTATTTTTGATGTTCCGCTGGCAATTTTGTCCACAAGTTCTTACCGGGAAGATTCGGGAACAGTGCAAGGATCACTCAATATTGGCAAGTATATTTCTATGACCAGGGGTAGTCTGAAAGGGCGTGTACTGGTGGTAGATGATCTGGTTGATTCTGGAATTACTTTAGAGAAGGTTTTACAACATCTGCGTGAAAATTTTACGACAGTCACTGAAGTAAAATCTGCTGTCATTTGGTGCAAGGCGTGTTCTTCAATACAACCAGATTTTTATCTGGAATATCTGACCAGCAACCCATGGATACATCAACCATTTGAGGAGTACGACGGCATTAGACCGCATCAACTAAATGCGTGGTTGAAAAAAGGTGAAACAAAAGTATAATATTGTAACGGGAGCAAAGTGATTTGCTTCCGTTTTTTTTTGCGAAAAATGGGAATTTTTTGTTTGGACTATTGTGCTGGTATGTTGAGAGAAAATTTGTTTGAGCTGGTGTCTGAAATAGACGTTAAAAGTAAAAAAACCTCGCCGACAAAGTCGATGAGGTTTAAAATTACTTGGTGCCCACGGAGGGACTCGAACCCCCACACCCGAAGGCACATGGACCTGAACCATGCGCGTCTACCAATTCCGCCACGTGGGCAACGAAGGCGAAATTATATATTAATAGATCAAGCTTTGGACAATTAAATGCAAAAGAAAGTCAAACGATCTTTTTTGAGAATATTATGGCTAAAAAATATATTAACAGCGAAAGATGTTAATTGTATGTAAAATTAATGTCATATGAAAAAGCCCGTTGACGAATCAACGGGCTTTTAAAACATATGGTGCCCACGGAGGGACTCGAACCCCCACACCCGAAGGCACATGGACCTGAACCATGCGCGTCTACCAATTCCGCCACGTGGGCAGCGAAGACAGGAATTATAAAGTATCCGTGGCTTATGTCAATGGCTTGATTCATTTTTACTTGTTATTGAACAATAATAATTTTCGGAACGTTAGGTAATTATGGTGCTCTCCGGTAAACTAGCGGGAGTAGGTGCGACGGCACTGACAATCAGTATTTACAACAGAAAAGATTTTCAACTCTTGAATAAACATTCCTATCCCATTCCTAGTCGCGAGGAAATTCTCGGCATCCTGCGTACCTCCAAGAGTCAACAGACATTGGAAACGATTACAGACACTCTGGGTGTGAAACCTGAGGAGCTTGACGGTATCGTACGACGGCTCAACGCGATGGAGAGAGACGGCCAACTAAAGCAGGATAAGTTGGGAACTTATACGCTTGCCAACCAAGAGAACTTTATTTCTGGTCGAGTCAGCAGTCATCGCGATGGCTATGGTTTTTTAACGCCTGATGATGGCAGTGAAGACTTGTTTTTACCTGAGCGTGAAATGCAGCGAGTCCTGCATGGTGATCGCGTCACTGCGCGTATCGTTGGGACAGATCGCCGTGGACGGTTGGAAGGCGGTATTGTTGAAATTCTTGAACGTGCTAACACACACGTTATTGGGCGCTTGTTAAATGAAAATGGTGCTTGGATTATCGCACCAGAAGACAATCGATTTAGTCAAGACATCTTACTTGCCGGCTCTCCGGGAAAAGCAAAGTCGGGCCAGGTTGTCAGCGTTGCATTGATTGAGCAGCCGACAAAGTATGCGCAAGCTGTGGGTAAAATAGTCGAAATATTAGGTGATGTTGATGATCCTGGTATGGAAATTGAGATTGCTGTCAGGAAGTTCGGCGTACCACATGAGTTTTCCGAGGCAGCAAAAAAAGCTGCGAGCAAATTACCTGTGGAGGTCAGAGAATCCGATCTGGACGCGCGCGTCGATTTACGTGATATCCCTATGGTTACCATCGACGGTGAAGATGCACGCGATTTTGATGATGCAGTGTATTGCGAACCGGTGAAAATCGGTCGTAATAAAGGTTATCGTTTGATCGTAGCAATTGCGGATGTTAGCCATTATGTAAAACCAAATGATGCGTTAGATGCCGACGCACTGTTACGTAGTACGTCGGTTTATTTTCCACGTCGCGTCATTCCAATGCTGCCGGAAAAATTATCAAATGGCTTGTGTTCACTTAATCCCGATGTGGATAGATTAACGCTGGTATGCGATATGGTCATCACTCTTCAGGGTGATGTCACAGCTTATCAGTTTTATCCGGCTGTGATTCATTCTGCTGCCCGTTTTACCTATACCGACGTTGCTGCTATTTTGGGCAATACTAAAGGGCCGGAGGCGAATAAACGCCTGATACTGGTGCCGCATCTATTACATTTGTATGAGTGTTTTCAGGCGCTCCTGAAGGCGCGTCATAGGCGTGGTGCGATTGATTTTGAGACGACTGAAACTTATATTGTCTGCAACGCAGCTGGAAAAATAGAAAAAATCTTGCCGCGTACCCGTAACGATGCACACAAACTGATAGAAGAATGCATGCTGGCTGCCAATGTCTGTGCCGCTGATTTTTTAGCGCAGTACAAACATCCTGGTACTTATCGTATTCATGCTAGTCCAACCAAAGAAAAACTGACGCAAGTTAGGAATTTTTTGAAGCAGATAGGCTTACATCTGGGAGGAGGGGATTCGCCTTCGGCTTCGGATTATGCAGAATTAATGAGTAAAATTAAAGGGCGTCCAGATGCCCCATTGCTGCAAACCATGTTGCTACGCTCCATGCAGCAAGCTGTTTATAGTCCAGATAATATTGGTCATTTTGGTTTGTCTTACGATGCTTACGCTCATTTCACCAGTCCAATTCGTCGCTATCCTGATTTGTTGACGCATCGCGCGATTAAAGCTATTTTGCAAGGCAAACAATATGAGCCAAAGGGTATCGATGTCAGTTTGCTTAATACTACTATCTCTAACGCTGCACGCAAGCAACAGGTGTTGGATAAGGCTGCTGGCAAGAAAAAGCTAGAAAAAGATTTAACAATTTGGGATGCATTGGGAACGCATTGCTCAGCCAACGAGCGCCGAGCTGATGAAGCCTCGCGCGATGTTGAGGCGTGGTTAAAGTGTTATTTTATAAAAAACAAATTGGGCGAGGAGTTTGCAGGCACCATTTCTGGTGTTACGCAGTTTGGTATTTTTGTTCAACTTGATGATATTTTTATCGAAGGCTTGGTGCACATTACCGAGCTTGGGGCAGATTATTTTCAATTTGATGATGCTCGACATGAATTGCGTGGAGAACGTACTGGCAAACGCTATCAGTTGACTGACCGGGTGCGGGTTCAGGTTAGTCGCGTTGATCTAGATGCGCGTAAAATTGATTTGACGCTTGTTCAGCAGCCCTCGGTGCGTGCAGCCCAGCTGGGTGATCGTGAACGTATTATTGCAAATGATCGAGTAATAAACGGTAAAGTGGTCAATGGAAAACAGTCTTTAAAAAACAATAAACTCGCGGCGAAATCTTCTGTAAAAAGAGCATCAACATCAAAAGTTATTGCTGCGCCGGCTAGTTCGGGGCGAGTTAAGGGAGATGGATCCTCTGAGCATACAGCGTCAACATCAAGAAGCACCAGAGCTGGTAAGAAAAAACGCTAAGGTTTAATCACATTAATCAAATGTGAAACAGATGTAAGTAGGTTAAAAGTAGATTGAGAAGTAAATATGAAAAGTAAAATGATTTTTGGTTTCCATGCTGTGACCTCGCGCATTCGTCATGAGGCCTCTACAGTGGAGGAAATTTATGTTGATAGTGGGCGTTCTGATCGACGTATGCAAGAGTTGATACATGCGGCCAAGTCAGCTGGAGTGCGTGTTATTCCAACAGACGATCAACGTTTGTCGAATATCGTCGGTACCCGCCGCCATCAAGGCGTGGTGGCTAAAGCGGGTGAGTTATCATTGGCGCGCAATCTTGATGAATTGCTTGATGCGATAGAAGGTCCGCCTTTGCTTTTGGTCTTGGATGGCATTACGGATCCGCACAATTTGGGCGCTTGTTTACGCGTTGCCGACGGAGTCGGTGCACATGCCGTGATAGCTCCAAAGGACAGGGCAGTGGGGTTGAATGCAACAGCGGCCAAAGTGGCAAGCGGCGCGGCTGAGACAGTTCCTTATATTACGGTTACTAATCTTGCACGTACTTTGCGCGAATTGAAAGAGCGCGACATCATGTTAGTAGGCACGACAGATGACGTAGATAAAAATATTTATGACGTTAATTTTAAGGGTGGCGTTGCTATCATCATGGGTTCCGAAGGTGAGGGTATGCGCCGTTTGACTAGAGAAACTTGTGATGTGCTTGTTCAAATTCCAATGTTTGGATCCGTAGAAAGCCTGAATGTGTCCGTCGCTTCGGGGGTTTGTCTTTATGAGGCACGCAGGCAGCGATTGGTGCGCGAATAGTTCTCTTTCTGGCATTTGACCACATTCTTAGAAGCGCGCTGCAAGTTTTCTCTGAACAAGCTAAGATGTCTGTCCTCTTCTTTTTTCCTTCGGTTTTCCATGTTCAGCCATTTGCGCGAAGATATTGCTAGCATTATTCAACGAGACCCCGCCGCCCGTAACGCATGGGAGGTAATGACTTGTTATCCTGGTTTTCATGCTGTTGTTATGCATGGCTGGGCTAAATGGTGCTGGTCACGTGGATTGAAATGGTTAGGTAGATTTATTGCATATCTAGCGCGCATTTTAACTGGGATAGAGATACACCCTGGGGCGATGATAGGGCGTCGAGTTTTCATTGATCATGGATTTGGTGTCGTGATAGGTGAGACTGCTGAAATTGGTGATGATTGCACCATTTATCAGGGTGTAACGCTGGGCGGGACTTCCTTGTTTAAGGGGACAAAACGGCATCCTACGCTTGAGGCGGGAGTGATCGTCGGTGCCGGTGCGAAAGTGCTGGGGGGATTTACTGTCGGTGCCGGAGCGAAAATTGGATCTAACTCGGTGGTAATGAAGCCAGTCCCCGCTGGTGCGACAGCGGTAGGAAATCCTGCGCATATCCTACAAAAGGACGTAGCACTTCAAGTGGATGCTGATTCAAACCAACGATTTAGTGCCTATGGCGTGACTGCCAATGGAGGGGATCCGATTTCTAAAGTATTGCACAAGTTAATAGACCATGCTGTGTCACAACAAGAGCAAATTGAAAAATTAACTGCGGCACTCTCTGGTGCAGGAATTGTGTGCGAAAAGCAGGCAGAAGAAAGTAAATTAAATCCTAGTCAGATCAATAGTCTTGTGGATTAACATTGATTTAATTTAATCAATAAATTTAGATACTCCCCAAAAAATATTTTCAAACTATCTAGTTCGCGCTTAATAGATGCGTAACTTAAGAAAATACTAGGGGGGGAGTATTGTATTGCAATGATTAAAAAATATTATTGATGTTGCCGTCTAGATGGTGAAATAAAATTTCCCCATTGTCATAGATAGCTAGCCAGCCACCGCGCGATTTTTCATTTTCTATGTCGCATTCCCAATCCGGTAAGACATAGCGAACCCCCTCTACATCCAGATGTCTCGCAGGCCGGTGGGTGTGACCATGGATTATGGTTTTTACATTGTTATCAAGAAAAAGTCGGCAAATCGCATCAGGATTCACATCCATAATAGTAAGCGTTTTTTCTTTTTTTTCTATTTTGCTATCTTTGCGCAAACCTTCAATAATGGTTTTGCGCTGGGAGAGCGGAAGTGACAAAAATTCTTTTTGCCATTGTTCTTGCCTGACCATAGCTCGAAAAGACATATATGCCAGATCATCGCTGCACTGTGCATCTCCATGGGTGATGAGTATAGGTCGACCAGCAATATGAATAACACTAGGGTCAGCGAGCAACTGAGCGCCAGTGGCATCAGCAAAGCCAGTACCAATTAAAAAATCACGGTTTCCTGCGATCCAAAATACTTTGGTTCCGGTATCGCTAACAGCACGTATTGCGGCGATTACTTCTTGATGATAGGGGGTGTCCATGTCATCATCTCCCGCCCAATATTCAAACAAATCACCCAGTAAATACAATTGGTCAGCTTGAGGGGCATGTTGTTTAAGGAAATTGAAAAAAAACTGGGTCGTGCGTGGCAATGAGGGCTGAAGATGGATATCAGAAGCAAAAAGCGCAACCAGTTTTGGCTGCGTATTCGTCTGGATTTGTTGGACGGTCACTGGGCTAACTTGAATTTAGATCAATTAAATAATTTCTGCTTTTTCAATGATAACGTTCTCAACAGGAACGTCTTGAAACATTCCAGTGCGTGTTGTTTTTACACTTTTAATTCTATCCACAACTTCACTTCCTTCGGTAACCACACCAAATACGCAATAACCCCATCCATCTTGTCCGGGATAGTCGAGAAAGCTATTGTTTGACATGTTGATGAAAAATTGTGCCGATGCAGAGTGAGGATCTCCAGTACGTGCCATAGCTAGCGAGTATAAAGTGTTCTTTAATCCATTATTTGCTTCATTTTCGATTGGCGCCTTGGTTGGCTTTTGTCTCATCCCAGCTTCAAATCCGCCACCTTGAATCATGAAACCATCAATAACACGATGAAAAATAGTGTCATTATAATGGCCGGATTCGACGTAAGAAATGAAATTAGCAACCGTTTTTGGCGCTTTTTCTGCATCCAGCTCAATTTTGATATTGCCCATATTGGTGGTCAAGATAACAGCCATGATAGTTCCTGAGAAAATAATACGATTGTAGATACGACGCAAACTTATTTAAGGAGCTTAATTGATTCAATGGTGATGACTACGGAAGGTACATTTTCCATCATGCCGGAATTGCCTGTTTGCACCGATTTTATCTTCTCGACGGTTTCCATACCTTTGATGACTTTACCAAATGGGGTATAGCCAGCGGTCGCGAGTAAAGCTTGTGCACGTGGAGCGGATATAATCTCGCCTCGCCTTAAATATTGTACTGGGTCACCTTCAGGCAAGATCTGATGATTCAAAAAATCATTATCACTGACATTAATGAAGAATTGTGCCGTGGCGGAATTGGGATCATTCGTGCGGGCCATGGCAATCGTACCGATCTCATTTTTTAAACCGTGATCTAATGCATAACGCGCTTCGAGTGCGACAGGCTTATTGGTTGGTTTTTCTTTCATTTTTTGATCAAAGCCACCTCCCTGGATCATGAAGTTTCCTATTACGCGGTGAAAAATGGTATTGCTGTAGTGCCCAGCTTTGACGTAACGAATAAAGTTTTCTACCGTTCTTGGCGCTTTTTCCGGATAGAGTTCAAGAACAATTTCTCCCATTGAGGTTTTTATCACGACTTTTGTGAGTTCTTCACATAAAGCGAATGACGTATTCAATGCCAGAATTGCTCCGACAAGCAATGTGCGTAATTTGCGGCTGATAGAAAACATGGTTAACCTCATTAATTAAACTTGAGCTTCATAAATGATGCGCCATCTTGACGCTTCCTTAATCCAGTATTGACGCTTGCGTATACTCGTTTTACTTTTTCCCGATAGCGTGTCTTGAGTAAAGGTACTGACGATCATTTCATCTTTCCCAGGATAGCGAAATTGTGTGATATCGCGTAATTTAATAGAGATCTCATGCAGACCTTGTAATGATTGCTGCTGTTTTGAAAACCACACATTTAGATTCTCTCCCTGCAAGGTTTTGAAATTCCGAGAGTAATTGGTCATCAATCGGTTTGCATTAAGACTTTCCATATCAGATCGCCAATCCTCCATGAGTTTGCTCGCAATTTGTCTGTCAGTATTCCATTTTGTTCGATTGACGAATTCTATCTGCTCACTAATGATGACAGGCGTTTTTCCAATATCAATGGACGCGGCAATTTTTAAGAAATCTGGATTAGTCAATACGACACAGCCATCCGAAGCGAGGGGAGGTCGGCTAAAATTTTCTGACGGCACTCCATGAAGCCAAATGCCCGATCCACTGCGGCCATTGAGCTTATCCCATTCATTTGGATAGTTAATAGGGAGGGCACCTGGACCGTAAAAATCTGGCAATTTGGCACCCGACAGGTGGCTTGTGATGTAGTACACACCTGCTGGGGTCTTTTGGTCTCCTTCTTTAAATTTATTAATTCCAAATTTCCCCTGGCTGATGTAATAGTCGCTGACAAGCCTCAGTTGGCCTGCATTATTTTCATACAAATATAAACGCGACCGTTTAGCATCTACTACTAATGCTTGTTTCTGATCATCCCTCATTTGAAGAATACTGCGTGGTATTAAATCTGGATCGGGCCTTTCGCGCATCGCCCTAATTCTGGCGATGGCCTCTTCACGAAAGTCTTTGAGTTTTTCAGGTGTTGCATTTTGGGTGGCACCAAAACTAGTCACTGAGCGGGTATGCATTAGTAGTAAATCACCACGTATCAACTGCCCCAGTTGAAAATGGGGATAGGCTTGGGTTAATTCATCTATTTTAAGCTGTGCCTTCTGAAGATTGTTCGCTGCCAGATTTTTATATACTTCTATAAGTTGCACATCAGGATTTAGAATAGGAGAATTTGCATTGTATAAATTTTCCTTTGCATAAAGATTTTTGGCGCAAGATATCGACGGCAATATAATGATTGTCGTTGATATCAATAAAAAAATGCGAACAAGAAAAAATTTTCCAACCCGCCTAGATGTTGGAAGTGAACTTAATACGAAACGAAACATCAGCTGCCTGTGTGCTCCAAAGTGATAAGCCATTTCCCGTCCTGTTTGACCATCTCTAAGGACTTTCGACTATTAGCGGTTAACTGGTCAGAACTATAAATTTGTCTAAATCTTATAATCGCAGTATGACCTTCAATTGTTACCTTCGGAGTCTCAATTTTTACGTTGATATGCCCTTTTCCCTCAATACGAGCGCGACGCTCTTCAGCCCAAACCTTACGAGATTCTCCTTTTGGCGTTTGGAAATTCTTGGCGTAGTGTGCAAGATAGCCGTTTGTATCTTTGCTACTCCAGGCTTTTGCCCAGTTTTCTGCCGCCTTAAGTACATCATCCTGATCGGTATTGGTTGCGATGACTGGTTTGTTAGTTGATTTTATTTCAACTTTAGCAGGTGCGGGTTCTGGCTTGGTTGTCGCTACTTGCGGCTGCTTAGTTGCAACGGTAGTTGGTACGGGGGTCACTTGCAACCCGGCCTTAGGATTTGTACCACCAGTAGTATTGCCAACTAAATTTTTGACCAGCGTCAACTTCAGTTTTGCCCCAGAGTTGCCAGAGTCTAATTGCAATGCCTTGTCGTAGGCCTGACTCGCCAGTTTTGCGTAAATGTCACCAAGATTTTCATGTGCAGTTCCGTAAGTCGGATTGGTCCTGATCGCCATCTCTAGTGCAGCGCGTGCTTTATCGTATTGACCGTTTGATGCATAAAGAACTGCCAGATTGTTGTAGGGTTCGGGTAACTCTGGATAGTCATCTGTTAATTTCGCAAAAATCGCAATCGCTTCAGCATTTTTGTTTTGTTCTGCGAGAATCAATCCTTTCATAAAGCGCATTTGGGCATCTTTGGGACGTTGTGCCAATACCGCATCCACTTTTTGCATTGCTTCAGTGAATTGACCACTCTTTAATAACTTGCTTGCATCTGATGCGTCATCTGCAAATGTTAGTGCTGGCAGCATTGCCAAAGATACATAAGATAAAACAAAAACACTTCTTAAAAAATGGCGCATAGCATATTGATTTGGTTTCATGTGGGAACAGAAAAACATCGGAACAGCAATGTTATACTGAACGTAAAAGCGACATCTTAACAAATATGCGCGGAAAATGGGTTTTTGATACTCTCGTGCCTCTATGCGTCCCCCAAATGATGAAAAAAGTTATTTACTTGGAGTGTTTTTCGTCTTTCTGAATAATTTAGACTCAGTTCATGGTTAAACAAAAAACATGAACACTTTAATTCAAAAAACAGATTTTTGTTTTTATTGAGTCCGGGGAAATTCGTACCTGTGTTTGTCATATCACCGTTATTACTACTGCCACCGAGGTCGCACACGTGTAATGGCGGTGTTTGATATGGGGGTAGCGTTGGTTGCGTAATGGTTGTGTACACTTGGCTGATGAGGAAAACGTCTAAATTTTTTGGCAGTTTTTCGCTGTTAGTGATGTGTTGAAAAATATGATCTGAAGGTAACCTAGTTTTTGTTCTCAGACTTACTATCGTAGCAACCCCGTCTATTTAGCGTGGCATCGTGATGATAATCAGGCGGTGTTAAGCCTTTTGTACATTGCATTAAGGTATGTTTTTGCGGATAATCAGTTGCTTGAAGTGAATGAACTGTTTATTAAACGATTTGGGGGATGCTATGTTTGATAATTTTAATACTCCAGTTGCCATATCAGTTTTGTTAGATCATGCAAATGAGTTCAATAAAACGGGTTCGCTGATTTTTAACCCGAGAGTTGAATAATTTAGCGGGGCGCTGTAAGTATATTGCAACGCCTGAGATGGGAATTTTTTCAAGCGACCCGGAAAATACCTGACGGTGTAAGAAACGTACAAATTGAAGCTAGAATTGAGATGCGGATGGTAGCAAAAATGAAAGAATTTGAGAATCCTGACCGTATTCGTGCTGCATTGCTTTCGGATGGCGTTATTCTTGAGGGCAAAGCTGGCGGTGTGACCGGGTTGCGTGGGATATAGGCAAAATGGATAAGTCTTTGAATGATTTAGCAAACATGCCACAACTTCCCGAATATTGGGAAATGGCAAAAAATGAATTAATGAAGCGTGACAGAATCATGCGCAAACTAATTCCTCAGTTTGGGGATTTGTATTTAATTGGGCACAATGACTCCTTTACCACTTTGACGCGATCGATTGTTGCTCAACAGATTTCTGGGAAATCGGCAAACTTGCTTTGGCAAAAATTCTTAGAAATTTGTCCTAAGGCGACACCAATGCAAGTAATTAAGGCCGGTGCAGAGAAACTTGTCGCTTGCGGACTATCCAGAAGAAAAACAGAGTATATTCTCGACCTGGCAGAACACTTCAAAGAAAAAAGAGTGCATGTCGATCAATGGGATGAAATGACAGATGAGGATGTTATCTCTGAGCTAATGCAAATTCGTGGCATTGGACGCTGGACAGCAGAGATGTTTTTGATATTTAATTTGCTCCGTCCAAATATTTTGCCTTTGGATGATCCTAGTCTTCTTAAGGGTATTAGTTTGAACTATTTTTCGGGCGAACCAGTTTCACGCAGCGACATAAGAGAGGTGGCTGCTAACTGGGAGCCGTGGCGCACTGTCGCTACTTGGTATTTATGGCGTAGCCTTGATCCTGTGGTACTTTAGTTTAATAAGAAGTTAACCATTTTTTTAACTCGTGTTGTATCTGAAGGAGGCACGATGTCTAAAACGACATTCCTAGGCTTTGAGCAATCCATCTCAGAACTAGAAACAAAAATTGAAGAATTACGCTTTGTACAAGATGACTCGGCAGTAGATATTTCTGAAGAGATTGATAGGCTTTCTAAAAAAAGTCAAATGCTCACCAAGGATATTTACGCTAAGTTGACTCCGTGGCAAGTATCTCAAATTTCACGCCATCCGCAACGCCCATATACCTTGGACTATGTGAGTCAGATATTTACTGATTTCCATGAGTTGCACGGTGACCGTAGTTTTGCTGACGATTTGGCCATTGTTGGTGGTCTCGCTCGTTTTAATGGGCAAGCATGCATGATAATTGGGCATCAAAAAGGCCGCGACACGAAAGAGCGCGCATTGCGTAACTTTGGCATGCCAAAACCAGAGGGGTATCGTAAGGCGATGCGCCTGATGAAGTTGGCGGAGAAGTTTAATATACCTGTTTTTACGTTTGTTGATACCACTGGTGCTTGGCCAGGGATTGACGCCGAAGAACGGGGGCAGTCAGAAGCGATTGGTCATAATTTATATGTTATGGCTGAACTTAAGGTACCGTTAATCGCCACAATTATTGGCGAGGGTGGATCTGGCGGTGCGTTAGCACTTGCAGTCGGTGATGCGGTACTAATGTTGCAATACGCTACTTATTCTGTCATTTCGCCAGAAGGATGTGCATCCATTTTGTGGAAAACATCTGATCGTGCTGCTGATGCTGCAGAGGCCTTGGGTTTAACCGCCCATAGATTAAAAGCGATGGGCTTGATTGATAAAATTATCAATGAGCCTTTGGGTGGCGCCCATCGAGATACTAAACAAATGTGCGCACTTGTAAAACGTGCTTTGGCTGATACCTTACGTCAATTTCAAGGCGTTAAGACTAAAGACCTGCTTACTGCTCGTCATGAAAAACTAATGAACTATGGAAAATTCAAGGAAACTAAATTGGCTGAGTGATTTCAGTGAGAAATAACGATACCCTGCTAAAGCAGCAATTTGCAGAAACATTATCGACTATTATTGCAGATCGGGTTAATGATTTCATTCATCACGGTATAGCTATTGCTTATAGCGGTGGGCTCGATTCAGCTGTTTTATTATCACTTGTCGCAGAATTTTGCCGTGAAAAAGACATTCCCGTTTTTGCATTTCACATTCATCATGGCTTAAGTCCAAATGCAGATAGTTGGCTCGAGCACTGTAAGTTAGTTTGTGAGCAGGCAAATATCTGTTTCGAAGCGAAGGAAGTTTACGTAAGCAAGGAAGCCAAAGACGGAATTGAGTCTGCAGCGCGAACTTCGCGCTACAGTGCCTTGGGTAAATTATGTTCCCATTATCAATTGCCCTTGATTTTGACTGCGCACCATCAGGATGATCAGGCTGAGACTCTGCTTCTGCAACTTTTGCGTGGGTCTGGCGTTTCTGGGCTTTCGGGTATGGACCCATTTAATCACGCTCCTGCATTGCTTGGAACGAATGATGTATTACTCGCCAGGCCTTTGCTGGGACAGACTAAAAATGCCTTGTTATCTTATGCAGAAAAAAATGCAATTAAATATATTGAAGACGAATCTAACTTTGATCTTCGATATGTAAGAAACGCGTTGCGGCATGAAGTCATGCCGGTATTGTCAAAAATATCCCAAAACTACACGGTATGCCTTGCTAGAAGCGCCCAGCATTTACAGGCCGCTAACCGTTTGCTTTTAGAACTTGCTCAACTAGACTTAATAAAGTGTAAGCAAGATGATGCATTGGACATCGAAAAGATGCGTCAAATTGGCAATGATAGAGTAAATAATCTGTTACGTTTCTGGTTTTCGAGTTTAGGCGTTCGCATGCCTTCTACCGCTAGATTAGCAGAAATGTGTAGTCAGCTTTTTGATGCTAGAGATGATGCGCAGGTAACAATCTATCACGATCAATTAGCGATACATCGATATAAAAATAAAATATATGCGGTTTCAATACCGTTAAAAGAGCGCGCGTCTATTAATCCATTGGAATTTTTTTGGAGTGGGGAGGATGTCATATATTTTCCGGCATTTTCTGGCAGTTTACATTTTGAGCCGGCAACATATGGCGTAACCGAAGATTGGTTAAAACAACAAAAATTGAGTCTGCGTATGCGTGAAGGTGGAGAACGATTAAAACTCGCTCCAAACCGATCTACACGCGATATTAAAAGTCATTTTCAGTCATTAAAAATTCCATTTTGGCAAAGAGAGCGACTCCCATTTTTGCATGTCAAAAATCAGTTATTACATGCTGCATGGGTGGGGACGAATGCTGAATTGTGTCAAGTTGATGCCAATAAATTAGTTAATTTCAGATGGCAAGCTGATTAATTTTAATAGAATATAGTTTTTTGTATAAAAAAGGATAGGTAAAATGACAAGGCAAATCGTTCTTGATACCGAGACGACCGGCTTAAATGCAAGAACAGGCGACAGAATTATAGAAATAGGCTGTGTTGAGCTTGTCGATAGAAAGTTGACTGGTAGTAATTTTCATTGTTATATTAATCCCGAGCGTAATTCGGAAGATGGCGCATTGGCAGTCCACGGATTAACAACAGAATTTTTGAGTGACAAGCCAAAATTTGCAGAAATTATCAAAGAGTTTCAGGATTATGTTCATGGAGCAGAAATTGTTATCCATAATGCGCCATTTGATGTCGGATTTTTAAATGCAGAATTTACGCGACTTGGTTTTCCACTTTTTAATGAGTATGTAAGTCATATTACCGACACCTTGGTACAAGCCAAGGAATTGCATCCGGGAAAACGGAATTCTCTAGATGCATTGTGTGTTCGATACGAAATATCGAATTCGCACAGAAAACTACATGGCGCGCTATTAGACGCTGAGCTATTGGCAGACGTTTTTTTAGCAATGTCACGCGGTCAGAATAGTTTCTCTATCGAAGTTCAAGAAGAAAATAAAATAGAGATAATACCGGAAATCATTTCCGACGCTCCTTTCGATGACATTCTGATTTGTCATGCACAAGGAAGCGAATTGGCTGATCATGAATTATTGCTATCCATCTTAGACAAAGAAATTCGCGGTCAAAGTATTTGGCATTTACCTCAATAAATTGAAAATAGGTCTTTGATTTTAAATCAAATCATGGATTTTTTCTATCGTCCCGTTGATGGGGCGATTCACGTCTTATTTCTCAAATCTCTTTTCCAGATTGTTTCAGCTAAGTTAACGCTGTTGCCATTTTGGTCTACGTCTACTGTCGCTTCTTATCTATTTTCAAAAAATCGTCTTTTTTTCTAAAGTTTTTGAAATTCCAGCCGTTATAAAATTATTAGAAATTATATTAATTTATTTTTTATATTTACCCTAAAGTTTTCTTTTTTTTTGTCGTTAATACTAATAACTATAAAAAATGTATAAAAAGTTTTTCTAAGTTCTTGTTTATGCTATGTTTTTTTATTAGTCATTAACTTTAAGTAAATTCTCTATTTCTGTAAATTTTATTTTACAGATGTCAAATTGCAGCTTGTAGGTAAAATTCCTACAGGTATATTCCGTATATTCTCAATATATTTTCAGAATTTAGCCTATACACTGGTATTTTTCTTGGTCCCACAATGTATCTCACTGGCAATGAAGCTTGGCCAGGTTAAACCGGATGGAGGGTAGGGAAATGACACCAAATGATATGATGGCCGAGATTCGCGATGCCAATTTAAGCTATCTGATGCTTGCCCAGCAGATGATCCGTGCCGATAAGCCTACAGCCATATTTCGCCTCGGTATTGGTAAGGAAATTGCAGATCTGATTGAAGGCTTGAATAATTCTCAAATCCTGAAACTTGCAGGATCGAATATGATGTTGGCCAGATTTCGCTTCGAAGACAGCGCAATATTGTGCATGCTCACAAACTATAACAAAGAGCGCTCGCTCGCGCATTCTCATGCAGCCATTTTGATGGCGGGGCAAGCAGTTGAAGAGATCAATTAAATATTTTCTCATTGTGACTTTGATAAAAATAGGTGAAGAAAATGGCAAATAAAAGCGTGGTGAATGAGGCGCATGAGATACAACTTGCAATCGATCTTGTTAATTTGGGTGCTCGATTGCAACTTCTTGAGTCTGAGACGTCACTCTCGCGCGAGCGTTTGCTTAAAATTTACAAAGAACTAAAGGGTGTTTCGCCGCCAAAAGGAATGTTGCCTTTTTCTACAGATTGGTTTGTTACTTGGCAACCGAATATTCATTCTTCATTATTCATGAATATTCACAAGTATTTACATGAGCATGCTGGAGTTATCGGTATAGAGGCTGTTGTTAAAGCATACCGTTTATATTTGGAGCAATTTCCTACTCCTATTGGCGAAGAGCCTGTATTGTCAATGACGCGGGCATGGACGTTGGTTAGATTTTTTGAAGGCAAAATGTTAGCGTTTGTTAAATGTAATAAATGTGGAGGGCAATTTGTTGCACATACGTTGGATTTGCATGATCATTATGCTTGCGGTTTATGTAATGTCCCTTCGCGTGCAGGTAAAACAAAAAAACTGAGGGAGTTGGAGTCATCAATGGCCATGGTTGCATAATGAGAGTTATTTTTTGGAGCAGACTTGAGTATAGGATCAAAGAATAACAATGAAAGTTGTACTGAGAAGACACATTCATATATATCTCCAGCAATTCAAGCTTTATTTTTGCAGATCGCTAGCCTAGTTCTTTGTTTATTTTTCTCATTGTTACTTATCGTTGTTTCGATAGATCCTCCTTCAATAATTATTTATGTTTTTGCTCAGGCTGCTCTTGCAGCCTTTTTGACTTTTTTGCGAGGTCTGGATTGGTGGTGGTGCATTATTCAATTTTTTTTTCCAATTTTGATATTGATTTTTCTGTTCGCTGAAATTCCTTCCCATTACTATTTGGTAGTTTTTGTGGCGTTGGCCTTGCTATATTGGTCTACTTTCAGAACACAAGTTCCTTACTACCCATCAAAAATTTCTCTACTACCTACTCTCCTTAGCTTGTTGCCTTCCGATAGAAATATTAATTTTGTGGACATTGGTAGTGGCTTGGGAGGGATGTTAATTCACGTATCTAAAATCAGGCCAGAATCTCATTTTGTAGGAATAGAGATAGCTCCTTTGCCATGGGTTATCAGTTATTTAAGGGGGAAATTCGTTCAATCGAAAGTACGATTCAATCTAGGAAATTATGAGAAAGCGAACTTTGGTGATTATGATGTGGTGTTCGCTTACTTATCTCCTGCCGTAATGTCTGCGGTATGGGTGAAGGCTAAATCTGAAATGAAGCCAGGATCACTATTGTTAAGTTATGAATTTATCATTCCAAATGTTACGCCAGATTTTCATATTAATATAACTCCTAACGATCCTATTCTTTACGTATGGCGCATATAATAGGATACGTAAAAAGTATTCTGTCAGCAATATTTAAGATTAACGTGCCATTATTAAAACTTCGTTTAAGTTTAAATTGATTTTTAGTGGTTAATTGTTTTGTGTATTTAATTTATTTGTGTTTGGAATTTTCTAAGGAGTCTTAGCCGTGTTAGTTATCGTTGGCTATATTGTTGTGATGGGATCAGTTTTTGGCGGGTTTGTTATGTCTGGCGGACATTTGGCCGTGTTGTTTCAACCACTTGAATTGTTAATGATTGGTGGTGCGGCAGTTGGTGCGTCTTTGGTCGGAAATACTGGGAAAACCTTGAAAGCTTCTTTGAAGGCGTTACCAGGCGTACTCAAAGGTTCCAAATATACAAAGGCGCTTTACATGGAGTTAATGACTATGCTCTTTGATGTGCTGACAAAAATACGGAAAGAAGGGTTGATGTCGATTGAAGGGGATATAGAAAAGACAGAGGAAAGTCCGCTGTTTAGTAAGTATCCTTTGATTGTGTCGGATCATCATATGATGGAGTTTATAAGCGATTATTTGCGCCTTATGGTTTCCGGAAATATGGATGCATTTCAAATTGAAAATCTGATGGATAATGAATTGGATACGCATCATCATGAGGCGTCTGGTCCTGCGCATTTTATTGCGAAATTGGGTGATGGATTGCCTGCATTTGGTATTGTTGCAGCAGTAATGGGGGTGGTGCATACAATGGAGTCCGTAGGTATTCCTCCTGCTGAATTAGGTATATTGATTGCACATGCACTCGTTGGAACTTTTTTGGGTATTCTGTTGGCATATGGTTTTGTTGGTCCGTTGTCGGGTTTGATGGAGCAACAACTAGACGAATCTGCTAAAACTTTTCAATGTATAAAAGTGACCTTGCTCGCGAGTTTGAATGGATACGCGCCGGCACTTGCAGTTGAATTTGGTAGAAAAGTGCTTTACTCGACAGAGCGACCTACTTTCAGTGAATTGGAAGAACATATTAAGCAGTCTAAGTCCAAATAAATGATTTGAACAAAGGCACATATGGCGAATGAAGAGTTAAGACCGATTATAGTAAAACGGATTAAAAAAGTCGCAGGCGGCCACCATGGTGGAGCTTGGAAAATTGCATATGCTGATTTTGTGACCGCAATGATGGCTTTTTTCTTATTGATGTGGTTACTTGGTTCGGATGCAAAAGGGAATTTGCAAGGGATAGCCGAATATTTTAAGACGCCGTTGAAGGTCGCGATGGCTGGTGGAGATGGGAGTGGCGACAGCTCTAGTATTGTCAAAGGAGGAGGTAAGGATTTGAGTCTGCGAGATGGACAAAGTAAAAAAGGTGATATCGAGGTCAAAAAGAAAAGTTATAACCTTCAGGCGGCAGAAGCTGCACTTGCTAAAGCAGATGCGGAGAGATTAAAAATATTGAAAAATAAAATAGAGGCTGCGATTGAGTCAAGTCCGGTATTAAAACAATATAAAAAACAGCTTTTATTAGATCTCACAACGGAAGGTTTGCGAATCCAGATGGTGGATGAGCAGAATCGACCAATGTTTGCGTCCGCCAAAGCTGATCTGCAGTCTTATACTCGAGAAATCCTGCACGAAATAGGGCGTGCGCTTAATGATGTTCCAAATAGAATCAGTCTCTCTGGGCATACTGATGCAGCACCTTACGGAAGTGGTGAAAAAGGTTATAGCAACTGGGAGCTGTCAGCTGATCGAGCCAATGCTTCACGCAGAGAGCTAATCTACGGTGGTATGGATGAAACAAAGGTTTTACGAGTAGTGGGACTATCTTCATCGGTTCTATTTGATAAAAATGATCCACTTAATCCAATTAATAGAAGGATTAGTATTATCGTGATGAATAAGAAAGCTGAGCTTTCTGCTTCTCAAGATGGTGGGTCAATTGATGTGGACAATTCTGGAGGGGTAACGGTAGAGTCCATCGACAAAGTAAGTAATTAAGTGCTTGATATCTAGTCGCAAAGTCAAATTGAAAATTGGAATGCTTAAGATGTCAAAAAAGAAAATGCTAGGTTCTCACGTCAAACAGTTGTTGTCGGGCGTATCTGATCATGGAAATGAACACCTGCTTGAACTTGAAACCGACCTCGTGCAAACAACTATTCTTCTGGCTGAGGCAATTGAGAAGCTTGGTTCAAGTTTCTTGGCTTTGCACGCGGCAGTATCTAATCAGCAAGAAGAAGTTGATCTTCTTATTACATACGGAATAGCCCCAGAAGCTAGTGTAGAACGTCTAAAGTTAATTCAAGGCGATATCGCCTTGCATATAAATAGCGCTGTTACGAGTCTGCAATTTCAGGATTTGACTAGTCAATTGATTTCCAGAACAGTGCAGCGTAGCGTTGGACTTCGAGAGGTACTAAGTACATTGGGAATAGTTGGTGATGTTATTCCCCACGACGGGGGGAATAACGAGATTGCTGTTCTCTTGAAAGAAATAACACTTAGGCTGGAAACTCAAAGTATTGAATTAAAGAAGTTGTTGCGTAAAGCTGTAAATCAAAAACATTTAGATAGTGGTGATATTGAGTTGTTTTAGTGATGGGTGTGGCGAAGATATATTGCCATTAATTTGCATAATGGAGTGATGATGTCCAAAACAATTTTAGCAGTGGATGATTCTGGTTCGCTGAGACAGATGGTAGCTTTTAGTTTAAAAGCAGCAGGTTATCAAGTGGTTGAGGCTGTTGATGGGCAGGATGGTTTGGAGAAAGCGCGTAATCAAGTTTTTGATCTTGTTTTAACAGATCAAAACATGCCTCGTATGGATGGACTTACCTTAATTAAGTCTTTGCGGGCTTTGGCAACATATCAGCGCGTCCCAATTCTGATGCTTACAACAGAATCAAGTGATGACATGAAGTCGAAAGGACGAGCTGCCGGTGCGAATGGCTGGTTAGTGAAACCATTTGATCCGCAAAAGCTGACTGAAGTAGTGAAAAAAGTCATTGGTTAATTACTCATAGTAATGGTAAATATACAAGATTAAATGATGGAGTGAGATAATGGCCATTGACATGAGTCAATTCTTCCAAGTGTTTTTTGACGAGGCGGAAGAGCTCCTAGCTGAAAAAGAAAAATTACTACTGGCTGTCGATATTTCTTCGCCTGATCCAGAAGATCTTAATGCAATATTTCGCGCTGCTCATTCTATTAAGGGCGGGGCATCCACTTTCGGCTTGACTGATATGACAGAAGTGACTCATGTTCTTGAGTCTCTTCTTGATAAAATTAGAAAAGGAGAAATGGCGCTGACCGCAGAGCATGTCGAAGCATTTCTTGTGGCAAAAGATGTTCTCAAGATGCAGCTAGATGGGCATCGATTGGGTACTGTTGTGAATCAAGATGCCGTAGCTGATGTCCGCATGTTGTTGCAATCCTTGTCGCAGGAGGATGTTTCTGTCGTTACTTCAATCGTAAGCTTTGTTCCGGCAAAAAAAGATTCATTAGGCTCCGTGAATTATTCTCATATTTTTACAATTGAATTGCCACGATTGCCATCTGACGATCTAAGTGCAATTACGTCTGAGTTGGGCTTACTTGGATCCATAACTAAAGAAAAAAACAACGGCGATAATAATGTACTCAAATTAAAAACCAATGAAACTCAGGAAGATATTGTTGCTATTTGTTCTTTTATTTTGGATCCTAGTGATTTGAAAATATCCGTTCAAAAAGTAAATTTACAAACTGAGCATTTGCCACAATCGGACGATGAACTAGGCTATGGATTCTTTGATCCGTTAGATTCTATGTTTTCCTCTGCAGTCACGCCAATTGGTTTGGTAACTGGCGATGCTCCTTTGGATGAGACCTTAATAAGTCATGAAAATTTTACAAATGACAATAAACTCATTGTAAAAAAAGAGAGCGAAAAGCATCCCACATCCCAAGAAGCCTCCACGATTCGTGTTGGAATTGAGAAAGTTGATCAGATCGTCAATTTGATCGGAGAATTGGTCATCACCCAAGCGATGTTGGAGCAACGTACACAAGATTTTGATCCTATATTGAACGAGCGTTTGTTAAGTACTATCGCGCATCTGACACGTAATACTCGTGATTTGCAAGAAGCCGTAATGTCAATTCGTATGATGCCGATGGATTACGTATTCTCTCGTTTTCCAAGAATGGTGCGTGATTTGGCTACAAAACTTGGAAAAAAAGTTGAATTCATTACTCATGGGGCATCGACGGAACTTGATAAAGGATTGATAGAAAGAATTGTTGATCCTTTAACTCATCTCGTCAGAAATAGTATTGACCACGGCATTGAAATGCCTGCAACGCGATTGCAGTCTGGTAAAAGTGGGACAGGAAAACTGTCTCTTTCTGCTGCTCATCAAGGTGGCAATATTGTTATCGAAGTCAGTGATGATGGCGGTGGCTTACATCGAGATAAAATTTTAGCAAAAGCAAAGCAAAATGGATTGCCAGTTTTTGATTCTATGGCAGACAGTGATGTTTGGCAGCTTATTTTTGCGCCAGGCTTTTCTACTGCAGAAGCTGTAACTGATGTCTCAGGACGAGGCGTTGGAATGGATGTTGTAAAACGTAATATTACCGCGATGGGAGGCGTTGTTGATATTCGTTCCGCTAAAGGTTTTGGGACTACGATTACCATTTCACTACCATTAACACTGGCAATTTTGGATGGTATGTCTGTTAAGGTTGGGGATGAAATTTATATTTTACCCTTGGGGTTTGTAATTGAGTCGCTTCAACCTGTGGCTCAGGATGTTAAAGAAATTAATGGACGAGGTCGCGTGATTAAAGTCCGCGAAGAGTATTTGCCATTGATACCATTATTTGAGTGTTTCAATATTCAGCCAAAATTCACGAATCCATCCGATGGTATCGCTGTTATTGTAGAGGTGGATGGAAAAAAAGCAGCATTGTTTGTTGATGACCTCGTGGGTCAACAGCAAGTAGTGGTGAAAAACATTGAATCAAACTATCGCAAAGTCCCCGGGATCTCTGGGGCCACTATTTTGGGGGACGGTGGAGTTTCTTTGATTTTGGATGTGGCGGCTTTATTGCGTTCTGCTCGATAACCCGTATATTGATAGCTAGATAATAAGGAGGAAAACATGACACAAACCGTTCAAGTATCAAACAATACAATAAATCCTGAAAAAGTAGATACCGATATTCTCGTACAAGAATTTTTGGCGTTTACATTGGGACAGGAAGAATACGGTATTGACATTTTGAAGGTGCAGGAAATCAGAGGTTATGAGGCGGTGACTCGGATAGCAAATGCCCCGGAATTTTTGAAAGGAGTGATTAATCTTAGGGGGATTATCGTTCCAATAGTTGATATGCGAATTAAGTTCAATCTTGGCGTGCCGACCTACGATCAATTTACAGTAGTGATCATACTTAATATTGAGGGGCGAGTAGTGGGGATGGTAGTTGATAGTGTTTCAGATGTGATGACATTACTGCCTGAACAAGTGAGGCCGGCTCCAGAAATGGGAACCACCTTTAGTGGCGATTTTTTGATAGGTCTTGGAACACTGGAAGAGCGTATGTTGATTTTGGTTGATATTGTTAAGTTAATGTCAAGCGCTGAAATGGGTTTGGTCGATGAAGTCGTATAAAATTTATTATTTTTTTCGATATAGTTATTAACTAATTATAAATATAAACTTCAAAAATATAACGATAGGAGATATTAAGCGTGAGTTTACGTAATTTTCGTATTGGGGCGAGACTAGGAGGCGGGTTTGGCGTCATTCTTGGTGGTTTGATGCTCACTGTAGCTTTGGCGAATATCTTCGCTGCAAAAAATAGAAGCATTATGATAGAGGGCTTGAACACGGCAAGTCAGAAACAGGCTTTGGCGAATGAAATGAAAAGTGCCTTATTCGAAGGCGGAATTGCAATGCGAAATATCGGCTTGCAATCTGACGTGAGTGAGATGCAGAAAGAGGATGGGAAAGTTAAGATTCAGCGGAAACGCTATGATGATGCTAAAGAAAAAATTTCTCGGTTAGGGCTCGGTCTAGAGGAAAAAAAGATTCTTTCAGCAGTTGCCAAAATTGATGGTGAAATTGATAGGCCCCTTAAAGATGCCGTTGGACAGGCACTGGCATTTAACGGGGAGGGAGCCGTCAAAATCATCTCAACGGTGATTGACCCTTTGAGTGCGAAGTCTATACAAGAAATTAATAAGTTAGTTGAGCTTCAGGAATTAACGTCCAAGCAGGTATTTGAGGCGTCAGCTGCATCAAGTTCAAATATGAATTATTTGCTCTTTTCGGTATTACTTATAGCTTTGTTAGTTGGGGTATTTTTTGCTTGGATTATTACAAGAAGTATTACTCAGCCTTTGCAAGAGGCACTTGACGTCGCAGAAAAAGTGGCTAGCGGTGACTTGTCTTCTCAGGTCACGGTGGTTGGTAAAGATGAAGTTTCATCGCTTTTAAATGCGCTAAAAGAAATGAATGATAGTTTGGCTAATACTGTTGGCCAAGTTCGCATAGGAACCGAAACTATCACTATAGCATCACAAGAAATAGCTTCAGGTAATGCTGATCTGTCGAGCAGAACTGAATCACAGGCCAGTTCATTGGAGGAAACTGCCAGTTCAATGGAGGAGTTAACATCGACAGTTAAACAAAATGCAGACAATGCAAGACAAGCTAATCAACTTGTTGTTTCAGCCTCCAGTGTTGCAGTCAAAGGCGGAGCAGTTGTTGGTCAAGTGGTCGATACTATGGGGTCAATCAAAGAGAGTTCTCGCAAGATAGTCGATATTATTAGTGTGATAGATGGAATTGCCTTTCAGACAAATATATTGGCACTTAATGCTGCGGTAGAGGCTGCAAGGGCTGGTGAGCAAGGACGAGGATTCGCGGTTGTCGCAGCGGAGGTACGTAATCTTGCACAACGTAGTGCAAGTGCAGCCAAAGAAATCAAGACACTCATAGCTGATTCAGTAGATAAGGTGGATCAAGGTAGTAGGTTAGTGGATGAGGCTGGCAAAACTATGAATGAAATAGTCACTAGTGTTCAACATGTCGCGGATATTATGAGTGAGATTGCTGCAGCGAGTCAGGAACAAAGTGCTGGCATTGAACAAGTCAATTTGGCAATTACGCAAATGGACGAAATGACTCAACAAAATGCGGCATTGGTAGAGCAAGCGGCGGCGGCGGCAGAGAGTATGGAGGAGCAGGCATTGGCACTAACAAAGGCCGTTAGTGTATTTAAGCTAACTGACCGATTGGGTACTGGTGCAGCGATAAAGACTATGGCTGGAGTTAATCGACATATTCGTAACAAGGTCGCAAAGTCGGCACAGAGACAAGTCATAATGTCGGCAAATTCTAAAGACTCAAGTAATTTGGTTTCCAAACAAAACAATCTATCTTCGAGCGAGTCAATGAGCGAGTGGGCAGAGTTTTAAGTTGTGATGATATTCAATTTGATTTATTCAGACGACATTATTCAATATTTACTCTAAGCAAAGTGAGCGGTTGCTATTTATGTAAATTAATAAAAATAAAAAAATTTCTTTTTTATGTCAAAAATTTTTACAAGTTGAATATTTTTTCTTAGGTGAATATATTTCTTATTAACTTTTATAATACTTATTGGGTGGTCTAATTATTTAATGTTTGCTGCACAAATGAGTCCCTATTGCGTAGTTGGTGCATCCTCATTTGTGCAAATATTTTCCTCTATGGTTCACTGCCGGAATACGATTTTTTTGAGCGATCTCTTACAAAGGGACCTAATTCTGCATGTATTGTGTTTTCTTTGCTGAAACTTTATTTTAGCTAAATCAATTAACCAGTACATTTCGTGTATGTGATCAAAATCAGTTGAGTGTTTATTCAAATCTCAAAAAAGATATCATCGCGTTTCAATTTAGTATCGATAGATCTCTGAAATCAAGGAAATTTTAATGACCAAATCCGTAGAAAAAAACAAAGCGGAGACCACCAAAGAGTTTGTTTTTAATAGTAAAGATTTTGATCGCGTCAGGGATTTGATCTATAAAAAAGCAGGAATTTCCCTTGCCGATAGTAAACAAGAAATGGTGTACAGTCGCCTAGCTCGTCGACTGCGCGCAACCGGAGTTAGTTCATTTTCGGTCTATCTAGATTGTCTTGAAAGAGAATCTATTGGTACGGAATGGGAGGCATTTACAAACGCATTGACTACCAATCTCACATCTTTTTTTCGAGAGGAACATCATTTTCCGATTTTGACAGAGCATGTAAAAAATCGAAAGGAAAAAATTAATGTATGGTGTTCCGCCAGTTCTACCGGAGAGGAACCTTATTCTATAGCCATTGCGTTGTGTGAGACGTTTGGAACCTTGACTCCACCGGTGCACATTGTTGCTACTGATATAGATACTAGCGTTCTTGCGACTGCATCTCAAGGTGTGTACAACATTGATCGACTTGATAAAATGTCACCGGAGAGAATTCGTCGATTTTTTCTCAGAGGTAGGGGGGCACAAGAAGGTTTGGTGCGAGTTAGACCTGAGTTAAGAGATTTGATTTCATTTAAGCAGCTTAATTTATTGGCTGATGTTTGGTCAGTTAATGGTGAGTTTGATGCCATTTTTTGTCGTAATGTAATGATTTATTTTGATAAGTTAACGCAGGGGAAAATTTTAAAAAAATTTGCACCTTTAATGAAGCCGAATGGATTACTTTTTGCTGGACATTCCGAAAATTTCCTATACGTTTCGGATGATTTTAAACTTAAAGGTAAAACGGTTTATGAGTTGGCTAGTCTGCATGAAATACGCAAAAAAGCGACATCGAATCATTCGAACAAGGTTGATCCATGAGTCAATTAAGTGAAGAGCACTTTGCCACGAACATTTATTTTGATAGAACATTTGATTGTGATGCCGCAAAAATTTTGCCTGGAGAATTTTATTTCACAGGAAAAGATATGTTAATTGTGACGGTGCTAGGGTCCTGTGTTTCTGCTTGTATTCGAGATCGAGTTTCTGGCGTCGGAGGAATGAATCATTTTATGCTGCCTGATGGCGGAGGTGATTCAGATAATCCGGTTTCTGCTTCCATGCGCTATGGTACATATGCGATGGAAGTATTAATTAATGAATTGCTAAAAGCTGGTGCCAAACGTGAAAATATGGAAGCTAAGGTTTTTGGTGGAGGGAATGTATTACGTGGATTTACTGCGATTAATGTTGGCCAAAGAAATGCTAAGTTTGTTCTGGATTACCTGAGAATAGAAAAAATGCGTGTAATTGCCGAAGATTTGAACGATATTTATCCAAGAAAAGTTTATTTTTTCCCGAAAACAGGGAAAGTATTGGTCAAAAAACTCAAAGTGGAGCACAACGATACGCTGAAAAAACGAGAGCAAGATTATGCCAGTCGCCTTAAGACTACACCTATTAGTGGTGAGGTGGATCTGTTTTGAATATGAATTTGATGAAAGATTGTTTTGTAGTGGACTGGTTTTATGAAAATTAAAGTATTGATCGTTGATGACTCTGCGCTAATTAGAAGTGTGTTGACTGAAATTATTGGAAGTCAACCAGACATGGAGGTTGTGGGAGTTGCCCCCGACCCTTTAGTGGCAAGAGAGTTGATCAAGCAAACTAACCCTGACGTTTTGACATTAGATGTCGAAATGCCGAAAATGGATGGGTTAGATTTTTTGGAAAAATTAATGCGACTTAGGCCGATGCCCGTTATTATGGTTTCCTCACTGACCGAGCGAGGATCAGAAATTACTATGCGTGCATTGGAACTTGGAGCTGTGGATTTTGTAACAAAACCAAAGCTTTCGATTCAGAGCGGCATGCTTGAGTACACGGAATTGATTTGCGATAAAATTCGTGCTGCCTCAAAAGCCCGAATAAAACCTCGATCCAAGCATTTAGTTGGCGATGAAAATGTAACTCTAGGGACCTTGCCGTTAGTGAGGAATCCACTAACTAGTAGTGAAAAATTAATAATTATTGGTGCATCGACCGGCGGAACGGAAGCGATTAAGAATTTTTTGATTCAAATGCCTTCGGATTGCCCCGGGATATTAATTACTCAGCATATGCCAGAGGGGTTCACACGTTCTTTTGCCAAACGTTTGGATGGTCTTTGTAAGATTTCTGTGAGCGAAGCAGCAGGGGGGGAGCGAGTTTTGCCAGGACATGCTTATATTGCTCCTGGGCATTCTCATTTGATGTTGGGGCGCAGTGGTGCAAATTACATTACACAACTTGATAGCGGACCACCGGTTAATCGACATCGTCCTTCGGTTGATGTGTTGTTTCGTTCTGCTGCAATATATGCTGGAAAGAATGCCGTCGGCGTTATTCTTACTGGTATGGGCAAAGATGGTGCTGTTGGTATGTTAGAAATGAAGAATGCTGGAGCGTACAATTTTTCTCAGGATGAGGCAACATGTGTTGTATTTGGAATGCCTCGTGAAGCAATTGCCATAGGTGCGACACATGAAGTTGCTCCATTAAATGAACTCCCTTCAAAAATTCTACATTATCTTGCCCAGCATGGAAGTCGATCCTTACGGGTTTAAGTTGAATAAATTTATTTTGTTATGTGATTTGCGTACCACTTTGTATTAATTTAACCGATAATGTTTATAACTGTCTTTAAAGAAATAATGGAGTAATTCATGGCTGATCAGAATCTTAAGTTTTTAGTTGTTGATGATTTTTCAACGATGCGTCGAATAGTTCGAAATTTATTAAAGGAGCTTGGCTACTCCAATGTTGATGAGGCAGAAGATGGTGCCTTGGGTTTGGCTAAACTGAAGAACGGTGATTTTGATTTTGTGATTTCCGATTGGAATATGCCAAATATGGATGGTTTGACCATGTTGCAACACATACGTGCAGATCCTGCTCTAGCAAAATTGCCAGTATTGATGGTGACTGCCGAAGCAAAAAAGGAAAATATTATAGCTGCCGCTCAAGCTGGGGCAAATGGTTATGTAGTCAAACCATTTACTGCTGCCACTCTTGATGAAAAGTTATCAAAAATTTTTGAAAAATTGGGGAAAGCATCTTAACTAAATTTACCTCAATCGAGATCAAAAATGAGTGAAAATATAGACGAAAATGTTCAGCATGACGAGATCTTGATGCGAGTCGGTCATATGACTAGATTGTTACATGACAGTTTGCGCGGATTGGGATTGGATAAGCTACTTGAGCGAGCTGCCGAGGATATTCCAGATGCAAGAGATAGGCTTGATTATGTTGCAAAAATGTCAGAGCAAGCAGCTCAACGGGTTTTGAATGCAACAGATCTCGCAATTCCCCTTCAAGAGTCTCTTGATGTTGGCGCGAAAAAAATTTCCTCCGAGATCTACGCTTTATTTGCGCAATCTGCATCTGTTGTGCAGTATAAACAGATGGCGAATCAGACCTTAGGATATTTGACGGTGATTAATACTAATAGTCTTGATACTAACGCACATCTGATGGATATCATGATGGCACAAGACTTTCAGGATTTGACTGGTCAGGTGATAAAAAAAGTAACAGAGCTTGCACAGAATCTTGAGCGGCAATTGGTGCAACTATTGGTTGAGTATTCTCCCGAAGAAAAAAAAGAAGTAACCAATGGTTTGCTTAATGGTCCTTAGATCACCCCAGAGGGAAAGTCTGACATTGTGTCTAATCAGGGGCAAGTAGGTGATTTGCTCGATAGTCTAGGTTTTGAATGCAGGTCATAAAATACTTTTCCAATCTATCTCTACACACTCATTAATCAAGTTATGAATGAAGTTAATTTCATCGTTAGAGAGCCCTTGCTTGACCCTAAACAGCGTGTCATCGGCTTCCAATTATCTTGGCAGCATCCAGAGCAAACAACAGAATTAAGCATCGGGGATTTTAGTTCGCTGATGGAATTTGTGGCCGAGCAACTTAATGATGAAGAAACTGGGTTTCTTTTAGGTGACAGCATGCTATTTTTAGATGCAGTACCGGAACTGTTACGTGCTGAAGGATTGAAATTATTACCCCCAAAAAACACAGTACTGATTTTATCAAAAAAGGACTTTACCAACAGCTCAACACTGGAAGCAATTAAGGAATTGCGACAACTTGGATATGGCATATGCATGAAAGATGCCGATTTGAGCACACTTGAGAGGTCTTTTTTTGCTCAAATTTCCCACATAGAAGTACAGTTCGATGCTGGAAATTTTTCTTCTCAGGCCAAAATGTATGCTGCATTGAAGCAATCTGAAATTCGGATGGTTTCACGGAAAGTCGCCAATTGGCACGATTTTGATGCATGCGCAGCTTTAGGACTGGATAGTTTTGTTGGTAAGCTGCATTTAATTCCGCGTCCAAATCCAGCCCAAAAGGGTTTGAACTCAGCCCAAACTACCATATTGCAATTAATGGAGATGATTAGAAAAAATGCTGATGTTCAACAATTAGAGACAGTGGTAAAGCGTGATGCAGCGCTTGCCTATAAGTTACTTAGATATATTAACTCTGCCGGTTTTGGACTACGGACGGAAGTCCAATCTCTTAAGCACGCCGTTACAATTCTTGGTTACAGTCCACTATATCGATGGCTCTCTTTGCTATTGGCAACCGCCAGTACCAATGGAAGTTCACCTGTATTACTGGAAACAGCAATTGTTCGTGGGCGTTTCGCCGAGTTGCTGGGGCAACCATATATGTCCAAAACGGAAGCTGAAAATTTGTTTGTTTCAGGAATGTTTTCTTTATTAGATCGATTGCTCGGTTTGCCGATGTCTGAAGTATTATCTTCTATACAATTGCCTGAGTCCGTGACTGAGGCCTTGATTTCAAGGAGTGGCATTTACGGCCCCTATCTGGCATTGGCAGAGGCCTGCGAATTAAATAGCATGTTGGTGGGTTCTTTGGCAGAGTCGTTACGCATTAAACCAATTGATGTGAATAAAGCGCATTTATCTGCTTTAGTCTGGGCAAAAAATATTACTTCAACTTAAAAAATAATCACTTTTTAAGTGAATCGACGGTGCAGTTTGCCGTCGGTTTTTTTTTGGCACTTTGTTTGCCAAGCCTTCTGAGGTCGCACTTCAGATTTATCTATTGCTGTCCGCATACTTTCTTACGTTCCTTATTATTTTTATAAACTCACTCATGTTTAATTGCGTGATTTGGCGTCATTGTCGCTTTGAATACTTTTTTCTATTTTATTCATTTGAAATAGGGGGGGATTCCTCATTTGTTCATAGCATCTCAATTGTTCTATTTCGAGAATAATCATAGCTATAAATTTGCCAATGTACCGCGTTGATTATTTACTGAAAATGAACAGGAGTTTGCAATGGCCGAAGATAGTGATCTTGAAAAAACTGAACCCGCGTCATCCAAACGTTTGGAAGAGGCGCGCGAAGAGGGGGATGTTCCGCGTTCAAGAGAATTGTCTACCTGCACCATTTTATTGGCGGCGGGTTGGGCACTTTGGGTTTTTGGAGATGGGTTGATTCGACAAATGTCTCACTCGCTCGTAGCGGGATTGTCTTTAGAGCGCACTCTTGCTTATGATTCTGATATGTTGTTTGCTCGAATTGCCGCTAGTATTCAAGATGTATTATTGGCATTTTCACCTATTGCAGGTTTGCTCTTAATTGTGGCTGTCGGATCTCCAGTGCTTATCGGCGGGTGGGTCTTTAGCGCCAAGGCTTTGCAACCAAATTTTTCCAGAATGAACCCAATATCGGGGTTGGGTAACATGATATCGGCGAGAGCTGGTGTCGAACTAATTAAGGCGATCGTTAAAACAATTTTGGTTGGCAGTGTTGCCTTAATGGTTGTGTCTAATCAAAAAAATGCGATATTTGGGCTTGCACTTGAACCTTTGAGGCAGGGTAGTGCACATCTTGGCAATATGCTTGGTGTGTGTTTTTTATCAATAGTTGGTGCTTTAATTTTGATCGCATTAATTGATGCACCTTATCAAATGTGGCACTACGCGAATAAGCTGAAAATGACACATCAGGAAGTGGTTCAAGAATCTAAAGAGGCGAACGGCAATCCTCAGATTAAAGCAAAAATTCGTCAACAGCAAAGGGAGATGGCAAGGCGTCGTATGATGGCTGAAGTGCCTACTGCGGACGTGATTGTGACTAATCCTACTCATTTCGCTGTGGCTTTGAAATACAAAGAAGGTGGTTTTGGCGCCCCTAGAGTGGTTGCTAAAGGTGCAGATGTCGTCGCGGCAAAAATTCGTGAGTTGGCCGCTGAAAATAATATTCCTTTGTTGGAAGCTCCGCCACTTGCTCGTGCCCTGTACAAGCATACAGAGCTTGGAGATGAAATACCTGAAACCCTGTATGCCGCGGTAGCGGAAGTGCTGGCTTATGTGTTTCAGTTACGCGGTTTTCGCCAACATGGTGGTATTCGACCTACCGAACCATCTGATCTGTATGTGCCTCCAGAGTTAGATCCAAATAATCAGGTTGGAGCCGCAGTATGAATAGTTTGAAATTACCCAGTTGGATAAGTGGCATGGCCAGTAAGGCGCTTGCGGCTCCAATATTAATCATTATGATGCTGGCAATGATGATCTTGCCTTTGCCGGGCTTCGTGCTAGATGTATTTTTTAGTTTTAATATTGCGTTAGCAATTATAGTTTTGCTAACAAGTTTGTACACTGTAAAACCCCTTGACTTCATGGTATTCCCAACGGTGTTGTTGGTCAGCACGATGTTGCGCTTATCTTTAAACGTAGCATCGACTAGGGTTGTGCTGACAGAGGGGCATACTGGCCCAGATGCTGCTGGTAAAGTGATTGAAGCATTTGGTCATTTTTTGATTGGTGGTAACTATACGGTAGGTATCGTAGTGTTTATTATTCTGACGATTATAAATTTTACGGTTGTTACCAAAGGTGCAGGGCGTATTGCCGAAGTTGGGGCGCGCTTTGCATTGGATGCAATGCCGGGTAAGCAAATGGCGATTGATGCGGATTTGAACGCTGGCCTGATCGCGGAGCAAGAGGCGCGTCGTCGGCGCACTGAAGTGGCACAGGAAGCAGAGTTTTATGGAGCGATGGATGGTGCTAGTAAATATGTAAGAGGTGATGCTGTGGCAGGAATTTTGGTAACGATCATCAATATGATCGGTGGCCTAATTGTAGGTGTCGTTCAGCATGATCTTGAGTTTGCCACAGCCTTAAAAACCTATACCTTGCTTGCGATTGGCGATGGCCTTGTTGCACAGATTCCTTCTTTAATTATCTCAACAGCAGCTGGTGTTGTGGTGTCGAGAGTGGCAAGTGATCAGGATATTGGTGGACAATTGATCGGACAGTTATTTGCCAAGCCTCAAGTGCTTCAGATTACTGCAGTGATCATTGGGGGGATGGGGATCATTCCTGGAATGCCTCATATTGCTTTCATTTTGTTAGCAGCAATTTTGGGTGGCGGTGGTTATTTGCTAACAAAAAAATCTCAGGCTGAAATTTCTGACGAAACCAAAAAAGAAACAGAGGTTCAAACGTCAGCGCCAGAGATGGAAGAGGCAACTTGGCAAGATATTTTGCCTGTGGATACATTGGGATTGGAAGTCGGTTACCGCCTTATCCCTTTGGTTGATAAGGCTCAAGGCGGAGAGTTGCTAAAAAGGATTAAAGGTATACGCAAAAAATTTGCACAAGAAGTAGGATTTCTTTCTCCGCCTGTGCATATCCGTGACAATCTTGAATTAAAGCCATCAGCCTATAGAATTACTCTCAAAGGTGTCGATGTTGGTACAGGAGAGGCAAACACAGGTCAGTATCTTGCCATTGATCCTGGTATGGTATCTGGTACCTTGCCCGGCGTGCTTACAACAGATCCCGCATTTGGTTTGCCTGCTGTCTGGATTGATTCGAGTATGCGCGAACAGGCGCAGTCGATGGGTTACACCGTAGTTGATGCGGGTACTGTGATTGCGACTCATTTAAATCATTTAATCACTACACATGCGGCAGAATTACTCGGCCGTCATGAGGTTCAGCAACTGATTGATCACTTGGCAAAAGATACGCCCAAACTGATAGAAGATTTGGTACCGAAAATATTACCATTGTCAATTTTGCAAAAAGTTTTGCAAAATCTTTTAATAGAAGGTGTGCATATTCGAGATATGCGGACCATCATTGAAACGCTCTCTGAATATGCAATGCAAACTCAGGATGCTAGCGAACTCACGGCTCAGGTACGTATCGCGCTGGGAAGATCTATCGTGCAACAAATTTTCCCTTCGGGTAATGAACTCACAGTCATGACGTTAGATAATCGACTTGAACGGTTGCTGATGCAAGCATTGCAAACCAGTGGCCCAGATGGGACGGGAATAGAACCGGGGCTCGCTGATACCTTAGCAAGTCAGACCGAGGCTGCGGCGCAACATCAAGAACAAATGGGATTGACTCCTGTGTTGTTAGTACCTGGCCCTCTACGCGCTTTGTTATCTCGTTTTCTGAGACGAACTTTGCCGCAATTAAAAGTGCTGTCGCATGCAGAATTACCAGAAACAAAAACAATTAGAGTTACTAGCCTGGTTGGAGGGCAATTATGAACGTTAGAAAATTTTCGGCAAATACGTCGCGCGAGGCGATCCGTATGTTGCGTGACGCACTTGGGTCGGATGCGGTCATCTTATCCAATCGTATAGTGGATGGGAAGGTGGAGATTTTGGCTATGGCAGATGAAGCGATCAGCTCTATCACCACACCTTCTAACGACATGGGCCCAATTTCAGATACGCCTAAGTTTACTCCTAGAATTAATTCTGATTTTGAAGGCAGTACTGATCCTGTTGGCGCAGGCCCATCTTTTGGGGGCGGAAGTATAAATCCTCATGATATGTCAGCGGTGATGAATGAAATTCGCTCGATGAGGGGAATGCTTGAAGGTCAATTAGCGGAACTTTCTTGGGCGAATACACAAACACGTCAGCCACAAAAGGTTGAAATTATGAAAGAAATGCTGGCTGCAGGCTTTAGCGCAAGTTTGTCGCGGTATCTGGTTGATAAATTACCAGCGGCCGAGCTCGTATCAAATGGCATGAACTGGATCAAATCAATACTAACCAATAATTTATCGACGATCAGCAATGAAAGCGAAATTTTGGAGAAGGGTGGAGTTTATGCTTTAGTTGGTCCAACTGGAGTTGGTAAAACAACAACTACGGCGAAATTGGCGGCACGTTGTGTCATGCGCCATGGGCCTGCTAAATTAGCGTTGATTACTACAGATGGCTACCGTATTGGCGGATATGAGCAGCTTCGTATATATGGGAAAATTCTGGGTGTAATGGTGCATTCAGTTAAGGATGAAGCTGATCTACGCATTGCTTTGTCTGAACTAAAGAATAAACATACTGTTTTGATTGATACTGTTGGTGTTAGTCAGCGCGACAAGATGGTGACTGAACAAGTAGCGATGCTGTCGGGGGCCGATGCCAATGTTAAGCGCTTACTTTGCATCAATGCTACATCAACGGGTGAAACACTTAGTGAAGTTGTTCGTGCGTATCAAGGAAATGGTTTAGCTGGCTGTATTTTGACCAAGCTTGATGAGGCGGCAACCATCGGTGGTGCACTGGATATCGCTATTCGTCAAAAATTAAATGTTTATTATGTTGCTAGCGGTCAGCGTGTCCCGGAAGATCTTCATGTCGCTAATAAGCAGCATTTGGTGGATCGCGCATTTAAGCTAAAACGTGAAACGGCTGCTTTCAAGTTTCAGGATGATGAGTTGCCTATTTTGATGGCTAGTGCCGCCAGATATGGCGACAGCCAGGTGATTCGCAACATGATGGAGGTGTCTCTTGGCTAATTTTGATCAAGCGGAGGGTTTACGTCGCATGCTTGAAGGGCCCAAACCAAGGGTATTGACTTTTTTGTCAGCATTACATGAAAATGAAAAAAGCGGAATGCTGATTAACTTGGGTGTATCGCTCGCTAGGCAGGGGCAGCAAGTATTAATGGTCGATGCAAGATCTTCACAGAACAGCATAGGCGCATGGTTGAATGCAAATGCTGATCAGACCTTGTTGGATGTTGCTCGACAACAGCGTACAATGCAAGATGCGATAAAAATAATATCATCAGGATTTTCGATTACGATGCTGTCAAAGTATGCAACGGCTTCAACCAGTCTCCCTGCTGAAAATTTTCGACGCTTATCGCGCGTATTTGATGTGGCAGTAAATCGCTCAGATGTGGTGATTGTTGACAGTGAAATAGATCTGAATGATGCATTTCCTCTCGCTTCTTTGGATGAAAGCGAGATAGTTATGCAAGTGTCAGCCAATCCAACCACGATTAAAACAGCATATGGCTTGATTAAACGTGTGAACAATAGAATTGGTCGGCGTTCCTATGGAATCTTGGTGTCCGGTTCGACGGAAAAAGAAGCAAGACTAATCTATACTAATATGGCTCAAGCTGCAAGTCGATATCTTGCAGTACCATTGCATTTTGTTGGCTACGTGCCAGAAGATGACCATATGAAAAAAGCAGCTTACTTGGGACGCTCTGTAATAGACGCTTTTCCTTTGGCAGGAGCATCTTTGGCTTTTTCTCGTTTAGCTGAACACTTTTCACTGGCTGCGCGATCAACTTTTGGTTTACAAAAAATTCCTAATCTAGGTGTTCGCCTAGAAATATAAATACTTATGTACACCGCCAGCGGAAAATCGGATAAAAATTCATTACTTAGGGAGCATGCTCCCCTTGTTAAACGCCTGGCTTTCCAGTTAAAAGCTAGGTTGCCGCCCAGCGTAGAGGTAGATGATCTTGTACAGGCCGGTATGATAGGCTTGCTTGATGCCGTCAACCGATACGAAGATAATCATGGTGCTCAATTTGAAACATATGCAGTTCAGCGCATACGCGGTGCAATGCTAGATGAGTTACGCAGTAGTGACTGGTTGCCTCGTGGAGTGCGCCAAAACATGCGAAAAATTGAAAATGCCATGAATTTGTTGCAACAAAAACTTGGTCGCGCGCCAATGGAGACTGAGGTTGCCAAGCATCTCAAATTATCTCTTTTGGATTATCAGGAGTTACTAGGAGAAAGTGGTGGACATCAATTAGTCTACTATGAAGATTTTCATGATGCTGATACCAAGGAACATTTCCTCGATCATTATTCTTCAGATCAGTCGGGAGATCCGCTTCAAAATTTATTGCATGGGGATTTTCGTGATGCCGTCATTGATGCGATCAATAGTTTACCTGAACGGGAAAAACTCTTGATGGGATTGTATTATGAGCAGGAACTGAATCTGAAAGAAATTGGTGCAGTTATGGGAGTATCTGAATCTAGGGTGTCGCAACTTCACAGTCAAGCAGTAGCCCGACTTAGGGTATCTTTACGGGAGAGAGCGTGGACTGGGCTAGCTTAGTAGGATTAGTACTTATAATTTTTGGTATTGTATTCGGACAGGCGTTGGAGGGGGGGCGACTCTCATCGTTAGTTCAACCAGCAGCATTCGTTATTGTTGTGGTTGGCACTATTGGTGCTGTACTGCTGCAAAGCCGTATGCCTATTTTTATCCGTGGCTTACGGATGATAAAGTGGATCGTATCCATGCCAGAAGACACCAGTAAAAAAAATGTTCAAGATGCGTTGATCTGGAGCGTAGTTGCTCGTCGAGAGGGCTTTCTTAGTCTCGAACGGTATATGGAGTCTTCCAAGGATCCATTCATCGGGAAAGGTTTACGTTTGGTTATTGACGGTATCGATCCATCGCGATTAAAAGAAATTCTTGATGTTGATATTTCTTTTTATGAAATGGAGCAACGTCAAGCTATTAGAATTTGGGACGCGGCAGGGGGATATTCTCCGACTATTGGTATTTTGGGTGCAGTCTTGGGATTGATTCACGTTATGGAGAATCTCACTGATCCTAGTAAACTCGGCAATGGTATCGCAGTTGCTTTTGTAGCGACAATATATGGCGTAGGTTTGGCCAATTTATTTTTTCTTCCTGTCGGTAATAAGCTTAAAGAAATAGTTGGTCGCGAAGTTGTTCGCAGGGAAATGTTGGCAGATATTTTTTACAGTATTGCTCAAGGTGATAGTCCGCGCATTGTTGAGGAACGACTGTCAAATCATAAGCACTGATCTAAAAAATATGGCAAGAAAAAAATATTACGAAGAACCCGATAACCATGATAGATGGTTGGTGTCTTACGCTGATTTTATGACCTTGCTGTTTGCTTTTTTTGTGGTGATGTACGCCATATCCTCACTCAATGAAGGTAAATACCGCGTTCTCTCGAATTCATTAACAGGCGCATTTGGAAGTGCATTGATTCCATCAGGAAAAATTACTAATGTTCCCTCAGAAAAACCAATAAAACTAGATCCCCTACCGATGGTGAAGCAAAAAAATGCAGAGCCATTACGTAGGGAGCGAGAGCAAATGACGGGAATGGCGCGGGATATTCTCTCGGTTCTTGAGCCTTTGGTACGAGAGGGTAAGGTCAGGGTTACTCAGACTAGCCGAGGTATAGCTATTGAGATTAATGCGAGTGTCTTATTCGCGCCAGGAGATGCAAAATTAAATGAAGACTCAAATTTAGCGCTTAAAGCTATCGCATCAGTATTAAAAACTGATAATCATGCTATTCAGGTAGAAGGATTTACCGATATTCTTCCTATTAAAAACTCTATTTTCCCGTCAAATTGGGAGTTATCTGCTGTTCGTGCTAGTACCGTGGTACGACTATTTACGGAAAATGGTGTCGATGAAAATCGCATGACCGCAGTGGGGCAGGGACCTAAATTACCTGTTGGGTCCAATGAAACACTTGAAGGAAGAGCTAGAAATCGACGGGTAACGGTAACAATTCTTGCGATGTTGCCAGAGCAGGTGGTTGAAGTACCAGTTAATTCTATTAATAAGAAAGACGTTTCGAATTAATCTAGCTTTGGTATTTTGATTTTTTGTAAATAGACTTCGTCGAGTGACTGAAGTTAACCAATAACAAATCCGCGTCCTGACAAGTTGCTATTTGTTGATTGGCCGTTGGGGCCATACATTGAGCCAGCAGGGTTATTCTGTTGGAGTATATTGAGTGCGCTCTGATTTTTGGTCAATTGACGGTTAATTAATATTCCGTTGGCACGATTACTTTCTTTTGCTTGTTCTGAAATTTGCAATAAATTTCCCCAGTATTCTGCAGCCAAAATTTCTGTTGACGGGTGTGACAGATAATCTTGCATCCCTTTTGCATCGGAAGAGTAGCCAAGTTGAATCAGATAGGCATTACGCTTTTTTTCTAATTCTGCCAGAAGTGTAATCCGTCGGCTTTTTTCTTGAGTCAGTTCGCCCAATTTCTCGACATTACCATCGATAAGTGACGCCTGTTCTGCCTTCAGTAATTCAGCCAAAGATAGCATCGCATCAACTTCTTCTTGCAAGCACTCATGCAATTTTGGCAAACTGAAGTTTGTCAGGCTCATGATTATCGTTTTCTGGCGTTGAGTAAATCTTTAACGGTTTCTAGAAGTCCATCAGCTACTTTTTCCGCATTCACTTGAAAACGACCTTCAGAAATCGCTAGTTTGATTTCTTCTACCTTTTTAGTCGCAAATACTGCCCCCCCAGCTTGGGTGTTTTGCAGAGCTTGTAATTGCGTAGAAAGAGAAGAAATCTGTACACTATGTGAAGGTGTAGTAGCAACTTCCGCCTTCTCTGGAGATTTCTCTGTACGTGTTTGCGTTGGACTTGCAGGAAGTCCAGCGGCCTTGTTTAGTGCGTCATCGATTTTCACAGCAGTACCCTCAATGGTGGTATTTATATACATCTACATACTGTATATCGGCTGCGTTATTTTAAACTTTAATATTGCTCGAAGAAATATTTTATCAACTTATCATTGCAGCCACTAATAGTTGATTTCAATGATCCCGCCAATTCTCGCAATTCCGCTGACCACTTGACCAGATAAAGTTTTGGCCTTGGCAATCTGCCCTTCGTTGGCATTGTTTAATGCCAACCCATCTGTCGTGACTTGGAAGCCAGTCCCTGTACTTGTGACGCGAACTGATTGCCCTTGTTGAACAGCAAGAGACGCCTTCAGTGCCTCCATTCTCAATACACTGCCCGATGTGAGTGAGGTAGCCAGTGATCTTCCTATTATCTGAGCAGGATTTGTAATCACACCTACTGGCAGTGTCGAAAGATCGCCACTCACTTTGCTAATGTCATTGGCTGTAATGATTTGTCCTTGCAATAATGGCGTGGCGGCTACATAGTAATCGCCAGATACTTTCACTTGTGCTGAAAGATAGATAGTCCAAGGTTTCGGAGCTGTGCAGCGAATTCCCAAGGTCATTTTCCCCCACGTTTTGCTTCCTTGGGGGAGAAAGGCTGACAAATTGAGGCATGCCGGTAACTTTAACCGACTGTCGATTTGCCCTGTCGTAATGTCCACTTTTCCGAGATGCCCGGTCGTTTGTAATCGCAAAAAATCTTCCGCTACCCGGCGTAACTCAATTGGATCTTGAATTTGAATATCTGCTTGAGCCAGTGCCAATTGACTTATTCCTAGAAGGAACAAGGTGATGATCTTTTTCATATTACTCTCGACGCAGAACACAGATTGTCATTTTATGTGCTTACCCAAACTCTTAAATGGGTGAATAGGCGGGGTTTTCTAGCGATGATCGTGTGATCGGAGTGAATCTTGGGGACGTAATATGAAAAATATCAAAAACCGTTTAAATGTTTGTTGTGTTGTAGTTAGTTGATCGATGGAGGAAATATGGTTGGCAAAATTGATGATTTCATGCGGTTCCATGAAGCGGCATTATCTATCCGGGGACAGCGTCAGCAATTGTTGGCATCGAATATTGCGAATGCTGACACGCCCAATTATAAGGCGCGTGACATCGATTTTTCTGCTGCGATGAATCACGCGCTTAGTCTTAAAGGTGGTCAAGTTTCTGCCGATTTGGCAAAAACTTCAGCTACCCATCTGGATGTTCAGGGTGCGCAGAATGGCGTAAGCCCGCTCTACCGTACCATCTCACAAGGCAGTGTGGATGGGAATACGGTGGATATGGATGTGGAGCGCAATCAGTTCACGGATAACTCGCTCCGTTATGAGGCTAGTCTTACTCTTCTGAATATGCAGATCCGCAATATGCTTGCGGCGATACAGGGTTAATCATCATGTCGCTATTTAACATTTTTAATGTGGCAGGTTCGGCGATGAGCGCGCAGGCGCAACGTCTGAATGTCGTATCCAGTAATCTGGCAAATGCCGATAGCGTTACCAGTTCAAATGGTCAGCCTTACAAGGCCAAGCAAGTGGTGTTCAGCGCGGTACCAGTGGCAGATTCTGTGTCTACTGGAGTGAAGGTCAGTGAAGTGGTGGAAGACGCCAATCCACCGAAAATGATGTATGACCCGAAACATCCACTCGCTGATGAAAAGGGGTATGTGGCCATGCCAAATGTCAATGTCGTAGAAGAAATGGTTAATATGATTTCTGCTTCGCGCTCATATCAGACCAATGTGGAAACCATGAATGCTGCCAAGACCATGCTGCTCAAGACGCTGACTCTGGGCCAGTAATCGCTTAATAGATAGAACTGAGAGAGAACTCACTATGACTACCGTACAAACCAACGCCGTTGACCCAAGTTTACTTGCGACCATGAATAGTGGCAGCGTCGCCAAGAGTACAACGCAAGAAGCGCAGGATCGCTTCATGACCTTGCTGGTGACGCAGATGAAAAATCAAGATCCCTTGAACCCGATGGATAACGCGCAAGTGACTAGCCAATTGGCGCAATTATCAACAGTAACGGGGATTGATAAATTAAATGCTACCGTAACAGCATTGAATGCGAGCTTTCAGACCAGTCAGAATTTGCAGGCAGCGAGCATGATAGGGCATGGCGTGATTGCGCCGGGAAATGCGATTGGCTTAACGGATGGTAAATCAATATTTGGGGTTGAATTGCCGCAATCGGCCGATAAGCTCCAAGTTAGTATTAAAGATGCAGCTGGAACCATCGTCAGAACAATGGATCTTGGATTAACACCCGCCGGGGTAAGTACCATGAGTTGGGATGGCAAGACCGATAGCGGCGCCACCGCCGTAAATGGGGTCTATCAGTTCGAAGTCAGTGCAAATGCTGCCGATAAAAAATTAGATGCGACATTGCTCAGTTTTGGACTCGTTTCTAGTATTACCTCTGGTACGCAAGGGGCAAAATTGAGTGTTGCTAATATTGGTGATATTGGCATGACGGATGTTAGACAGATTTATTAATCGCCAAACTGATAAACCGAACCAGATTGGTCGATCAGGGCGTGCAAAATGGTTTGATGTGATTTAACTAGAGGGCATGCCCAAGACGCAATCCCCATGCGGCTTGCAGAGCAGACTGCCTGCAAAGGCGCATGGGGATTGCGTCTTGGGCAGGGTCACTTTTAGGTTTCTCAACAATTCAACAGCATTTCGCCGCCCATACAAAATGACAATGACCGTTATCGA
>NZ_JAUSFI010000112.1 GCF_030651495.1 Undibacterium sp.
CATGGCGTAGCGACGAAATACCTGGCGAACTATCTTGGCTGGCGTCGCTTGCTTGATCGATGCAAAGACATGGCGACACCGCAACAGTTCTTGTTTCATGCTTTGCGAACGGAGTATCAACAGATAACCTGAACATAGCCATCTTAAGCATATACTGGGTGGGGTATGGGATAAAATAGCCTGTTTGCGCCTATTCTGTATGCGCAATAAATAATACTCCCCCTAATAATCAATTTATATGCAAAAAATCCTGATCCTCGGTTACGTCTGGCCAGAGCCAAATTCTTCGGCGGCGGGCACCCGTATGATGGAATTGCTGGCCTTGTTTCGCGCCCAAGGCTGGCAAGTGGTATTTGCCAGTGCGGCCGCCTTATCCGAGCACCGCGCCGACCTGTCCGCGCTGCAGGTAGAAGAAAAAAGCATTACGCTCAACTGCGCCAGTTTTGATCAATTCATCGCCGGGTATCAACCCGACATGGTGCTGTTTGACCGGTTTTTTACCGAAGAACAGTTCGGCTGGCGGGTCGAGCAAATTTGCCCGGACGCTTTGCGCGTACTCGATACCAGCGACTTGCACAGCCTGCGCCATGCGCGCCAGACTTTACTCAAACAAGCCCAGCAGAACTGCCGCAACGAGTCCGAGAAAAACCAGCTCGGCGCTGTCGAGGCAGACCCCGCCAGCCTGTATGCGGTGATGGCGGAAGACGACATGGCGCAGCGCGAAATCGCCGCGATCTACCGTTGCGATCTGACGCTGATGATTTCTGAGTTTGAGATGGGCTTACTACAGCAGCAGTTTGGCGTGCCGGCGCCACTGCTGCATCATTGCAATCTGATGTTGATCCGCTCTGAAGTAAGCCTTCCGGCGTTTTCAGAGCGCCAGCATTTTCTCAGCATCGGCAATTTTCGCCATGCACCGAATTGGGATGCCGTGCTGTGGCTAAAGCACGCGATCTGGCCGCGCATACGTCAGGCGTTGCCGCAGGCGCAATTGCAGGTGGTGGGCGCGTATCCACCGCCTAAAGCGACAGCCTTGCACAATGCGCAGCAGGGTTTTCATGTGCGCGGCTGGATACCCGATGCGCAACAGGCGATGGCACAAGCGCGGGTTTGCCTGGCGCCCTTGCGTTTTGGCGCCGGCATCAAAGGTAAATTGGCCGATGCGATGGCTTGCGGCACACCGAGCGTGACCACGCGTATCGGCAGCGAGGGCATGTGCGGCGACCTGCCCTGGGGCGGCGCTATCGCGCAAGACACGGACACCTTTGCCAGCGCGGCAGTAGGGCTGTATCAGGATGAAGGCGTATGGCGGCAAGCACAGGAGCGCGGCCGGATCATCTTGGCGCAGTACTTTTGTCGTGCGCAAGCGGCACAGGATTTACTGGCGCGGCTGGCTGCCGCCAGACAGCAGCAAGATGAGCGGCGGCGGCAAAATTTTACCGGGACCATGCTGCGTCACCATCTGCACAAAAGCACGCAGTATATGGCGCAATGGATCGCCGCTAAAAATCAGCTGTCTGGATAATTTTTTCGTTGCGGTCGCGTTCAAGTTGGGCAAACAAGGGTGGCAATCCTTCCGCCGGCAGCGGCTTAGAAAACAGATAACCCTGAAAAGCAAAGCAATTGTGCTGGATCAGGAAGCTGCGCTGGGCCAGGGTTTCCACCCCTTCCGCGATGACGTTTAAGCCCAGGTTGATGCCAAGAGAAATAATCGCGCGCACGATGGTGGCGTCATTTTCATCATCACTGAGATCGCGCACAAAAGACTGGTCAATCTTCAGCTGATTGAGCGGCAGCCGTTGCAGATACGCCAGCGACGAATAACCGGTACCAAAATCATCCATGGAGAAAGCGATCCCGAGTTTCTTGAGCTGATGCATTTTTTCTGTAGTGGCATCCACGTTATCAAGTATCGTGCTTTCGGTCAGTTCAATTTTGAGGCGGGTAGGATCGATCTGATGCTTGTGCACGATGCTGCTGATGGCTTCGACAAAATCGGCCTGCTTAAACTGTTTGGCACTGACATTCACCGCCAGGGTGAGATGCAGGGTATCGGGCTGGCTCTCCCACTGCTTGATCTGGGCGCAGGCGGTATCCATGACCCATAATCCTATCGGTACGATCAGACCGGTTTCTTCTGCCAGCGGGATAAATTCGGCGGGCGAAATAAAGCCCCGGTCAGGGTGTATCCAGCGCAGCAAGGCTTCGGCACCGATCAGTTTGCCATCGGCGTTTACCTGCACCTGGTAATACAGCTGGAATTGCTCTAGCGCCAGCGCCACGCGCAAATTTGACTCCAGCATCATGCGCACCACCAGCACCGCCTGCATCGCCGGATCAAAAAATCGCACCGCATTGCGCCCTGAGGTTTTGGCTTCGTACATCGCGGTATCGGCACGTTTAAACAAATCCCTGACGGTACTGTCTGCCCCCTGAAACAGGCAGATACCGATGCTGCCAGAACCATGATGGATAAAATCGGTCACCTGATAAGGTTGATTGAGCAATAACCGGATTTTTTCACCGACTTTGTCAGCCTGACTAATGGCTTCGTCGCGCACGCTGCTTAATCCTTCCAGCACCACGACAAATTCATCGCCCCCTAAGCGGGCGACCGTATCGCTGTCCCGGACACAGGTTTGCAGCCGGCTGGCGGCTTCGATCAGCAGCAGATCGCCGGCATCATGGCCACGGGTATCGTTGAGGGTTTTAAAGTTATCCAGATCAATAAACAGGATCGCACTGTGACTATCGTTGCGCTGGCTGACGGAGATCAGATGCTGCAGCCGGTCCATCAGCAGACGCCGGTTCGGCAACTGCGTCAGTGAATCATAAAACGCCAGATTGCGAATCTCTTCCTCATACCCTTTATGCCGGCTGATATCGGTAAATGAGCCGATGTAATTGCTGACATGACCGTTGCTGTCAGCAATGGCGGTGAGTGTGATCATTTGCGGATAAGTCTCACCGTTTTTGCGTTTACCCCAGAGTTCGCCATGCCAGAATTTATTCACGCTCAGCTCGGTATCGATAGCATCAAAAAATGCCTCGTTCTGCAGCTTGGTATTGAGCCGGAATAGTTTGCTGCCGAGCAGTTCTTCGGTGGTATAGCCAGTGATGTGGGTAAAGGCTTGATTGAGTTTGATGATGCGCCAGCTACTGTCGGCAACAAAAATGCCTTCTTGCGATTCAAACGTGGTGGCAGCGATGCGTAAATCCTGCTGTTCTTGCCGGTGCGCGGTGATGTCGGTAATGAAGCAATGCCAGAGCATGCCGCCGTCGGCTTCCGGTTCGGGCAAGGCGTCGATGTTCAGCCAGCGTATGCTGCCATCTTTACGCTGATAGCGAAATTCGGTTTGCCAGGTGGATAGCTCGCGCATCGCTTGCCGCAGCATGTCTTGCCCGATTGCCCGATCGGCAGGATTAACCCGGTCAAACAGCGGCGTGGCATCCTCTTTCACTTCCTCGGGATGCAGCTCAAAGAGCGTATAAAGTGCATCACTGGCGTAAGGAATGCAGCTGCTGCGGTCAGGACGAATGCGGTATTGCATGATCACGCCGGGCAGCCGCGAAGCGACTTTACTGATCCTTTCAAACGACTCTGTTAATTCATCGCTGGCCATCGACCGCTCGGTCTGCAAGGAGGTAATCAACAGCGCGACGATACTCAGTGTGGTGATATACAGCCACAGTATGAACAGATTGGTCTGGGCATAGGAAGACGAAAACGGCCCCTGGCCCTGGTAAGTTACCCATGCGGCGATACCGGATGAGACCAGTACGGTGATTGAGACGCCGGTGATGCCAAAACGCAGCGCCGCCCAGAGCATGACTGCCATGGCAAGAAAAGTCAGGTGCAGCGTATTTTGTGGCGAGAAAAAAATCAGCCAATGCGTACCGGCAAAGATCGCGATAAATACCCCGACTTCTTTACCCCGCCGCATCAGTTTCGCCACATTGGCCACCGACAAAGAGAGTAGCAAAGGTGCCGCCAGCAATACGCCGACGGTGTCACCCGCCCACCAGATCATCCAGACTTGTTTCGGATTGGCGATGACGCCTTGCTGCCATAATAAGAGACTGCCGACTGTGGCGGCGAGCGTCATCCCAAGCGCGGCTGCAATGCCGAACCAGATCACATCCTTGCGATGCGAAAAATCCCGCGAAAATTGTTGCCGTCGCAGTATCCAGCAGCACACGCCAGGTGCCAGTGTGCTGCCAAGGGCGATACACGCCGCCACGCCGGCACTATTTCCGTTGGATATCGCCAGCAGCAACGCGCCGAGGTAAATTGCCACGCTCATCCAGCGGCCCCAGCGAACCAGCGCGGCGACCGCGATGCCGGCTGGCAACCAGATCAGGCTCGCGTTCGCATCGATATAGGGAAAAGCCATGCTGATCCGCCCTGCGGCGACATACACCAGCACGACCAGTAAGAAACGGCCCAGCCATAGGACTGAACTAGGTGATTGAATGATTGGCAATTGCCTGGTCATGGTTTAACTCTTATTTGTATAACAAACTTGCCGTGAATAACTGTCACATCCGGTGAAGCGACCTGTGAGCATTCCGATTATGCGTCAAACAGACCGGCATATTATCGGTGCCCGCGGAAAATCTTCTGGATAAAACACGGCGCGGGGTGTGCGGACGAACAATAATCCCCCTCACGGCAAGTGATTTTCTTGCCTCCGCAGGTCGACAAATTTTACTTGTATGGCCGCTTAATATGTACCATACTCAGTAGAGTATAGGTACTTTTATGTATTTCCCCCTTATTTTATATGCGCAGGAACACCATCATGGCAGATACTCCCCCATTAAAGATCATTCAAGGAAATGCCCTGAATGAGCAGCAAAAGAAAGATTTATTACACCGGCTGGCGCGCGTAGAAGGCCAGTTACGCGGCGTACAAAAACTGATCGCCAAAGCCGTTGAGCCGGCCGATTGTGATGGCATTGCGCAACAAATGTCGGCTGCCCGCAAGGCGCTGGACCGCTCATTTGTAACGCTGCTGACCAGCTCGATGGTGACGCACGCCGAAAAAGCCAGCAGCACCGAAGATGCGGTGGCACGCGCCAAACATTTGGCGACTTTTCTCGACAAATACGTCTAAGTTGCGGCTCAGTTGCGTTTAAGTTGCGGCTAAGTTGCGGCGAAAACCCTGCCGCGCTGACGCTGGTCGCCAGCTCAGGCCGCCAGATGGCGGGCTTGCCTTTGCGGCGTTGATTTTGTCGCCGCTTTCGTTTCAGTTGTTTTTTGCATTGCCGCTAGCGTGGCTTTTTCTGCGCCTTGCTTATGCTTGGCGTCTCCGGCGTAATCTCTCGAGACCACCGCCGCCACTTGCTCGGCGCTCATGCCGCGCACTTCCTGCAGCCATTTGCTGACCAGATTGGCCAGCCGGTCGAGCGCGATGCGGTGGGTGGCATCGGTCTTGGCGTAAATCCAGTCCGACAAGGCCATGAAGTTTTCAAATGGCAAATCCGCCAAAATCACCGGCAAGGTATGCGTGAAGCGGCCCGAGTTGGCCACCAGATCCCAGTAACGCGCAAAGCGGATCAGTTTTTGCATCTGCTCAAACGGCACGTCTTTATTCGCCAGAATGGTGTACGGCGGGTAAGGGTCAAACACCAGCCCGTATTCGGCGGTATGGCGGATAATCGGCGTGCCGCGCAGGCGCTTGAGGATGCCGAACTGGATCTCATGCGGCTGCAAGGCATACAGGCGGTTAAAGCCTAACGCAAAACTTTCTACGGTTTCGCCCGGCAAGCCGGCGATCAGGTCGACATGCAAATGGGCGGTGGAATGCTCGCACAGCCAGCGGATGTTTTCGGCCGCCTTCTCATTGTTTTGCTTGCGGCTGATGCGCGCCTGCACTTCGGGGTTAAAGCTCTGGATGCCGATCTCAAATTGCAATGTGCCGGGCGGGAATTTTTTAATCCCTTCTTTCAGCGCATCGGGCAAATGATCGGGCACCACCTCAAAATGGGCGAACACCGGATCGAGCGGGTTGGCTTCCAGTTTATCGAGAAAAAACTGCATGATCTTTAAGCTGGTCTTGATGTTCAGATTAAAGGTGCGGTCGACAAACTTAAACAGCCGCGCGCCGCGCGCGTGCAGTTTTTCCATCTCGGCTAAAAACGGCTCGATCTCAAACGGCCAGGCCGTCTTGTCCAGCGCCGACAGGCAAAATTCGCATTTGAACGGGCAACCGCGCGAGGCTTCGACATACAGCGTGCGGTTTTTAATATCGTCGTCGGTATACAAATCATACGGCAGCGTCAGGTCGCTCATCGCGGCTTGCACGCCGGCATGGATTTTCATCAAGGGCTGCGGGCCAGACAAAATCTGCCGGCACAGCGCAGGAAAACTCACATCGCCCCAGCCGGTAATCAGATAATCGGCCAGTTTCACGATCTCTTGTTCCTGCGTCTCATGCGAGACCTCGGGGCCGCCGAGTATCACGATCACCTCCGGCGCGATGCGTTTGAGCAACGCGACCAGTTTGGTGGTTTCTTCCACGTTCCAGATATACACGCCAAAACCGACGATGAGCTTTTCACCCGGCTTTTGCCAGGACAGCAGTTTTTCCACCAGATCCGTGGTTTTGGCCCCGGTAACAAACTCTTGCAGCTGCGTCTGTGGCTGCAAATCGCCCATATTGGCGAGCAGATAGCGCAAACCCAGCGAAGCATGGGCGTAGCGGGCGTTAAGGGTGCTGAGAAGTATGGTCATGAGTATGGAAGTGCGGCAAAAGCAAGCAAAGCGCCATTGTACGCTGCCTCTGAAGAGCACCACGCCTGATGTGGTCAACCCGCGTTTTTGTACGTTGATTCCCGCATTTTTGCACTTCATCGCATCGACCTCGCAATGCCAATGACTCTTGTCTACAGTACATCCATCGACCAGCGTCGAGCAGCAAATAAATCAGTCACTACCCACCTACTTGGAGCAATAAAATGAGCATCGCATTCAACACAAAAACGGTTTTAACTAGCGCTATCCTGGTCAGTGTATTGAGCGTCGCCGCCGCTTTCCAGCTGTCTGACCGGAATCAAAAACCAGAGGCAGAGATTCAAACTGTCAGCATCACGGCCCAGCGCATGAGCGCCGAGCAAAAGCTGGCGTTCGACCGGGAAAATAGCCCAACGCAAACCGTGATCATCCGCGCCAAGCGCTTAAGTAACGCGCAAAAAATCGCGATGACGCTGCAAGATCAAGCCTTGCAAGCCGTGACTGTCAGCAAAAAATCGCCGGTTCAGTCCAATGGATAAGTACATATACTAAGGGGGAGTATCACCACTTTTACATTAAATAGGCGCATCGCTATTGCGCATAAGATCATATAAAAATAATACTCCCTTAATTTTTGTATTTATTCATATATGTTCATATATGTTCATATTTGTTCATATTTGTTCATGATCGGGTCAAAGTTTTTTCTGGCTCGGCAAGAGAAAGTTTTGCCTAGTGCGGGAAGCCTCAGCCTAGCTGGCCGCCGAGGCGTATGGCAATACAGGCGGAGGCGCGAGACGCTAAGCCTGCTGGGTCGACAAGGCTTCATAACAGGCGGCGATGCTGGCATTCTGATCCAGTTGCAGCAAGGGATCATCCTTCTTCAATTGCGCGTGATTCACCAGCAGATAAATTTTACTCAAATGATCGGCGTGACGCAGACTCAGGCTCAGTCCCGTCAAATCGGTACTGTATCGCGCCTGGTCCTGGATGGCGAGTATCACCGATGCCGGAAAACCCCATTGCCGCCCGATACAACAAGACAGGATTCTGGACTGCGCCAGTAATGCCGCCTTAAATTGGGCCGAGTTCGGTATCTGGCCCGGTTCGCAGACTTGATCAACAATGCGAAAAGCCACCACCAGCCCGACATTTTGCATCAAGCCGGCAAGAAAACCGACAAACGGGTCCTGTTTTTGCTGTTGCGCCAGCTGACGACAGGCGATCGCACATTTTTCTGCCTGCTCCCATAGCAAGGGAGTGGCCAGCCTGGTCAGGTGGCCGGACTGGACATTGATGATCGGCCGAAATGCCATCCTGGCAACCAGCATGCGCAAGCCATTTTGACCCAACATGCGAATCGCATTATCCAAATTGACAATCTTATCGACCGGGTTGTAATACGAACTGTTGACCTCTTGAATCAGCTCCGCCATCAGCACCATATCTTTCGAAATGTGGCGCGCCAGCTCGCCGCTGGAGACATTTTCTTCGCGCAGGCTTTTCAGTAATTGCGGCAAAATAGAAGGAAGGCGTGGCACCAGATTGGAGCCAACCATCTCGGCGCTGCACAGGCGCTCTAAGGCAACGATGATGGCCTTTGCGGTGGCGTCCTGCAAGCCGCTGCTATCGTGCCCGGGATTTTCCGGGTTGCCTTGCAGCCAGTTAAAAAACAAACCGTCGATATCGACCTGTGCTTGCCAGGCCAATTCCTGATCCGGGTCAAAACTGACGGTATTGAAGGCGCCGTCATTCGACCAGTCACACTGCTCCGCAGCGGGTTTCGCGGCGCCAGGCACGGTAAAACCGAACAGTCGTTTCAGGAAATTGATCACAAAGTTTTATTTCGCCTGGGAAAAATCCGGTGCAGGGCGTCAGTCAAGACGGAATTTTCCCATGAATTCGATAGAAAATGCATCCACCGCCATGAAGCGGTGGCAAACGTCCTGATCTTTGCAAGGCGTAAACTTGGGGCAAGGGACGCTTTCGAAGGCCAGTGACGCGAATTATTTGCCGATGCAAAACCGTGAAAAGATCACACCGAGCAAATCATCCGAAGTAAATTCGCCGGTAATGCTATTTAACCGATCCTGCGTCAGGCGTAATTCTTCGGCAAACAAATCGAGCGACTGGTCGTTTTGGGCGGCGTAGGCGGCGGCGTGTTCGACATGTTCGCGCGCTTGCTTGAGTGCGATCAGGTGACGTTCGCGCGCCAGGTAGAGAGATTCTCCGGTTTGCTGCCAGCCGGCGATACGCAGTAATTCCTTGCGCAGTAAATCCATCCCGACATGCTCTTGTGCCGATAGGTAAATATGCGTCGCGTCGTCCATCTGATCGACGCTGGCATGGTGGCCGGAGAGATCGATTTTATTCCAGATCCGGATCACCGGCACATTGTCGGGAAAACGCGCGACGATGGCTTCATCGGCGCGGGTCGGTCCGCGGCTGGCATCGAGCAGATGCAAGATCACATCGGCCTTTTCCACTTCAGCCCAGGTGCGCGCAATGCCGATGCGTTCGACCGCATCGATCACATCGGCCTGTTCGCCGTATTCAGGTTCATCCTGCTCGTGACGGATACCGGCGGTGTCAATGATATTGAGCGGAATGCCCTGGATATGGATGGTCTCGGTGACCTTGTCGCGCGTGGTGCCGGCGATCGGCGTAACAATCGCGATATCATCACCCGCCAAGGCATTGAGCAAAGACGATTTACCGACATTCGGCTGGCCCGCCAGCACGATATTTAAGCCGTTGCGCAACAAGGCACCTTGCGCGGCTTGCTCAAACACTTTTTGCAGCGCGCTTTGAATCGCGGACAATTGACCTCGCGCATCGGATTTTTCAAGAAAATCGATTTCTTCTTCCGGAAAATCCAGCGTCGCCTCGACCAGCATACGCAGGTGCACCACCTTCTCGACCAGCGCATGAATCACTTTGGAAAAAGCCCCCGACAAGGATTGCGACGCCGATTTTGCCGCCGCTTCGGTCGATGCCTCGATCAAATCCGATACCGCTTCGGCTTGCGCCAGATCGAGCTTATCGTTCAGGAAAGCGCGCTGGGTAAATTCTCCCGGTTGCGCCAGGCGCAAACCGGCATCTTTACCCGCTTCCAGGCAACGTTCCAGCAACATCTGCATCACCACCGGGCCGCCATGGCCCTGCAATTCGAGTACATCTTCACCGGTATACGATTGCGGTGCCTTAAAATAAAGCGCGATGCCCTGATCAATGAGGCTGCCGTCAGACTGCGTAAATGGCAGATAGCTGGCATGCCGCGGTTTAAATTGCGTTGCGCCAAACAGGGCCTGGATTATCGGTGCCAGGTCCTTGCCCGAGATGCGCACCACGCCTATGCCGCCGCGCCCCGGGGCCGTGGCGATAGCGGTAATGGGCGTACTGTCGTAGGTGGTGTGTTGTGTCATGATGAAATTTTAACCTTGAAGGCTTTTCGTGCCGAAAAATTGTGTGGCTTGTGACGGAAATGCTACATAACTAAATCCGGCTGATATAAAAAAAAGCCCATGCATGACATGGGCTTTTTTCTTTCGATCTCAACGCATCAAGGCTTATGCGCTTGTGGAATCATTTTATTATTGATGACCCATTGCTGCCCGATCGACAAGACGTTATTGACGACCCAATACAGGACCAGGCCCGACGGGAAGAACAAGAACATCACGGAGAATGCCAACGGCATAAACAACATCATCTTGGCTTGCATAGGATCGGCAGGGGCCGGATTGAGCTTGGTCGTGATGAACATCGAAATCGCGTACAACACAGGCAAGACAAAAAACGGATCTGGTGAAGTCAGATCGGTAATCCAGCCTATCCATGGTGCGCCGCGCATCTCTACGCTCGCCTGCAAGACCCAGTACAAAGACAAGAATACCGGCATCTGGATCAAGATAGGCAAGCAACCACCGAGCGGATTAATCTTCTCGGTTTTATACAATTCCATCATGGCTTGATTCATTTTTTGCGGATCGTTTTTAAAACGTTCGCGCACTGCCGTCATTTTTGGCGTGACCACTTTCATCTTCGCCATGCTGCGGAAGCCTGCAGCAGACAGCGGGAACAAAGCCAGTTTAATCGTGATCGTGAAAACCACAATAGTCCAACCCCAGTTGCCCAGCAGCTTGTGGATTTGTTCCATCAGCCAAAACAACGGTTTAGCGATAATGGCCAGAATGCCATAGTCTTTCACCAGTTCTAAACCCGGCGCAATTTTATCCAATACGGCAGTCAATTGCGGACCGGAATACAAACGCGCATCCATCGTTGCGCTGGCACCCGGAGCAATCGTGCCCATCGGTAAAATGCTGCCGACTGCATACAGATTAGGCGCCACTTGTTTGGTAAATATCTCGCGCGGTGCCTTGTCTTGCGGAATAAACGCCGAAACAAAGAAATGCTGAATCACTGCGACCCAGCCATTATCCGCTTTGCTGGCATGATCTTCATTACTCTTACCCGGGCGTTCGGCTTCATGTTTTTGAATTTTTTCAAAATCGAGCTTTTGAAACTTATCTGCATCAGTAAATACCGCCGGCGCAAAAAATTCACCCGGTCCAGTAAACATGGAGTCACCTTCAGGCTTGGTGCCATCATGGATCAATTGCAGGTACAGGGAAGGAGTAATCGCCGCGGCACTATTGTTGGTCACCGTGTGCTTCACACCGATCACATACTCACCCTTGGTGAAAGTGAAGGTCTTGGTCAGCTTGACACCCGCTTGCTCAGATTCCAATACCAGTTGTATCTGGTTATTGCCGTCGAGTGTGCGGACGCCAGGTTTGGCGACAAAGCCCGATTTATGATTCGGGAAAACGCCGCCGATCAGACCGGTTTCGGCCAAATAGGTGCGGTGTTCGCTGGAATCAAACAAGACAATGTTTTTCCGGTTGTCGACTTTTTCCTTGGAACCAAAAAGGCCCATGAAATCATCGTACCAATGTGCCTGGACAGCGCTTTCTTTATGCTGAAGCAGTTCCAGGCGCATCAATTCACCGCCGATGGTATCAATATCTGCCTTGATCACATCAGTGGTAATCGTAATACGCTCGCTCTTGATGGCCAGCGTGTCAGTGGCAACTTGGGCCACCGCACTGGCTGAGGCATTTGCCGCCGCGGCTTTAGGCGCATCTACTTTGGCAGATGCACTGGCATTCTTACTTAACTGCGCCGCCGGAGTAGGGAAAAACATGGATTGTTTGCCGGTATGACGCATCCAGTTGTCCCAAAGGATCAACAGCGACATCGAAAAAACAACCCACAGGACGGTACGTTTGATATCCATTTGTGTATTTGATGAAGATTAGGAAAGTTTAGAAGAATGACCCGCAACAGATGTCGGGGCAGATGTTTGTTTTTCAGCCGCAGGTGGCGACTTCGGTGGAACATTATCCACACCGCCGGGATGCCATGGATGGCATTTACACAGGCGCTTGCCGGCTAATAGACTACCTTGGCAGGCACCGTATTCACGGATCGCTTCTGCCGCATACTCGGAACAGCTAGGATAAAAACGGCAATTCTGCCCCAGCATGGGACTGATCGCCAATTTATATCCGCGCAATAAAAGTAGCAGCAAGGATTTCATGGCGCAGGTTCAGTCGATGGTTGCTTTGCAAAATTATTTGTAGCCTTCTGCGAAGCAAACAGACGCACGATTTCCAGCCGTAACTCGCGCTTGAGTTGGGCGGTAGTGGCAGGACCTGCCTTGCTATTGACTGGCTTAGATAAGCGCACGATGTAATCCACGTTAATCAGGGCAGACTGCCTGAAAACTTCACGCGTTACACGTTTGATGGTGTTGCGCGTAGCAGCGCGCGGGGCAAACCGTTTTGCCGCTACCACACCCAAACGGGCATGCAACAATTCAGTCGGACGCGCATATAAGACAAAATGCGCCGTTCTTTGCACCGGGCGCAAACGAAAAACGGATGAAAACTCATCCGTTTTAACGATACGCCGAACGCGCGCAAAATCTTCGCTGGCGTTGGCTATGTCGATTGCATTGATCACAATATAGTCAGGCTATTATCAGAGTAAACAGTCTAGACTGCTCCTGAAATAGCCTGAATAGATCAAGCTGCCAGGCGTTTACGGCCTTTGGCGCGACGTGCATTCAGAACAGCGCGGCCGCCGCGGGTTGCCATACGTGCGCGGAAACCGTGGGTGCGCTTACGGCGAACGACGGAAGGTTGATAAGTACGTTTCATGTTGGTCTCGCTATTTGAGCAAATATAATAAATCGGAATTACGGGTAATAGCGTGAAGAGCGCCTTACTTATTGCCTGAATTACCAGCAACTTAGTTATTACTGACTACTTTACTTACACTTCCTCACACTCTATTCACACCATTACTGCCCCAAAACCGCTGCTCATGGCCTGATGCATTATAGACAACAAAAGCACCATCCATCAAAAGAGGGGTAGGGAACCCTGGATTAGACACCATTTTGCCTGCCCCTGTCAATCCATTTGACGCAAAATTAATCAGAGACCGGCTTGCTTATATCAACAAATTTCCTCGCTACCTGTGGATAACTATTGCTGGCAAGGGTAGAATAGCGGATTAGTGTGTCAGCTTTATTTTGGCATTTTTGCAACTTTGCCAGATTCATCCGCTATGCGTATTTTGCAACATTCTGGCGGCCATCAACGGCAAAACAAAGACAAATGAAGTTTGCTGTCCACACACAAGCATTTTATAACTGAGTATTCATGGATAATTTTTGGCAGGCCTGTTCTTCACAACTTGAGCAGGAGCTAACGCCGCAACAATATAGCGCGTGGATCAAGTCGCTAGTCCCCGTCGATTACGAAGACGGCAGGCTGCGCATAGGCGCGCCTAATCGTTTTAAGCTCGACTGGGTCAAAACCCAGTTTGCCGGCCGCATTACCGAGCTGGCAGCCCAGTTCTGGGACGATAAAGTCGAAGTCCAGTTCATCCTCGATCCGCGCGTCAACAAGAAACCTGCGCCACAAACCGCGCCTCATTCTGGCGCGCCTGGCACATCGGGTGCGTCGGCGGCATCACCGCATCATGGCGAAGACAACGAACGCATGAGTCATGCCGAGATGCCGCAGTTTTTCCCTGATCCTGCGCCGCAAGCTTCACCACGGCGCGAGCAAAGTCGCATCAACTCCGAATTAACCTTCGACAGTTTTGTCACCGGTAAGGCAAATCAGCTGGCCCGCGCCGCCGCGATCCAGGTCGCGAACAACCCTGGCGTATCGTATAACCCGCTGTTTTTATATGGCGGCGTTGGCCTTGGTAAAACGCATTTGATTCACGCCATCGGCAATCAAATTCTGATCGACAATCCGAACGCCAAGATCCGCTACATCCACGCCGAGCAATATGTGCGCGACGTCGTTACCGCTTACCAGCGCAAGGGTTTTGATGAATTCAAACGCTACTACCATTCGCTCGATTTGTTGCTGATCGATGATATTCAGTTCTTTGGCGGCAAGAGCCGTACTCAGGAAGAATTCTTTTATGCGTTTGAGGCCCTGATCGCCGCCAAGAAACAAATCATCATCACCAGCGATACTTATCCGAAAGAAATCAGCGGCATGGATGACCGTTTGATTTCGCGTTTTGATTCAGGCCTGACGGTCGCGATTGAACCGCCAGAACTCGAAATGCGCGTCGCCATTTTGCTGAAAAAAGCCACCAGCGAAGGCGTGCATTTTTCCGATGACGTGGCCTTCTTTGTCGCCAAGCATTTGCGCTCCAACGTGCGCGAGCTTGAAGGCGCGCTGCGCAAGATTTTGGCGTACTCGCGCTTTCACGGTAAAGAGATCACGATTGATGTCACCAAAGAAGCGTTGAAGGATTTGTTGTCGGTACAAAACCGCCAGATCTCCGTTGAAAATATCCAGAAGACCGTGGCCGATTTTTTCCACATCAAAGTGGCCGACATGTACTCCAAACGTCGTCCGGCGAATATCGCCAGACCGCGCCAGATTGCGATGTATCTGGCCAAAGAACTGACGCAAAAAAGTCTGCCCGAAATCGGCGAATTATTTGGTGGGCGCGATCACACCACCGTCTTGCATGCAGTACGCAAGATCACAGCAGATCGCGGCAAAAATCCTGAATGCAATCACGAGCTGCATGTCTTAGAGCAGACGCTGAAGGGATAGCAATGGTGGTGGTGCGCACAGCGCACCCTACAAAAAGCGGTAAAAAAGGCGGTAAAAAAGCAGTAAAAAAAGTGCACCATTCTTTATCAATGTACATTTACGCGAGGATTTCAAATGCAATTGGTTAAAACCCACAGGGACACCCTACTCCGGCCCCTGCAAATTGTGAGTGGTATTGTCGAGCGTCGGCACACATTGCCGATTTTGGCCAATATCCTCATCCGCAAGGATGGCGAAAAAGTCTCGTTCTTATCGACAGACATTGAAGTCCAGATCACGACCCATGCCGATATCGGTTCGGGCGGCGAAGTCATCGCAACCACCGTAGCGGCGCGCAAGCTGCTCGATATTTTGCGCGCACTGCCAGACGACAATGATGTCTCTATTAAATTAGAGAACAAAAAAATGACGGTGCAATCCGGCAAATCGCGTTTCTCGCTGCAAACGCTGGCGGCTGAAGAGTTTCCTACTGTGGCGCAGGCCGAGCAATTTAATGCCAGCGTCAGCCTGCCGCAAAAAGCCCTGAAACACCTGTTTAACATGGTGCATTTCTCGATGGCGCAGCAAGATATCCGTTATTACCTGAACGGTTTGTTGCTGGTCGTCGATGGCAAAAACGTCATCGCCGTTGCCACTGACGGACATCGTCTGGCGTATTGCCAGGTCGAAGTCGAACAAGAATTCGCCCGCCAGGAAGTCATCATTCCGCGCAAGACCATTATTGAATTGCAGCGCCTGCTGGAAGACAAAGATGAGCTGGTACAACTCGATATCGCCAACAATCAAGTCAAGCTGACTTTTGCCGATATTGAATTGATTTCCAAACTGGTCGAAGGCAAGTTCCCTGACTTCAACCGCGTGATTCCTAAAGGTTACAAAAACAATTTCACGCTGGGCCGCGAGCAATTGCTGCGCTCACTGCAACGTGTCGCGATCATGACCAGCGACAAGTTCAAAGGCGTGCGTTGCGTGATCACCCCGGGCTTGATGCAAATCTTGTCGACCAATGCGGACCAGGAAGAAGCTGTAGAAGAAATTGAAATCGACTACGGTGGAGACAGCGTCGATATCGGCTTTAATGTCACCTATCTGCTGGATGTATTGAACAACCTCAAATGCGATCAGATCAACATCGCACTCGGTGATTCCAACTCGTCCGCTTTGATCACTATCCCAGAAAACACCGACTTTAAATACGTCGTGATGCCAATGCGGATTTAGTCCTTCACCCTTCTCCCGCAAGCGGGAGAAGGGCAGGGGATGAGGGCGGTTGATAAAGCCAAGCATTTGCAAATTCCACAAGCAGATTTCCACATGAATTCCGCTTCAGTTTTTTCAAACAGCGCGAACTATCAAGCACCCTCACCCCAACCCTCTCCCGCGTGCGGAAGAGGGAGCTAAAACAACCTTGAACAAGCAATAAATTAATTCAGAAGGTAGCCATGTCCGAGAACACCCAAGACAACACTCCAGCATCAGAATCCGCCACATCGGCTGGTTATGGCGCATCGTCGATCCAGATTCTGGAAGGTCTGGAAGCCGTGCGCAAGCGCCCCGGCATGTACATTGGCGATACATCGGACGGCACCGGCCTGCACCATCTGGTATTTGAAGTCCTCGATAACTCCATCGATGAATCCTTAGCCGGCCACTGTACCGAGATCAACGTCACCATCCATAGCGACAACTCGATCTCGGTCACCGATAACGGCCGCGGCATTCCTACCGGCATCAAGTTTGACGACAAGCACGAGCCTAAGCGCAGCGCGGCCGAGATCGTCATGACCGAGCTGCACGCAGGCGGTAAGTTTGATCAAAACTCCTACAAGGTATCCGGCGGTTTGCACGGCGTGGGTGTCTCTTGCGTGAATGGCCTGTCGAAACTGCTGAAGCTGACGATCCGCCGCGACGGCAAAAAATACGCGATGGAATTCGTCCGTGGCGTGCCGCAAAACCGCGAGATCGAAACCATCAACGGTATGGTCTGCTCACCGATTAAAGTCATTGGCGACACCGAGAAGCGCGGTACTGAAGTGCATTTCTGGGCCGATGAAGAAATCTTCACGCACGTAGAATTCCATTACGAAATCCTCGCCAAGCGCATCCGCGAACTGTCTTTCCTGAACAACGGCGTACGCATTAAACTCAGCGACCACCGCAGCGGCAAAGAAGAAATGTTCGCGTTCGAAGGCGGCACCCGCGGCTTTGTTGAATACATCAATAAAGCAAAAACCGTATTGCACCCGACCATTTTCCAGGCCACCGGCGAGCGCATGTCCGACCAGGGCACCAACATCAGCGTCGACGTCTCGATGCAATGGAACGACGCCTACAACGAACAAGTCTTGTGCTTCACGAATAACATTCCGCAACGCGACGGCGGCAGCCATCTCACCGGCCTGCGCGCAGCGATGACCCGCGTCATCAACAAGTACATCGAAGAACACGACTACGCCAAAAAGGCCAAGGTAGAAGTCACCGGCGACGATATGCGCGAAGGCCTTACCTGCGTGTTGTCAGTCAAGGTACCGGAACCAAAATTCAGCTCGCAGACCAAAGACAAATTAGTCTCGAGCGAAGTGCGCGGCCCGGTCGAAGAGATCGTCGCCAAAACATTGTCTGATTATTTGCAGGAACGCCCGAACGACGCCAAAATCATTTGCGGCAAAATCGTCGAAGCATCACGCGCCCGTGAAGCCGCCCGCAAAGCGCGCGAACTCACACGCCGCAAAGGCATCATGGATGGTTTAGGTTTGTCCGCCAAACTGGCCGACTGCCAGGAAAAAGACCCAGCCCTGTGCGAACTGTACATCGTCGAGGGTGATTCTGCGGGTGGATCCGCCAAGCAAGGGCGCGACCGTAAGTTCCAGGCGATCTTGCCACTGCGCGGTAAAGTACTCAACGTAGAAAAAGCCCGCTTCGAAAAAATGTTATCGAGCGAGCAGATCACCACCCTGATCGCCACGCTAGGTACCAGCATA
>NZ_JAUSFI010000125.1 GCF_030651495.1 Undibacterium sp.
CTTTACGGTGGATCGATGCTGTAGTTTCACGGCTAACCGGACCACATTCATCAATCGGGTTACCCAACACGTCCATGATACGGCCCAGTGTTGCTTTACCGGTAGGCACCATAATCGATTTACCAGTATTGGTAAACATCATGCCGCGACGCAGACCATCGGAAGTACCCAGCGCGATGCAACGGACGATACCATCGCCCAATTGCTGCTGAACTTCCAGGGTCAGGTCGGAGCCTTCCATTGTTAAGGCGTCGTAGATCTTAGGCATCGCATTGCGTGGAAATTCAACGTCCACAACAGCGCCGATACACTGAACGATTTTGCCATCAGCCATGTTCGTTCCTTCAATAAATTAAATTCAGTTTAGACCGCTGCCGCGCCGGCGACGATCTCGGAAAGCTCTTTGGTAATTGCAGCCTGGCGGGTTTTGTTGTATATCAACTTCAACTCACCGATGACGCTCACTGCGTTATCGCTCGCTGATTTCATCGCCACCATACGTGCCGATTGTTCAGATGCCATGTTTTCTGCGACAGCCTGATAAATCAGCGCTTCAACATAACGTACCAACAATTCATCAATCACCGTGTTTGCATCTGGCTCGTAGATATAATCCCACGAATGGGAAGTTCTACCTGATTCCAGTTGCTCAGCCTTCAGGGGCAATAATTGCTCCATGACTGGCTGTTGCTTCATGGTGTTAACAAATTTGTTGTAGCAAACGTAGACGGCATCAAGCTTGCCTTCTTGGTAGGCATCCAGCAATAATTTCACTGGTCCTATCAATTTATCCAAATGCGGTGTATCGCCGAGTTGCACTGCGTGCGCCACGACCTTTGCACCGATCCGATTCAAGAAGCCTAGACCTTTATTACCAATTGCGACCGCTTCAAATTTTGAACCCGCACCTTCAAGTTCACGCAGTTTGTTGGTGACCAAACGTAATACGTTAGTATTTAAGCCACCACACAAACCCTTGTCTGTGGTTACAACGATCAGTCCTATTGTTTTGGACTGATCTTGTTGAATCATGAAAGGGTGCGTGTACTCTGGGTTTGCCTGTGACAAGTTAGCCGCGATATTCCGAATTTTTTCACTATAAGGACGTGCCGCACGCATCCGGTCTTGCGCTTTACGCATTTTGGATGCGGCGACCATTTCCATCGCCTTAGTGATTTTTTTCGTATTTTCTACGCTCTTGATCTTGCCACGTATCTCTTTACCTACAGCCATGAGTATTGACTCCTTCTAGCTCTAGTAAATTAATAGGCGCCGGATTTTTTGAAATCAGCAATAGCGGCAGACATGGCAGCTTCACCATCTTTGTCCAATTGCTTAGTTTCTTCTATCTTTTGCAATAAAGCAGCGTGACTAGTTTTCATGAAATTGTGTACGCCAGCTTCGAAAGACAAAACTTTTGAGACTGGGACATCATCCAGGAAGCCCTTGTTGGCTGAGAACAAAGTCACTGCCATCAACGAAATCGACAATGGAGCGTACTGAGCTTGTTTCAACAATTCTGTCACACGTGCACCGCGATCCAATTGCTTACGTGTCGCTGCATCCAGATCCGAAGCGAACTGCGCAAACGCAGCCAATTCACGATACTGAGCCAAATCGGTACGAATACCGCCAGACAAGTTTTTAATTACTTTGGTCTGAGCAGCACCACCAACACGAGACACCGAAATACCGGCATTAATCGCAGGACGGATACCAGCATTGAACAAGGATGTTTCCAAGAAGATCTGACCATCAGTAATCGAAATTACGTTGGTTGGAACGAAAGCAGAAACGTCACCAGCTTGAGTTTCAATGATAGGCAAGGCTGTCAATGAACCTGTTTTACCTTTAACTTCACCGTTAGTGAATTTCTCAACGTAGGCAGGGTTCACGCGTGCTGCGCGCTCTAACAAACGGGAGTGGAGGTAGAACACGTCGCCCGGGTAAGCTTCGCGACCTGGTGGGCGGCGCAGCAACAGGGACAACTGACGGTAAGCAACCGCTTGCTTGGACAAATCATCATAAATGATCAAGGCATCTTCACCGCGATCACGGAAGTATTCGCCCATCGCGCAACCGGCGTATGCGGATACATATTGCATTGCGGCTGATTCAGCAGCAGTCGCAGCGACCACGATCGTGTATTCCATCGCGCCATGTGCCTCTAATGCACGCACCACATTTTTGACGGAAGACGCTTTTTGACCAATCGCTACATAGATACATGTAACGTTTTGACCTTTTTGGTTGATCACGGCATCAATCGCTACCGCAGTCTTACCAGTTTGACGATCGCCAATGATCAATTCGCGCTGACCGCGACCAACCGGAACCATCGCATCAATTGACTTCAAACCAGTTTGCAGAGGTTCGGAAACTGATTGACGAGCAATAACGCCTGGAGCGATTTTTTCGATAGGTGTCGTCAATTTTGCATTGACTGGACCTTTGCCATCGATAGGCTGACCCAGCGCGTTAACGACACGGCCACGCAGTTCTGGGCCGATAGGCACTTCCAGAATACGGCCGGTACATTTAACGGTATCGCCTTCGGAAATATGTTCGTAGTCACCCAAAATAACGGCGCCAACGGAATCACGTTCCAAGTTCAATGCCAGACCAAATGTATTGCCTGGGAATTCCAGCATCTCACCTTGCATCGCGTCAGACAGACCGTGAATGCGGCAAATACCGTCGGTAACGGAAATAACCGTACCTTGATTACGAATCTCAGCTGTGTCGCCAAGGCCTTGAATCCGGCTCTTGATCAACTCGCTGATTTCTGATGGGTTGAGTTGCATACTAACTCCTAAAATTAATTCAGTACTT
>NZ_JAUSFI010000137.1 GCF_030651495.1 Undibacterium sp.
GGGATAAGTTCTCTGCCATATCTTACATACTGCACACATCTGGCAGCGTTTACAACCGCTATGTTGGTTGTCAACGTCAAAAATGTCCCGTTATCTTCGAAATATTTTTCCTGTACTGCTCATAGTGGGGTGAACAGTTACCATAAATGAGAGGTTTTTTTATTAGGGACACCCAATCAGTTATATTAGACGACAGTGCTACAATTACATTCCAGTCACTGGGTAAATACCCCCCTTGTTGTTTGGATCATGCGTGCGGTGCGGGTAGGTGAACAAACCCATTTTCGCGCTCGTTTGTCCGGGTATTTACATCAACAGGGTTTTAATTTCAAACGCGGCACCTGCTTCATTCGTATCGACACTGACAATAATGCCTGCAATCTCCCTTTATTAAGAAATTCGACTTACCCGGTAGCGACGGGTACTCTGCGATACAATAAAATAAGCGTCAGTAGAATAATTAGCATGCTTTAACCCAGAATCTGGCTCATCATCAAAGTCAGATGGCAACGCGAAAAAGTTGCTTTAAAAAATAGAAATGGCTACCTTTTATGAGCTTCCTATACGTAAAAATTCCCGTTGCAAACGATGTGCCTGATCAGTTTCACAGGCTGGAAGACAAGGTCGATCAAATTCTCAGAAAGAATAGTGTAGGTTCGGTGGCTGGCTGGGGTGATTCGCTGGGAAACGCACTGGCTGACGGTTCTCGTTCCGTCGCATATACTCGAATTGACGTCGATGTCTCAAACATTACTTCGGCGGTAGCACTGTTGCAGATTTGTCTTCCCGAACTCGGTACGCCAGCAGGGACGGAAATTCACTACACAATCGACCAACGACGCCTTAAAGACATCTATTTCGAGTCTAAATGGTTACTCGCTCAGCCGTCTTAGACTCGATGCACCGCACCATCAATGCACACCTCACTCGCTCCAAGTAAGAAGCTCAGTTCAACCAGGTTTATCCATCGCAACGCTAGAAGTTGGACTGATCCAGCTTTTAGGTCAAGCTGGTCCGACGGTTACTGGCTGCACATCGATATTTAAGACTTGCCAGCGGTATCCACCAGAAGGTTTGCTCCAGTGACGAAGTTGCCGGAGTAACGAGCATCCAATTCTCTGGCGCGCTGTTCAGCTGCGGCACTGGGAAGGTCAGACATGATTATGTTGGCACCATCTTGTAAGCAGCGTTCCACTGTGGCCAGCCCAATACCGCTGGCACCGCCGGTGATGATGATATTTTTGTTCTTCAAACGCATGACAATACTACTTGGACTGGTGATTGAAATTGCTTTAATGGTTTGGATACTAAAAACAAGGTAATGCGATTTCACCTATTTATTTAAAAGATAACTGTGCTTTACTCTACTTGAGCTGATACATTCCTAACCCAAACCAGAGAATCACCCACCGCCGAGCACCACCGACATCATACTGATCGCCCCCATTTCCATGCCTTCTGTAACAATCTCTACCGGTTCATCGCCGATTCTGGCACCAAGCACATACAGCAGCGGTAAAAAGTGTTCAGAGGTCGGTACCGACAGCGTCGCATCTTGACCCAAGGACTGATAATCGACAACTTGGTCAAATTGCCCGTTCTGTATGGAAAGGCGTATGGCATCATTAAACCTATTGGCCCAATCGAACCCTTTTGAGCGCGGATCAAGACGCCCCAGGTTGTGGACTACGTTGCCGCTGGCGATAATCATCACGCCCTCATCACGCAGTGTAGCGAGTTTCTGGCCCAGAGCAAAATGATAGGCTGGCGGCTGGGTAATATCGAGGCTCAGTTGTAACACCGGGATATTAGCGTCGGGATAGGTTTTTACCAGTACCGACCAGGTGCCGTGATCCAGCCCCCAGCTTTGATCCAGGTGTACCGGCAGCGGAGCCAATAATTGCGCCACCCGAGCCGCCAATGCCGGATCGCCCGGTGCCGGGTAACGCATATCAAACAAGGCCTGCGGAAACCCACCAAAATCGTGGATTGTTTTCGGTGAACTCATCGCAGTGACTGCCGTGCCGCGTGTGGTCCAGTGGGCCGAAATCGCGAGTATGGCTTTGGGATGCGGGAAACGAGTCCCAAAGCTTTCCCAGGCACAAGTGTAGGGATTATCTTCCAGCGCGTTCATTGGGCTACCATGACCATAAAAAATGGCTGGGATACGGTGGCTTGCTGACATGATGTACTCCTGTATTGATTAAATTACTTAGGCTTTGTTCATCTTTAATTTTTATTGATCATTTTTTATTACGTTGATCAAGACTAACAAGTTCGCTAAAGAGAGTGTATGCCTTCGACAATCATCGCAGAAGCCCATAAAATGACAATCATTGTTCCATTTATGGCATAGTTTTAATGAGATAGATACCATCAATATAGCCGCGACAGAAGATCCGCGTGTATGAATCAAACTTAAAGAAATGGGCAACAATGCGCTGTAGGAATTTGTAGAGGCTCCCTGATTTTAATTTGAATTGAATTCAGAAAACAATATCGCGGCGGCACTTATCGATAAAAAACGATGACGAATCAGTGTTTGTCTTTCACTATTTTTATAGCGCCTGCAGTATTTATTGCGCTTGCGGGAATCGACTGAATTGCTGTTCCAACATCCAGAATCTGCACAAAAATCTCATCCTTTTTGATCATGCCAAGTTCAAAACGAGCGCGCTCTTCAACTGAGCCAGTGCCTGTCTTCAGATCTTGGACTTCGGATTCGAGTTTGCTATTGCGTTCTTTGAGCGCATCATTTTTTATTTTGACTTGCGTGACTTGCTTATCCAAATCCCAAACACGCAGCCAGCCCCCTTTACCCAACCAGAGCGGATATTGTATAAGAAGCAGTAATGTGGCAAATGCCAGGGCAATTAAACGCATTGGATAACGATAAACTGAGGTTTAGTTGACGGCCAAGGGCTAATAAAAGAACATGTATAGCAAAAATTTTGCAAAAAAGGGGGAACCCAAGTTCCCCCTTTTTTTTAGCAGTAATGATTACTTCAGATTATAGAATGCATCACGGCCTGGGTAGCTGGCAACTTCGCCCAAATCTTCTTCTATGCGCAGCAATTGATTGTACTTTGCCATACGATCAGAGCGTGACATGGAACCGGTCTTGATTTGCAGGGCATTCATGCCGACGGCGATATCGGCAATCGTGCTGTCTTCGGTTTCGCCAGAGCGATGTGAGATCACCGCAGTGTAACCGGCGCGCTTGGCCATTTCAATCGCGGCAAAAGTCTCGGTCAAGGTACCAATCTGATTGATCTTGATCAGGATAGAATTGGCGATGCCTTTTTGTATGCCTTCCTTGAAAATCTTGGTGTTTGTCACGAATAAATCATCACCGACGATTTGTACTTTTTTACCGAGTTTTTCAGTCAGAATTGCCCAACCGTCCCAATCGCTTTCGGCCATGCCGTCTTCGATAGAGATGATAGGATATTTGTCTACCCAAGTCGCCAGCAAATTGGTGAAATCGGTAGCCGATAAAGTCAGACCTTCACCTGCCAGATGGTATTTACCGTCTTTATAGAATTCACTGGCGGCGCAATCCAGACCCAAGGCGATCTGCGTGCCTGGCTCGTAGCCTGCCGCTTCAATCGCTTGAATAATCATCTTGATGGCAGATTCGTGATTGTCGACGGAAGGAGCAAAACCGCCTTCATCACCGACTGCCGTCGTCAGGCCTTTATCTTGCAAGATTTTTTTCAGCGCGTGGAATACTTCTGCGCCATAACGTATCGCTTCACGGAAAGAGGGAGCTCCGACCGGGATAATCATGAATTCCTGGATATCCAGATTGTTATCGGCGTGTGCGCCACCGTTGATGACGTTCATCATTGGTACCGGCATTTGCATCGCGCCAGAGCCGCCGAAATAACGGTACAGCGGCAAGCCGGCTTCTTCAGCCGCGGCCTTGGCAACTGCCATAGACACTGCCAGCATGGCATTAGCACCGAGCCGGCCTTTGTTTTCTGTACCGTCCAAGTCAATCAGCGTGCGATCAAGGAAGGCTTGCTCATTGGCGTCCAAACCCATGATCGCCTCAGCGATTTCAGTATTGATATGTTCGCAAGCTTTGAGTACACCCTTGCCAAGGAAACGGGACTTATCGCCATCACGCAATTCTATCGCTTCGCGAGAGCCAGTCGATGCGCCGGAAGGCACAGACGCACGTCCCATGACGCCAGATTCCAGTAATACATCACATTCGACGGTTGGATTGCCGCGCGAATCCATAATTTCACGACCGATAATATCAACGATAGCACTCATTCAATTCTCCTAAACGATCAATTGCGAACAAATTCGCGAATATATTAAATTACTAATTGGTACTGATATCTGTACTAGCATCTGTATTTATTGCGACACTGCACGTGAGTCTGCCTGTCAGGTCGGATCAGGCTGCCAGATATCCTGCATTTTGATTGTTGGTAACGACAAGATGGTGATCTAAAGCATCTTCACCACCTCGGTTCGATGAACCCAAAAGCTGCCTAACCTCATCTTACCTCGCCAGATTTAGCAGCAGGAAGGGACTCCGATCGCACAACAAATCAAGCAAAATTGGATTCTAAAAATCCATTTTTCTTGACCACACGATCCAAATCGATCAATGTGGATAACAATTCTTTCATGCGGTTCAAAGGTACCGCATTCGGGCCATCTGACATGGCTTGCGCCGGATTTGGATGGGTTTCCATAAACAGTCCGGAGATCCCCACCGCAATGGCAGCGCGCGCCAGCACAGGCACAAATTCACGCTGGCCACCGGAGGAAGTACCCTGCCCACCAGGCAACTGCACCGAATGCGTGGCATCAAACACGATAGGACAATTGGTCTCACGCATGATCGCCAGCGAGCGCATGTCGGATACCAGATTATTGTAACCGAAAGAAACGCCACGCTCGCAAGCCATAAACAGGTCTTCCGGCAAGCCAACTTCTTTTGCCGCAGCGCGGGCCTTGGCAATGACGTTGATCATGTCATGCGGTGCCAGAAATTGGCCTTTTTTGATATTCACCGGGATGCCCGATTGCGCACAGGCCTGGATAAAATCAGTCTGGCGGCACAAAAAAGCCGGCGTTTGCAAGACATCGACCACCGCCGCCACCGGTTTAATTTCATCAATGGCATGGATGTCGGTCAGCACTGGCACGTTCAGCTGCTTTTTGACGTCAGCCAAAATTTCCAATCCCTTCTCCATCCCCAAACCACGAAATGAGGTACCGGATGAGCGGTTCGCCTTATCGAAAGAAGATTTGTAGATGAAGGGTATCCCCAGTGCCGCCGTCATTTCTTTCAGGGCACCGGCCGTATCAAGCGCCATCTGGTGCGACTCGATCACGCAAGGCCCGGCGATCAGGAAAAAGGGATGGTCCAGGCCGACATCAAAACCGCAGAGTTTCATGGGTAGTTTCCGTTCGCTTATTGTTTGTTTTGCGCGTGCTTGTGCGCTATCGCCGCTTTGGCGAATGAGATAAACAGCGGATGACCATCACGCGGCGTCGACTTAAACTCAGGGTGATATTGCACACCGAGATACCAAGGATGTACATCACGCGGCAATTCCATGATTTCGCACAGATCTTCGGTCGGGGTGCGGGCTGAAACGATCAAGCCAGCCTTTTCAACACGCGCCAGATAATGGTTATTGGCTTCATAACGATGACGATGACGTTCGGTCACGACATTGCCATAGATTTCGGCTGCCAGCGTGCCAGGATTAACGGCGCAAGTTTGTGCGCCGAGGCGCATGGTGCCGCCGAGATCGGAATTCTCGTCACGGCTTTCTACTTTACCGTCATGGTTTTGCCACTCGTTGATCAGGGCAACCACAGGTTGTACCGTCTCAGGATCAAACTCAGTGGAATTTGCCATCGTCAAACCGGCCATATTGCGCGCATATTCGATCAGCGCCACCTGCATGCCGAGGCAAATCCCGAGGTAAGGGATCTTGTTTTCACGGGCATAACGGGCCGCCATGATCTTACCTTCGACACCGCGCTTACCAAAACCGCCCGGAACCAGAATTGCGTCGAATTTTTCCAGCGCTTTGGTACCATGCGCTTCGATTTCTTCGGAATCCACATATTCAATATTGACACGGCTTTCAGTGTGAATACCGGCATGGCGCAAAGCTTCAGTCAGGGATTTATACGATTCAGTGAGGTCAACATATTTGCCGACCATACCAATGGTAACTTCTTCTTTCGGGTTTTCCAGCGCGTAGATCAATTTATCCCACATATCCAGGTTAGCTGGTTTTGGCGACAAACCAAGTTTGTCGCAGACGATCTTATCCAGGCCTTGATCATGCAACATTTGTGGAATTTTGTAGATAGTATCGGCATCCCAGACCGAAATAACGGCATCTTCCGGCACATTGGAAAATAAGGAAATTTTGGCTCGTTCATCATCCGGTATCGGGCGATCGGCACGGCATAGCAAGGCATCTGGGAAGATGCCGATTTCGCGCAATTTTTGCACGCTGTGTTGCGTCGGCTTAGTTTTTAACTCGCCAGCAGATGCCAGATAAGGCACCAGCGTCAAATGCACGAAGGCAGCAGAATTACGGCCGCCACGTAAACTCAGCTGACGAGCAGCTTCGAGGAAAGGCAATGACTCGATATCACCGACCGTACCGCCGATTTCCACTAAAGCGACGTCGTAACCGTTGGCACCGCGATGGATGTAGTCTTGAATTTCGTTGGTGATGTGCGGGATAACCTGAACAGTTTTACCTAGATATTCGCCACGACGCTCTTTACGAATCACCGATTCATAAATCTGGCCAGTGGTGAAATTGTTCACCTTTCTCATCTTGGCAGTGATGAAACGCTCATAGTGCCCCAGATCCAGATCCGTTTCAGCGCCATCGTCAGTAACGAAAACTTCGCCGTGCTGGAAAGGACTCATGGTACCCGGATCGACGTTGATGTACGGATCGAGTTTGAGCATGGTGACTTTGAGGCCGCGCGATTCGAGGATCGCAGCGAGGGAGGCAGCAGCAATGCCTTTGCCTAATGAGGAGACTACGCCCCCAGTAACGAATACAAACTTGGTCATTGCAGAAGGTGCCAGACGGCACAAGCGGGAAATTCGAATTATACCTCACGAAGCTCCCGCAACACCAATTTGCTCTGTAATTTTTGCAGTTTTTATCAGCCCTTCGTTAGCTCACTACATCGCATAAATAAATTGCAATTTAGCAAAATTTTGTGCCCCAACGGCATTCGATAACTCGCTGATTTCAGTACTGCGGCGTAAAATCGAGGCACTGAACCCATACTTTGTGGCGCGCCACTGGTAGCCCAATTCCAATTCCCCCACCGAACGTTGCAGGTGAACGGCCAGCGTTTGATTGGAAAAATATCCACCTTGCAACGTGGCGTTATAACCAATCGCTTTTATCTCGGCACGCAAATACCCATAATGAGAGGCTTGCTCAGGCAAGGCATTCAATTGACCAAGGCGTAAAGTGGCATCGATACCGGCGTCAGTAAATATATTCCCGGCGCGCGCTTTAAAACGCGGGCTGATATCTATATTAGGATTAAGCGACCAGCGCGATGGGCTCCATTCCGCAGACAACACCGCGCCCCACTCTTGCTGCAATTGGGTACTCCAGGCTTGCGGCATAGGCTGCTGGATCAAGCGGTGCAGGTGCGTCTGGCTCCACTCGCCTCCGGCACATGGCCCCAGGCATCCCAGATCCAAAGCCAGGCGATGGCCGGCCCCGCTCGCATCAGAAGATTCTCTAAATACCCCTGCATAGATCCATCCGGCGTATGGATGGTCTAGAGATGCAATTTGTTCCGGACGCAATTTGATGTCGGATGCGGTGTACAGGTCCTGGCCGATTTGCCAGCCATAGGCAACCGAGGTATTTGCAGCAGTTAACACTTTGCGCATCGATAATTGGTTGCCGCTGGTGTAAAAACCGTCATCTTTTTTCAGCAGCAAACTATCGTTGTCGATGCTCAGTCGCGCCACGGAAACACCGCTGGCCTGAACTTGGCTAAACTCTGCCATCGAAGGCAAAACACTTTGCGCCAATGCGCCATTGGCGAGCGCAACGCCGGTAAGCGTCATCAGGGAAAGTCGAATTAACGGGGTCGTAATTGATCCAGGCATTATTACGCTTTCAGTTTAAATGAGCTAATCATGTCATGTACCGCCGCCGCAGTCTGCGCCGGCACTTCCATCGGAATCAGATGTCCCCCGGGAATTTTTATAAAATGCTTCCCCACTAATTTTTTAGTTGCACTCAAACCAGCCTGCTTACACTCGACTGATTCTGTGCCACCGACAAACCCCACAGGCATGCTAAGGCCACGACGCGCAATCGAACCCAAATGGTGCGGTAAAGTCAAATAAATCTGACTCTCAATCTCACGGGTAAATCGTAAAGTCACGCCTTCCGGATGCGGCACCACGCCAGACTGTATGTAGTCCCGCAAAACCTCTGGCGGCCAGATCGCAAACATTTCCTTGGAGGCAAAATGCTGATACGCCGCCTCTGCATCCTTCCAAAGTGTTCTGCGTTTTTCAGAAAAGCGCGCCGGCGAAAAATTCTTATCCAGATCGAGTTTTTTAAACAGCCTGAGCATTTGCGCACGCCAGCCTGCGACCAAAGGAGAATCCAGCACCACGACGCATTTCACCAGATCGGGGCGCTGGCTTGCCGCCATGAACGACAATATGCCCCCTAAAGAATGGCCGACCAGGATCACGGGCTGTTGATAGCGCTTCGCCAGGGTATCGATTAACTCTTGCACCAGATAGGGCCAGCCATCCGTCACCGGATAGGCTGGATTATGTCCGTGCACGTCCTGCGCACGGACATCATAATGCGCACTAAGATGTTGAAAAAAAACGCGATAAGTTCCTGCGGGGAAGCTATTGCCATGGACAAAATGAAGAATGGGCTTACTGGTTTGTGTAGGCATAAAGAAGTGTGGCGCAGCAGATTAACGGTGATACCAGTAACGTGCATGCTCAGTACGATATTCGGAAATAGCAAGAGTAGTCCCGAATTGTAATGTGATTGCGCCCGTCTCGTCTGTTCTTAGACGGTTTACTCCAAAATCGGCATAGCGTGCAAAGACTTCAGGCTTGGGATGGTGATAGCGATTTTGATAGCCGACCTGAAACAGTGCCAGCTCAGGATGTACGGTACGCAGGAAGGCTGGCGTAGACGAGGTACCGCTGCCGTGATGCGGCGCCAGCAGCACGGTAGCGGCCAATTTTTCAGGAATACTGTTGACCAGCTCATCTTCCTGTATCGCCTCAATATCGCCGGGCAACAGCATGGACAGCTTGGCGGTCGATATTTTTAAGGTGCAGCTGCGTGCATTCGGTTTCCATTTAACGCTGTCATAACTGGCCGCGACCGGTTGCAGCATCTCAAACCTCACGCCATCCCAATCCCACTGCTGTCCCGCCGCGCAACGCTGATGGACGGGCGAGGCGGCAACGATCGCACTATCGAGTTTTAATGAAGTGCGCACCAGATCAATGTGCACCCCCGCCAGCATGCTCAACGCGCCGCCGGAATGGTCATTGTCGTTATGCGAGACGACCATCGCATCGAGATGATGCATGCCGCGCGCATTCAGGTACGGTAACAGCACCCGGCTGCCGCCATCCGATTCGGGCGAATAAGCTGGCCCGGTGTCATACATCAGTCGATGTTGAGCCGTCTCTATCAGTAGCGCCATGCCCTGCCCGATATCGAAGGCAGTCACGACCATTTCTCCTTGCTTGGGGGGAGCGGGCGGGTTGAAAAATAACGGCAACCAGCACAACAACCCGAGCCAGCGCAAAGGCCAGCCACGCGGTGCCAGCAGCCATAAGGCACCCAGCATGGCCAGCGCAAACAGCCAAAAGCCAGGTGTAGGTGCCGACCAGACAGCAAACGGCTGTCTGCTCAAGTACTGCAAAAAACCGGCCAGCATCGCGACCAACCAGTGCGCCAGTTGCAGCAAGGCGCCCGATAGCGGCGCGGGCAAGACGCTGCCCAGCAGCGCCAAGGGAGTTACCACAAAACTGATGAGCGGAATCGCCAGCGCATTCGCCAGCGGGCTGATCAGGGATATCTGCGCAAACAGCAATAAGGTCAGCGGCACCATCCCCACCGTTACGGCGTATTGCGTCGCACTGGCCGCTTGCCAGCTTCTGCGCAGCGATTCACGCCACGAGCCCGAAGGCGGCAAGCTGACGCGGCCACTACAGGCAAACAACAATATCCCAACCGCGCCAAATGAAAGCCAAAACCCCGGCCACAACACCGCCCACGGATCAAGCAGCACCACCACACCCAAGGCCAGACATAAGATAGACGAAATACTGCTCAGACGTCCCATCCATAGCGCCAACGCCACGACCATCAGCATATACAGCGTGCGCTGGGCCGGCACGCCGAATCCCGCCAGCGCCACATACACCAGGGCCATTAGTGCGCCAGCGATGGCGGCCGCTTTTTGCGCCGGCAAGCGCAGCGGCAATTGGGCCTCGGTAAAGAAGGAATGACGCCATAAATAAAACATCAGGCTGGCAAACAAACCGGCCACCATGGTAATGTGCAGGCCTGAAATCGAGACCAAGTGCCCGATCCCTGTCCGGTTAAATATTTTCCAGTCCGACTGCCCCACTTCACGCTGGTCGCCCACCACCAGCGCCACGATGACGCCGGCATACGGATGATCTGGCAATGCCGCATGGATACGGTCGCGCAGCAAGGCACGGCACCGTTCTACCAGATTGCCGACGCTCCAGACAAAGCGATCCAGCCGCTGATTTTGATAAACCGCATCGGGGCGCACGGTACCGGTAGCGCGCAAACGCTGCTCCAGCAACCAGACTTCATAATCGAACCCCAAGGGATTGGCATTGCCATACGGGCGCTTCATGCGCACGTTGAAGCGCCAGCGCTCACCCGGTTTTACCTCGCCTACCGCCAAGGCACTCACTGGTATCGCCGGCATAGTTTGTGGTGTTTGTGCCATTTGTGTAGGCGCGTACCACGACAAAGCAATTTTGGACGGCAGACGCGCGGCCAGCGCGGCGTCAGGCAAGGTTTTTTCTATCGCAAAATTGAACCGCACTCCCTGCGGAAATTGATGAGGCAGGCTGGCTATGGTGCCGATCAGCGTGACGTCCTGCCCTTCCCATTCGGCCGGTAATTCTTCTGCCAGATACCACTGCGCGAACAGGCTAGCCCAGACAAAGCCGAGCAAAAAACAGCTCAGCAAGCAGCCCAACTGGCGCGGACGCGTCCACACGCTTGACGGCCAATAACGTCGCACTAGTACCAGCGCCAACAGCAGCAGCGCCAGCAAGGCCATCAGCGGCCAGACTGCCAACAAGGCAGCTTGCTGCTGCAAACAGGTAACGCCAAGAACAAACGCAATGATCGCCGCGCGCATGTTTTAAGGTCGGGGCTGGGGCAAGGCCAGCAGCATGCGCGGCAGCACCCTATGCGCGTTGGCGCTGGTCTGCGCCGCCACCTGTTCGGCCGACAGACCACGCAATGTGGCCAGCACGCGTCCTATCTGCGGCAACTCGGCCGGACTATTGATGGCAGGATGCAGCCAGCTTGGCGACATATCCGGCGCATCGGTTTCCAGCACGATGCTTTCCAGCGGCAGTTCGACGGCCAGCCGGCGGATCTGCAAGGCACGGGAAAACGTCATGGCACCGCCAAAGCCCAGCTTCAACCCCAGCTCGATGAAGATTTGCGCCTGTTGCTCGCTGCCATTGAACGCATGCGCGATGCCGCCCACGACTTGAATGCGGCGCAAATGTTTCAGGATGATGTCTTGTGAGCGCCTCACGTGCAGCAACACCGGCAACCCAAAATCACGCGCAATCTTGAGTTGTTCGGTATAGAAAAATTCCTGCTTCTCTCTCAAAGGGCTTTGTCTCAATGCAGGGATAAAAAAATCCAGCCCGATTTCACCGATGGCAACAAAGCGCGTCAGGCTCGCCGGCAGCGCCATCAGGCGCGCCACCTCGGCGCGCAAGGCAGGTAAAGCGCTTTCTTGCGCCGTAGGCACGTACATGGGATGGATGCCCAGCGCGTAAAAACAGTCGCTACGCTGCCGCGCCAGTTCCGCCACGGCGGCAAAATTATTCGGATGCACCGCCGGAATCACGATTGCCGCCACACCATTAACGGCCGCCCGCTCTGCCACCTCGGCAGCGGCAAACTCACTGGCATCAAGATGGCAATGGGTATCTATCCACATAGCGGGGCTGACAGGAATGGCATCAAAAGTATCTTTAATATAAGCATGTTGCGATTATGCCCAGAGGAATTTTACCGCGTCAACTAATCAACTAAGCTTGCGCAGTATCTCGCTACAGAGGTGGATATCATCCAAGCACAGGCGGCGCCAAAGCAATCGGAAAATCTGAATGGCACCACCCCGCTCACGCATATCCCATGCGGGTTTCCAGCCTATCGCCTCTGCAAGCCGCATGGGATATGCGCGCTGGGCCAGGTGCAGGCGGTGTAACGGCGCGGCGGGTTTGGCTCCCGTTTGCGCTGGTTTTGTCACCGTAAATTTTGTGAATTTGCAGCTTATTTGTCACTATGAAATTAAAGGCCACTACAGGTGGACTTCTTTTTACTACTGAATTTACACTGCTAATGCCGTACCTATTCCCCGTATGACCTATTTTCTAGCCAAGGCAGCCTAACCGGTGAAATTATGAAGGTGACTCCGTTAGTATTTTGCTTCCAAGCAAACCCATATTTAAAAGAACCACTGCCAGGGAATGGGAGCCAGAACACATACGATTTACCTTGAACTTCACCCTCCCAGCCCTGTTCGTATGCGGCTGACTTTGCTTCGTGGTACACGGATAAAAAATAGTCTACTGAGTCTTTTTCTGAGATGTATCCCTGAAGTTTTGCATGCGCTTCATCAATAGCTAGTGTCTCTAAAAACGCTTCTACCGTACTCAAGCCCTCCCAGCCATGGTCGATTGGCTCCATGCTATAGGCACTCCACATATTTCCCCCTTATTAGTTTTTCGAGTCATCATTCTATGAGGTAAAACAAACCAAAGTAAGGGGGGGGTATTGTTATTCAGCTCTGTTAGAACAGACTATCCATGAAGCCAGGTTCCCAATTCATGATTACAAGCTCCTTGCTGGTCTCGGCCTGTCCATGGGCGTTGGCAACGCTGTATTTGATGTCTAGCCCCATCATATGCAGGCCATCAAAGGCTTTGCGGATGTCTGGGTGATCGTTGATTGACACCATGACCTTGCCTTTACAGGTACGCATGAAGTCGGCCATTTGCTCGTATTGTTCAAAACCGAAGTCAACGCCATAACCCTCGGTTTCCCAGTATGGCGGGTCGCAATAGAAGAAGGTATGTGGCCTGTCGTAGCGTTTCATGCAGTCTTGCCACGTTAAATTTTCAACATAGGTACCGGACAGGCGCAGGTGGGCTGCGCTCAGTGCTTCTTCTATGCGACAGAGGTTGATGGGTGAGCCGGTGGTGGCGGTACCGAAGTTTTGGCCGCTGACTTTGCCCCCAAAGGCGTGCTGCTGTAAATAATAGAAGCGGGCAGCACGCTGAATGTCAGTGAGGGTTTCCAGTGGTGTGTCTTTCTGCCACTTGAAGATCTGGCGGCTGCTGATTGCCCACTTGAATTGTCTGACGAACTCTTCCAGGTGGTGCTGCACCACCCTGTAGAGATTGACCAATTCGCCGTTGATGTCATTAATGACCTCGGTAGGCGCTGGGAATGGACGCAGGAAATACAGAGCGGCACCGCCACAGAATACCTCTACATAGCATTCATGCTTAGGAAAGAGCGGGATGAGTTTATCGGCTAAGCGGCGCTTGCCGCCGAGCCATGGGATGATGGGATTCGTCATTGCTGTTTGCTTCGATTGGCGCTCTAAGGCGTTCTGGGGTGGCACTCGCGGCGCTCAACTGATTTAATGTGCTGCATCGTGGACATTTGATGTTAAGTCGACGATATTCACCTTCTGCTAATTTTTTGTGGCAATTGCCACAGCGGATGTCCTGCATTTAACGCCCCTGTGCTAAGATTCGCCGCCTCCGATCGGGGTGGCAGAGCCTTGGTTTGTGCGCAGGTACTACTGCAATCGAATGGCCGGAGCGGTGTTGACGCATCGCTCCGGTCGCTCTGTTCTTTAACGCTAACTACTTAATCTCATAGCGTCACGCCATTACACCCCACCATCTGCACCGATCCATTCGCCAGATCTGTCGCCACGGTATTGCCGTTGCCGTTCAATCCGACCCCAGTGATACGAGTGAAAGTCGCCGTACCCTTGGCAAATCCTTTGGCGAAACCTTCGACGCGACCTGGCCCCATGTAGCCATCGCCCATGCCACCGTTAAACATCACGCCAAACCCGGTGGCATCGGGGCCAACCATGGAAAACGCATGGATGCGCCAACCAGTGACAGAATCAAGATAGACGGCACCACTGGCATGACGATAGCCCGAGGTAGTGAGTTTCCCGATATCCCAGCCATTGCACGCGCTATCGACTTGCAATGCCTTGGTAGTAATCGCACCGGCTGACTCTAAATGCAAATTAGTAATGTACGACCCGGCAATCGCCGGATTCGCAAAATGCACCGTTGGATTGACCGAGCTACCGCCCGACCATACTCCGTGGAGGTCGGTAATTTTGACTTTGCCGCGCGCCTGGAGCAAGCGGTTACCGTGATTGATCGCTTCAATGCGTCGAATTGATACCTCGGATGTCGTTTCTGTATACAGCCCTTGATTGGTCCCGATATCAATCAAGCGCAGAGTGTCAATGGATATAGCACTACCGCCAGCCGCGCCCACTGCGCGAACGGCAAATGAACCACCGCTGACGCCTGCTGGGTCTAGTCGCACTTCCATGAGGCCAATGGTGACGTTGCAGCGTTGCGAGTCAGCGTCCGGATCGCCAAAGCTGAGACCGTTACGGCGCACGTTATTCGCGTACCAGCTGCCGATATGGATGCCGTGATTTGTTTTACCAAAATAGACTGAGCCAGTCTCATCAAACACCACTTGATTTAGTTCATAACCACGACTTCCGGCCGGATTTTGGCTAGTGCGTAAAATATCGATGTCGAGATCCCAGGCACGATTCGTCCATAGCCCTTTAACGTGTTGCGACTGTACGGCGCCATCCGAGTCTTGCAGCGTTCCCGCATAAACGTCCCTAGCGAAGGCATCGATCCTAAGCTCTTTGAAGGTATGGCCCCCGCCCGTGATGTAGGCACCGTGATAGCCGGAGTCTTTAATATGCACATAGCCGAATTTACAGTTGCGCGGATTCCACGCATTGCCGTCCATCGCCAGCGCGGCATCGGTATTCGCGCCGCTGGCATCGTCGATGATCAACTCTCCAATCCGTAAACCATCGGTACCAGCATATATGTGCGCCCCTCGGCAAGTGGTGCCAGGATAGCCGCTATGGTTAGCCGGATCGCTTTTCACCCATACCCGCTCTGCATAGCAGTCTTTTGCGTTGATGGTGCCGAAGCGATCAGTTGTCGTGAAGCGGCCTGTAATCACCACGTTTTTAATCGGCCGGTTATTCACGGCCGCGCCCCAAGTTGTGATCCCGCTTTCATCAGGGCCGATTTGTGCAAATGTCAGGTTACTAGCGCCGGTGACGGTGACGGCGATATCGTCGGTGTTGAAGTCTACCGACCCCGCGCCGGTTAAATACACATCCCGTACTTGTAGGCGCGCCCCGGTGAGATAACCGTGCGGCACTGTCGTGGCTATCGTCACAACGTTGGCGACACGGGCAATCGTAGCAATCGGTGCGGTAGTTGGGTTTGGGTCGCTAATCAGATGCAAGACGCCGCCAAACACAGCCCCATCTTCAAAATGGAAACTGGCACCGCTATAGGAACTGTCTAAATTAATGCCGCCAGCGTAGTAGCCGCGCTTAAACACGACTTTTTTTGTTTTTGCGGCTGTCAGCATCTTGCCCCATACGCCGTTCGGATTGCTCGCTTCCCAATTCGTGATGCCGTCTGGGACGATGCCAAAATCAGCCGCGCTGACAATTTCGCGCAACTTGTCCGACACAATTCGACTGACCGCGCCATCTTCAGCCGATTGATATTCAATCGCGAGCTTTGAGATCGCAGCATAAAATTGATCTTTGTCATCGGCCGGTACCAGATTGGCGCGCTCAATTACACGGACAATCGCTTCTTGCATTGAGTTGCACCATTCGGCCGACAGATAAGTTGGGTCGGAAACACCAGGAATTGCCACCGCAAAACCATCTTTACCCGCGCCGAAATAATCGACTGCCCGATTTACCGTGTTAATACGTTTCATGACTACCCTTCAATCAGTTTTTGTGTTTGTGAAATAGCTGTCTGAACTACTTTGCTGGCCAGCTGGATTGCAATACTGCGGCTAGTCTCAGTTGCTGCCACTACTTCATTACGAAATGACTCTGCAGCCGCCGCGCCTTGGCGCACTTCCTGTGTCGCGTTGATCAATAACATCGGTAGCCAGGTGATCGCGCAGGACCATTCGTCAACTTGTTGGCCGGACTGCGGATTCGTGCCGCGCACTTGCGTAAACCAGTTGCAGCCAAGGCCCATGCAATCTTTTTTTATCAGGGGACAAAATTTACCGGGTTCTAGTTTCAATTTCTGCTCGCAATGATGATGTCGACGTACGCGACGTCGAGGTTAATGGTGTGGGTGTGAGTGTCGCCGTTACCAACGGAACTTGTCGCTTGCGTACCGGTCTGCTGCATCACGCTATTCGTGCCAGCTGCGCCTTGTCCGACACCATTGGTACCAGCTGATTGATGGGTATGAGCTGGAAGCTGGGCGATAGTCAGAGAAGTGGCACCGACGCTGCCATTCACGAATGCCGCGCTGAATGCCACAGTGCCGCCGCTCGCAGCTGCACCACTGACCACGCGTAGCAACTTGTCGTTATGCGTGACGACTTTAGTCCAGCCGACAGGCGCCACACTTTGCGCAAACAGCATCTGTGTGCCGACAGGAAATCGAGTTTCTTTTGTCGCCAGGGCATTCGTCATCGTGGCCGCGAAATTTGCATCGTTCCCGAGTGCGGCCGCGAGTTCATTCAGGGTATCCAACGCGGCTGGCGAGGAATTGACTAGCGCCGCGATTTGCCCGGTAATTTGTGATACTACCCAGGGCTCAAAAGCAAAATTTCCCTGGTCAACGCCATCAACCTCCGCCTTGAGTTTTGCGCCAGCAGCTTTGCCGATCTTGACTAAGCCAGCAATCTGGCCGATGCCGCCTGACTGTGTGACTCGGTTTAACGCTGCCTGATTGGCGATCCACTGAATCGCTGTCGTGAATTGGTCAAAATCAGCTTCGGACAATGCGATGCCTGCCGCTTCAATCGTTCTGACGACCGCTTCCTGCACGCCGTTAAACCATTTTGCAGTGAGCTGCGTAGCTTGCGATACGCCTGGCACCTGCTCTTTTAGTCCATCTTTGCCAGGCGCGAACAGATCAATTGCGCGGTCTATGGTGTCGATACGTTTCATGGGATCGCTTTGTAGGTAAATTTAACATAGGTATGTGCTGGTTTTAATCGCATGAAGACACATTCGAGCTGGCTGAATGTGTAGCTGTCTACCCGACTATTGCAAGTGGAATCAGCACGCATGAAGGTATGGTTATTTCCCTGGTGCGGCAAATTCACTTGCCACAAAAACCGCCAAGGTGTCTCCCTGATGGCTGACTCACAGTGCATCTCGCAATGAACGGGCTTGAATTCTGTAATCGTGGTGTCGACGTAACCCAGATCAGTTGCTAGTTGTAGAAAATATTTTTTTGACAGGCCGCCACCGGCCCTGACTTTCGCTACCAGGCTTGCACGGCGTTCTGCGACTGTTTGTGCAGTGGCACGGCAGCTGTCTGGCAAGCCATAGACACGCTCCCAATCGGTCAAGGTCGCGACGCAGGTATCTGGGAAGAATTCATCTAGCAAGCTGTCACCAAGCGTTAAAGCCGCATCCATCACGGCCCCTTCGGCATGCAGCTCTATAGAAAGTTGGCTGCCGTTTGGGTCATAAGCGTTGGGTGGTAATAGACGCTTCAATATGTCGCTATGGGTCATCAACTCATGTCCCCAGTGTTAATAGCCCCAGTGCGGGGATTTGCACATGGCTAGCGTCTACTAGCGTGATGACGTTCGCGGCTGGGGCGATGGGAGTCACGTCGACCACGCCATCGATGTCTGACAACAAAGAAAATAAACGGCTCTTGTAGGCAGTATCGCCCGGCACAAAATTACTGAAATAGGCCGCCATCAGCACTTGTGCTTGGGTCGTGACTGCTGCCAATGTGGTGCCACTTTTTAACACCAGGACAGCGCTGATAGCGATAATCACCGGCTGTGGGCTGAGCGCCATAAAGTCACTAGTAGCCGGGCGGGTATCGTCAATATGTGCCTGCGTCGCCGCCAGCAGATCGCTTGACGGCGACGCACCGTTAGATAGGATGGCAACATCAACAGAGCCGACACCGCGCCGTCCGGCGTAGCAAAATGCTTGCGTTACGCCTGGCACTTCCAGCGCCCAGCGCACATAGTCGTATTTATTACCGCCTGCGGGGGGCTGGCGTAAACGGGCTAGTAAGCGCGTCAGTAAAGAAGCGATGCTTTCATTGTCGGTACCGCCTGTCATGGTGTTGATTAAACCAGCGGAGACGACACCAGCGGGCGCGGCGGTGAGGGTCACCGTGGTATTAACGGCTTGATTGCCTGCCAATCCTGGCATGCTGGCACGGGCGGCAATTGACAGACTACCGCCTGCAGGGATGGTCCCTGCTACCGTGGTCAAGTAGGCGCTGCCGTCGAGTGGTTTGCATTCCGTACCAATATTGATAATCGCACCAGGCGTACCGTTAAATGTGATGGTACCGGTGGCAGCATTCGCGGCTTTAAGCGTCAGCAAATAGAATGCTGCATGACGCAGCAGGTAATCGTCATCTGCGGTATCTGGCAGCATTTGCCGTGACATCCACACTTGATGTTGATAGACGCCCTCCAGGGCGGCGGCGGTGGAATTGCTGCGTAGTCTAAAATCAGAATCGGCACCGACTACCGCTTGCGGATTTTGATTGACGATATCGCGCAACACCGCATCGCGGATCTGCTCAAAATTAGGGACGGTAAATGACATCAGATGACCTTGATCGGAAAGTGGAAAGTTTGGCGTTCGCCACTGGCGGCATCGACCTCTATCGACAACTGCTGGCGGCCCGCAGATGAGGCATCTTTATAACGCTCGACAGAAACCAGAATACGCGTGGCGCGGCCATCGACGATTAAGGGTGTTAACGCTGTTTCGGCGTATTGCTTGGTCAGTACCGCGATGCGGGCCAAGTCTTTTTCTCGGGTTAGCTCATGCAAGCGACTACCCAGCGTGGGATCAGCCCAGTAGCTGCCGAGTGGCGTCATCAGGCGCAGATACACCGCGTTGGCCAGCCCTGCCATCGGGGCGCGCACCGGCGCACCATTGGTTACGACATAGTCAGCAGTGAATGGATTGATATACGCGTCCATCACATCTGCGCATCGGGTGCTGTGGTGCCGCTGCCATTGTGATGGCCGTTGTAGGCGGTACGCATGGCTGTCATAGTCTTGTTGCCATGGTCGGCGATATCGCCCTGGGCTGTGAGATTAACAGCGACCAGCACATTTTTCTGTGCGTGGATGTCGCCATCGACAGTCAGGTCTCCGGTCATGTGAAACTGCGGCGTGTCGGCGGTCACACTAGGGGTGTTCTTGATGGTGACAGGCAGACCGCCGCCGTTGATCACGATGCCAGTGCGGGTTAAATGCACCGATTGTCCCAGGTCGTCGTAGATCGCGACTTCGCCCGTTTTTAACGCCTTCAGGCGGTAGCTCGTATGCTCCGTGGCGATGATGATGCCGTGCGCAGTCTTGCCACCGAGTGGAATGACGACCGCTTGCGTCCCTGCCGGTGGCGCTGAGGTGTAGCCATAGTGCTGCATCAGCTCATTGTCTTGTAACTGCTCACCGGCTACGCCATCGGCCTGGATCAAGGTGATAGGCGTCTTAGTATTGATCGCGGTTAGCACGGCGCGAAATGGCGGGCGCTCGCTTGCCATGGCACGGTTAATCATGCGGCGCAACATCTCTGGACTCATGGCGTAGCTCCATTGGAGGCATCATAAACTTCACCGGCCAGACTGTTTTTGCCGAGTCGATGTTTGCGCTTATGTGGATGGGCATCGATCACCCAGACGCCGTCTTCTTTGAGTGTCAGCTCAGTGGTGGTACCGGATGAGCGGCTACGGCAGAATTTACGCCCCATCAGAAAAAAGATGCCGTCTATCTTCAGCACATCGGAGACCACACGCACGCGCTGCCCAGGCATCCACAATTGGCCGTCGCCTGACTCACCAGGTGCGTCAATCCGGTGGCCGAAGACTTTGGCGGTCAAGGTAAAGCCCTGCAGGCGAGAGTCGCCCATTAGCTTGCGGGCGCGCTCTTCACATAAAAACGGTGTATCGGTTTCATGATCGACGATGATCTTTGGCCGTGGCCAGGTGATGCCGCTATCCTTAGCGACCCCTTTTAGATTGTGCTTGCCACCTTCTTGTGCGGTAGCGTGGGTCTGGCCCAGTACGGTGATCTCGGAAAAACGGTCGGCGACGTTATCGGTGCGGCTTAATGATTCAACATTGCTACCGTTAAAATTTAAGCTCAGCACCGCTACTGGTGCTTTAGTGTAGTCAGGGCCGCCGACGACTAAGGTGCCGTCCGGGTCAAACCATGGCCACAAGCCGTTGGCTTCCGCCGCATTTTTTAACGCATCCCATGCAGTGTCACCTGGCTCGATGTTAATTTTTTCTCTGACAGCGCTGGTTTTTGCGTCGATACGAATATTTGTGATACCGAGCGGGCGCACGATGGATGACACGATCTCATCTAATGTCGCCATTTTGCGCACGAAGATCGGGGCGGAGCAATCGACCAGTTGCGCCGCGCTGTCGCGGCCACACAGGCGGACATCATGCGCGTTCTTGCTGACCGATTGCGCTAGTGTGTCAACGCGCCCGGTCATCACCAGATCGGAGCCGATCTTGATTTGCACTGGCGCACCGGCCGTCACGGAGTCGGGCAATACCCCGGCAGAAAAGCCTATCGAGACATCCCAGGCGTCGGCCGGAGTCAGCAGATCCGAATCAATTTCGTAGGATTCCCACTGCGTGTGTGCCAGGCCGCCGATTAATAGTGCGACCTCTTCATTATCACGAGTAGCATTACTTGCTATAGACATTGAGCACATCTCCCACGTTGAGCGCATTGGGTAGACGCAGGTTATTCAGGCGCACGATCTCAAGGCTGCGCGTATGGTCGCCATACCAGTAATGGGCCAGCAGGCGTAGCGGTGCTGGTGTGCTGATGGTGCGGGCCAGTAAAGGTGGGCGCGCTAAGATCACGGCGCGGCTAGACTCCTGTACGCTCAGAGCCAGCGTCTTGAGCGGCTCGGTGATAATGCGGCTGACGTCTGCACCGTAACGACTTCTGGCCGTAGCCATGGCGTCATTGATGGCGGCCCTGGCGGTGTTGACCAGGCTCTCTAACTGTTGTGGGGTAAGCGTAGGCGCGCTAGATTCGGAAGCCAGCACCAGGCTGACGACTTGCGCTTTCACTACCGCACGCTGGACGGCAATATGCGTGGTCAATACTTGCGCATCCGCAGCTAGTTGCGCGCTTGATACTGGGTAGGCGACTGCCGGTGTGACCGATGGCGCAGTGACGCCAGGCAGTGTGACAGCAGCCGGTGACAGCAAGCGGTCAGCCCGCTCAAAAGTGGTTTTTGCATAGTTCTGTAAGAATTCCAGTGTATTCGGTACCGCATCAATCAGCGACTGGCTTAATGCCGTCAGGTCTGCCACAAAGCCAATCGCACCACGGATAGGGTCGGCCGTCGATGAGACGATGCCGTGTACTTCCGCATTGAGGTTAGTGAGTAAGGCAGTTGCCTGGCCGCGTAAGGCATTGACGCGTGACAAGGCGCTAAGCGAGCCGTTGTCGGCCAGTGCCGCTACCGAACCGAACTGTTTAGTTAACACCGCCGCACTGGCAGTACCTGCTGCGGTGGCCGCAGAGTCGATGGCATCGGCTTTTTGGCTGGCCAGCTGGCGCGAGAAAAAAGCCTGTGCCGGTACCGACTCTTCAAATTCGATGGAGATATTGCAGCTGTCGCGGTTATCGGCCTCATGGTGAATGCGGTAGTCAGCGACCTGGGCTTTGTCGATATTGCCAAACACAGGATGCACCAAGATCGCACTGCCGCGCTGATCCAGGGCGGTAATAAAGGTCTGCAGGCGCGACTCGTAATCAGCGCCAAAGAAAGTCGCTTGTACCGAAAACTTGCGCGCATTGCGCCCCATGTCTTCGACCTCATCCCCATCTTGATACGGGTAAGAGTGACGGGCTAGTGCGCGTGGGGCGTCGTCGTCAATCGATATGATATCGAATGCGACGCCACGAAAAGATGCAGTTAATAGGTTATTTATCCAAGCCATGCCCGTAGCGTACGTGCGTGCGCGAGGGCAGTTAAGGCTGAGGGTGTTCGGGCGTAGGGATTTCTAGGCCTTGAAGGTGGTGAGTTTTTGCGTTTCTTTGGCGTTAAATACGGTTGCTTAATTACGTAAGCTTTTGCGGTCCTGGGCGGCGGTGACGGCGGCGACGATGTTGCCGTTCTTCACATCAATTTCAATTTTTAACGCTTCTTTAGCTTCTTTGTTTCCCATCGCCGCCATAGCCATCGCAATACTACGCCCGATTGACTCACTAAACTCAGTGCCTTCTATCCCTTTATTTATCAATGAGCCTGCACCATATCCTACCGCCCCCGCTGCCAATAGGCCGCCAGCGGCCATCATCGGCGCACCTGCGGCGAAACTTGCGAACGGCATACCAGCGGCAAATGCGCCGGTGACTGCCAGCCGTGATAAGGCACCGCTACCAGCTGCCGCGACCCCGCCCGCTACGGCAGCACCGCCGCCACCCATGACGAGATTTGCCGCGCCTGAAGTGAGCGCCGCTGCTGTCAATGCACCCAGGGCCGTAGTCGCTGCAGTCATACCAGCAGTAAAATTCGGATATTCACGTGCCGAAGCAATCAAGTGATCATTCACAGCGTTGATCGCTGGGGCAAGCTTCTCAAATGCAGTATAGGTAGCGATTTCTTTTTCTTGTTCGCGCTGCTGGCTTTTAAATCCCATCTCGTCAGCCATGACAGCATAGTTTTTATCTGCTGTACCAGTGGCGCTTTTTACCTTGCCTTCTACATCCTGGACATATTTTCTATTGTTCATCAGCCCAACTAGCGCCATGAGTGCTTGTCGATCTTGAACTAATTTACCAATGGATGAACCCTGCAAGATATCCGCTTGTGATTCAAAGTTCGCACGTGCATCATCGCCTTTTGCACTAGCGGCATTTTTCCTTAAATTTTGGTATTTTTTATCTTTACCAACAGTCATTTCTGTCAGATTGAGAAATGCGTCGATTGAGTCCGTTCCCTTGCTCCGCGCTGCGGCCAAGGTGCCGGATAGATCAATTCCTAATTTGTGTGCATCCTTTGCCGTGTCCTGGCTGTTGATCTTTGCAAGCAAATTGACAAGGTTGTTACCCGCTTCATCCTTTGAGCCTGCTGTGATCGCTGACGCTTGGTTTGCTGCGAGTAGCTTGGCCAGACCATCCGTGCCGGACATACCAGAGAGCCGTGCCGATGCCATTTGTTGCGGCAGCCACTTTGCCATGTCTTTGAGTTCAAAGCCGCCTTCTTGACCTGCAGTGATCGCCATATCAATAACTTTAGGCAAATCTTTGCTACCGATCTTAAACGTCTGCATGGCACGGATAGCGATGTTGGCCAGTTGATCAGGATCTGCGCCCGACGCCGTTGCTGCCTTGGTCAGCGTCGGCAGCATCCCCATCGCATCTTTAATGCTCATTGCACCGGATGCTATTAATGTGTCTAGCGTACCGGCTGCCTGGTCACGGGTTCCGCCACCCGTACGAACAGCATTGACAATGCTGCTATCCAATTCTTTTTTACCCGCTTTGCGCCCAGCGACATCCCGATCCGAATACGCAGTGTTGGCCATGCCAGCGAGCCGCATGCCGTAATCCATGGTCTTTTTAAGCGGCTCGGCAATGACAAACTTTGCCGCTGCGCTCCCTGCAACGATACCGGCAGCCAATCGGCCTGCCGTTTTTAGCCGGTCAAAGGATGAAATAGTCTTTTCAACTTCATCACGGGTCTTGCGTATGCCTGGTGCGATTTTCTCACCAGGGCGCTGTGACCCGATATCTCTGAGCACTTTCAATAGCCCTTGATTAGTGCGCTCCAGGGAAGTGGTCGCACGCTCTAAGTTCTTGGTACCGTCTATCAGCCTGCTAGTGGTTGTTTTACCAGTCTCGCCTGTCTTATCAAGATCACGCTGCAGATGACGCAGGCCATTGGTGACCTCCTGGCCACGCCAGCGCATGACCATTGATAATTCCATCTTGCTCATAGCGACCTATTTCTTTAGATTAATTGGTTCAGCTGATTTTGTTCTTACGGCGCAGGCGTGCCGCATTAACGTGAGTTTTGGTATCGCCATCTTCACCACCCTTAGCGGGTGGTGGAAGAATGTGCGTGATATGCGACATCAGCTCGACAGCGGTCATGTTTAACACTGCTTGCGGATCAAACCCCACACGACCGAGTAGCACCTGTGCCTGACGAACCAATTTTAAGGCGCGCTCTGCGCCGATAGCTTTTTTTCGACTTCATTGAGAGCATCCGTAATGATTCCGTAATCTTTATCACATAGGCTCATGAACATATCGATGTTGCGTGCTTCGCTTGGCATGTCGTCAAAGGTAGTTTGACGCATCTCAATAGCGACACGTAGACGCGCTTGGGAACACTCCGCACCCAGATCCTCAATCGCTTCTATGCTGTCACGCAGGATCGCTGGCCGAACCGTAAAGCTCTTATAGGTGATGTCGCCAACGACGACTCCGATCTGCAATTTTCTGTTAACGGTAATAGTCATTATTCATTCACCTTGCGTAGTGCGGCCATAGTCAAATCCTGCATCGCTTCGCCATCGACCTTCCATTTTTTGCCGACTTCCAATGTGAAGCAGTCCAGGTAACTGGTGCGCTGGCCTCCGCCCACGGGGTAGACGCTGATCTTGGCTCCGGCAATCGCGGCCCAGTCGATATCGCCCGAGGCGGGGATGACGGCGGATACCTTGATGTCAATTTCAGCCACGCCCTTGGCATAGCCTGCCGGACGGCCGGTCTTGTTCATGGTCTTGACCAGCTTACGCCCGGTCTTTTCGGTCACGTCGAGAGATTCGATCTCTACTTCTTGGCCGTCAATCTCCATCACGATCGCGCCCTGGTATTCTTTGAGTGCCATGTTTTTACTCCTGTTGTGCTGCATTTAGTCAATCGAGAGGGGATGTCTTGCCGCTCTCGATGCGGGTGAGCTAAGGTTAATTTAAGATCAGATCGATACGGCCGCCAAACACGTGCAGGCCATTGACGACATCGGTCGGGATCTTGGCGTTCAGGCGGTTTGGGTCTTGGCTGTCGCGCTCGACGATCAAGCCATCTTTCCAGAAGTCGACGTTTTCGACGATCTCCAGTTCTTCTAACTTATAGAGCACGTCGAGCAGCTCTGAGCGCACCTTGGCCGCCGTGCGGGACGATAGCTTGTCACGCGGGAAGCGCAGGCTGATCCGTTCGCGCATGGCCTTGCGCACATAGTCCAGCGTGCGGATGGTCGTGATATCTAACAGCGAGATATCAGGAATGCTATTGGCGTCCAAGGTATAAGTCGAGATGGCGCGTACCACCTGCACCTTGTCGCCTGGTCCGACCTCAAACGGGGTGACGCCGTTGGCCAAGGCATTCTCTTGCTCAACGCGAGAGAGTCGATTCGCCAGCGGGATGATGCCTATGCCTTTCAGCGTCAAGGTGTTTAACGGTCTGGCCGGATCTTCTTCGGATGCCAGCAGGGCGGCGTAGGCAGCGGCGACTTCAAACGATAATGAAGTAGTCGACGGCACCAAGGCTTCTGTGACACGGCCGCTATTAACGGTGGCAGCCAGCGTGGTCGATTGTGCCAAGGTGCCGACATGACCAGCGGTACCGATTGCGCCGCGTTGCTCCATCGGGCCAGAGACATTATCCAGATGGGCGCGCAAGGCTTGCAGGCTGGTCGTGTCATTGAGCGAACAGGCAATGATGGTGTGGCCAGCGGTAAAGATGGCGGCCAGGGCTGCCGTCAGCACTGGGTCGGTGGCACCGGCTGCCATCGCAACGACTGGGGCAGTGACGCCAGTGGCGCCGGTGATGGCGGCAGACAGCTTAATCTGATTGCCGAGCGTGCCTTTATTCTTGGACGTGAAAGTAATGACACCTGCCACGTTCGCCGCTGTGACGGGGATATACGAGGCGCTAGTGATGGCGGCAACAATCGCGGCGGCGATAATCGTCGGCGTATCGGCATTGGCGACGGCGACCGTGATGGGGTCATTAGCAACGCAGACAGTGATCGCACCGGCAGCAGTGGCACTGCCGGTGATCGTCATGGTGCCAGTCGCGGCGACACCGCCACCGGCATCATCCAGGGCAATGGCCTGCAGGGCGATGTAGGGATAAGTGGTAATCGCGGCCGACGCCATCATGTGCAACTGCGAGCCATAGCCAAAGTATTTACCGGCGTCGGCATCGTTAAATAAGTCAGTGATGACACCGGCCGCCACGGTACCGGCAGCCATGCGCTGGCCGATCAGCAACACCTTTTGCGCATTGGCTGGCAAAGTGCGAACTGCCAATGCAGTGTTAAATTCAAAATACTTGCCTGGCTTCCTGATCGATGACGGGATGCTGGCAAAGGCGACGTTGGGGCTAGCCATGGTTATTCTCCAGGTGTGGCAGGGGCAGCTGCTTTGGGTTTTGTTTTGGTACCAGGTGCCAGCTCAGGCGCGGCATCTGCTAACGGCTCTGCAGCTTCAATCGGGCGAATTGCTGGCAATACGTCACCATCCGCCAGGCGGCGCTGGTAGTAGGGGCTATCGGGCACTTCTACCCCAGCGGCATCGGTAATATAGCTGCGTGGCTTGTCTTCCATCGGGACGGATAGACCAGCGGCAGCGATTAAAAATAGTAAGTTCATAGTTCTCCTGGTGCGTAGGTGCGGTTAGCGGGTAAAGGTAAGGCTGTCAGATGCATCAGTCAGATCGTCGCCTGGCTTGAGACGGTAATTCAGGCCAACATGCAGCAGCTCCGTCACGTTGGCTTCAGGTGGTACGTCATCGGCAAACTTGGTGTGCCACTCCTGGGCAAACACGGCAAGACCGTTACTGCGTAACTTGGTGTTGTATAAGGTACGCGTTGCACCAGGGCGTAAATGATCGATATCCAAGCCCAGGTCTTGCATCAGCAATAAAGTTTTAACGTCTTTAAGGATGCGATACACGCCGACTTCGCTAGCAGGGCCATCGTGGCGGGTAGTTTCTTCACTGCGCACACTGCGGGCGCAGCACATGACGGCAAAGGTCGCAGGCGTTAAAAAAGAACTGGCACCATGCTGCACCGGCTTAGCTGCCCCGGCAAACGTGACCCAGACCGCAGGCAATATCCGCACGACATCGAAGGTGTCATCATCAAACTGGCCGCCATAGCTTTCTACCGAGCGTAAATAGCTGAGGCCAGCCGCAGCCTTGATGCGGTTGATGATGGCAGTTTCGATAGCGGCTAACATTAATAGCCCGCTAAGGTGTCAGCGTTAAAACGACGAGCGCCGCTGACTGTGCGTATGCCGCCACTGCTAGGTACGCCACCGACTTGTGCGCCAGTGACATCGATGCCCAGGGTAATGTCGCCCTTGGCCACCATGCGTAAATACCGCACAGCATAGTCATAGCGCGATTGGATATCGTCGGTGCAAGTGACCTCGGTGCCGGTGAGCCGATACCTTGCGATGTCGCAGGCATAGCCGATTAAGGGCTTAGGCACGGAGACGAACGGCAACACGTAGCGACCGGATAAAAAGCTGGCGATTTCAGCATCGGCAGCGTCCAGGCTTTGCTGCAGTACGCTGTCATCGACCGCACCGACATTACTGCGGTCAGTCAGCTGTATCACTTCGCGGCTACCGAAGCGGTTCAGCATGTCGGCTTTGGTCGCAAACATGCTTAGGCTTGCTCGTCAGTGGCTGGGGCGCTCTTGTCTTCAATCGCGCCGACTTTCAGCAAGGGTTCTGCCTGTTCATCTGACAGCGTGATCGGGTCTCCTGCCTCATAATTTTTTCCATCATGATTGATGACAACCTGCGCAAGATAAATTGCGTTCGATGATTTGTCCTTCTTTGTGGCATTGGATACTGTCGCCATGGCGTACTCCTGGGGATGAAATAAGTAAAAATGTCTTCGAATAAATAAGGGCAGCTCTGCCCTTATTTAGCGTTTTCTTAATTAAGCAATATAGTTAAGCAACACAGTTCTGGAAGTAGTAGCCAACGTCTGGTGCGCAGATTACTTCTTTGACCGATTCACCGGTACGGATAATGACGCCGCCACGCAAGCCCTTGGTCGGCGCAGGGATCTCACCGGCGATACGGGTACCGAACTGGGCAGTGAAACCAAAGGTAGGCTGGCCGGACATCGCCGCCTGGGTATTCGAGTAGATCAACGCAGCATGCTTGCCCCAGGTACGGGCATAGGCTGCTGTCTGGCCTTTACGTGCTGTATTGACAAAGGCGCCACCGATACAGATCTCTTCCAGTTCCAGCAGCTCGGCGAGTTGTTCGCGGGAGATGGTACCGGCGCTTTGGGCAGACTTGTACACCGCTTGCACCACTTTTGGATGCTGACGTAAGCTAGTCCATGCCTGACGACCGATGACCAGTTTATTCGGGCGCATCAACGGTGTATCAAGTGCGGAAAGCAAGGCAGACAGCGGGTTACTGTTGACGTAATCGCTCCATTGCGAAGTACCTGACAAGGTTTGTTGTTGGCTGCCGATATAGTTAGCCGCGTTAAATACCGCACTGGCCACGCGCACTTCACGATCCAGCAAGATCAGATTTGACAGCATCATGGTGGAGATCGCTTTTGGGCTGATCGGTCCGCCAGTCGATGGCTTAGGCATTGCATCAAAAGCTTCTACTTCAGCGTTCGGCAACAAATCATCCAGACCATAATCAGCACATTCGTCAGTGACATCAGTACCGCCAAAGTCCACCATGTTAGGTTCGGACTTACGGCCCACTTTCGTTTGCGGAACGGTATAGCCCTGTGCTGCATCGTATTTGGTGTACTTGAAGCGGAACGGCGTCGGTACACGCGGCAGAACAGCATCGGCAATCAAGGAGTCGCTGCTGTTACGGTAAGCAATGGCGATAGCAGATAGTTCTGGATTAATGGGAAAACCGGTAGTTGACATGGATGTCTCCTAAAAAATTCTGACGATAAAAATACGGATGGGTAGTGTTAAAGCGGCTACAGGCTAGGCTTAGCCCTGGATCTGGCCGATCGACTGCATCATGCGGATGACGTCACCGGCTGCCGTGGCAGTCTCCAGCGCACGGCCAGCAACAGAAGCATTGACACCGGCAGCCGGTGCGGCGGTAATGGCACGCCCAGTAGCATCGGAAGTGATAAATGCACCACGCGTGATAGCAGCGCCGGCTTCGACGTAGGCAACTTCTGCCAGCTGCACATCGCAACGCTCGTTAATCGCGGCAGCGATATCGGTGGTGGTGCCGATCAGCGCATCGGTAGAGGCAGTGGCTAGCGTAATACGGTCGTCGGCAGTGCCGGGCTTGACCAGGCGAAACGCAGGGATCGCGACATCGGCGACGTAATTTTTTGCAAGTTGCAGATTAGACATAAAGACTCCTGGACGAAAGCGGGTGGTGTGTGAGACTGCGTGCTGTAGGTAATGTGAGGTTCGGCTGGTCTGATGTTTAGTGGTTCATCACATGCTGCACCGCCTGGGCGGTATTAACCTGACGACCGGCTTTGGCTTCGGATTCTTGAAACTCAACCGCTTTCTGTGCCACTGCGGCAGAGTCGTCAATATCGATGCCACTACGTTTGCCAGCACCTGATTCGCCAAACTCAACGATTTTGGGCTGGGCAGTGAGGAAGGCGCGGAATGCGTCTGCCATCGTCTTTTCTGATTTTTTGCCATCGGCCTCGGCAAACTCAACCACCTGCTCAGTCGACATCGCATCAAGGAAGGCGACCGCATTGTCTTTGAGCTTGGGATGTAACTTGGCATCGGTGACCAGCTGTTCACAAAACGAGGCATTGACGGTGTGGCGCTGCGCCTGGCCAGCGGCGGCGATGGTTGCGGCCGCTGCATCGGCATCGGCTTTAAGGCGGGTGTTTTCTGCTTGTAAGGCGGCGATCTGTTCAGGTGTCATTTCAGTTCCTTTGACTATGGGGGGCGTTAAAATTGCGGCGGGAGTGGCGACCGGGTCGGAAAATGCAGGGGCAGCCGTAGCCGCGATGTCTTCATCCAATTCTTCTTTACGGATTTCATCAGCGCTACGTTGCAACTGGTCGATCTGCCAGTTAGGGATGAGTTGGTCGGCCTTATCTGCCCCGTCTTTGCCAATCACGTATTCACGCAAGGCGCGGAACATGCTGGCCAGGCTCGACCAGGCATAGCCCTGCTCGTTAAAATCAAAGCTGACGATCTTTTCATCGGCCTCGTTAAATTCTGGATTGCGTAAGCCCTTGACGGCAGGCGGCTGTGCACCAAGGAAGCCGACATGGCGCAAATAATACACACCAGGAACAGGGTTACTGGAAGATTCAGGGTGATAGAAGCTGGCAGATATTTTCTTGAAGCGACCAGCGCTGACCAACTCGGCAAAAGCGGCGTCGACTTGATCTGGCTCGGCACGGATGACACCATCGGCAAACGCGAGCGACTTGACCCAGCCATACGCAGGCCCATCATGCTTGGGATGCCCCACCACGATGGGTGCCTCATGTTTGGCCGGATCGTAGGCGCGCACCATCGCGGCGACGTCGGACTCCGAGAAGTTGAAGGCGTCGCCACTGGCTGCGACGTGCTTACCTGGTTTAAATATGTCGATTGGTTTCATGACAGCCATGCTACGGCGTGTCATGAGGCCTGTTAAGGCGGGAGGTGTTCGGGCGTAAGCGCGGGTGGTGAAACACTGCTCTTTTTAGGGTAACAGTTTGCCTACGAATCAACAAGCGGCGCTATTTTGTACCTTGCGCATCTGCGCTAAGGCTTGCATGTCGATTTGCAGGGCGTTAAACCCCCGTTAAAAACAGCATAACTAAAATATCGGTAGTTCGGGTTAGGATGGCTTACGCGTGGCGCGTGGCGGGGCTGTGCTGAAAAATGCGGGTAAGCTGTTTATTCGCCGAGCACCGAGCGCAGATAAACCGTGACCACGGACTCAATCGCGCTGGCCGCTTCTGGCTGCAGATTGCCGCTGGCATCGATAGGCAGGAAAGGCCGGGCAGGGATTTTAGAACCAGGATGATTGACCTTTTTGACAACGCGACCACCAAAGGCTAGCGCCTTCTTATTTTTGGGCAGGATGACATGCGCCTTGGTCTGGCCACCCAGCTGATGGATCGCCGCATACACCACATTGCTGCCGATGGTGGCACTGTCGCTGGTATGCGAGGCAACGATAGAGTCACGCAAGCGCCCCGTATCTTGCAGTACCATACCGCCCGAGCGGCGGGGCCCTGGCTTTTGTAAACCTAGCCAGTGCGGGCGCCCCTGGGCGGCAAAGTTTTGCGCTGTCACGGATGCCAGCGTGCCTGCGACGCGTTCCATCAGCGCACCAGGAGAGCCTAACTTAGCGACGGCCTGGTTTAACAGGGCTTGCACCTCGGCGTCATTGATCTTGAGGGTGAATGTCATGGCGACCGCCTGTCTAGTTTTGTCCAGCCTTCGGCAATACTGTTCTTCTCTAGTGTTTTGCCCACCGTTAAAAAAGTCCTGTTCTGCCCTAACGCTACCCATTTCAAAGAGAACCAATGCCAGATTCCCTTCTGTTCTAGCATCACTAATCGGTCGCTGCCCAACTGATAGAACTCGCCCAGGTCGATCATTTCAGGGATGCGTTGGTAATCGCCTATGCTGATATCAGCATGCCGTTCTACCTGCGCGGTACGCGATGCGGCCGACAGATACAGCGTTGGCGTCGCCTGTCCTAGCGCCTTCATTTCAAGTGGTTTTAACACTGCCACCGGGAAGTTCTCTGCAGACTTGCCCGCAAAGAAACGCTCAAACGCTGGACCCTTGAGCGCGCCATTCACGTATTGACGCGCTACCGGATAGTCGTACTTGTCCAGCTGTGGCTGATACGCGGCCTTGGCCGCATTAGTGTTCCAGCTAGGATCAGTAAAGAAACTTCTATCCATGCCTGGCAGCTTGAGCTTGGTGACTGTTGTGGTGCCTGCATCGGGATTGCGCTTGGAGATCGGCACCTCGACTTGCGAGGTATAGCCAGTGGAGTCGGACAGGCTCAGACCTTGCGCCGCCATATCGGACGCCATCAGATTAATCACGGTACAGCGGCAGCGGTAGCCATTGGGTGGCCAGATCGTGCCCCAGATACCATCGTCATACCGAAACACACGCCCATGCAAAGAGCGATGCGCAGGGCGGGTGCGGTTATCCATGATGGCACTGTATTGCCAAAACGGATGCGTGTCCGTCATCCGAGCGTATGACTGATACTTGCCTGCCATGTAGGCCACGCGCAGATTAGTATCAAAAATAAGCTTAAGCCGCTGGGGTGAACCGTATTGGACAGGGATATTGCTGTTTGGGTAGGTTTTAAGGATCTCGCCGGTCTTTGGGTCGATAGCCTTGCCCCACCAGCCCTTTTCTATCAGCAGCGGTTTCAGCCGGTCTTGAAACTGGGCGTAGGTAGTGCCGTTTTTGAGCGCATCGTTTAACGCCCCGTGGATATCCTGCAATACGTCCAGCTTGTGGCAGTTGGCAACGGTAAAGGCGCGAGCGTGTGCCTCTTGCCAGACTTCTGTCCAGCTGCCAGAGGTTTGCAAGCCCTTCGCGCCCAGGAAGGACATGGCGCGCTCTGGCGGCAGATTGAAGGCGGCATACAGGTCATTCGATTTCATTCGTGCTCGCCCCAGGTTTGCGCGACAAACTCCGCTTGCCCCAGTAGTGCCATCAGCTTATCGGTATCCATCACAGGGTAGGATTCTGCCAGGGCGGCAAAGGCGGCCTCGAATGAGTCGGCTTTCATGAGTAGATCAATGATGGGCTGCAGCACGTCCCGGGCGAGTGGTTGCAACTTGCCGGTGACGGTATCAATCGCGCCTTCCAGCGCGATCTGTCCAGCCAGGCGCGTTAAATCCTCTTCTGAAAAATCGGCCGGTAACAGTGTGGCATCAGCTGACTTGGTTAATGCTGGCGTTGTGTTCACCGGCTCCCACTCGCCGCCGTAGGTTTCATGCACATACTTCAGCGTAGGACGATAACCGATGGCAAAAATATTCTTATCGCGTTCAGAGCGTGACAGCAAGTCGGCAGGCTCTTCTACGATGCGCGAGATACGCGGCACGCCGGCGCCTGGCATGTTGACCTCTACCAGCCACTTGGCAATGGTTTTGCTGAGAGTGTCAGACAATAGGTCAGCATCGGCTTTTACTAGTTCGATGCGTACTTCTTTCTTAGTGATCGCTGCCGCCGCGATGGCACCGCCACCGCCTTTGCCGCTACTGTCACCGATCACGATCTCTTCAATCTGCTCATCCATATAGCGCGCCATGCGCTCGTAGGCATCGCTGCCGCCCGAGCGCGTTGCTTCAATGAACTCGACTACCATATTGTCGGGAATCGCTATCGCGGTTTCTTGCGAGATCGACTGCAATGCCGCCAGCAGACTATCGACATCGGAGGGCGACGCGCCAGGCTGATGCTTGCCCACAGCAGTCGGGCTGGCGAACTTATCTAAGAACACTAACCAGGCAGCGATGTCCTGGCGTTTGAAGAAGGCAGGCCAGAACAAACGGGTGCCAAGGCCCAGACCGAACGGGCTACCGTCTTTGCCGCCATAGCTGTGCACGATGAACTTACGATCCGGTAGTGCCTCACCGACCATCATGTTTTCAAAGGTCAGCATGCGCGGCTGGTAATCAATATCAAAAGTAAAGCGCCTGGCATTGCGCGGCATGATGCGATCAATGATGAATTCGCGCCCGTCTTGCGCCCAGACGATCTCAGCGACAGAGTAGCCTTTGAGGATGGCGTCTAAAGCATTGAGCGTGACGGTATCGAAATTGATGCGCGTTAAATTGCGTTTGACCATCTCGGCAGCAGCCTTGTCTTGCGCGCTATCAGATGCCGGATCGACTTGCCAGGGGCGGCCAATCACAGCCAGCTTGCGCTTCTGTAACGATGCAAAGACCTTGGGGTCGCGCTCTATTTCATCGTAGATCTTGAGACCCTTTCCCGCGCCACGCTGCAACAGCGTATCGTCTTGCTGACGCAGTACCGTGGTGTAAAACGGGTAAGTGATGTCGCGCAGGACCGTGGCCACCTCGGTCTGCATTGCGCTCTTGTCTATGCTTTTATCTGCTGCTGTCATGGTAATCCTAAGTAAATTTAACGCCTGGGCGCAATTAGCCGTTCACGTAATCGCTCATGCCAGAACCGGCACGGCGTATGCCTGACGATTTGTGCTCAAAGCCACCGAGTCGCGAGACAAAGGCCGCCCACAGCATGTGCAGCGCATCTGGGCCATCGTCATGATCTGCCTTGGGAAAGTGACGCAACTGCTCAATTAACGTCGTTTGCGATGGGTGCAGCAGAATCAGTCCATTGGCCACGTGCGGCTGTAGCGACTCAATCCGCAAGATCTTGTCAGTGTGTGGCGTCACCGCCGTGGCTGGCACCGGCACGCCCCTGAGCGCCGAACGCTTGACCAGCTCCGTGCGTAGAAACTCTTGAAACTGCACGGACTCAACGACCCAACTGATACAGCGGTATTCACGCTGCAGCGAAATAATGTCTTCGATGATCTTGTCTGGCACCCGTTTAGCGATCTTGGCTTCGACCACGCATAGCACGCCGGTAGTACGATTGCCACCACCGATCAGCAAGGCAGACGGGTCACGCGAGGCACCGCTCTTGCCCAGGGACGGATCGCAAGCGCCATAGAACACCCATTCATTCAGCCGGTTCACCCAGAACTGGATCACATTGGCAAACGGCGCATCCTCCCCTGAGACCGGATCATTCTGTTGTTCTGAATCAAAGGCGCTATGGCCATCACGGGCGCGCTTGAGCATCAGCTTGTACAGCGGCTGACCGGCTGGCCAGCAGATGATCGCCCCCAGTTCCATCTGAACACGGCGCTCCTGGTAAAACGCTTGCGCGGCCACGCCTTCGTCATCGGTGTTTAACAGGATCTCTTCCCACTTGTCCCAGAGGTCCATGCGGTGCGGCCATTCAATCACGGCCTTAAACTTGCGGCGTTTCCAGAGCTTGTTACCCAGCAAGCGCGACAGTACCGAGTCGTAATGCAAGATGGTACCGATGACGATCACATCCATACTGTCATCGGCTGGGCCTAGTGACAGCACGGTTTTCTTAAGCCAGCTTTCCAGTTTGTCGCGCTGCTCCGGGCTGCGCACGTTTTCATCATTTTCTAGATCATCGCCGATCACCAGATCGGGACGATGCGGTCCATGGCGCAAGCCACGCATACGCTTGCCTGAGCCAAACGCCTGGATCTTGACATCGTTATTAGTGGTGATAGTACCGACCTGCCAGACGCGCCCCTGACCACTGGCCTTGGGGTAATCCATCGTCAAGCGCGGGTTAAACTCCAGTTCTGCCTTGATCGCTTCCAGCATCGTGGCGGCCTGATCCAGCGCATCCATGATGATCAGCGGGTAACGCTTACGCCCTGTGACCACGCACCAGATCGTAAATATCTGCGTGACCAGCGTCGATTTTGCATTACCCCGTGGGGCAGCGATCACTTCATGCTGGCCTTCTGGCGCATCGACCAATTCAGGCAAACGCTTATATAGATAGTCATGCAGCACCGCATTGTCATGCTTGATGTAATGCGGAAAATAAGTACGGGCAAAGAACTCGTAATCGTTCTGCGCCTGTTTAACGCGCTTGGCGCTCTCGGCCGGATTGGGGTTGAAGCCATCACACTCGGCTTCAATCTGTAAGCGGAACTGTCCGGCCAGCGCCGCTATCTGTAGCTTGAGGTCTTTGAGCTTCATTTTGATTCTGCCAAGATGCGCGCCAGCTCATCGCCAAACGGTTCCAAAATCTCGACAAAGGCGGCACCATGCTGAGGGAATTTTGTCTGGACAAACTCCGCCAGACCACGCAACACCTGCATACCAATCGCCAACGCATTCGTCTCTGGCAAGAAGCGCCGCATTGCCGACATCGACTTATGGATGTTATCCATCAGGGACGACAGCAGCTCTACGCGGGTGACGGCTGCCATCTCGGCGTCAGCCTTGATCATCTCTAGCACACTGTTAAACTGCACTAGCATCTCGGTCAAGATCTGCTGTGACAGCTGCTCGATGTCGCCACCGGCCAAAGCAGAGGCATTCTTGAGTTTGTCCCAGTCATCACCTTCATCCTGGGCTTTGTCTTTCCAGCGCCTTGCAGTGCTGTAAGTGACCTCGGCCAGCTTGGCGGCTTGCTCCAGCGAGATGCGGTCAAACACGTAGTGCTTGCGTACCTTGGCACGGATGGCGACAGGCTTAGCCATTTACTGTCCCATCTTTCTTTTGATGATTTCAACGATGACAGCGACGCCCAGGCTAGATCCAATACCCGCAATCAGACCTGCTTTAGCGGCTCCTTGCTCCAGTGCAGAGAGGCGTTTGCTGTGAGCCGCTATCGTTTCAGCAATCTGGGCAGGATTCACCAGCTCAATCGCACGCAGGCGCTCGTCGTGACTATCCAGGCGTTTGCTGATTTTTATATCCAGGCTAGCCAAAGCAGCCTCTTGCCGCAGTGAGGATTGCATCTGCGTTGCCACGTTGGCTTCTATATTGCCGAGTATCCGGGCAAGGTCGTTGTTACTGATATCCATGCGATGGCCTTGGTTATTTTTAGTATGGGGTTTAATTTGTGGCTGGCCTTAGCGCGCCACACTGAGTTAACGCTGATTCAACGCTGATAAAACTCGTTTTCACGCTGGCTCTGGCAATCAACGCAGAACTGACAACCAGGCACAGCCGCACGGCGTTTTAACGGTATCGTTTCGCCACACTCGGTGCAGTCTTCGGCACTGTCCGCGACGGTCTTACCCGTTAAACCAGCACGGCGATGCTGTTCGCGCAAAGCGCGTGCGCGGTCTTGCTCTTCTATTAGCGCGGCACGGTCATAGATATCAGTCATGCGAAGCATCCTCTGGGTTATGCCAGGCAATTAAGGCGTTAAGTCTGGCGCGGCAGATGTTGTATTGAGTGATCGCGGTGCTGGCCCATCTGGCGACGTCAGTATCGGTGGCAACGCTGGCACTGGCCGCAGCAGGCTCGCTGGAGGGCGTGGGCAAGCTAGCAGGCTGACTTCCTGCGGCTTGATCGTTGAGCAGGCGCACAGTGCGACTGTTAAGACAAGCACGGCCAGTCGTGTTAAGTTTGATTTCACGTTGTATCTCCATTTTTGAATTAGTAAGGCGCTGCTCGGTGTCGTCCAGGGCGGTTTGCAAGCTGTCGGCCCGTTGATTGGCCACGACGATGCGTTGCAGTGCGGCGCTGGCCGTCTGCGCTACCTGATCGCTGTGCGCTTGCCTGATACTGCTAATGTCACCGCGCAAGCTCGCGTTTTGATTTTCTAAACGTAGCGCTTTGCCCCACATAAGAGATAGCGCTATTAGCAGCACGCAACAGACAAATTGATAAATTTTTGATGTAAGCATCATGTCGCCACCACGACTCTGCCCCAGCTCGAATAGCGCGGCTGGTAGCGATTCAGGATACGGTCGGGATAACCCAGATTTTCAAAGCAATGCACAGCGCTACGGCTGGCACGGCCACATGCCTGATCGATAGCGGCATGGCGCAATGCTGGCCGCACTAAGGCGGCTTCTTTTTGCCAATGGCCCAACCCGCCGTTATAGCTGCGCAGCATCGCCCAGCTGCGATCAAACTCTGACTCACCCCGCACCCGCTGGATCAACCATTGGTCATAGCCGACCAGGGCGCGCAGTGACCACACGGGATTGCGTGGCTGGCATTCGGTCGCTGAGAGTTTGTTTAACGCGCACCACCACTGCGCGGTAGCTGGCATAAACTGCGCCATACCAGCGGCACCGACACCCGATTTAGCCTCAGGGTTCCAGGCGCTTTCCTGCTGGATCTGGGCCGCGAATAGCGGCACCGGTGCATCTAGCCCCCATGTTGCGTGGGCAATGCGCGTTAATTCGGCGCGGTGTGGCATAGCGGCGCGGGGGACGTCTTGCGCATGCGCTGCCATAAGCGAACTAGCGGCCAGCGTAAGCAATGCAGCCAGGGCTGTGAAGTTGCGGCGCATGTTATGCCCCCAGCCCAACAGCGATCATGCTTGCTGCGACGATGATGGCACGGCGGATCTGTGCGGCGACAAACAGCACGTCGTTCTGGATAAACTGATCTAGGCTAAAGATCAGCCCGCCGCCATCGATGCCGCCGTCTTGCTCTTCATCATGCGCTAAGAAGCTGTCAGGCCGTGCATACGGAAACAGCGAGCGATCCAGCCAATAGCCGACCACGCCAGCAATGGCGATTAGGTTGATTTTGTAAATGCTGACAGGCAGCTGCTGTGGCGACAGCGCGAAGATCAGCAGGGATAGGACTAAGGCAAACAGCAGCCAGTCCGTCATGCGGGGGACACGTTTCATAACACACTCCTAGGCAAGTTAAGGGGTAACGACTTCTTGGAAGAACGTTGCCAGCTTACGTGCGCGGGAGAGGTGAGTTAAGGCTGAGGGTGTTCGGGCGGGATGTAAAAAGGGCCGCAATGTGCGGCCCTTTTGAGGTCTGAATTGTATATCAGTGCTACTCACTGCGAATATATTTTCTTATGTAAGACGACAGACTGGGCTTCTGCAGCTTCTTGTTCCAGGGGCGATAGCTTATTGCAATACGCTTGAATATTACCGATATCACCGGCATTCACTTTATCGCTGCCTGATTTAATCACCAACTTATACCAGGCACATCCCAAGATAGGATTTTTATCTTGTCCTTGGTATGAATGATCTGCATAGCCATACGCCAGATTGCGCTGTGCCTGATAATTTCCCTTCATCGCTAGTGCCTGAACAGAATCAAATGTAGTAGGTTGAATATCAGTATCTATCGCCTTTGTGCTTTCAGCGGGCACTACAGCCGCTTTCTCACTATTTCCACATCCAACTAAGCCTATCATTAATATTGAATAAACCAACACAGCTTTCATTGCGACTCCTGGGCAATTGTTAAATTGAAATTTCATGTTTAATCAAAATCAAACCCGAAGCTATTTCATCAGACATAGTTTCACTTGCAAAAAAAATCCTCTTAAGTCCGCTAGGAGCTACCCATGTGCGACGAGAGTACCACTCATATACCGGCTGTTTGATCGGTTCATATTCACCAACTAGCATCTTAATTCTTTCTAAATGTTCCAAATCTATAGGAACATCTACGCCATCCGACCCTCCTCCAATAAACATACAGTTCATTTTTTCACCTCAATAATTTAATATCATGTCAACAGTCTAAAACAAATCAGCTTGCCGGTCATCCATCCCAACACCCTGGGTCGCAAGTATTTTTGTGATGCCGCGCTCGGTCATCAGGTAATAAAGCGCCAATTCCCGTACGCTTTTACCCTTGATAAACTTATCGCTCATTTCTGCATTACGGGCTGAGCGCAGTGCCGCTACTGCGCGGGGAATATCAAAATGCGTCAATCCTCCATACTCGTTTGACAGCTTGAGTGCGGCCTCGAAGCCGATCAGGCGCGACAATATATGCTCTGGCGTCATCGTGATCGGCACGTACAGCCGGACACCGCCGAAATGCTGCACGATGACTAGGGTGGCCGACAAGCCGATCTGGCCAGCCATCTCGCGCAAGATGCCGGGTAAGTCGTCAAGACAGACATTGTCAGTGTTGAGAGTGGCAATCATGATTTGCTCCAGGCGTCAGCAAAAGACGAAACAAAGGCCAGCCGCAGCCAGCCATCTACATAGGGGGATTGAGTCATGGACACTCCTAAACTGTGAACGAATATCAGTTTGTTATTCGGTAATCAGTGTAGAGAAGGGATTTGTTCTGAACTAGCTGAAGCACTTCAGTAGGGAGTAAATAGGCCGCCGTGTTTGGCTAAAGCCGATTCTTAAAACAGACTTTCTTGTACCGCATGCGCACGTTCGGCTGCTGGGTTCATATCCGTTGTCTTTAATATCGTCCAGATCTGCCGGTCTGACAAGCCATGCTCACGCATTAATTCACGTACAGTGACGCCGCTGCTATAGCTAGCGACAATGCGCCGGTTGCGCTGGTCGCGGAAGTATTGCGACATCTTCGGCACATAGAGCGTCTCGCCATCAAAATGCCGACACAGGCGCTGCGCCTTGTCGGTACCGACTATCTCGGCCAAATACGCGAAGCTTTGCGCGCCCAGTCTGATATCGGATTTAGGAAAGGTAAACGCACCACCGCCAAACGCTTGCGCATCCATCATGCGCGTCGCAGCTGCCTCACCGATTAGGGTGATCAGCAACTGGACTGTAGCGTCTGGGGTGCGTGGCGTAGTCATGCTGTGGCTCGGCCGTTACGCTGTGCGTCTTTAGTCAAGGCTGCGATGATCTTCACGAGATGATCACGCATACACCATTCGATACGTTCTACCTTGCAAATCTTTTTTGCCAGTGCATCGGCGTACGCCCACGGATACTTGGCCTCGGCCAGCAGTGCTTCGATCTTACCGATCATGGCCTGGCGCTCTTTAGCGACCACCGGCGCTGCGCGTCCGGCTGTCTTGGCCTTGACCTTGAAACCGACTTTCTTAAAATGATCTAGCAATGCCTTACGCTCTTGCCACGTTAAATCCTTGCTAGAGGTCTTGCCTGTTACTTGCAGCAAAATGGCGCGGTAGGCGTCATCTTCTAGCGCCAATTGTTTTTTGGCGATATGTATCTGCGCCATTTCAGCAGTGCGCAACTGGGTAGCGTTACGTAATGGTTTCATGATTAGAATCCAACTTTTACAAGTTCAAGGCTCTGATTGTTTTTTTCAAAATGGCGGCGCATGGTTTTAACGCTGCTCCAGTTCGGCATTTTTATGATGAATTTTTTATTGAATTCTTCTATCTTCGCTTTTGGGCAACGCTTGCCGCCGTAGATTTTTATTAGTTCTGCCCGATGTTTTGTGTCGTAAGCAAATGTCGATTTCGGGTAAAAAAATCTCTTTCCTTCCTCGCTGTCATCGTTCATCCATTTACCGCAAAATTGACCGTTGACGTAAGTCATGATGGTGTACTTCAAAGATTTAACGCGTTCAACGCGCAAGCTAACTTTGAAACTATCAACCAGCATTTCAACAGCTCCCCATGGTCTAGATAGTTCAGTCTCGACCTCTTCCCATTGTTCTTTTGTGATCATCTTCATTCCTTGGCTGCTCATCAGTACCGGACAACCCCGTCCGGCAGACCATAGCGAACACATCCGCTATGGTTTCGCTTAAGGTTTAGCCAAATGCGATTGCATCCTTCAAGGTTTTGGCTGCGCTAAATTTTGGTACCACCTTTGCCGCGATGTCGATCTCTGCGCCCGTCGCTGGGTTGCGACCCTTACGCGCTGCGCGCTCTTCGGCACTGAATTTGCCAATGCCAGGCAAGGCGACTTCATCCCCCTTGATCAATGCAGCGTTCAGTACATCGGCCAGTGAATCGAGCACGGCCTCAACAGAGTTTTTCGGCACGCCAGAATCTTTGTAGTGGATGGCACGTTCTTGGATTGCGACGATCAGTTCTTGCTTGTTCATGTGTTACTCCGTTAAATTTAAAAAAGGTGACCCGTAGCGTGGGTCAGGCGATTACTCTTTAAAGCGCCGCCATATCCAAGGCGATCGCGTCATACTGATCGGTCTCATCACGGCGCTGGTAGAAGCGCACATACTGCTTACTGCCGACCACCTGCACCGATTCGCCTATCGCCTGCATGGCGCGTTTCCAGCGTTCATCTTTGATGTCCAGGCGGCGCAGACCTAAAATGCGGCCGTGATTCAGATTGCCCTCGCTGTCCGTCTTGAAGGCGTCTTGCACCAGGACTTTAATTTCAGGGCTGGAACCCTGACTCCACTCGGTAATGCATTCGTCAATCAAACCCTTGGCCGCTTGTAAGCGCTCGTCAAACTGGATGTTCTCTGACACCGCAAACTGCACCTTGTACCGACCATCAAAACTAAACAGCGTGACGTTGCCTTTCTTACCGCCTAGTTTGGTGTCGTATTGCTCCAGGCTCAAATCGACAAAGGCGGCGATATCGGCGAAGGTGGTTTTCTTAAAATCGACCAGCGCATTTTTCACAGCGACCGCTTTATCGATCAGCTCTTGCACCAGCTGATCTCTGGCCTTGTCGATTGGCTTTACCAGCGACTCTGGCACCAGACGGCCTTGTGCGTCTTTCAGATAACCTGTAGGGACTTCAAATTGGCTTACTGTATTCATGTGCTACTCCTTGCGTTAAACTAAACATTGGTAGGGCCGATGGGGATCGGGAACTTCTTTTGCTGCTGGTCTTGCTTGGCATGTCGTCCTGGCGGCGGTGGCCAGGGTGTTAGTGGTTCAAAGTGGTTCATTGCGGTTTTGCCTTTATATTTTGGCGGTCTGAAACTGGCATACCTTCAGCCTCAAGCGGCATGAAAATTTCATGCACTACTGGATGCTCAAGAAAGGTGCTGCGCACAACAACTCGCAGACCTTTACCCAACGTGCCAAACAGTCCATACGATTTCCAATCACATTGTTTTTTTCCAGACGCAGGCGCGACATTGCAAACATAAGGATCTGTAGATATTCCATTGCAAGAAGGGCACCGATATTTTCCAGATGGGTACCGCCCCTTTACTTCTTCAGTACTCTCGAAAACGACTACATTTTCAAGACTTGGAAACTTTGAGTTCTGATAGAAATTGATAGCCGAGTAGTCGCGCTTTGACTCGATAGCAACCATAATTTGATCTTCTGACATGCCTAACACTTGCGAATAATTAGCCAAAGTTTTGTTAAGGAACGCGATCAAATCAATGGCTCTTCTCTCACCAACGTGCCCCTGCCATCCATCGCGCGCCTCATTGGCAAGCTTGGCGATAATTTCTTCCTTGTTTGCCATCTCAACGCCCTCCCAGCTCAAACATAGAGATACGCACCTGGCCACGACGAACCAGCAATGCCGCACGGCGTTGATTAGCCACTTCTTGCGCGCTGGCGATTTCAGCGCGATACCAGTCGAGTTCTTTAACTGCCTCGGCACAGCAGTCAAGATCCTCACCATGCGCCAGATACTCGCAATCAATGCGCCAAATTTGCCAGGCTTTAACGATGCGTTTAACGCTAGTCACAACCGTGCTTAGCAAGATGTGGTTATGGATGGTTTCGGTTAATTGGGCGATTTTCATGCTGCCACCCGCATTGCTTGTGGTTCCAGAACAGCCTTCATTTCTTTAATAGAAAGGCCGCTTTCTTCATGGGCGCTAATCAACAGCGTGGCACCGACAGACAAGGCACCATGGCGAATTTTGCTAATGACTGGCGGTGCCACTTCCAGCACCCTGGATAAGGCCGCATCGTTCTTTAACGTCATGACGACCAACAAGCGATCAATAAAAGCGTTGTTGTTTCTTACCTGCTCTGCGCTTAATTTAGTTTTCATGCTTGCACCTGTTCAGTTAGTTTTGCAATTTGTGGAGCACCTACCTCGGGCAGAGGCAATGTGACCTTGTCAATAATTCCGGCTTGCTGTGTTAAACATCCGGCATGGCTGTAAATTTCGTTAGTAACGGGGCCAACCCTGCCGATTTTCTGTATGGGTTTCACGATAACTGGCTCTACCGTAACCACCGGCCGTGGCTTATGACTGCATTGCTGGCAAGCCTGCCAATGCTGCATTTGCAGCGGGTTATGCGTAGGTGCTGCGCACAATGCCTGCTCGCGGCAATACACGCCTCCGACCTGCTTACCGCTATACGGGCAATCCAATTGCTCGTACGCCTGGCGAAACTTACGCTCAAAATTTGTCGTTTTTGCCGTGCCTTTGCCGTAAGCAGCCAAACCATTAACAATGGCCGATACCGTAGCGCGGTCAACGATCATTTTTAACGCCACCTGGGTTATGTTGCTGGCCGCTATCTCACGCTGCAGAGCCTTAAACCAATCGGTATTCATGTATTCACACCAAGTCATCTTCTTCTCCCTTTTTCTCTTCCCACATCACACGATTCGTATTTTGATCAATCACACTTGTTGCCCGCTGTATCGCTGGCGGTCGGCTGCCAGTGTCCATCGTGGCCAGCAATCGGAAGCGTGCTGGCTGGCCGCGCTTTTGGCGCACGGTACATTCCAGATATTTGGCCGAGTGCAGAAACCACATATAGCGTTTGGCAGTTGCCTCAGAGACCTGGCTAGTCGGCGTAGAGGCAAAGGCCGCTAACTGGCTATAGTTAAAATCCTGTCCAGTGAACAAGCGCCGCATGGTTCCCCACATCCTTTCATTGGCGGTACCTTCCAACATCAGCACACCCTTCACATTGAAACGCGGTGCCTCAATGCCGTTGTCACGCGCCAACCCATAGATGTTGCGAGCGCACAAGGCATTCACTTTTTCGGTGGCAAAGACTGTGATAAAACCCGCTTTGGCGAGGGCTTTAACATAGTCTTTGACGCAGTCCGGTTCTTGCTTGGCGAGGTGCTCTAAGTCCTGGCAAGTAAAACGGCGTAGGCTGCGTATCGCTTCCCAAACACGCTGACGTGGGCTCTTTGTGCCTGTCATCTCACGAGTAGATTTCTTCGCCATCAGATCTTCCTCTTCGGATGAGTTGAAGAAGGCAATGCGATTTTTTGCAAACTGGCAAAGTCCATGCTGTCCATGCCATGCGTTAAACAATGTTCTTGCAACTGATTAAAGCACTTGACCACGCTACTGACTGAGCCTTTAGAAAATGTCACTAAGGCAGTCAGGGCCGCATTTTCAAAAGCGACGCCTGGGCAGTAAATCGGTGCCAGCTTGGCCGCATCGGCTACCGTTACGTCTTGCGCCTCGGCCCAGGCCGACACGCGGCGATACAGCTGCTTAAACTGTGAGCGCGCCATCACGTTCGGCAGTTGCTCTTCACCGACCAGCAGCAGCGGGGTCTGGGTGCTATCGAAGATCTCGCGGGTGATCTGCGCCAAGATCGGTTTTTCAATGGCCCGGTTGAACTCGTCCAGGATCAAGACGCGGCGTGATGCGCCCAGCTGGCTAGTCACCATGTCGAACAGCTCAGGGATAGAGCAATGGTCGTCATAGTCAAACTTCATCTCGTCCAGGATCTTTTGCAGAAAGGTTTTCTTGGTCCAGACCGCTTTCATCTGCACAAAATAGGCGCGTGTTTCCAGTGCCAGGGTATTGCTGCTAAAAGTCTTGCCCCAGCCGGACGGGCCGTACAGCACGCCGATACCATCCATGCCGACGCGACGATTGGTCAGTTGTTCCAGCGTTGCGGCTACTAGATCAAACGTGGCGATGGCTGCTACGCCGCCCTTTGGTCGTGCGATGCTCGGTTTTGTCTCAAGCTTGCTAATCACGTTATTCATAGTCATAATTCCTTCTGTTGTGTTAGTTTTGGTTCATACAAAGCACGGTGGCCACCGTGCTTTGTTCTATCTGGCCTTCTTCTTGCATCGCTATCCGGCGCTTCTCAAACGTTCTAAATTCATTCGATTGCTGATAGCTGCCGTACCACCTGGTAAGCTTCGGGTCATCCATCACGCCCCCTTGGCTTACATACTCATCCAGTGCCACCCACTTTTTAAAGCGCTCCTGGGGCGACTCTGGCAATACCGTTACATTGCTGATTTCTACTTCTGCTACCACTTCAATCTCTACTGCTTGCAGCATTTCAACTACCGGTTTAACGCTCTGTATCAAGACCGCCTCATCCGCTTCCATCGCCCAGCGCTGCCGGATCTCATTGATATTCGATGGGATGACAACGCCCTGGCTCACTTCTAAAGCCAATGCGCCATCGCGCTCTGCGTGGATTTCTCCGAGCTTGACCTTCAGACGTTTTTCACGTCCGGCAGCACGTTTAGCCTGGGCTTGATCGACAAATGATTGCGCCATGTATTCCACTTTATTGGCATCCAGTTCGGCATCGCAAATTAAGCGGCCGTCTACTGCATATACCCAGATCATTTGCGGATCATGGATGTCATACGAGACCGGCAATAATTCACCGTTAAACTCTTCGAGTGCCTTATTGAAATAGCGCATGCCAAACAATTCCACTTCACAGCGGCGTACCGTGCGCATGATTTGCGGACGAAACAGCGCGATACTTTCTTCCTTGCTGACCATGTGCGGGGCAAAGCCTTTTGCTTCTGCCTGCGCCCATGCCTCATTCGGCGACTGGTGACGGCGTCGGCCTGTTTGTGGATCGGTTATTTTTGGTAGCGTGCTATGCGGCCGATTGTTGTAGGCATCAAATTTCTTTTGCAAAAATTGGGTGAACTCTGGCCAGCCCATCAAAGGCATGACGACCGTTGCCCCATTGGTTTTAGCTTTTAACGCCTTGCGTGACAATTTGAAGATGTTATGTTTGGCCTCTCTATCCATCTCTGCACCGATATAGCCAGGCATCTCTTTGGCGGCCTTGGTTAAGGTTTGGTGAAACCGTTCAATCACACCGCGTGCTTGTGAGTTGTACGGCAAGCTATGCACCATTTCTGAACCCAGGCGCGCTACAAAGCCGGTGGCCTCGTCTTCCATCATCTGGTTCACATAACCAGAGCCGTTATCTACATACAAGATCGCTGGTATGCCGCCGTTTTCGACCGCATTGCGTAAGGCATCCAGTACCGTTAAAGCACTTTCAGACAGACCTACCGACCAGCCTATGGCTTTGCGGGTGCCAATACACACCATGGTGGTGATCTCTGGTCGATGTGGCCGACCATGCAAAGGGTGCTGTACCTCGGCATCAAATTTGTGACCGTCAGCGCTATACACGTCGGCGGGCAACAAATGATCAAAGCTACGGCGAATAAAAGGCTTCAGATTCTTTAACTCCCGCTCGCCCATGCGCCCAGCCTGCAGGCTGACATTGCCAACCTTAGTCAGAAACCGCTGCACTTGATGAATACTAGGGTGATCGCCTGGCGTCCCCTCTACAAATAGTTGGTAGGCATGGGCTACCGTGGGTTTCTCCGGCTTTTGGTAATAGCTCATAAAAGCTTGCGCCCAGGGCGGGATCGACATATCTGCCGTTCGCTTCTTCGGCACGATTTGCCCCGCTTTTTGATACTCGACAAAGCGCACAAGGCTACGTTCTGACGGCAAGCCATCTGGGCTGCTACGGCCACGCTCATCCCGCGCTAGTTTTAACATCGCCACCAGTTGCGGCGATGCATGCCCTGCGCCGACCAGTTCCAACAACGTGCGAGCGGCTTTCTTTAACGGGTAGCCGGTGCGGGTCATGACTTGCTGTATGGCGAGCAAGACGCCATTACGTGCATCGGCCTTGAGGTTTTGCTCGCGGGTGTAATTGCCGCTAGCCTTCGCAACTACCGCTGGGGTAGGTGCTACTTGAGCCAGTGCGCCTAATTCCTGCACCGCTTTTGCACGTATTGCGGCCATCACTTCTTCTGGCGGGGAGTATTCGCGGCGTAGGCCGCCACGGCCGTTGACTTCGTTAAATGCCCAAACTGAGCGATCAGCATGCGCGATGATATTCACCTTTGTAGCGGGTAACCCAGGCAAGTGCATGGCTGCTAGTTCTGAGGCGCTATAGTGGGTTTTTAACGCGACCTGAGTCATTGCTCTGCTCCGAACAAGCCCAACTCCGGTTGATCAACTTTAATCACGTTGCTTCGTTGGTACGCCAGTTGAGACAGGGTCTTAGTCAGTGCTGCGAGAGTCTCTTCAAGCGCTTCACCATGTTGGTAAAAGCGTGACAGGAGAGTAATCGCCTCGGAAAAATTACCTTGTAGCTCCGCCAAGTCGGTCACATCAGATTTCTTTCCTGCAGGGATGGCGACGACGACTTTGTCGCCCTGCGCTATGCACAGGTATTCACTAATAAAGCTGACGCCGCAAAATGTCTCAAACTGGCGTACACGATTTAACGGCATCGAGGTATCGGCCATCCAGCGGTACAGAGTTTTTAGCTCTACACCCATCAAGTCAGCCAACACCTTGATAGTGCGACGTTGCTCAGTAGAGTACTCAACACATAATTCCAATGCCTCAGACAGGCTGGTAGCACGTACTGACTTCCATCGTCTTTTTCGCAATAACATTTTGCAACTCCGAGAAACGTAAAGGTGGTGTTAAGTGTTCCGGCCAATTAAGATTTAACCGTTGGCAGTAACAAAGTGTTTCAAGTGAGAAGAAGTGGAAAGCGGCACCAGCGTTAAAACGGGCGTAAAATTACGTTTTTCATAGCGGGCAGGCCAGATCATTTCGGGCGCAAGTCCTATAGCGGCAGCAATAATGCGTTCCGCTTTTAGGTAAGGTTTATCCAAAGCTGTTTTAAGTGTTCCGGCACCAAACCCGCTTTGCAGAGACAGCGACCGCAATGACCAGCCGTTCTTATGAAGAGCTGCAACTACATCCGCTCTATGCCAATCGGCTACTGCGGTTTTTTTTACATTATTTAATGCGCTCATTTACTACCCCTGTTGTGTTAGTCAGTGAGGGCATATTAAGTGTTACGAAGTGTTATGTCAACGGTGTTTTGAAACGTAACGCTTATTATTTTTAGTTATTTCGCATATTTAAATATAAGTGTTTGATAAATAACGATTTATTCATCAATGTTTTTTAAAAATAAGTGTTACGCACCCATTACTGTTTGAATGGATTTAGTGTTATGAGTAAAAAACTATATACGGCTGCAGAAATTGCAAAAATGCGCCTACCTGGCTTGCCGACTACAAAACCGCCGATTCTTGCGAGAGCCGAAAAAGAGAAGTGGTATTTCGAGACCAAGATAGGTCTGGGGGGAGTACGGAAGATGTTCGAATTGCCAGCGTATTACCAACCAGGATACAAGCCCTATGCCGACGAGCCTGAGTCGATACGAAAATATACTGTCCCTGCAGATGTGCATAAGCCCTATGCCAACGAGTCTGAAACGATTCGGAAATATACTGTCCCTGCGGCTGTGACAGCCGAAGAAATGAGTGTCAACCTGGGAAAGGGCATCAAGGTAGACCCCGTAATTTTGGCCAAAGTCCTCAGTACGTTAAATAAATGGTTAACAGAGAAAGATTTAACGCTACCACCAGACAAATACGCGGAAATGATTGCAGTGTTATATGACTATATTGTGAAGGGTGCCGATAGTGACGATTTGGAGCGTTTCTTGAGAGTGGCTGCCTAAACTATAGGACACTTGATATATCGCGTTGACGTGTTGCTACTCACGCTATATTCTTGTGTTTCCCATATGAAACACAAGGCGCAGTTCTGGATTCGATTGAAGTAAGGTTACGGAAGATATTAGAAAGCGCTTCAAAATCCGACCAACGCCACACTCACGATCTATATTTGAAAGACGTGGAGCTTATGGTGCTATATAAATTCGGAAAGGTAAGAGCCGAAGCAACTCTTGCCGCAAACGAACCAAGTTATCCACAATCAGATCAAGAACCTGCAAACCCCGATCATTCCGGTGCCAATAAAAGCGCAAATAGTGAGCATTTTTTACTATTTTTGCTCATTTTAAGCAAACGCTATTTTTGGCACGCAATCGCCCTAATAACGGCGCTGGCATTGGGTTTCGTGGCATCCTGGCTTCTCTTTCTCCCAGTGACAAAACAAGCACCCCCTCACAGGCGGTCTAAAGTTCCAAGTGCAACACTAAATTTTTAGGAGAGGCTGATTGGTGGCCTCTTCAAATGTTAAACCATCGAGCATGTGTGTCCACACTTCATTTGGCGAGCGCCCTTTTAACGTGACACGAGGGCGTTCGTT
>NZ_JAUSFI010000138.1 GCF_030651495.1 Undibacterium sp.
AACGAACGCCCTCGTGTCACGTTAAAAGGGCGCTCGCCAAATGAAGTGTGGACACACATGCTCGATGGTTTAACATTTGAAGAGGCCACCAATCAGCCTCTCCTAAAAATTTAGTGTTGCACTTGGAACTTTAGACCGCCCCCTTTTTAAATTTGCACTCCTGTCGACGGTTCTGCGTGTCGGGTACTTTACAATGGCACCTCACCCCGACGCTACAGTTCTCTCCATGCTGAAAATTTCTGCCCTGCCACTCCCCTTACTATTCTCCTTGCTGTTATCGATGCCGGCATGGTCGCAAGAGAGCTTGCCACTGACGGTCGCTGCGGCATTGCAAAAGGCCGGCATCGCGCCATCTGGCTTGAGTGTGGTGGTCATGCCCGCCTCGGGGGGGGCGCCGGTTTTTACGCAGTTTGCAGATCGCGCTATGAGTCCGGCATCGACCATGAAATTGCTGACGACCCAGATTGGCCTCGATGAGCTAGGCCCCGGCTTTCGCTGGAAGACGCAAATCTTGGGAGATAGTGCGGTCAAGAAAGAAGTCTTGTCCGGCAATCTGTATCTGCGCGGTGGCGGCGACCCGAATCTGACCTGGGACAAACTCGGGATCATGTTGCGCAAGCTGCGCCAGCAAGGTCTGCGTAAAATTGATGGCGATATCGTGCTGGACCGCCATTATTTTCAGCCGATACGGCCCGATATCACGGCAGCGCCGTTTGATGAAACACCGGAGGCGTATTACAACGTGGTGCCAGACGCCCTGCTCATCCATAGCAATATCACTTCTTTTGCGCTGGAATCTGATGCCAGCAAAATCGTTATCCATTTGATGACGCCGCTCGATAAGATCAAAATTGTCAGTCGCCTGCAACTCAGCGATAAAGCGTGCGGCGAGTGGGAAAAAGGCTGGCTGCCGCCGACCATCAGAACTACCCTGTTCCATCAAATCGAAATTACCCTCAATGGCAGCTTCCCGCGCAACTGCCAGAAAACCACCCATCTGAACCTGCTCGAGCGCAATCAGTACATCTCGCACATGCTGCGTTTACTATGGCAAGAAATGGGCGGAAGCTGGTATGGCGAAGTCGTCGACGGGTCGACACCCCTGACGGCCACCTTACTCACAGAGCGCCAGTCCGAGCCGCTGGCCGATATCCTGCGTGTCATCAACAAATTTTCTGACAATAGCATGGCACGCGTGCTGTATTTGAGCCTGGGGGCAGAATCGGTTGCGGCGAAAAATTACGCCGACCATTTCCTCGCCGCCGATGCCCGCGTGCGCAATTGGTTTGCCCAGCAAGGCGTGAGTGACACCGGGCTGGTGCTGGAAAACGGCTCTGGCCTGTCACGGACAGAACGCATCAGCGCGCAGCAACTGGCCGGCGTGTTGCAAGCCGCGGCACGCAGCAACTGGTATCCCGAATTCGCCAGCAGTTTACCGATCGTCGCCGTCGACGGCACCATGCGCAAGCGCCTCAATGGCAGCATCAATCTGGGCAGCGCCAGGATCAAAACCGGCACCCTGAAAGATGCGCTGTCGGTCGCCGGTTATGTGCGCGATATCAATGGCGCCAGCTGGATCGTGGTCGGCATCATCAACAGCGAGGGCTTGGATAAAGGCAAGGGCCGCGTCGCACTGGATGAATTGATCGCCTGGGTAGCGGCAGGCAGACCTTAAAAAAGCCAGCGACATCAAGATGTTGCTAAAATAGGCTGCTATTCTCGTTTCTCGAAAAAAATGTCTATTCCTCCCATCACCAGAACCATCACCGTCGATCAATTATGTATAGGATTATATGTACATTTAGATATGGGCTGGCTGGAACATTCCTTTGCCCGTAATAGCTTTAAGATCAAGAGCAACGAGCAAATCGCCGCGATCAAACAACTGGGGATCAAAAACATACGGGTAGAGCCGGCACGCTGCGACGGCAGGCCATTACCAGCCAATCCAAATCCTGCTTCCGAACCAGTAGAAGTAGAACAACCCAGTGCTGAAGAACAGGGGATGATCAGTGCCAAAAAGGCGCGCATAGAAAAATTGCTGAAGGAACGCGAAGCGATAGCTAAATGCGAGAAGGAATACCAGAAAGCCGCCAACACCCTAAAGAATATTTCGCGCAACCTGTTTTCCCGTCCGAAGGAAGCGTATAACGATGCGGACCAGTTAATACAGCAAATGCTAGATTCGCTGATGGCCGATAAAAACATCGCGATCCATCTGATGAACGACAAGATTGCCGGTGAAGACGCGTATTACCATTCGCTCAATGTGTCAGTGCTGGCGATGATGCTGGCCAAAGAAATGGCGCTGCCGCCAGAAGATATTAAGGCGCTGGGTATAGGCTGCCTGTTTCATGACATTGGCAAGATAGAGATTCCGGATCGCATCGTCAACAAGACCTTTGCGCTGACCCGTGCCGAACAAAATCTGCTGCAGATGCATTGCCAGTACGGCGCAACCATCGCGGCAAAAATAGAGTTGCCCAAAGCCGCCATCAACATTATTACCCAGCATCACGAATACGCCGACGGCAGCGGTTATCCCAAGCAACTGCGGCTGGAACAGATATCGCCGCTGGCGCGTATCGTCACCATCATCAACACTTACGACAATCACTGCAACCGGCCCAATCCGGCCGATTCGCTCACCCCCTACGAAGCGCTATCGTATATGTTTGGGCAGCAGCGCAAGTTGTTCGATCCTGCCCCGCTGAACATTTTCATTCGCTGCATGGGGGTCTACCCGCCGGGAACATTGGTTAAATTATCCGATGACACGCTGGGTATGGTGGTCTCCGTTACCTCGGGTAAGCCACTACGCCCCAGCGTTTTGATCTACGACCCAAGCGTACCAAAAAACGAGGCAATTATCCTCGATCTGAGCGTCGAACCAGAGCTGGAAATCAGCGCCAGCCTGAAGCTGAATCAGCTCGCGCCGGAAGTCTATGATTACCTGAGCCCGCGCACACGGATGAATTATTTTTTTGACTCGACGAAAGCAAGTCCAGAAAAAATATAAATTTAGCAATGTGATTGTGAAGGTAAACTTTAACGTCCGCTACCAGCATAGCAACAGAAAAAATCACATCAACTGCGCCACCAGCCGCCCTAAAGTCTGGATGCCCTGCTCCATTTCCCGCCCCCAGGGCCGGCCGATATTTAGGCGCATATAGTGGGCATATTTACCCGAATTGGAAAACATCACGCCGGGGGTAAACGCGATCCCCTGCGCTACCGATAAACGCAATAGGGCCAGACTGTCGACCTGTGCGGGCAGCTCTAGCCACAGCCACCAGCCGCCTGCCGGGCTGACCACCTGCGTGCTGGCCGGAAAATGCTGGCGCACCGAGGCCAAGGCCAAAGGGATATTTGCCGCCAGTCGCTCGCGCAAGCTTCGCAAGTGTTTCGGCAAAGCACCTGATTGCATAAATTCTGCCAATACCGCCTGTTCAAACAAAGGCGTCACCAGCGAATTACTGAGCTTTAAAGAAGCGATGCGCGCATGATAACGGCCACCGGCAATCCAGCCGACGCGAAACGCCGGTGCCAGACTTTTACTGCACGAACCGCAGTAAATAACGTGGCCATGCCTATCCCAAGCCTTGACCGGTTGCGGGCGCTCAAATTCATGCGACAAATCGCCAAAGACATCATCTTCGATCAGCGCGATATCATACTGTTCGACCAGCTTGAGCAAGCGCCGCTTATTTTTTTCTGTCATGGCACTGCCGAGCGGATTCTGGAAATTCGGCATCGCCACGATCGCACGGATGCCCTGCGCCCCGGCCTGATGTTCCAGCGCATAGTCGAGTGCCTCCAGGCTGATGCCGGCACCGGGCACGCACGGCACTTCGATCGCTTTCAGCCCCAGATTTTCTATCATTTGCAGCAAGCCAAAATACACCGGCGACTCGACAATGACGGCATCGCCCGGCTGCGCCACCGCACGCAAGGCGACGCTCAGCGCCTCGGTACTGCCATTCGTAATGAGCAGATCCTGCACCTGCAGATCAACCCCGAAGCTGGCCAGATGATGGATCAAGGCGGTCTTTAAGGCTGGCAGACCGGTGCCGGCAGGGTACGCGCCGATCGCCTGCGCATCGCTGCGCAGCAGGCGCTGGCCTATCTTTGCCAGCGCCACACACGGGTACCATTCTGGCGCGGCACTGGCCAGGTGCAGTCCCAGATGCAGCGGCTGCGCAGTGAGCGCATACAGCTGCGTCATGCGGTGCTGGTGCGACATCAGCTTGTCGTATTCGACTGCCGGCGGCTTGATTTCATGGACTTGGCGCTTCAGCTTGCGGCTCAGGTTGTGCACTTTCCAGTCGGCCACATACATGCCCGATTTGGCGCGCGCCGCCACCATGCCTATGCCCTCCAGATAGCGGTAACAGCGGATCACGGTCGAGGCGCTGACAGCGTGTGTCAGCGCATACGCGCGCACCGAAGGCAGGCGCGCGCCGACCTGATAGCTGCCTGCCTTGATCTCGTGCGTTAGCTGATCAGCCAGCTGGCGATAACTGTGCTGCATCACAGATTCAGAATTTTTCATCTGTATAGCATAAGGCAGAAACCAACTGTAGGCAAATAGTACCCGCCCTTGCCCTACACTAAGCGCATGACACCCTCCAGACACCACCTCCTCCCCAGCGCTGCCGCCGCCTCTGCCGCAAGCAGCCCCTCTCAACTCAGGCATGGCTGGCAAAGAGGCCTGCACCGTTCCTACGATGTGTTTCCCGCCGTGCTGGCCGGCTTCATCGCGGTACTGATTTCGTATGCCGGACCGATGCTGCTGGTACTGCAGGCGGGGCAAGCGGCCAGGCTGAGCCAGGCACAGATGGCGTCGTGGGTATGGGCGATTTCTATCGGCGCAGGCGCGTGCAGCGTCTGGATGAGCTGGCGTCACAAGATGCCCGTGATCTGCGCCTGGAACACCCCCGGTGCGGCCCTGCTGGTGGCGGGGCTGGCCACCGTGCCCTACCATCAGGCGATCGGCGCCTATATCGTCGCTGCGGCAGCGATGTGGCTGGTCGGCGTCAGCGGCATTTTTGAACGGCTGATGGCCATCATCCCCAAGAGCCTGTGCGCGGCCATGCTGGCAGGCATCCTGTTTCGCTTTGGCGTCGAAGTGTTTGCCGGAGCGCGCAGCAATACCGCCGGGGCAGCGTTACTGATCACAGCAATGTTCATCGGCTATCTGCTATTCAAGCGCCGTTCGGCACGCTACGCCATCGTCTTCACGCTGCTGCTGGGGATTGCGCTTTGGCTGGGGCTGGGCTGGGGTGAAGTGGCAGCGCTGCCACATGCCGTCACCAGCGGCACGCCAGCCTTTGGCCTGACCCGGCCGGTCTGGACCACCCCCGAGTTTTCCCTCGCCGCCATCGTCAGTATCGGCTTGCCGCTGGCGGTGTTGTGCCTGACCGGCCAGCAAGTTCCCGGCGTCGCCGTGCTGCGTGCCGCCAACTATGCCGCCCCCACCAGCAAGCTGGTAGCGGGCACGGGTCTGGCCAGCCTGCTGATGGCACCGTTTGGTGCCCACGGCATCAATCTGGCAGCGATCACGGCGGCCATCTGCACCGGACCGGAAGCGCACCAGCGGCACGATAAACGCTGGCTCGCTGGCGTCGCTTGCGGCGTCTTTTATCTGCTGATCGGCAGCTTCGCCAGCTCGCTGACCGGCAGTTTCAGCCACCTGCCACCGGCGCTGATCGCGACGGTAGCGGGCCTGGCCTTGCTGGGCGCGATCCAGAATGGCCTGGTCAACGCCATGAGCGAGCCCAGCGAACGCGAAGCCGCACTATTGACCTTTATCGTGACGGCATCAAATGTGACGTTGCTGGGATTGGGGTCAGCTTGCTGGGGCATAGGCATAGGTTTACTCAGCTATTTTGTGTTGCGGCCACGGGCAAACTAGCTACTAGGACAGCAGCTTGCCTGGATTTAAAACACCCCCGCCACGGCGCATATTCCATGCGGTTCACAGGCCAGTGTGCTTGAAGAAGCGCATGGGATATGCGCCGTGGCGGGGGTGGCAATTGAAATTCCGTACGGAACAATACGCCTTGCGAACATGGGATTTCTACGCAGAGATCAAAATAGTTGATAAGATGAAAATCATCGCAGCGTAGATTAACGCCTTATCAAGCCAAGCTACCGCGCCACCTCAACCAATTAAACACTCGCCATGCGCATCGCAATCATCACGGACATTCATGGAAATCTTGCCGCCCTTGAAGCCGTCACATCCGACATACGGCGACGTGGAGTAGATCAAGTTGTCAACTTGGGCGACAGCCTTTCTGGACCGCTGCTTCCTCTGGAGACAGCGCAATATTTGATGGCAGAAGCGTGGATAAGCCTTGCGGGAAATCATGAGCGGCAAATTCTTGTAAGCGATCCGGCACGCCGAGGCCCCTCTGATGAATTTGCACATGCAAGACTCACGCCAAAGGAATTTGCATGGCTAGAATCCTTGCCTGCAACTGTAAAACTAACACCTGAGGTTCTTCTATGCCACGGGACGCCATCAAGTGATATTGAGTATTTTCTTGAAACGATAGAAAGTGGCGCCGTTCGCGCGGCAAACTCATGCGAAATCGAATCTCGTGTCGGCTCTGATATGTCTTCGCTGATTGCTTGTGGTCACACTCACATTCCACGTATGGTTCGGACCAGACAAGGTCAAGTCGTCGTTAACCCTGGCAGCATTGGTCTTCAGGCCTATGCTGATACCCATCCTTCGCCGCATGTCGTGGAAACAGGGTCGCCGGACGCACGCTACGCCATCGTTGAAAAGACGCTTAATCGATGGTCTGTGACACTGCGTTCAATTCCTTATGACCACAAGTCGATGGCCGACCTGGCGAAACTAAATGGCAGTCTCCGGTGGGAGCACGCGCTTCTCACTGGCTATTGCCTTAGAGATGGCTAAGCTCTTGTTCGAGCGAGACCTTAGAAACTAACGCTGTCTGACTGCACTCAGGAATTGCCGGAAGGCGCTGCGCTTTTCCGACCTACGCAGAATGTTTTTTTCAGCATAGGCCCAGCGCGCATATCCCATGCGCCTTACAGGCCAACATGCCTGAAGAACCGCATGGAATATGCGCGCTGGCGGCCTCGCTTTTAAATTTCTAGGCTATCGGCAAACTGCTCACAGGCTTGATCTCCTCCATGCAAATCATCGAACGCAAGGTCGCCACGCCCGGCACCTGCATCAGGCTGTCAGTCAGAAACTGCGACAGGCTTTTTAGATCCGGCGCGACCACCTTCAGCAGATAGTCGAAATCGCCGGAAATGGTGTGGCACTCGATGATGTCGGGAAACGCCATGATGTTGCGCTCGACTTCGCGCACATTGCGAAACTGCTCCCTGTCCAGCGACAGGCTGACAAACGCCATCACTGCCAGCCCTATCGATTCGGCCGACACCTGGGCCACGTAACCGCGAATGATGCCCTTCTCTTCGAGGGTACGCACCCTGCGCAAGGTTTGCGGTGCCGACAAGTGTATGCGTTCGGCCAGCAGCAGATTACTCATGCGTCCGTCCTGCTGTAAATACCTCAAGATGTTGCGATCGTAGTTATCCATGCCAACCTCTAAAATACATAAATTTTGTTGATTATACGATTAAAGAAATTTAAATACTGATTAAACAAAAATAAGAAACTTAATTGCACAATAAATGCAATTTACATATTATTTAGCAATTTAATTAACAAGACAAATAGCTATAATTATTCTATCGCACAGAAAAAATGGCGTTGGCAACGGTGCGGCGCACTACATAAATATACCTCCGGAGAATAGTATGGTGACGTTTATCGGCACACAAGAAATGCAGGCACACTTGAAAAAAGTCGGTCATGAGCACGCGATTGCGACGCTGTCTGGCATGATCAAGGACGATTATTTACGCTGGAACAGTTTTGACAAATGCGCCCGGGTAGCGAGCCACTCTGACGTCGGCGTGATCGAATTGATGCCCATTTCCGACGGTAAGCAATACTCGTTTAAATACGTGAATGGCCACCCTAAAAATACCCAGGCCGGCCTGCTGACGGTAACGGCCTTTGGCGTGCTGTCGGATGTCAATACCGGCTATCCACGGCTGTTGTCTGAGCTGACCTTAACGACCGCCTTGCGTACTGCCGCCACTTCGGTCCTGGCGGCGCAATATTTGGCGCGCCCGACCAGCCGCAGCATGGCCTTGATCGGCAACGGTGCCCAAAGCGAGTTCCAGGCGATCGCGTTTCACTGCATTCTGGGGATGAAAGAATTGCGCGTCTACGATGTCGACCCGGCCGCCACCGATAAGCTGATCAACAATCTGCGTGTTTACCCCGACTTGCGCATCATTCGCGCCAGATCTATTGCCGAAGCGGTCAAGGGTGTCGATATTATTACCACCGTTACTGCTGACAAGACCAATGCCACCATCTTGCTGCCAGAGATGCTAGGACCGGGCGTCCACATCAATGGCGTCGGCGGCGATTGCCCTGGCAAGACCGAGCTGCATCCGGCGATTCTGGCAAACGCACGGGTCATCGTCGAATATGAACCGCAATCGCGCATCGAAGGCGAGCTGCAACAAATGCCGGCCGATTTCAAGGTGACAGAACTCTGGCAAGTGCTGGAAGGTAGCGCACCGGGGCGCGAGAGCGAGCAGCAAATCACGGTATTTGATTCGGTAGGTTTTGCGCTGGAAGATTTTTCTGCCATGCGCTATGTAGAAAAATACGTGATGCAAAAAGATTCGCGTATTCTGGATCTGATTCCTGAACTGTTGAATCCGAAAGACTTGTTCGGCATGGGTGTTGCAACCAGTGCACCGGTCCGTGCCTCGTCCGAATACGCCGTACCAATATCCGCTTAATATCGGCTTAATAAGCAATTACTTATAGATTGAATCGTTCAACGAATGAAAACCATTGCCTTAATTGGAGCTCCTACCGATGTCGGAGCAAGTGTCAGAGGCGCGGGCATGGGCCCGGACGCTTTGCGTGTCGCAGGCTTGGTAGAGGCGCTAGAAGCCAGAAAGCTGGCCGTGATTGACCGCGGCAATTTGCATGGCCCAGCCAATCCATGGCTAGAACCGGTGAATGGCCTGCGCCATCTAAAGGAGGCCATCGATTGGAACCAGGCCGTGTATGATGCAGTTGAAGCGGCACTCGCGGCGGGGCACATGCCGATGATGCTGGGCGGCGATCATTGTTTGGCGATAGGTTCTATCAGTGCGATTGCCAGCCATTGCAGAAAAACCGGCAAAAAACTGCGTGTCTTATGGTTTGACGCCCATGCGGACAGCAATCTTTCGACCATCAGCCCGACCGGCAATATCCATGGCATGCCGGTGGCGTGCCTGATGGGCCACGGCCCGAAAGAACTGATCAATTATGGCGGCCACAGCCCTGCGATGCAGCCCGGCGACATCCGCCTGATCGGTATCCGCAGTGTCGATGAAGGCGAACGCCGCTTCATCCACGAAATGGGTATGCAGGTATTCGATATGCGCTACATCGACGAACATGGCATGCGCGCCGTCATGACATCGGCACTGGAAGGCCTGGATGCCGACACCCATCTGCACGTCAGTTTTGATCTCGATTGCCTCGACCCGGCGATTGCTCCCGGCGTAGGTACGGCGGTCTTGGGCGGCCCGACTTACCGTGAAGCGCAGTTGTGTATGGAGATGATTGCCGACACCGGCATGCTGGCATCCTTAGATGTGGTGGAGCTCAATCCGGCGCTGGATTTGCGCAATCAGACCGCTGAATTGGCGGTGGATTTAATTGAAAGCCTGTTTGGCAAATCGACGCTGGTCAGGCTGAAAGACGCGCAAGCCTGATATACAAAAAAAAAGGCCGGCCGGCAAAAACAGGCTGGCCTTTTTCACGCAGCACCCTCAGCTTTACAGCAAGACCATGTTATCCCGGTGGATCAGTTCGGGCTCTTCGACAAATCCCAGAATCGCCAGTATCTCCGATGAAACATGGCGTTTAATCCGGCGCGCGTCGGCGCTGGAATAATTACTCAAGCCGCGCGCAATCGCCAAGCCGGCTTCGTTATAACAGGTAATCACGGCACCACGGCCAAATTCGCCCTTCACCTCCAGCACGCCGATAGGCAACAAAGACTTGCCTTCCAAGCTCAGTTTTTGTACCGCGCCAGCATCCAACACAATTTGCCCTGCGGTTTGCAGATGATCGGCCATCCACTGCTTGCGCGCGGCCAGCGGTGCCATTTGCGAAATCAATTGCGTGCCTATCGCCTCGCCATTTGCCAGGCGTACCAGCACATTGTCTTCACGGCCCCAGGCAATCACGGTATGCGTGCCGGAACTGGCACCCCGTTTCGCCGCCAGTATTTTCGTCAGCATGCCGCCGCTACCCAGGCTGGAGCCGGCACCGCCCGCCATCGCTTCCAGCGCAGGGTCACCGGCACGGGCTTCGTGGACAAACTGTGCATCAGGGTGTTTACGCGGATCGGCGGTATACAGGCCTTTTTGATCGGTCAAAATAATCAGGGCATCGGCTTCAATCAGGTTGGCCACCAAGGCGCCGAGCGTATCGTTATCGCCAAACTTGATTTCGTCGGTCACCACGGTGTCGTTTTCGTTAATCACCGGCACAATGCCAAAACCGAGCAGGGTTACCAGCGTCGAGCGCGCATTCAGATAGCGCTCGCGGTCGGCCAGATCCGCATGCGTCAGCAAGATTTGCGCGGTACCCAAACCGTGCGCGCGAAAACTGGTTTCGTAAATCTGCGCCAGCCCCATCTGCCCCACGGCAGCACAGGCCTGCAACTCATGGATGCCGGTCGGGCGCTTCTCAAAACCCAGGCGCTGACGACCTTCGGCAATCGCACCGGAGCTGACCAGCACCACTTCCTTCCCCATCTGACGCAACTGGGCAATCTGCACCGCCCATTTTTCTATCGCAACCCGATCCAGCCCCTTGCCATCATTGGTCACCAGCGAAGAACCTACTTTAATTATCAGCCGTTTGGCGTTTTGAATCACAGAATGCATAGAGAGTCGAAGTGTCTAAAGTGGTATTTACTCGGATGGTGCAACCAGTAGCCAGAATTATACTTTATGCGGGCATAGCAAAAGGATGCGAAATTTAATTCAGAAATAGAGGAGGATTTCCAGTGATTCACGCAGATTGCAGAGAACCGCGCTATTCAGACTTACGTCAATGAGGTGCGCGCCGGGCGGGCGCGTTTTTTTAATTAATTTGGTTTGCAGGCTTAATTTGCTCCTCTTGAAATAAAAAAAAAGCCTGAAAATCAGGCTTTTTTTTATATTAGTCTTCTAAGACTTTAAATCGAGGATCATCCGGATCAATAGACAAAATACCCTGTGCCTCTTCTTTCATCTGGGTCTCTTGCGAGCGCTGTTCGGCCTGACGTTTTTCTGCCAGATAGGCGTAAATGGCGACCACCAGATCCTGACAACCTTCATGCGTCAAGGCAGAAATCTCAAATACCGGGCCTTTCCAGGCAAAGCGTTTAACGAAGTCTTTGACGCGTTTTTTACGTTCTTCTTCGTTCAGCATATCAAGCTTGTTCAGCACCAGCCAACGCGGTTTTTCGTACAGCGATTCATCGTACTTGCGCAATTCCTTGACCAGCGCCTTGTTGTCTTTCACCGGATCAACGCCGTCATCAAACGGGGCCAGATCGACGATATGCAACAGCAAACCTGTGCGTTGCAAATGCTTCAAAAACTGCACGCCCAAACCGACACCATCGGCAGCGCCTTCGATCAAACCTGGGATATCGGCGATCACAAAGCTTTTTTCGTGGCTGACACGTACCATGCCCAGATTCGGATGCAGGGTGGTGAAAGGATAATCGGCGATTTTTGGTCGTGCGTTCGATACCGCAGTGATGAACGTCGATTTACCGGCATTCGGCAAACCCAGCAAGCCGACGTCGGCCAGTACTTTCAATTCCAGTTTCAGCTCGCGGCGCTCACCTTCCTTACCATCGCCACGCTGACGCGGCGCACGGTTGGTAGAAGACTTGAAATGGATATTACCCCAACCGCCTTCGCCGCCCTTCACCAGCACGACTTCCTGGCCATGTTCGGTCAAATCGGCAATCGGTTCATCGGTATTGCGGTCGACGATCAGCGTACCGACCGGCATGCGCAGCATAATGTCTTCAGCGCCTTTGCCGTAACAATCGGCACCACGGCCGTTTTCGCCGTTCTTTGCCTTGTGAAGCTTAGAAAAACGGAAATCGACCAGGGTATTAATATTGCGATCGGCCACAGCAATGATGCTGCCACCCTTGCCGCCATCACCGCCATCAGGACCGCCAAATGGTCTGAATTTTTCACGACAGAAGGAGGCGACGCCGTTACCGCCATCACCTGCAATGACTTCAATTCTTGCTTCGTCGATAAATTTCATGTTTGCCACCTAAACAATAGAGCTTTACAGCTTCAAGACCAGAACCACGGAAAAAAATCCAGCGAGCAATGCTGCGCGATTTCCTTACCTTTAATTCTAGTGAATACAATAGATGGACAACAATGACATTTGCCGTGCAGCGAGCGCGCGCACCGGGCAAAAACTACTTTGCATCCATCCTGAATTTTTTATTTTATATTACAAATTAAAAAGGCTCCACCAACGGCAGAGCCTTTTTATATACGGGCTTGCGCCTTACTTATTGCTTAAGCGGCTACAACTGCAGCTGCTGTTACAACAGTAACGTATTGACGCTTGGCAGCGCCTTTGATAGCAAATTGTACTTTGCCTGGTGTCAGTGCGAACAAAGTGTGATCTTTGCCCATACCGACGTTTTCACCAGCGTGAACGCGTGTACCGCGTTGACGAATGATGATACCGCCAGCATTGATAGACTGACCGCCGTAAACTTTAACGCCGAGTCGTTTTGACTCTGAGTCACGGCCGTTGCGCGTGGTGCCGCCGCCTTTTTTGTGTGCCATTTAATTAGCTCCTTGAAATTCAGGTGAGTAAATTGCTTTATCGACGGATTAACCGTTGATAGAAACAATCTGCAGTTCAGTGTAGTTTTGGCGATGGCCTTGACGCTTTTGGTAATGCTTACGACGACGCATTTTGAAAATGCGAACCTTGTCGTGGCGTCCGTGATCAATCACCTTAACCAGCACCGTAGCACCTGCGACCAATGGAGTACCAAACTTAATGGTTTCTCCCTCGCCCATGGCGAGTACTTGATCTATGGTGATTTCGGAGCCAATGTCTGCAGGTATCTGTTCTACTTTAAGTTTTTCACCAGCGACA
>NZ_JAUSFI010000149.1 GCF_030651495.1 Undibacterium sp.
GCTGCCTTGTCTTCTTTCGCTATGGCTGCTTCAGCAATGACAGCCATCGAAGATACCGATCTGAGCCAAGTCAGCGGTCAAGACGGTGTATCTATCGCGGCTAACCTGAACATCAATATCGGTTCTTTCGTGTACACAGATACAGACGCGACTGGCGGTTCGGTAAGTTTCAATAACGTCGCCGTTACCGGTTCCTTTGCTGCTACTATCGACATCATCAACAACGCGTCTTTCCAAGCTGACGCTAGCGCAGCAAGTGGTCCAACCTCAGTTTTGGGCGTAACTGGCGGTGCTGGTCTGGCGGCATTCATGCCAGCTGGTGATGTCGTTAAGATTGCAGTTCCACAAATTACTGTTGCGGCAGGTCATGAATTGAACATGAGTGTTGCCAGCATCAAAATGGGTAACAGCGCAGCTTCTTTCGGTTCGTTCGCTATGAATGACATCAAATTGCAAGGCACTACAGTGTATATCTGGGCTCACTAATCTTTAGTTTCTTTAAGACTAAAGTTTAGCCAGAAAAAGCGGCCGCCGGCGCAAGCCGGTAGCCGTCTCTCTTTCTGAGATTCTCCCGCTAACGCAAGTACAAGTACTTCATTATTTTTTTGTGTTGCGTTCACTTATTTGATGATTGGTGTTGAATTGTGAAAATCAAGCGTCTTATCCATATTTGCCTTTTGCTGCTGAGCTCGATAGGTTGCGCCTTATTTTTCAATACTTACGCCAGAGCAGAAGCGCTCGAATTATCCGAGCAAGAATTGGCTGCAGTCAGTGGTCAGGGTTTAACTATTCTGAGCAATAGCAGTTATAACGGTCTCGATTTTTCACGCATTACACTCAATGCTGACCTGACCTTAAACGCGAATTTTAAAAATATACTGCTGGGGCAGTATGACTACGCACAGAACAATGGCACTGGCGCAGATATCAATATGCCGCTACTCCAATTTGGCCGGAGTGACGGCACTGCAGCGCAAAGACTAGTCAAAATATCGAATCCTTACCTTGAATTCGTTTACAACAATGCGGCAGGTGCCGGCAATAACCAGGTAGTTGGCTTGCGCGTTGGATTTGACAGTATTTCCGGCGATATCGGTCTGCGTCTGGCATCGCTAAGCGGCTCTATGCTGGTTGATGGCGGGGCTGCTGGCGTACTCGACTCCAATACTGGGAGCGGAAAACGCTGGGATGGCGCTTGCGCCGCCGGCGCTACTTCTTGTCTGGCTTTATCACAAATTGGCGGGGTCACTGCTGGCAATGCAGCGGGTCCTAGCCGTGATTTTTGGATTTCCATGTTGACGGCACCGGTGCAATTTCAGGCCCCCCCTGGCCTGCCGCAGCCGAGCATTGCGCAAACTGGCGCATGGCTAAATTTTCGTGATCGTCTGGTCGCCATTCTCGGCGCGACACCGCCCAATCTGGCTCTCGGTCGCTAGCTCCTGAAGTGACGATGATGCCTAAAAATTGCAGACTGGCTCGTTTAGCTGCGGTGCTAGCCCTATCCGGGATAAGCGCCGTTGCCAGCGCCGCTGATATGCAGCCACTCAACGATGTGGCGCTATCGGATATTCAGGGGCGCGATGGCGTTTCTTTTTTACTCAATTTGAACGCGCACATCGGATCGACCATCATTGGTGTCACGGATACAGATAATAATCCAGCGTCGCTAATATTAAATAATGTGGCACTCACAGGGCTGATCGCGGCGACTTGGGGAATCAAGCAGGGAGCCCCAGGTATGCCCGACTTTGTCAATATCGCCTATCCCAGTATTGCTGGCACCAATACCACACAATATGCCTATGATTTGTCTATCCTTGCCAGTGGCCGAACTTTAGGCACCAGTATCATGTTCCAGAATATCTCTTTTGGCGGCACCAGCATGCAATGGACTACCGCTGGCAATGGCGGCGCGGCATTTGGCCTAGGGCTGAACATGGCCATCGACAATATTTTTCTGCAGCCGAACGGACGTGGCAATAACACTGGTCAGATGAATATTAGCGGTATTAAATTAGGCAGTATCAGTGATACGGGCAGCTATACACCGTGGGTAATTGCGGATGTCGCCACTCAACCAGGTTTTTTCAAAGTTGGGCTTGATGACATTGGCGATTCGCATTTTCAATTTGGCATAGGCTGGCCAGATGTGCAAAAAGATGCCCCTATAGGTAGCCTACACATTGACAACATTACGTTTACTACCCCAACCGGCAATGTCAATCTTGGAACTAGTAGCATAGGCTCAATGCAGCTGCAATATCTGAACGTCAAGTTCAAATGATGACCGATATTGGTCAATTCCCGTGTCGAGAATTTTATGGGAGTTGTTGCATTCCGGATGCCTGAATGCCCCCTCTAAAATCTATCTTGCAGAAAGTTCGGTGGGCACGGTAGTGTTCAGTTCAATTGTGAATAAAGCTACTTAAATCCTGTTTTCCATTACGCAGTGAAATTTCTGGATAAAGCCAGCGAGAATCATAATTAAACGAAGTTAAATAAATATAATAGTAAAGAGACAGTATGATCAGCATGAATTGGAATCGAGTATTTCAAGGGGCGGTGCAAAGCCGGTCCTTTATCTTCCCACTTGAATGGAGCGCCGGAATACGCTGCGGATGCCAATGTTAATGCTCTTGGCTAGTCTGGTTGCAATCATCATTTCTGGTTCTGGATTGTGGTCGAAACACGAACCTAAAGACCTGCCAAAAAACCAGTTCGAGTTACAACAGGCCGGTGTCGGCGGCGGGCCAATTACGCAATCTGTGCGTATGGAACCATTTTCAGAATTAAAGTATCGCCATATTACGCGCCAGGCATTTGACTATAGCTGCGGTTCGGCAGCCCTAGTCACCATTTTGAACTACCACCTTGGTTTGAGCGTAACGGAGCAGCAAGCCATGGAAGGTATGTTAGAGCGTGGCGAAAAAGAAAAAATCATCGCGCGCCGCGGTTTCTCTCTGTTGGATATGAAGCGCTATGTGGCATCGCTAAACCTCGAAAGTGCCGGGTTTCGTGCCGAGGTTAAAGACTTATTGACCTTGGAGCACCCTGCCATTGTGCCGATCGACTACGCAGGCGCCAAGCATTTCGTGGTATTACGCGGAGTGCGTGATGGCATTGTATTCATCGCAGATCCCTCGGCCGGTAACATCGTATTCTCACTCAAAGAGTTTGCCACGCTTTGGGATCGCAATACCCTTTTTATCATTTATCCGCAAAAAAATCTACCTCCTCTCGGTCAACTTGCGCTATCAGATCAAGAGCTTGGCGTTACTGATATGGATCGCGTCAAGGATAAGGGAAATCTTCAGATTTTGAGTAATGCGCTACCTATGGAGCGCGCGATTAATGGTATCGGTGGGATATCGATACGCCATCAATAAACACGCAATGCTTGTGTGCTACTAATAAATTTTTCAACAGGGAGTTTCCATGAAGTTTCGTACCACGTTGGGTTTGATTGCCGCGATTTTGGCAATGCCGGTTCATTCAGAAGAATCCTCAGCACCATCAGTAACTAAAAATTCTCCCTCACCCTCAGCTACTGATGGTACTAAACCTAGCGATAACGCGGCGCGTGAAGCGCTGGCAAAAAAAGAAGGCGATACGGATCAAACCTCGCTGTTGAAGCAGACGCTAACGGCGGTCGATAAGGACTACACCCTCATTAAACGCGGTAGTTTTCAATTAACCTACGATCTCAATTATACCTACACCGGGCAAGAGAAAATCAACACCGATCTTGCCTCTGGAGCCGCAACGCTCTTCAATATCGAGAATGTCAATTCTCATACGCTAACCAATACATTCTCACTCGATTATGGTTTGCTCAATAACCTGACAGCGAATTTTACTCTGCCGATAGTGAGTAAATATACGCAGTCCGCGCTTATAGATGGGATGTCGAATTCATTTGGGGACATCAGCATAGCTGCCCGATATCAACCATTTGAAGCACAACGCGATCAGGCATCAATGACCGCCACAGGTAGTATACGACTGCCTACCGGCACTAGTCCTTTTAAGGTTGTCGCCGGTAGTGGCATCGCAACAGGGTCAGGAGTAACCGCACTAAGCGGTGGTGTGAACGTGAATAAAATTGTCGACCCGGTGGCTATCTTTGGTTCACTAAACCTCACTTATAGTCTGCCCGCAAAACATTTAAATCAGGTGCTTGGTTCCGTTGTTTTGACACAAATGAGGCCAGGTATCAGTGTTGGTTTCGGTGCTGGCTTCGCTTATGCACTATCGTATGCGATCACGACCTCGGTCTCATTTCAGGAGTCGATCTCAGCCCGTTCCAAACTTAGATTCACAGATGGCGTCCACAACTTGAGTAGCAGCACGCCCCTTCAAACATCTGCCATATTGAGTCTGGGTATGGGATATCGCCTATCACCAAAAACCACGCTCAATACTTCAGTGGGAATCGGCTTAACCGCCAATGCGCCCAATTTCAGCATAGATATGACCATGCCTTTGTCGTTTTAAGTGAGCAAGACTGCAATGAAAACATTAAGAAGCGCGAAGGCGGCACAGCTTAGTTTAATGGCGAGTGTTTTGCTAGGTATTGGTGTAGCGCCACTCGCGCACGCCGATTTGACGGATAGTCTTGTGACCAGCCCGACGGCCATGTCGCTAGGCAATGCAGTCACGGCAGACCCACCTGGCATCGAATCTATTCACTTTAATCCAGCGGGTTTGGCGCGCATGACGGGCAATACCAAGACCGACAGTATTTTCATTGCGTCGATCCGAACTAGAACCTCGTTCAGCTCCGCGCCGGATCTCGATCTTGGAGGATTCAAGGTAGATCCCTTAAATGGCACAACGTCTGGACCGGTACGGCAAGCTTTGTACCTTCCCGTGATCGGCTTGCCGCATTGGCGCCTACCGGCGGCTGTCGTCCCTGGAATAGGTTTTAGCTTTAATAAACCAGGTTCTCCATTTACCTTCGGGACCCTGACTTATTTATCGATGGCCTACACGATTGATCGAACCGAAGACCCGAATGATCCAGCTCGTTTCGAGGGTAAGCTGGTGGATATCCAGCGCCTGGTCTATCTATCACCTTCGGTAGGTTATAAGGTGTCCGATACATTTCGCGTAGGCGTTGCTGTGCCGATCTCGTACGCCAATATGGCCATTAATACCGATATGCGTTTTCCAAATAAATTATTGGGAACAATAGGAAAATTACAGGAAGGCGTCTGTCCGGGCGGTAACTCGAACGTCCTCGACACTTTTTTCTTCGGCTTATGTGGCGGTGGCCCAGAGGGAATGCTGAATCCATTTAAAAAAGCCGCCAACTTTAATATTGATATGACCGCCCCGTTTGAACCAACCATCAACCTAGGTCTCTTGTGGGAGCCCAAGAGCTGGTTTGCGCTAGGCGTGGGTTTTCAGGGTGGCAGTTATACCACTTACAAAGGCAACTATCAATTCAATACGGACCCTATGCTGCGTCAGTTCGTTCAAGGGATGAATTCCAGTTTACTAGGGCCAATCGTGGGTGCCGTAGTTGGTTTTCCGGTACGCATACCTGAAGTGCAAAGTGGCAATGTGATGTCTTCCATTTCGCATCCCTCACGCTTACAAATCGGCATTAAGATAAAACCGGTAGATTTTCTGCAATTCAATATGGACGTGGGTTACGCCGACTGGTCGAAATGGAATACCTTGACATTTAAATTCGACCAAGACATCGCCTTACTGCAAATGGGCCGTCTGTTTGGTGTAGCCAACCCAAGACAGCTGGTGCTGAATATGGGGATGAAAAATGTGGTCAGCTATGGCTTCGGCATGCAGGCACAGGTTACCAAGAAATTGGCACTACGCCTCGGCTATGAACCGCGCAGGAGCTCGATTCCGAGCGACAAAATATCACTATTTTCCCCATTGCCTGACACTAAGCTTAAGAGCATCGGTTTTCAATACAAGTTCGACAGTGGCGGCGTGCTCAATGTAGCAGGAAGCTACCTGAAGGGCACCTATGACATACCAGCACGCAGCAATTGCAACATGAATTGCGATGGTTTTTTTAATTTGATTTACAACCCTTATGCTGCCACTAATGTCTCTGGCAATATTATTGTGCGTTACTTTGGAGCCAGTTACACCCACCCATTTTGATATGCGTATCACACGCAGGAGTTGATCTACATACTGTGCTTTTGCATCGAATCTTGGACAGAGCGGCAAGGTGATTTTGCTTTTCGCATGAGCAGCCAAATGTAATCAAGGCTTCGGAAAAATCGCTTCAACAGTACGTCTCCGGCAGTACAAGTCGCACCAATTGTACGGTCTTTACCGATATCTTTTATCGGTAAGATGTTGCGTCAATTGTGGCAGTTATGGCTGTGTTTTAAGGTAGGAAAAAAATTAATTTCAATTTTATTTATGGAGATATTTTATGTTCAGATCAGTAATAAGCATTTTCGTCGTGACATTGGCGTTGAGCGCAAACGCACAAAGCGCAATTTCGCCGGCAAAAGAACAACTGATCAATCGTATTTTGCAACTCTGGCATGTGGAAAATATCGGAATGACAATGCTGCAAGAACCCGTCGCTGAATCTCTGCGTCAGTCGCGTTCTTTATTACAGGGACGGGCATCAACCGAGCGACAGGATGCGGCCATGAAAGAAATTGGTGAGTTCGCAAAAGAATTCTTTGACGAAGCAATTCCCGTGGTGCGCAGTAGTGCACAAAAACTGATTCCATCGACGGTAGTGCCTATCCTTGCAGAGAAATTTAGCGAGGAAGAATTACGCCAGATCGTCACCCTTCTGGAGTCTCCGGTAAAGAAAAAATTTGAAGGATTGATTCCAGAAATGCAAAGTACTTTAGGAAAAAAAATCGCCCTCGACACTGGACCGAAAATCAATCCTAAGCTGGAAGCCTTGAAGGAACGCATCGGTCTGAAGATGCGCGCCGCCATTGCGCCCTGACCATGATTATCTGAATTTTAAACATACATAAAAGCATACCAGCAGGTAGATCTGGCGCCCTCGGGCGTGTCCTAAATAGTTATTTTTTGATCTGCAATGCTTGGTTTTAAGGGGTGTAAAAATGAAAAAAATCGTTAAACTATGTGCTTGCACATTGTTATTTTGCGCCCTGCCTGGCGGCGCAATGGAGTTATTGTTACCATCCTCGATGGATGCTCCGTATACATTTAAAATTGAAGTGCTCCAGGTCACCGATATTGAGCCGTATCAGCAATCCCTGGACGGGTTCCTCAAAACTCTGCAAGACAATGAAATCGTACAAGGGAAAAATCTGCAGATAAATCGGGTCAAGATCGATTTTGACGTTGAAAAAGGGGGATTCTGGGATAAATTCGGCGTATTGCTTAGGATCAGACACGAAGCGGAACGCATCACAAGAGCCAAACCGGATCTTGTCTTAACTATAGGCTCAACCGCCACTAAATACTCTCGGGCGATACTCGACGATGCACATATCCCAGTGGTGTTTACTGCTGTGGCCAACCCGCAAGATGCAGGTTGTACATCGCTGGTCGACGCAGGTTCTGGTGTAACAGGGGCCACACTGTACATGGACATGTCGGACTCCATGAAGATGGTGAATCAGATATTTCCCGCAGTCCAAAAAATTGGCATGATACATACAGACGATGTGAATGGCATCGCTCATGTCGAGAATGCTAGGACAAGTGCCAAAGAGCTCGGCATAACGATATCTTCCAAACTGGTCGATAAGAGAGACGACATCATTCCATCGTTAAAAGAATTATTTAAAGATGGAAGCGGCGCGCAGATGTTTGCGGTTCCACTTGATACTTACTATGGTTTGCGCAACTATGAACCTACGCGAGACTTAAGTGATTTCGCTTTCGAATACAAAATTCCTGTCATCACCTTCGCAATGGTACGAGTACCGGGGGCAAGCCTGTATATCGGAGCAGATTTTGGTGTTATCGGAAATTTGTCTGGATTACAAGCTGTCAAAATTCTCAAGATGCATAAAAAACCGGATGTCTTACCCATCCTCAGACAGCAAAACCCAACCATACTCATAGACCCAGAACGTATGACAGCTCTAAATATTTCACTTCCCGGGTCGATTCTTGAGAGAAAATCTCTACGCAACGATGGTTTCTGGCAAATTGGCGCGGGCCAATAAGTGGGTAATTTCTGAAACGGCCTTGCTGAATAAGTCGATGTTCCGGTAAAAAATGACTGCTCAGCAAGTGCCTTATTCATGAATAAGTTCAAAGCATCAGAATACTCAGATCTGAAAAAACCTTATTTCAGGCCCGACATTGCTGCGACCTGAAATATTAACGACCTTATTAACGAGTTTCTACGCTCTTGCGGATGAAACCTGAAAGTACACGCTCGGCGAGCTTGTTATTTGTTTTAATCAAATCAACTTCATCGCCGAGTATATGTGCAGCTTCATCGAGTAACACGTCTTTGGCATTTTTACGTGCCTTTTCTGCTGCCAACTCGGCACTCAAACTGCGTTCATTGGCTTGCAAGCCATCATCTTGCGATGCAGTTTTGTCAGCGTCTTTGTCTATATTCTTATCACCCTCAGTTTTATCTGACAATCTTAACTTTTCACGTTTTTTTATTTTTGACTCCTGCGTGTCGCGCTCTTTACGTCGTTCTGCTTCATTCAGGGAAATCAATTTTTTGTTGCGCTGAACTTTGAATTCACCAACATCTTCTTGTAAAAATTGAAATTCTTTGTCTTTCGCTACACGCAATTCATGTCGTACTTGTAGCAGCGGCAGCAAGTCTGTTAAATCCCCTACCGCCTGGTAGTCTGCGGCTTTAATTTGCACCCAAGGCAAGGCATTATCGTAACTGGACTCGCCAAAATTTTCGGTATCAGAAAAGCTAGGAAAACTAATATCCGGCACCACACCACGCAATTGTGTGGTGCCACCATTCACCCTAAAAAACTGGGCAACAGTCATTTTTAATTCGCCAAATTTCGCTTGATCACTGTGTGCAACCTGATCAAGATTAACCATGGTCTGTACCGTACCTTTGCCGAAACTTGACTCACCAATAATCAGGCCCCGACCATAATCCTGAATGGCTGCGGCAAATATTTCTGAAGCCGATGCAGAACTACGATTGATTAGTACGCCTAAAGGACCTTCCCAAGCGATTGCGGCAGCTTTCTGACTTTCTACTTGGATATTTCCCTGAGAATTACGTTGCTGAACTACCGGCCCTGTACCGATAAATAAGCTAGTGAGTTCAACTGCCTCAGTTAAGGAGCCGCCGCCATTGTTGCGTAAATCGATGAGTACGCTATCAACCTTCTCTTTTTTTAAATCGGCCAGAAGTCGTGCGACGTCACGCGTGGCGCTTTTAAAATCTTTGTCACCTGTTCGTTTTGCCTCAAAGTCTTGATAAAACGTCGGCAAGGAAATCACGCCAATGCGACGAATCACGCCTGCATTTTTGGTTTCAATAATAGATTTTTTTGCGGCCTGCTGTTCTAGCGTAATTTTATTGCGCACCAACGTGACCAGTTGGTGTTTGCCATCAGTGCCAGCATCGGCAGGTAAAATATCAAGCAATACGACGGAATCTTTATTGCCACGAATAAGCGCGACCACATCATCTAAGCGCCAGCCAAGTACGTCGGTCGGCGTACTATTAGCACCCTGCCCGACCCCGACGATGCGATCACCCACCTTGAGTTTACCCGACTGCGCCGCCGGTCCGCCTGGCACCAGTTCACGAATGGTCGTTAACTCATCTCTCTCCTGTAATACGGCACCGATTCCCACCAGCGACAACTTCATGGAGATATCAAAATCTTCTGATGCTTTCGGGCCAAGATAATTGGTATGCGGCTCAATCGACATGGCATAAGCATTCATGAAGAGCTGAAACACATCTTCACTTTTGAGTTTTTGCATACGTGTCAATGCATAGTCATAACGTTTTTCTAAGGTTATGCGGATCGCTTTGTCATCTTTACCCGCCAACCTGAGGCGTAGCCAGTCATTTTTTACCCGCTGACGCCACAGATCTCGCATAGCGTTTTCTGATTGCGGCCATGGTTCTTTATCACGCAGATAAGGATAGCTTTCAGTCTGTTTAAAATCAAATTCCTGTTTCAGCAGGTCGCGTGCATAGCCCATACGCTCTTTCACGCGGCGCTCATAGACATTAAACATGGCAAAAGGCGTAGTTAAATCCTGGCTATTAATAGCATCATCCATCTTGGTACGGGCGCCGGCAAATTTATCAATATCTGCCTGTACAAAAAACAACTTGTCTGGATCAAGCACTTTCAGGTACCGGTCAAAGATCTTTTCCGACATAGCGTCGTCCAGCGGCATGGTTTTATAATGAAAACGTGTCAGAAATTGTGCCGTCATGTTGGCGGCCTCCGCTTGCTGTTGCAAGGGTTTTAAAACAATCGGGGTGAAAGATTCTGGTGCAGTGGCAGGTGCTGCAGCATAGGTAGTCGCGGCAAATGCCAAGGCGATCCACAACAGGGTCTTTTTCATGCAAAATCTCCGAAAATCATTGGCAATATAGTTAGCATTTGTTGCAATTAAACATCTTTGCAAGCACTTCCATCAGCTTATCACTTGTAGTTACTTGCGTTTGAAGGATTTGGCTGATTCTAAAAGAATGCGTTGAATAATTGTATCTGACCAGAGAAAGTGAAAATTAGTTCTGTTTTATATTCGTTATCCTAATCGCGGAAAATATAACGGTACCGCGCGGATCACCCCAAGCTTGATAGAAAAACCATTCCGATTGCCGCAATACCTGCACCGGCAACGCGCGTTGCCCTTGACGCCATTTGCGTATTCGCCCAGAAGCTACCCGCCAAACCAAGTAAATGTATCAGTGCCGTTGCAAGCATAAAACCTGCGCCATATAAGACGCCAGATTCTCCCGTTGGCAATTCAACACCGTGCGCATAACCATGAATTAGTGCAAAAATCCCAACCAAAGCGCAGCTGGCAATCACCGGGATATTAATGGCAAAAGCGATCAGCAAACCCAATACTGAGATGGATAATGCAATACCCACTTCCACGCCAGGGAGGTGAAAACCGTCAACAACCAATATAGCGCCACATGCCATCATAACTGGAAAGACCACAGACAATAACCAAAGCGCAGGTCGCTGATTTTGCGCCGCCCATATGCCAACTGCCAGCATAGCCAATAGATGATCCAAGCCCATCAGCGGATGCAAAAACCCAGATCCAAAACCGCTGACCACATGGCTGGCATCGACATGTGCCAGTGCCGGTAAGGTCGCAGACATCAAACAGATCAGGATGACGAAACGAGCGATTTTTTTGGAAGTGAGTATTTGCATGATTTTCTCCAGATATGCAAGACAGATTCTCTTAGGCTTGATCGAGCAAACCCTGTTTTTGAATGAAAGCCACAACTGTCTCCAGCCCCTCGCCGGTGCGTAAATTGGTGAAGACAAAAGGCCGCTCACCGCGCATGCGTTTTGCGTCAACAGCCATCACATCCAGGTTGGCACCGACGTGCGGCGCCAGGTCGGTCTTGTTAATGATCAGCAAATCTGAACGGGTAATGCCGGGGCCGCCTTTGCGCGGAATTTTTTCTCCGCCGGCAACATCAATCACATAGATGGTCAGATCGGATAATTCCGGGCTGAAGGTCGCCGCCAGATTGTCGCCACCCGATTCGATCAGGATCAGGTCAAGATCAGGGAAATCGGCGCTCATGCGGGCGATAGCTTCCAGATTGATTGAGGCATCTTCGCGGATCGCGGTGTGCGGGCAGCCGCCGGTTTCCACACCCATCAGACGTTCGGCGGGCAAGGCATCGGCACGCAAAAGGATTTCCATGTCCTCCTTGGTGTAAATGTCGTTGGTGATGACAGCCATCTCGTAGTGATCGCGCATGCGCTTGCAGAGCAATTCGCAGAGTGCCGTTTTACCTGAGCCGACCGGGCCACCTATGCCTACGCGCAGTGGGTTGGGTGTTTGAGTATCGAGTGAATTAGTCATAATTTTAAATGTGGTAGGGTGCGCCATGCGCACCATTTACGGAGTTACGATCAAAGGTGCGCATGGCGCACCCTACAATATTTTTTGGCTTTATTTTTCTTTGTGTCGTCATTTAAAAACCTTGAATTAGGATCGATACAACCGGCTATATTGGATTTCATGCTGCATGGAGAGCAAGGACAAACCCGGTGCCCAATTCGACAATTCGTCATCGGGCAATAGCTGCGCTGTGCGCGCCGCCAGCTCCAGTTCCGGACGCAAAGACAAGAGCAAACGCTGGCCGGATACCTGCCCTAGCGGCACCGACTTGACGCAAACCAGCACCTGATTTTCTGCCCATGAAAATAAGGTGCCCAGCATCACCGCCTCATGCGGCACTTGCAAAGCTACCGCTGCGCAAGCTAAAGCGGTAGGCAAAGGGATTTCTGTCTGGCTTTGCAAAATGGCGAGCAAAGCTGCATCGGCGATCTTCAGGTCGGCCACCAGCTTTGCCAGCGAATAACCCATCTGTATGGTTTCGGCACGAAACTCGGCGCTGTCGCGGGCAGCGATAAACACTTCGGTCCAATTATTTACCGCCACAGTGTCATTGGCAGCAAACGCTTGCAGCAAGCGCCATAATATCGGCGCTTCAAACTGCGCCACTACCTGATGCAAATGGTCGATGATCCAGCGGCGCGCGCTGGCTTCATCCTTGACCGTGCCATTTTCTATCGCCGCTTCCAGCCCTTGCGAATAGCTATACGCGCCTATCGGTAAGGATGGGCTGGCGAGTTGCAGCAGATGGAGTAAGGCCGACGATTGCATGGCTTGGTCTTATTCAGATTTTGGATCAGAAGGACGGTGTATGCGCTGGCGCAGCGGTATCGGTGCCAGCGGATTATGCGGATGCGCATCATCGCCGCCGTGATGATGGCCACCGCCATAAGCCCCTGCTTCCGGCTCAAAGCTGGCGAATTCTTCGGTGACGATGGCACCCAGGCCTTGCAGCATTTCCTTGAGCACGCTGTCCTTGCGTATGCGTAAAAAGCCGTCACCGAGTTGTGCTTGGGTATGACGATTGCCCAAATGAATAGCGCAGCGCAATAAGCCGAACGCGGTGCTGCACTCGACTTTATAGGTTGGTTCTTGCGCGGCGATAATTTGCACCACGCGGCCATCGTTACCTTGCATCAGATCGCCATCGCGCATGACCGAGCCGCGCAGG
>NZ_JAUSFI010000170.1 GCF_030651495.1 Undibacterium sp.
ATCGTGACCCTGAAGGTATATTGGCTGGCGCTATTAATGCGCCCTAAACGTAAAACAGTTTAAAGAGTTAACAATGTCCGCAGAAGCAAGTGCTCCTACCGCCAGTGAATATATTGTTCACCATCTGACGCATTGGCAAAATAAGCCGCAAACCGAAATCGTTGATTTCTCGGTTTTCAACCTCGATTCCCTGTTCTTCTCTATTACCCTGGGTATTCTGGGTTGCTTCTTTCTCTGGAAAGCGGCAAGCAAAGCGACCTCTGGTGTTCCTGGTCGTTTCCAGGCTGCGGTTGAGATGCTGATTGAAATGGTGGATGGTCAGGCCAAATCCATTGTTCACAACGCCAACAGCCGTAAATTGGTTGCGCCCTTGGCGTTGACGGTGTTTGTCTGGATCTTCTTGCTCAATGCCATGGATTTGTTGCCATTGGATTTGTTGCCCACGATCTGGGGCTGGATCTACGGTGCTGCCGGGCATGATCCACACCATGCTTATTTGCGTGTGGTTCCCACTGCTGATCTTTCCGTGACCATGGGTCTCTCGGTCTCTGTTTTGTTCATCTGCCTGGTTTACAACATCAAGATCAAGGGTATGGGTGGTTGGGCGCACGAATTGGTGTCGGCCCCCTTTGGTACCAGCAAGAATCCGGTGTTTGCGGTCATTCTCGGTGTGGTCAACATTGCCGAGCAGTTGATCTCTTTCACTGCCAAAACGGTTTCGCACGGTATGCGACTGTTTGGCAATATGTATGCGGGTGAATTGGTGTTCATGCTGATTGCGCTGCTGGGTGGCTCTTGGGCATTCTCTGCCGAGCCTGCTTCCCTGATGCTTTTGTTACTGCATGTGGTGGCTGGATGGGCGTGGGCGGTGTTCCACATCATCATCATCTTGTTGCAGGCTTTCGTGTTCATGATGTTGACCTTGGTCTACATCGGGCAAGCGCATGACGCGCATTAATTTTCGGTTTGTTTTTGTTTTATTTTTTAGTTAATTAGGAGTGAATCATGGAAGTTATTAGTTTTGCTGCTCTGGCCGCTGGTTTGATCATTGGCTTGGGCGCTTTGGGTGCTTGTATCGGTATCGGTATCATGGGTAGCAAGTACCTCGAAGCAGCTGCACGTCAGCCAGAGTTGATGGGTGAGTTGCAAACCAAGATGTTCGTGTTGGCTGGTCTGATCGACGCGGCTTTCATTATCGGTACTGGTATCGCTTTGTGGTTCGCCACTGCCAACCCGTTCCTGGCTCAAATCGCACGTTTGGTTGTTGCTAAGTAATTCCTGGCTGCAAACCTCGCACTAGGAGATCTACTGTGAACATTAATGGAACACTGGTAGCGCAAGCTATCGTCTTCGCATTGCTGGTGCTGTTCACGATGAA
>NZ_JAUSFI010000001.1 GCF_030651495.1 Undibacterium sp.
CCTGCATCAGGAGCATGCCGATTTCCAGCCATTGCTTCTGGCCGTGAGAAAGCAAACCCACTGCCCTAGCCTCTTGCCCGTTCAGCCGTATGAGTTTTAAGATGCTTTCTATTTTTCCTTGCTGCTCCGAATTCAGTTTAAAGAACAGACTAGGCTTAACGCGCTTGTCCATCTTCATGGCGAGTTCCAGATTCTCGAACACACTGTGCTGCTCAAAGACGGTCGGGCGCTGGAATTTTCTACCGATACCGGCATGGGCAATCTGCACTTCATTCATTTTGGTCAGATCTATGGTCTGGCCAAAAAATGCTGAGCCTGAAGTTGGTTTGGTTTTGCCGGTGATCACGTCCATCATGGTGGTCTTGCCGGCACCATTGGGGCCGATGATGCAACGCAGTTCACCGACCGAAATATCCAGCGTCAGATTATTCAAGGCCTTGAAGCCGTCGAATGACACCGTGATGTCGTCCAGATACAGAATCGCACCGTGCGTGGTATCGACACCCTCGGTTTTGACGCGGCCATAATTAACGCCATAATCGGCACGATTGCCGTCTGCTTCACCTTGATAGGTGTCGCCAGTGTGCAATACCTCGCTCATGCGACCTCCTCCTTGCTTCGCTTCATTTTTTTCAATAAGCCAAGAATGCCGTCCTGCATGAACAACGTCACCAAGATAAACAAAGTGCCAAGCGCAAACAGCCACAGATCAGGGAAGGCGGCAGTGAACCAGCTCTTCAAACCATTGACCGTGAAAGCCCCGACGATGGGGCCGAGCAGCGTACCGCGGCCGCCTACTGCGGCCCAGATCACCATCTCGATGGAATTACCCGGAGACATTTCGGACGGATTGATGATGCCCACCTGAGGCACATACAGCGCACCGGCAATGCCGCACAAGACAGCTGACAAGGTCCAGACAAATAACTTGAACCACAAGGGGTCGTAGCCGATAAACATCAGGCGCGATTCTGAATCCCGCACGGCCTGCAAGACGCGCCCGAGTTTGGAGGTGACGATGCTGCGGCACAGTAGCAAGGCAGCCAGCAAGATCGCCAGCGTCATCAGATACATCACCGCCTTGGTCGATGGCGCGGTGACGCTAAAACCCAGGATGCGCTTAAAATCGGTAAAGCCATTATTCCCGCCAAAACCAGTGTCATTGCGGAAGAACAGCAGCATGAAAGCAAAGGTCATCGCCTGCGTGATGATAGAAAAATACACGCCCTTAATCCGCGAGCGGAAAGCGAAAAAGCCGAACACGAATGCCAGCACGCCCGGCACTAAAATCACCAATGCCATGCAGTACCAGAAGCTATCCGTCATCGCCCAATACCAGGGGTAAGTCTTCCAATCCAGAAAAACCATGAAGTCGGGTAAATTGCTTTGGTATACACCATCGCGACCGATGGCGCGCATCAAATACATGCCGTGCGCATACGCGCCCAAGGCAAAGAAAACGCCATGCCCTAGGGATAAAATGCCGGTATAGCCCCATACCATATCCAGCGCCAGCGCCGCCAGCGCGTAGCACATGAACTTGGCGACCAGACCGACCATATAGCTCGATACATGCAGCCCATGGCCATCGGGGAAACCGAGATTTAGTATCGGCAGCAAGGCGGCGGCGATGACAGCAACACAGATGACCGTCCAGACCGGGCGAGAAAATAAAGGTTTATTGAAGGACATGGCGTTCATTCGACACTCCTGCCTTTCAGCGCAAACAAGCCTTGCGGGCGGCGCTGAATAAAGACGATGATGAAGATCAGGATAAAGATTTTCGCCATCACCGCACCGGCAAACGGTTCCAGAAATTTATTCACTTCACCCAGGCCAAAGGCGGCGATCACGGTACCGGCTAGTTGCCCTACCCCGCCCAAGACCACGACCATGAAAGAATCGACGATATAGCTTTGCCCCAAATCCGGCCCGACGTTACCCAATTGCGACAAGGCCACGCCACCCAGACCGGCAATGCCGGAACCCAGGCCAAACGTCATCATGTCTATCTTGGCCGTCGAGACGCCGACGCAATCTGCCATGCGGCGGTTTTGCGTGACCGCCCGCACGAACAAACCAAGCCGGGTCTTGTTCAGGATCAGCCAGACAGCAAAGACGACGAACAGGGAGAAGAAGACGATGACGATGCGGTTATATGACAGCACCAGCGAACCCAACACCGTCACCCCGCCCGACATCCAGGAAGGATTGGCCACCTCGACATTTTGCGCACCAAAAATACTGCGCACCGTTTGCAT
>NZ_JAUSFI010000064.1 GCF_030651495.1 Undibacterium sp.
AATTGCGCCAGATCAGACACCGGTAAGCGGCGCATCGGCGATAATAGTAGATTGCCCTCGCCACCCAGCGAAATTTTTATGCTTTTGAAAGTCATCTATGTCCACCCGCTTTGCTCCGCTCAAGAACGACACCTTCTTAAAAGCCCTGTTGCGTCAGGAAACCGACTACACCCCGGTCTGGCTGATGCGCCAGGCCGGCCGCTATTTGCCTGAATACAAGGCCACGCGCAAAGGCGCCGGTTCGTTCATGCAACTGGCCAAGAACCCTGATTTCGCCACCGAAGTGACAATACAGCCGCTGGACCGCTTTGCTTTAGATGCCGCGATCCTGTTTTCCGATATCCTGACGGTACCCGATGCGATGGGTCTGGGCCTGTACTTTGAAGAAGGCGAAGGCCCCAAATTTGAACGCCCTTTGACCGATGAAAAAGCCGTCATGGCACTGAAGGTGCCGGAAGACGGCAGCCTGCAATACGTGTTTGATGCCGTGACCCAGATCCGCCATACCCTCGATGGCCGCGTGCCGCTGATCGGCTTTGCCGGCAGCCCGTGGACCCTGGCCTGCTATATGGTCGAAGGCCAGGGCTCGCGCGATTTCCATGCGGTCAAAAAAATGATGTACCAGCGCCCCGACCTGATGGAGCACATCCTGCGCACCAATGCCACTGCGGTCGCGAGTTACCTGAACGCCCAGATCGACGCCGGCGCCCAGGCCGTAATGCTATTTGACAGCTGGGGCGGCGCGCTGGCAGACGGCGCGTATCAGCGCTTCTCGTTGCGCTATATGCAAGACGTGGTGAACCAGCTGCAGCGCGAAAAAGACGGCCAGCGCATTCCGGTCATCGTGTTTACCAAGGGCGGTGGCCTGTGGCTGGAGCAGATCGCCGATATCGGTGCCGATGCGCTCGGGCTGGACTGGACCGTGAATCTGGCGCAGGCGCGTGCCCGGGTCGGTGACAAAGTCGCGTTACAGGGCAATCTGGACCCGGCGGTACTGTTTGCCGATCCGGCGCACATCCGCGAGCAAGTCACGGCCGCGCTGGAATCGTATGGCAAGCCAACCGCAGGACATGGTCATGTGTTCAATCTGGGGCACGGTATTTCGCAATTCACGGCACCAGAAGCGGTCAGTGTCTTGGTCGATACGGTGCACGAAGTGAGCCGCAGCATGCGCCAACATCGAACATAAAATCGATATTAGCCTTGCATGACTCGTCAATCACCGTTGATAGTAAAGCAATAAGTCCCAGCCAGCCTTGTTCATACGTCATGCTGCTGTGCAAAACGCAGTATCCATGCGCCTTGCCAGCGATAAAGGCTGGGAAAGTGAATGAAATAGCCGCAACAAATTTTGCACCGTGATATGACTTCTATGTTAGTTATGCACAAATTTGAGGAATATAAAAAAGTCAGAAAATTTATTTTCAAGTTTTCTTTTGATTTTGCAAGTCATTGTTTTTTAAGGACTTATTTTTTGCATCCAGAATGGGCAATCTGTTGAAACCCGCATAAAACCTAGCGCAAAGCCATGTCAATAGATAGTTCTCCACAAAGTTATCCACAGAAAATGTGGATATGTCAAAAAGGTCTTATGAAACCGATAGTTAGCGTACTACTTGAAGGTTTACATTAAGTTCGTGGAACATTGCATACTCAAAATCGCGCTTGACACGCCGCTCGATACCTTTTTCGATTATCGCTGGCTAAAACCGGCACCGGCGCCCGAAAATGGGGCGGCTGAAGCAACGCCGTTGCCACAGATTGGCCAACTCGCGCTAGTCCCTTTCGGGCGCCAAGAATTAATGGGTTTGATCGTCGGCATCAGCGAACATACCGATGTGCCCGCGGCCAAGCTGAAAGACGTGCTGGCGGTGCGCACCCAAGTAGCGCCACTAAGCGAGCACTGGCTAGCCTTGTGCCGTTTTGCCGCCGATTATTACCAGCGTCCCTTAGGCGAAGTCGCCGTGCCCGCCTTACCGCGTAATCTGCGCACGGGCAAACCGACTTTGCTGGAGCGACATTTAAAAAAACTGGCAAAGTTATTGCCAACGCAAGACGCCAGCCCTAACCCTGAGCCAGCGCTGAATCCGGCGCAGCAAGAAGCCGTTGATGCGATTGCTGCCGCGCACACTTTTGCCCCGCACTTACTGTACGGCGTGACCGGCAGCGGCAAGACCGAAGTCTATTTACAGGCCGCAGCACGGATACTGGCACAGTCAAACGAGGCGCAAGTGTTGATTTTAGTGCCAGAAATCAACCTCACACCGCAGCTGGAAAACAATCTGCGCCTACGTTTTTCCGGTATCCAGATCGCCACCCTGCACAGCGGCATGGCTGAAGGCGAGCGTTTGCAGCACTGGCTGGCCGCCCATCTGGGGCAGGCGCGGATCGTCCTCGGCACCCGACTGGCGATCCTGGCTTCATTGCCACATCTGAAAATGATCGTCATCGACGAAGAGCACGATCCTTCCTACAAGCAACAGGAGGGCCTGCGCTATTCGGCGCGCGACCTGGCGGTATGGCGTGCCCATCAGCTAGCCATACCGGTGGTGCTAGGCTCAGCCACGCCTTCGCTGGAAACCTGGCAACACGCCAAAGTCGGGCGTTATCGCAAGCTGGAGTTGCGTGAGCGTGCGGTGAAAGATGCGGTCTTGCCGGTTGTCAGGGTCATTAATCTGGAGCACGAAAAACCCAAGGAAGGTTTGACTACGCCGCTTATCAACGCTATCCGCAAGCGTCTTGAGAGGGGTGAGCAGTCACTCCTGTTTCTTAACCGGCGCGGTTATGCCCCAGTCATCGCCTGCGATGCCTGTGGCTGGATCAGCAATTGCACCCGCTGCACCGCGCATCTGGTGATGCACAAACTCGATCATAGGCTACGCTGTCACCACTGCGGATTCGAACAACGGATCCCGCGTAACTGCCCCACTTGCGGCAATATTGATCTGCAACCGCTAGGCCGTGGCACCCAAAGGATGGAAGAAGGCTTGCAGTTGATTTTCCCTGAGGCAAGAGTTTTTCGGATCGATGCCGATTCTACCCGCCGTAAAGGCAGTGCCGAAGCCGCCTTTGATACTGTGCACCGCGGCGAAGTCGATATCCTGATCGGGACTCAAATGGTGGCAAAAGGACATGATTTTAAAAACCTGACCCTGGTTGGCGCGCTTAATCCAGACAGCGCCCTGTTTTCGCAAGACTACCGCGCCAGCGAGCGCCTGTTCGCGCAACTGATGCAAGTGGCCGGACGCGCCGGGCGCGCTGCGCAAAAAGAGGGTGGAAATATCAGTGAAGTGCTAATCCAGACCCGTTACCCCGATCACCCGCTGTACCACGCCCTGATGGCACACGACTATGACCGTTTTGCCAATGATTTACTGGAAGAGCGCCAGCAAGCCAGCATGCCGCCGTTTATCTATCAAGCCTTGCTGCGTGCCGAAGCCAAAGAGCTGCAAACCGCGCTGGATTTTTTGCATCAGGCCGCCGTGTGCACCGCGCATGCGGGCATCACGATCAATGACCCTATCCCGATGACGATGACGCGGGTGGCGAATGTGGATAGGGCGCAATTGTTGGTCGAGTCGGTCTCGCGTCCGGCTTTGCAGGCATTTTTGAAGGAGTGGATCGCCACTTTGCGCGGACTGAAGAGCCGGGTGAAGTGGGGGGTAGAGATTGATCCTATGGATATTTGATCTTGGCTTTATGTTGATGCAAGCGGGACGCGCACTGTTTATGCGGGTCTTGGAGGCATGTGCTCGGAGACCCGCATGGAATATGCGCGAGCGGGGAGGTGCCGGGGGTCTACAGTGACGGTGATGCTTGTTGTCGCGTCAAGTGCTTGCACTGGGCACAATAGCCGTGTTGTAGAGCAATCTCATGCCTGGCGACTATGTGCCTGAAAACACAAATTGGGTCGCTGTCCCCGGCAAGATACTGGCCTATTTATGGTAAGGTTTTGGCCTTGACTTGCGTTGAAGTAAAAACTTGAGCTTTAACGATTTCCCACCTCCTGCAAAAGTTGAATAATGTCCCTAGATACTCTCTCTGTCAGACTCCGAATCGTGTTTGGTTTTTCTATACCCATTTTTCTTTTCATCGGTTTTGCCCTGTTCCTGACCCAGAGTTTGAAAACGGTGCGAGAAAACATTGTCGAGGTTAAAAATGAACGCATTGAGTATGCGCTGCTGGCCAAGGACATGGAGCGAGACATCACGCAGATTCAGCAATTCCTGACGGATGTTTCGGCCACACAGGCGAAGGATGGCCTCAATGATGGCTGGAAAGAAGCCGAAAGCTACTACCGCAGTGTGCTTGCGGGCTTGGACAAGTTTCAGCGCCTGTATCAGACTAAATCAGACAAAAAGCAAGTGGCTGCCCTGGCGGAGATCAAAATCCGGTTGGATCAATTTTATCTGATGGGAAAAAAGCTGGCACAAGCCTATGTGGATGGCGGGCCAGAACAGGGAAATCCCTTGATGCCCGAATTTGATAAAGCCAGTAATCAATTGCAAGCCAGTCTGGCACCGTTTGTTCAGCAAGAGTTGCAGCAAATGAATGCCAGCATTGGCGCTGCCGCCGGTCAATCTGAGCTAATTATCACGATTGCGATGTGGCTGAGTGCCGCTGCGATTGCCTTGTCCCTGATCGCTGCCTTCATCATTACCCGTAGCATTACCCAACCTTTGACGCAGATATTGGATGCGATCGACGATCTGGGGCAGGGTGACGGTGACCTGACCTATCACTTGCCCACTTTGGGCAGCGATTTTGGGCATTTGTCAGACTCTCTGAATGTCTTCATCAGCAAATTGCATAAAATTGTCAGTGCGATTCACCTCTCCAGCGACACCATTGCCACCACCTCGGGCCAGATCGCTTCCGGCAACATGGATTTGTCTGGCAGAACCGAGGATCAGGCCAGCGCGATTCAGCAAACCGCAGCCGCGATGGAGCAGCTCAGCAGCACGGTGGCCAACAATGCCAGTAACGCCAGGCAGGCTAACGCGCTGGTGGCTTCGGCCTCGGCAGTGGCGGTTAAAGGTGGCAAGGTGGTCTCTGAGGTAGTTGAAACCATGGAATCGATCAATGCCTCATCAAAGAAAATTGTCGATATCATCAGTGTCATTGATGGCATTGCCTTTCAAACCAATATTCTGGCCTTAAATGCGGCGGTCGAGGCTGCCAGGGCGGGCGAGCAAGGCCGGGGTTTTGCCGTGGTTGCCTCCGAAGTGCGCAATCTGGCCCAGCGCTCAGCGGCAGCGGCCAAAGAGATTAAAGAGCTGATCACCGCCTCGGTGAGTGAAGTTGATGAAGGTGAAAAACTGGTCGCGGCAGCGGGTGAGACCATGAACGAGATTGTCAGCAGCGTAGCCAAGGTGAGCGACATTATGGAAGACATCGCACGTGCCAGCGAAGAGCAAAGCTTGGGAATTCATCAGGCCAATCGGGCCATTACGCTGATGGAGACAGGGGCGCAGCAAAATGCGGCACTGGTTGAACAATCCAGCGCTGCTACGCAATCATTGCATGAAGAAGCAGAAAATCTGTCGCGTCAGGTGAATGTCTTCAAACTGGCCTGAGCGCAAACCAGTTGAAAATGACTTAGCAAAAAATGAATGCGGATCCTCTTTGATGTTTTTTTAAAGTAAAAAAATGAAAAAAATTTCACGTGCAGGGCGTTTATCCCGCATCGCAGGGCTGTTATTGCTGGCCGCCACGAGTGGCCATGCAAGTGCGACCCCCGAAGAAATTCAGGTGTATATGGATGAAATTAATACGCCTGGCGAGTTTGGTCTGGATGTGCATAACAATTATGTGGTTTCCGGTAGCCGTATTCCAGATTACTCCGGCGCACAAGCGCCGCGCCATGTGTTTCGGATCACCCCTGAATTTTCTTATGGCTTAACCCGCAATTGGGAGCTGGGTGGCTATCTGTTATTTTCACGCGATGGCAACGGACACAGCACCATCGACGGAGAAAAGCTGCGCCTGAAGTTTCTTGCCAGCAGACCGGCTGATCAAGCTTTTTTTTGGGGCGCGAATCTGGAAGTGGGGCGGGTTGAGCGCAGACTGGATGAAAATCCATGGAATGCTGAATTAAAAGGCATGTTCGGCTATCACGGTGAGCGCTGGACCTTCGCTGTCAATCCCAACATCGACTGGAAAATCTCTGGCCCGGTCGCCAGCCCCGCCAGTTTTCACCTTGACTCCAAGATCGCCTACAAAATCGATCAGGACTTTGAGCTGGGTGTAGAAAGTTATAACGAGTTCGGGCCTATCCGCCACATGGGCCATTTCAATCAACAAAGCCAGACCGTGTTTGGCGTTCTCGATACCAAGGTGCACGGCTGGGATCTGAATCTGGGCATCGGGCGCGGTTTGACCAGCGTTTCAGACCGCTGGATACTGAAAGCCATTGTCAACGTGCCGTTTTGACATCAGAAAACGTGGTGCCGGTGTTGCCGTTGCCGCGATCAGCGCGGTATATTATTGTCGTTCAGGCTGTTCATGCGGCGACAGGCGGGTGAGGCTCAAGCGGGCGGAAGGCGGCGCGTAAAGTGGGAAGGAGCGGTGACAAAGACGGGTGTGGCGTAGCTCACTTGGTCCCGACCCCGATGCTTGGCTTGGTACAGCGCCTGATCTGCCGCGAGGTACAGATCGTCGATCGTCCCGACTTGTTCACTGTCCAGCCCGGCAACGCCGAAGCTGGCGCTGATCCGGAGCACGCCGTGTCGTGTGTGGTGCGATATTGCCTTGACTAGCTGGCGCAACTTTTCTGCCACGGCAATGGCATCATCCCTGGCGGTTTTGGGTAACAAGATAATAAATTCTTCACCTCCCAGGCGCGCCACTACGTCAGTTTCGCGCACACTGCTACTTAATACATCGGCGATTTTTATCAGTACCAGATCGCCTTCAGGATGGCCGTGGTTGTCATTGATGACTTTAAAATGGTCGATGTCGAGGATGATGATATGGGTCGGAGACGGGTCGCGGCGGGTGCGTAGCAATTCCATTTCGGCCAGGCGGAAAAATTCGCGGCGGTTGTAGAGGCCGGTGAGCGGATCGTGATTGGCCAGAAAGGTCAATTCGATTTGTTTGGCGGCGAGCGCCTGCTGAGTGCGGGCGATTTCGCGTCGCAACAGCGTCGATTCGACATACTGACGCCACACGATCACCGATACGACAGCGCTCATGATCAGTACATCGCGCCCGCTATCACGCAGCGTGAGCAAGAGATCGGGATCATGCTGCGTGAGTGCCACAACATTAAAATACACCAGGTAAGTCAGCAGAAAAAGCGGTAACGCCAGTGCCGGACGCATCAGCGATAGCATGCCCGTGATCAGGCAGATCAGCACAAAGGCGGTGGTATTGGCGCTTACCAGTTGCTCGATCACCGCAAGACTGACGGCAAACGCCAGAGCGCTGATGCAGATCAGTATTTGCAAGAAAATCGCTTGGTAGCTGCTGCTGTGTTTATTGCCTGGCAGGCGCTGAGCGCGTAGGTACAAGCGTTGCGCCCACAGGCCCAGCACCAGCATGCTGAGCGACATCAGCAAATGCGTGTTGATGATGGCGCGGGCGTGGCGCGCGTGCAGTGCCGCTGTATTATCGGCGCTCAGGTGCCAAGACGCCGCGATATAAAAGCAATTAATGAATAAGACCACCAGCGCGATACCGCGGAAACGGCGTAAGGTTTCCATCGTCGCCTCACCTTGTACTGCGCTATTTTGCCGGACAGATTTGCGTAGCCAAAGTTTTGCTTGATCAAGATACGAATGCATCATGCGTTCCTCGACGGTATTGTCATTATATTGACGGCAAAGTGGCGGGCGCCACCGTGCTCGTTAGATCAATGTATACGGTCAATACGATTTTGTTTACCCCGCTACGCCACCACGCATAGCCCATGCGCCTTGCAGCGGCATCGGCTTGGAAGCCGCATGGGCTATGCGTGGCGGGCAGGGTGCCTGGATTTTTCAGGCGCTTAGTTCATCATGCCATGTTTACTCTTGCTCTGCTTCATGTTTTAGGCGACGCTGGATTTCCCAGTCGAGTTCGGTATCGCGTTTTTTTTCCAGCGCATCAATATGACTGCGTTTTTTGCCGGCAATGAACTGGCCAGACAGCAAGTGGGCCGGTGCGGTCGGTGCCGACACCATCGCATGCTTGGCCCAGTCTGACCGTGCCAGTGTGGTGCCGGCCAGGATGCCGTAGTCATCGCCGCAGTTGATGCCTTTTTCTGCTACCACTGATTCGCCCGCCTTGATGTATTTGGCGGCGAAGATGGTGGCCTTGGTGGCGATCCAGCGGCCGCTGTGAATTTCGCCGTTGAGGCTGCTGATTTCTCCGCTGGCGCGCATGAAGCCCCAGGCCTCGATGTCGCCGTGACTATAGACGGCCCCGGCGTCCAGGTTGCCCTGGCAAATCACGGCGCCGGCAAACAGGCTGCCGGCGATGGTGATGTCGGTTTCGCTGAAGACTTCGCCTTTGCAATTGCAATCGCCGGCGACCAGGATCTCGCTGGCACTTAACTGACCGCCGATGTATTGCACTTCTACCACATCAAACACATCGTCCAGCTGTACCGTGCCGTGGCAATCGAGCACGTCGCAGGCCAGAAAACCAAGTGCCTGAATGTCGCCATAGCCGCCGAAGATTTCATGGTGGCTGTCGCGTTGCAGGATGGCCGGATGCACCAGTTTATCCATATAGGTGCTGCCGTCTTTGGCCGGCTTGGCCTGGTCCAGCTCTAGCATGCGGGCCATCCAGTCGGCGCTGCAACCGGTTTTTAACAGGAACTCGACTTCAATATCGCCGCCGCAATCGAGGGTCTGGCCGACGTACAGCGATTGCACGTGGATATCACCGGTGACAGTCAGCTTGCCCAGGCAAAAGACTTCTTCCGCTTCCAGATCGCCATCCACCAGCAAATCGCCGCCAACCAGCAATTGGGTGCTGATCTGCACATCACCCTGGATATGCACGTCGCCGGTGCTGGAAAACTGTTTGCGCTTGAGGCGTTTGGTTTGGTATGGAGCGGGGGCGTTGGTAGTAGGCATGGGATCTTCCGATAGAGGGAACGCGCTGCGTTCGGAATTACAGTCAGGGACAACAGTAAGGAGCAAGTTTGTCGCTATTATCCAATTTTATGCGCTTGTTGTCGCAGAAGTAAGCTCAACTAAATCGATCTATGCGCAATAAAGACAGCAGGAGGCCTATTTTATTTGAGAAACAACACACTTTGTCAGGATGAGGCTATTTGATCGCAGGCCAGGACAGACAAGGCGGAGTATTTCTTGATTTACCGGAACCTCTTGCAATATAATAGAAATCATTCTCATTTGCATTTGATAGCGAGCAACGTATATGTGGCATAAAGATAATAAAACAGTGCAACATCTGTCCCCGCAAACCTCCGCGAGCAAACTCGCTGCAGTTTTCACGCTGGGTGTGTTCAGCTTATTGACCGCCTGTGGTGGCGCTTCAACTTCCGCTCCAGTCACTCCGGCTGCTGATGTTCCTGTTGTTGCGCTCAGTGCGCCGGCCGCCCTGGGTGAAAAAATCTTTAAGGATGCCAGCCTCTCGGCATCGGGCAAGATGTCTTGTGCGACTTGCCATGATCCGGCCAACGCGCATGCACAGACCAATGATTTGAGTGTGCAGCTAGGCGGTGCGAATCTGGATATTCCCGGTTTTCGTGCCGTGCCGTCCTTGCGCTACCTGAACCTGACACCAGCCTTTTTCTTTGCCGCCGACGGTACGCCGACCGGCGGTTTTACCCGTGATGGCCGGGCGCAGAGCCTGGCGCAGCAAGCCGAGCGGCCGTTTCTGGCACCGCATGAGATGGCCAATCTCGACAAGGCCGATGTTGTCGCCAAGTTGCAGCGCGCCGCGTATGTCAGCGAATTTAAAACAGTGTTTGGCAATGCCATTTTTGTCGATAGCGACACGGCCTTCGAGCGGCTGCAGTTTGCCTTGCAGCAATACCAGAAAGAAGATAGCGCTTTTCATCCTTATGATGCCAAATACGATCGGTTTCTGGCCGGTAAGGCGATGCTGAATGAGGCTGAATTGCGCGGCCTGGCCCTGTTCAACAATCCGGCCAAAGGCAATTGCGCCGCCTGCCATACCAGCAGCAAGGGGGCGGACGGCGCCTCCCCCCTGTTCACCGATTTTACTTACGACAATCTCGGCGTGCCGCGTAATCCGGCGATTCCGGCGACTGCTGATGCGGCGTATTTTGACTTGGGCTTGTGCGGACCGGACCGTACCGATCTGAGCGCGCGCAGCGATTTGTGCGGCGCATTTAAAGTGCCTAGCTTGCGCAACGTTGCGACCCGTAAAGTGTTTTTTCACAATGGCCGTTTCACCAGCCTGCGCGATGCGGTCAGTTTTTATGTGCGGCGCGATACCAATCCTGAAGAATGGTATCCGCTGGTCAGTGATGGCACGGTACTCAAGTTCAACGATCTGCCGGCCGCCTATGCCACGAATGTGAATACCACCGAAGTGCCATATAACCGCCAGCGTGGCATGGCCGCCGCCTTAAGCCCGGCCGAAGTCGAGGACGTGATCAAGTTCCTCGGCAGCTTAAGCGATGGCTACAAAAACTAATTCATTTACATTTAACGGGAGTACCTCATGAAAAAAACTTTATTGGCACAAGCCCTGTGCGCCGCCTTTTTGACCGCCGCCATCACGGCCCCCGCGCAGGCGGGTGAAGCCGAGTTACTGCAAAAAATCGAAAAACTCGCGGCCGAACTCGATGCCATCAAGGCCGAACTGGCGGCGAATCGACAAAAGACCGCCAGCGTAGAACAAAAGCAAGACGTGTTGGCCACTACCGTGGCCAACAATAACGCGGTGGCGTCGGCCGCGCAACAAGGCGGGCCGAAAACCATCATCAGCAGCTATGGTGAAATCAATTACACCAAACCGAAAAACGCCGGTAACCAGGCCGAGGCCGATGTCGCGCGTGCCGTGATCGGCATCACGCATCGCTTTGACGAAAAAACCAAGATGGTGGCCGAGTTTGAGTGGGAGCATGCGATCGCCTCTGCCGGTGACAAGGGCGAAACCGAAGTCGAGCAACTGTATGTCGAGCATGAATTGAGCAATGGCTTGCGCGTCAAGGGTGGCCTGTTCCTGATGCCGGTCGGCCTGCTCAATACCAATCACGAACCGACCGCGTATTTTGGCGTACACCGCAATTTTGTCGAAACCGCGATTATCCCGAGTACCTGGCGCGAGGCCGGTTTTGGTCTCTCCGGTTCGCATGAGAATGGCATCAGCTGGGATGCCGGCATTACCACCGGTTTTGACCTGACGAAATGGGATGCGAGCGCCAGTGAAGGCACGGAAGCGCCGTTGGCCAGCATCCACCAGGAAGGCCAGTTGGCCAAATCGCGCGACCTGAGCCTGCATGCGGCGCTGAACTGGCGCGGTATTCCTGGCTTATTGCTGGGCGGCTCGCTCTTTAGCGGCAAAGCCGGTCACGCGACCACCGATTTTGTCGCGAATGATGCGCGCATCAGTTTATGGGACCTGCATGCGCGTTACTTGCCGGGCAACTGGGATCTGTCGGCGCTGTATGCCCGTGGCAGCATCAGCCATACCGAGGCGCTGAACCTGACTTTTGCTGGCCAGCCGACGCCGGTGCCGTCATCGTTTAATGGCTGGTATCTGCAAGGCGCGTATAAACTCTGGAGCAATACCGATTACAGCCTGAGCCCGTTTATCCGTTACGAACAGTTCAATACCGCGGCCAGCTATAGCGCCATGCCGCCAGGTCTGAGCGTGGCGGCGCTGGAGGCTGAAAAAGTCACCACCATCGGTGCCAGTTTCCGCATCGGCGAAGGCGTGGTGCTGAAAGCCGACCTGCAAAAGTTTAAACGTGACAGTAATCTTGACCGTTTCAATCTTGGCGTAGGCTATTCGTTCTAGAATACGGCAATGAAACCGATGACTCCTTTCCTGTTGCCTGTACTGGGCGCGACGCTGGCGCTGGCCGGCGGCAGCGCCTTCGCCACCCAATACCTGAGCGTGGAGCAGGCGCAGCAAGTACTATTCCCCGAGGCGAATGGCTTCAAGCCCAGCACTTTACAGCTGACACTGGAGCAAATGCATCAGGTCGAAAAACTGGCTGGCTTGCCGGCGCGCTCGGTGGCCTGGCGCGTGATTGCGGCGTATAAGGACGACAAGCTTGTCGGTCATATCGTGCTCGATGACGTGATCGGCAAGTTTGAGCTGATCTCGTATGCGGTGGGCTTGCAGCCGGACGCGACGGTGCGCCAGATCGAGATCTTGAGCTACCGCGAGAGCCACGGCTTCGAGATCAGAAATGCCAACTGGCGCAAGCAGTTTGCCGGCAAAAGCGCCGCGGCCGGCCTGACGGTGGGCGAGGGCATTGCCAACATCAGCGGTGCCACCCTGTCTTGCACTCACGTGACCGATGGGGTGCGCCGCATCGCCGCGATTGCGCAAGTGCTGCTGAAAAAATGAAGCGTCCGCAGTGAGAAAACGGGCGCAGCCCTGGCTGGGTACCCTGGTCGAAATCAGCATAGCCGATGCGCTAGGCGATGCCGCGCTGAATCAGGCTTTTCAAGCCGCGTTTGCCGTGCTTGGCCAGATCCACCGCCTGATGAGTTTTCATGCGCCCGAAAGTGAAGTCAGCCGCATCAATCGGGCCGAAGTCGGCGCCAGCCTAACGCTGCATGCACATACGGCCAGCGTGATCAGCGCCGCGCTCAGGGTGTGCGATGCCAGTGCCGGCTTGTTCGATATCCGCGTCGCCAGCCAGCTGGCGCAGTGGGCTTATTTGCCGCCGCCAAAGCCGGTCAGTGCGCCAGTCTTGCCGGTCTTGCCATATCAGGCGCAAGCGTGCGCCTGGCGCTTGCAGGACGGCAACCGCATACAAAAGCTGCGCAATGACTGGATGGACCTGGGCGGTATCGCCAAAGGGTATGCGGTCGATCAGGCGATTCTGGCTTTACAGCAGGCGGGGGTGCAGCATGCCTGCGTGAATGCTGGCGGCGATTTGCGCGTGATCGGTGAAAACGCGCTTGAGATCGCTATCCGCGATCCGGCCGCACCTGGCTTGCTGCGGCACGCCATCCATCTGAAAAATCAGGCGCTGGCCACTTCCGCCACGTATTTTTCCGCCAAAATGCATGGGCAGCAACGCGTCAGTGCGCTGGTGCATGGCGTGACGGGGCGCGCTTTAATTGATGTCGGCAGCATCAGCGTGCGTGCCGATGCCTGTATCTGGGCCGATGCCTTAACCAAGGTGGTGGCGGCCAGCGGCGACGCTGCGCATCCAAGTTTGTCCCTGTTTGCGGCGGATGCTTTTATAATTGCCGCTTCGTCCTGAATTTGGCTGTAGTTTCAGCGCACAGCAAGTAACCGCAAGTAACCACAAGCACCCCATGCGATCCCAACAACACCGGCTGCACCATCCCTCGTCGCATAAACATCAGCATTTCCGTCTTGAACGCTGGCACCGCCGCGCGCTGTATGCGCTGGTGGCCGGCTTGACAGGTTCCGGCATGGCCTGGCTGATCGCGCATTTTTTCTTGCGCCAGGCGGGTGAATTTGGCGAAACCGTGCATCCATGGGAGCATCCGGCCATGCAGCTGCATGGCGCACTGGTGATGCTGAGCCTGTTTTTGATCGGTGCGCTGCTGCCACTGCATATCCGCCGCGCCCACCGTGCCGGCTGTAACCGTGCCAGCGGCTGGAGCATGATCGCCGTGCTGGGCAGCCTGACGCTCAGCGGCTATGCGCTGTATTATCTGGCCAGCGAAGCGAGCCGGCCATTCTGGTCGGGTGCGCACTGGCTCATCGGCCTGGCGTTGCCTGTGCTGCTATGGCTCCATATCTTGTTGGGGCGCAAGGCAACGCAAGTTTTCTGATTCCGGCGCTTGCGTCGGCGCTGCGGATCGCGCCATCATGCTGGACAACTTTTATGGAGTAAACACTGTTGCGCGATTCGCCTGCCTTTCCCGCTACATTTTCTGCGATACCTGTGCCGCCTTTGGCGCGTCCCTGGTTATCCCGCTTGCATCCCGGCTTGTTTGGTATCCCGCTCGGCTTGCTGGCGCTGTCCTCCAACTGGCAACGGCTAGCCGCTTTGGGCTGGGATTGGGCTGCCGGGCTGGCGACCGGTTTGCTGTACGCAGGCATGGCGCTGCTGTGTTTGTTACTGCTGTTAGCTGGCGCGAAATTGCTGCTGCACCGCGAGGTATTCCGGCAAGAATTCAAGCACCCGGTTCAGGGTGCATTGCTGGCGCTGATGCCGGTGGCTTGCCTGCTGGCGCTGGTGTTGTTACGCCCCACCCATCCAGACTGGCAACTGCCGGTGACAGTTATTATTTCGCTCTGCCTGCTGTTGCAGGCGGCGCTGGCCTGGCATATTGTGGCGCAACTGGCGACCGGGCAAATGCCGGCGGAATTAATTAGCCCCGCTTTGTATGTGCCTATCGTGCCGGGCGGCTTTGTCGGTGCCATGGCGCTCAATGTGATCGGTTTACCTGGTTTTGCCATGCTGTTGATGGGCATGGGGTTGGGCGGCTGGGCATTGCTGGAGATGCGGATTTTAAATCGACTGTTTGCCGGCCCGCTGCCGCTGGCCTTACGCCCGACGCTGGGGATAGAGATCGCACCCGCCGCCGTCGGGACGCTGGCGGTGACAGCGCTGTGGCCCAACCTCTCTGCCGATTTTATCCTGATCGGCCTAGGCATCGCCAGTGGCCCCTTGTTTGCGGTCATGACGCGCTGGCGCTGGTGGATAGCGACACCGTTTTCAGTCAGCTTCTGGTCGTTTTCTTTCCCGGTGGCGGCGCTGGCGACTTGCGTGGCCGAGGCCGTCAGGCGCGGCGGCTGGCCGCCGGGTGTGGCCTTGGGCGCTGTATTGCTGGCCAGCGCAATTGTGGCTTTTTTAACGCTACGCACCCTGATTCTGCTATTTAAGGGGCGTCTTTTGCCGCAGGTTTAGGGCTGGTCTGAAAATGTTAAGACAATAAGGTATCCAAACGTCCATCCTCGGCCATTTCACGGATCAGGCGTATGGTTTCGACATCGGCTTCGTCATACGCCGAGCGGCGATAGTCGTTGTACATCTCATTGGCCGCATCTTCTTCGGCGTTGTTGCCATCATCGTAAGCAAAACGGACAAACAAGGCGTCTGGCTGTGGCTCTTCTATGGTCATGCGCAAGGATGACTGCGGAATGTCGTTTTGCGCCGCCACGTCATAATGCACATGCTGCAGGTGCGTCAGGCTGACTTGATCCGTGATGACCAGCTCACCGTAACGCAGACTGCGTGTCATGCTCACTTCGGTGCGGTCGGTAATGCTGGCCTCATCCAGATACGGCACAAACAGCATCGGCGCTTCAGCGCGCAAGACCAACCCGCGCCAGAGTTGCTCGCGCGTTATGACCAAGACCATGGGGTTGTCAAAGTCGTTAATTTCTACCAGGTGTTCAAATTTCATAGCGGATGTCCTTGCGCATTTGCTGATCTAAGGTCGCTAGTTTACTCCGCTTGCAGGCAGAGTGAATTTTTTGCTGCATGAAGTCCGTGCTATCCGCGTTTAGCGCACCAGCAACCAGAGTTTGCTCAAATCTGCCGTGCCATCTGTGCCTTGTATGGTCTTGAATATTTCGGCTGCTTTTGCCTTATTTCCGGCTTGCAGATAAGCCATACCCAGATGCAGTTTGGCTTCCTCGGGAGCCTTCAGGCCACCTTTAGCAATACCTTGTTCGATTAGGGCGATGCCTTTTGCGGCTTGCGCATTGATCACATAGTTGTAACCCATGTTGACCATGCCAACGCCATTTTTTGCCGCCTTGGCAGCAGCCTCACCCGCCTCCATGGATTTGATATCGTCGGCAGCTTGCTTGTTGACTTTGTCGCGCAGTTGCTTGTGTTTGGCCGCGTCTTTACCGACACCCAGCATGTTTGCCGTATAGCCAGCATCGACCACTTTTTTAGCTTCCACCGGTAAGCCTGCCAGCAAAGCCAATTCAGTCATCTCTACGTATTGCGGCGCTTCTTCCAAACTGTCGGTCGCTAGCATCAGACGGTACCAGTCAAGACGCAAACGCTCAGAAAAATTTGGTTTATTTGGAATCCGGTACAGTAAATCGGCCCAATATTCTTTCTTCGGGTAATGCGCGACCATGCGCTCAAGCACTGCGGTATATCCTGTAGTGTCTTTTAATTTCAGATAGCAGCTGATCAGAAGATGCAGCTTGTCATGGCTAGGTACGCGATTGGCCTGATCATCGGCCAGCAATTGCTGGTTCAACTCTTTGCTTGCGCCAACATAATCTTCCTGCAGATACAGGGTACGTGCCAGCAACTCGTGCATCGGTATACTGCTGTTATCAAGCGCGAGATAACGCAATGTCCATTGTTTTGATTGGTCGTATTTTTTCTCGTTGTAAAAAGCCCCGGCCATACCTTCAATGTACTTAAGTTTTTCTGCCGCTGTGACGAAGTCAGTTTTGATCATGCTCTCAAAAGCATTCGCCAGTAATTCATTGTTTCCCGTGCTTGAAGCCACGACTGCGCGCATCCGGTCAATGGAAAACATCTCGTAAGCAGTCTTGTTTTCAAATGCATCAAGCAGCTTGATTTTTTCCAAGGCTTGTGGAAATTGTTTGTCTTTGATTAAAGCTTCAATTTCTGTAAAAGGTTTCCCCATTTCGGCCCGTACGGCTTGCTGCTTGAGTGCGGCAGTTGCGCTTGCCGGCGCTTGCGCCGACGCATGATCAGGCATCAAACAGAGAGACGCTGAGCCAATAGCGAGAAGTAACGCAGCCAGAGAAATCGATGATTTTTTTTTCATGACGATAATTGATGAATGATCTGTTACAGGAGAATGGATGAAGATTCGGCGGAGTATAAGATGAGACGGCAGGCAAGGTCTGCGCGACATTTTCTTGCTCTCGTATCTGGCATTATATCTGAGCCTGCAGCGCTAGCCAGTTTCTCTCATTGACAGGCCTTTCATGCTAAAAATTGCATATTTTCCAGGTGACGGGCCGCAGTTCTATGGTGCTTTTAGCCAGTCCAGTGTCCAGCGTCCAATCTGCTCACGCCAATTGCGTTGAGAGAAAGTATGATTGGCAGCGGGTAGCATATGTTGTGTCACCCTCGAGGCCGACATCAATTTTTTCCATTCCGGTGACGCTCGCGTCAGGTCAGAAAACTCTTGTGCTGTAAGATCATTGCCGCACAGAATGAACAGCACGGTCCCCTGAAAACGGTTGAATCCTCGTGCCATTTTTTCTGGAAGACTAGGGGAGTTTTCATGCTTTATGCCATCACTTGCAACAGACGCAAGGTTTTCCCCCTGCCGTAGCAGCGTATTGATTTGCTGTGTTAGCGAGCGCATCGTCGCCCCAAAATTGAATTTTCCTGACGCGATTTTTTTCCACAGGCTGGCATCGAGCAGGCGCTGCAGGTAATAGTGTTTTAAATATGCTTTGGCGACACCCTGTTCTGTTCTTACCCAAGGATTGACCAAGACTAGCCCAGTAATGCGTTTGTCCTGATGGGCATATAGGAGTGCCGCCGACGCCGCATCGCACAAACCCCACAGTACCACTTCCTGCATATGAGGAGCGCGTTGGAAGAAGCAATCTAGCGCAGCGCAGATATCCTCATCAACCAGAGTGAAATCTCTTGGTTCACCTTCGCTGTCACCCATTCCGCGATAATCAAAACGCATGACGGGCACACCGTCCGCCGCAAATTGTCTTGCCAGCAGGGTGAACTGGCGATGACTGCCAACGCGATATTGCGGGCCGCCGACGATAAATAGTATGCCACGCGTGGCTGCCTGATGGGGCATGCTAAGTATCCCATGCAGTGAGGCCGCATGGCACTGGAAAGACAAGGCTATTTCTTCGTAGATCATCAAGTGCCTTGCGCAAAAATTTTGCAGGTTAGCGTGATGAGGTCGCTGCATTCCGAGATTTCTGCTGTCGCCCAAAACTCTGGACCAGCCAATAGGGTCAGGTCAAAGTCGACATGCTGCTGCATCCATTGATCGGCAATTTTTTTTCTGGCGGGAGGTAGCTCGAGGCTAGCTGTCGTTTGTATTTCCAGCCAATGCACCGCGCAGTTTTGCGGCGGACACTGCGCCGCATTGAGCGCATCAATCGGTAGTGCCAGCTGCGACGGCACTTCATATCCCGCGATTTCTATGGTTTCGCCGTTGATCAGTGCCTGGCGGATAGCTTGCGTGCTGCCGCTTTGTGCATTATTTCCGCTCAACATCTCATTGGCAAGTCGAAGACGGAAAAATTGGGTTAAAAACTGCTGTCCATTTAAAACAGCTTGCCACATGACTAATTGCTTAATGGGGGTGTTGGGGGTGTTGGCGGCGTTTCCGTCTCTCAGAAAATCCAAGGAAAGCAGCGCTCCCAGACGTAAGCCGAGTAGGCTGACTGGGGCATTGGTTCGTTCGTGTAGCCAATCGCATGCGACTGCAAGGTCACTCTTCCAGTCGCTCCAACTGGCGTCGCGCAATTCACCATCGCTGTCGCCGCATCCGTATAGATCCATCAGCAATACCGCAAAGCCCTGACGTGCCAAAGACTGCGCCTGCAAAGCCATCATGCGCCGGGATTTATTCATCTCTTCACCAAACGGTGGCACAAACAAAACAGCACCATGACATTTCACGTTGTCGGCGACAGCATAATAAAGGCAAAAACGCCTGCCGACACCAGCGCTTAAAAAAAAGGCTTTAGCCGAGGATGCCGCGGCAGAGCACATTAACTGAGTTTGCCATCGACAAAAGCGCTAAGACTGCCCAAGGTTTCAAATACCTCGCCACTGATTTCATCATCCTCAATACTAAAGCCAAAGTATTCTTCGAGCTTGGCAATCACACTGACGACGGCCATGGAGTCAAGTTCTGCCATGCCACCAAGCAAGATTGACTCTGAAGTGAGGTTCAAGCCTTGCTCACCAAGATTAAGGGTTTCTATTAGAATTTTTTTGACTGACGCAATAGAATTCATGTGGATGTCGGAGGTTGTTTCCATCAATTATTCGCCAAAGGTATGACGCTAGGAAGTAATGAGCAAGAAGCGTGTTTGTACGGTTAAAAATATTTCATTAAAAGTAATACTAATGATACATCATACCTGAAGCTTAAATTTGATGCCCCTAAGCTTGCTTTGAAACACTTTATTACTTTTTTTATGATAAGCAGACTAGATTTTTTTCATAGAATCAGTAACACTTGAGTATATTTGTAAAAATAACAAATGATATTTGCAAACTAAAATTAGTTACTCGCTTCCAGAGATAGTGAAAATTTTATTGTTGGTGCCTGTCCTGCATGTCGATTTTTTTTACATTTATCGCAACATCCGAATATATTTATAGGAATATATCAATATAAATCAATAGCTTATTGATTGTGGCACGGAATGTGCTTATTTGTATTTGCCGAGTCAGATCGCATTCAGTAATCTTATTTTTCTGGCTAGTTTCTGGATTATGAATTGTAGAAATGTATGACGTTGTAGTTTGCACCTGTAATTGTGGCGGACCGGGTAAAATTGATTTAGCCGATATTAATCACCGAGGTAAGTATATGAGTGAAATTAACAAACGAACAGTGGCACCCGCTGAGCCAGTGGACGTTCCCGTTCAAGCCTCGCATTCGGTAGAGTCGACTTCTCGGCGTCGACTCATCAAACTGGGATCTGCCGCTGTTCCTGTTGTTGCTACCTTGGTAAGTCGGCCAGCGCTCGCTTGGCATTGCAAGAGTCCATCTGCTTGGGGTTCTGAAATTATCAACCCCAACACAAGTTTAAAAACTAACGCAGGGCATCAATCATACCCAGACGAGGCATGGTATATCACCGATTGGCGTGATAATGTCGCCAGGAGTTCGGCCGGATTTGGCGATAAACCTTGGAAGGTTCTCTGTACGAAATACCCGGGTCTTAAAGATGCTACGACGACTACGAATGGCAGTTTTGATTATACAAAAGTTACCATCTCAAAATTATTAGCCGTAATCCCAGGATTGCGCTCGACGGCAAGCTCGAATAGCAAAGTCAAGGCAGTGTTAACGAGCGGATCTGATCTTCAGATTTCGACGCTTGTCGCTCAACTTAACTATATTCTTCTTTCTCCTTTAAGTGCGAATCAAATTGAAAGTTGCCTGTCAGGGGATAAGTTACAAAAAATGGCCTTGGGTAATTACAGTCCATCTGGGCTGAATCAGACTTGGGATGCCGCGAAGATTAAAACCTATCTGTACGAAAACTGGATTGCGCGCTAATTGTTATTTGGCATAACTCAAAACAATCGAGAGAGATTTTTCTGGTCGCTCGTCAACCCCGAGAAGCTCTGCTTTCGGACGTGGCAAGACGATGATACTTCGGTTGTTTACGATGCTTTTTCCGGTAACACACATTTAATCGACTCACTCGGGCTCGCTCTGCTTCAGTTGCTTGCAGCGGCACCTCTTTCGACCGAAATGCTAGCTCTGAAACTGGCGGATCTGTATTCCGAGGATGACAAAGCAGTGCTTGATGAGTACATTGCTGCGACTTTGTTACAGTTGCAAGATGCCGGGCTCCTCAATCAAACTTCACTTTGAAAATATCCGAATTCACTGCGACTAAATTGGCTGACGTACTCCGTCGTGGCGAGTTGTTGTTAAAACTTGGCCCATTCGTTGCACGACTGAAAACGGATGTCGCATCACTGGTCAGCGATATAGCGTTGATGTATGCTGATTTCTCCGTCTGTCCGGCAGATGCGTTTGCCGATTTTCACGTCGAAGTTGGCCATGAATCCGGTTTGCGGCGCTGGTTCAAACCCCAGGTGCGCTTTTTCTTTGATGGACGTCCGTCTTTCATTCCCTTGCCTGCTGCACAAGCGTTTGCCATGCTCGAATGGGGGCTTAACTGGTGTGTGGCGGCACACTGTCATCAGTATTTGATCATTCATGCCGCAGTGATCGAAAAAAATGGGATGGCCGCGGTGTTGCCAGCTCCGCCCGGTTCGGGAAAAAGCACGCTGTGTACCGGCTTGGTCATGCGTGGGTGGCGCTTGCTTTCAGACGAGTTAGCTTTGTATGATATGGCAAGTGGGTTGATCTACGGCATGTCGCGTCCTATCAATTTGAAAAATAAGTCGATTGAGCTTATTAAGCAATATGCCCCAACAGCGGTCATGACGGCATCGATGCCGGATACGACCAAGGGCACGGTGGCGCTATTGCGTCCGCCAATGAATAGCGTATTGCATGCGAACGAAGCGGTACGACCCTCATGGATTATTTTGCCTAAATATGAGCAAGATGCGCAGCCTGAGCTCGTGCCGCATAGCCGGGCTCACACCTTCATGCTTATTGCGGAGCAATCTTTTAACTATGATATACAAGGCCAGCGTGGTTTTGAAGCGATTGGAAATCTGGTGGAGCAAGCGCTATGCTATCAATTCACTTATAGCCAGCTTGATGATGCAGAACGTCTATTTGCGCAATTGCTGGCGGAGCGGGTTGGATGATGCTTCAGCGTGACTTAATTGTTACTGCCTTGATAGCGCCGCAAGTGTTGCTGCGATTATCCATGTCCGAATGGGATTTGTTGATTCGTCAGGGACGCCGAGCAAATTTATTGGCGCGATTGGCGCATAAGTTAGTTCAGGAAGACTTGATTGAGGCGGTACCGCTTGCTCCCCGCAATCATTTGACTTCGGCGCTGCAAATGGCGCAAAGGCAAGACATCGCTTTGCGCTGGGAGATTGAGTGTATCTGCAAGGCATTGATGGATACCGGAGTCAAGGTTGTCCTGCTTAAAGGGGCCGCTTATGTCATGGCCGGACTCGCGGTTGCACAAGGGCGGACATTTTCGGACGTCGATATCATCGTACCCAAAAACAAACTGGGTCATACCGAAAGCGAGTTAATGATTCATGGCTGGCATGGCTCGCATCACGATGCCTATGACCAGCGCTACTATCGTCAGTGGATGCACGAAATACCTCCCATGCGTCATATCAGGAGGGGCACAACGATCGATGTGCACCATACCATTTTGCCTGAGAGCGCCAAAGTCAAGGTGAATACGGCTGCCTTGATGACGGCGGTGGTTGCGTTGCCGGAGCGTAATAATCTGTATGTTTTACAACCGACAGACATGCTGTTGCACAGCGCTACCCATCTTTTTCACGAGGGCGATTTCGAAAAAGGATTGCGCGACTTGTTCGATCTAGACAGCCTGCTTCGGCAGTTTGGCAGCACGCCCGGCTTCTGGGAGCAACTGGTGCCACGCGCAATGGTATTGGGCCTGACTCGTCCTTTGTATTACGCATTAAGGTATACCACCTTGATGCTAGAGACGCCGGTTCCCCGTCATGTGCTAGAAGCCGCTCGCATTGGAAAGCCTCTTGTCTTGGTATCCAAGCTGATGGACGCCTGCTATTTGCGCGCTTTGCGCCCTGTCCATGCCAGCACCCATTCAATCGGTACGTGGCCCGCACGTTTTGCACTGTATGTCCGTTCGCACTGGATCAAAATGCCGTTTCATCTATTGGCTTATCATTTGGGGCGTAAGGCATTTATTCGGTCAGAGTCTCATGAAGACAAAAAATCCGGCGCAGATGCTGACTTGAAAGCATAAGAGGGTACTCATTTGTGCCGACTGCACGATTTTGCATAAGAGATGTGCACCGCGACATTTGGCTTCCAGAGAATGATGCTCAAATTCAACATAGTTGCTCGGCACTATCCCACCGTTACGATACTGAATCGTGTTAGCCTTTATATAAATGAAGTATCTGGCAAAATGATGTTATTTTGATATATTTCCATTATTAATTTTCTGTAAGATGCAAGTAATAGGCAAAAAAGATGGAGCGCCGTTGTGTTGTTATCATATGAAAATTTTAATCAAAACTCACCAATTCACTAGTTTCGCGATGATCTTTGCTTACTCTCTTCTCTTGGGGGGGGATGTTTGGGCAAACGAGAAGGATGACCTATTATCCTCGTCGGAAAGTTTGACTTCGCTGGCGCGTCAATATGAGAATGCCGAAGGTGTTCCTAAAGATTACCAAAAAGCATTGGAGTTGTATTGCCAGGCAGCTAGAGCTGGTTTTGCTGATGCCCAATATTCCATGGGGTGGATGTATGCAAATGGTCGCGGTGTTAGTAAAAATGATGAAATCGCTGCACAGTTCTTTCAAATAGCGGCAGAGCAAGGGCATCAGCAAGCGATAGAATTGACCCGAAATATTTCTGGCAATGTGACTTCTTCGTTACCTACTTGCATGACTTTAACAGAAGTATCGCAGCCATTAAGCACAGAAGCACTCACCAGCCATATATACCCAAAAGGTAAAATTTCTAAATTAGTAGAAAAACTGGCGCCGCGTTATTCGATTGATCCAAATCTGGCAATGGCAATTATTTATGTCGAGTCGAGGTTTAACGAGCGGGCGATCTCGCCCAAAGATGCGCAGGGATTAATGCAATTAACTCAGGGTACCGCCGAGCGGTTTAGTGTGAAAGATCGATTTAATGCGGAGGATAATCTGAAGGGTGGCTTGTCTTATTTGCGCTGGTTATTAGCTTTTTTCCGCGGAAATGTTTCCTTGGTTGCGGCAGCCTATAATGCAGGAGAGCGGTCGGTGGAAAAATATCACGGAGTTCCACCATATCTTGAAACACGCGACTATGTCAAAAATGTCACGGCTTTGTATCAAAAAGCGACCCACCCATTTCAAAGAAATTTGGTGGATTCGTCGAGTGTCGTGATGCGCCAGGGTATTGCCATGCGTTGAAGAATAGCCTTGCCGGATAATCTTTGGCGCGGATTTTTTTAAGAAAAAATAACACCCTTGATCTTCAAATTGAGTCGCGCCAAGTGTTCTTTCCGGGCGCTTCAATGGCCTGTCCCCAGAGTTTTTGTTGAAAAATGGTAGGCTTCGCATGACTGCTTAGCGTAAAATTTGCCGCTAGAATTACCATCCATCACATCTGAATAGTCCAGATATTGCTAGCCCTACACTAGCGGAAAACGAAATCATCATGAGCACTGAAGAACGTCTGATCGACCTGGAAATAAGAATTGTCCGCCAGGACGATCTGGTTGATACGCTGAACACGCTAGTCTACCGGCAACAAAAGAAAATTGATGACCTGGAGGCCTTATGTCTTGCGTTGGCAAGCCGCATGCGAGAGTTGGCAGTGAGTGCCGGTCAGCGTACCGCGGTAACGGATGAAAGGCCGCCGCACTATTGAAGTGCTGAAGCCAGCATCAAAGCAAAAAAGGGAGCCAACCAGGCTCCCTTTTTGTTAAATAAGTGCTGATCTAGGGTGCCGGAGCATAGTTTACCGGTACATAGTTCACCGCGCTCCAGGCATAGGCCTTACCTTCAGTGCGGACATAACCAAGGCCAGGGAAGGATAAGTGGGCGGCACCAACCAGATAGCCTTGTCTGGCTGCATCGGCATACGCTTTTTTGCGTTGTGCTGCGGCTGCCTTGCTGTCACTGTCAAAATGAATGGTGACTGACGGTTTGTCGAACTGCACTGCAGCGACGTGCATTAAGTCGCCCCACAGCATCAATTTTTGCCCCTTGCTTTCGATCTGAAAAATGCTATGACCGGCGGTATGGCCGTGGCTGGCGATAGCTTTAATACCTGGGATCAGATCGGTGTCGCCATCAAAAGCCTTGAACTTGTCTGCTTTAACATAGGGGTTCAATGAAGCCATGGCCCCTTGGAAAAAACCCTTTTCATCCGCCGTTGCTTTATCCAGATTCGCTTGATTCAGCCAGAAGTCGGCATCTTTTTTATCGGCACGTACGATGGCATTGGTGAATACGGGTTTATCCGCCTCTGCCAAACCACCGACATGGTCCGGGTGCATGTGCGTGATGTAAATCTCATCAACTTGTTCCGGCTGGTAACCTGCCGCTTTGATATTTGCTGCCAGTTTACCGAGCGTAGGTCCGAACAGATGGCCGGCACCGGTATCGACTAACACCAACTTGCTGCCCGTGTTAATCAGATAGCCATTGACCGAAGTTTCAACCGGGCTTGTCAGATGGAATTTATTCAGCGCTTTGTTTGTCTTCGCTGGCGTGGTGTTGGTCAGTAATTTGTCTATTGGCAGCGCTACTGTGCCGTCGGATAATGCGGTGATTTCAAACTCACCTAGCATCAGACGGTAATAGCCTGGTGCCGATGTTTTTACCATCGGCGCGGCAGCTTGCGCCGCTGTCCCGAATATAGAAAGTACTGTGCCTGCGGTCATCACAGCGATCACGCCGGTGCGCAAAAAAGAAGTAGGAATCAAAGGAGGTCTCCTGAAATGAATAACGAGGGGGAACTAGCTTAGTTTGTCTCGGATAGTGAATTGGGCGTAGCTTACATCTGGTACGGTGAACGGTAAAAATTACGTATGCAATATTATCATATTAATAATGCGGCAGTCAGCGAGCGCACTTCCTCGTCGGACTCTGCCATGATGCTGTTGAGCGTGCCGTCGCCTATGGCAAAATCAATTTCTGGGGCTGCTTGTAGTCTTGTTGCCGGGTGACGTGTGTCGAGCGGGGACGATACCGGTGAGAGTTCGTTCGCCAGTAACAGGGTGTCTCCCAGGGTTGTGGGCGGCATCGCGCGCATGCCATACCAGAGAGACTCTACCGCAGTGACTACACTTTTAGGAACCATCAGTTTGTTCAGTACTGCGCGACCGATGATGACTTCAGGCGTTTCGTCCAATTCATCCATGCTGTCAGTTTGATGGGCAATATTTTCGATCAGCCCGGGAAACTCCTGGGCTTTTGATAATAGATAAAAGCCACCGACCTCATGCACAATTCCGGCAAACATGGCGGTTTCGAAATCAACATGGCTGACTTTTCGTGCAATGACATGGGCCAATGCGGCGACATGGGCTGAATGCTCCCATAATTGATTCGCTTTGGCACGTAGCGATGGATCCGTGATGGCATTACTTATCTGGCGTATGACTACCGAGGTAACGACCGAATGCAAGGTGCCAAAGCCGAGAATAGTGATCGCCATTCTAACATTCGTCACGCCGCCACCGAAGCGAGAATACGCCACAGAATTGGCAATGGCGACCAGCCTTGCAGCCAGTAGCGGTTCTGTGATGACCAGTTTGGCAGCAGTTTCGATGCTGCAATCAGGATCGTCCAATGCCTGCTGAATCTTGAGCGAAGCATTGACATTGGTCGGGAAAACTAATTCTCCCTTACCGGCCTGTTCAGTGATCCTTTTGAGAGCCTCTGATCTGTTCATGCTGAAGTATCCTCTTGCTTGATTTAAGCGCGTTTTAGTGAGTTAAAGCAGGTGAACTCACTCAATAACTCACTCAATAACTGACTAAAAAATCGATCAAAACACCCACCAAACTTTATCAACCAGTTCAAACGCGTTTTGCAGGATGACTAGTGATCAAATTTGAGTGTATTTATTGATTTTAGCACCCGTACCGTAGAACCGATAAACCTAGTATCCGTATCATATGACAGAACGGCCTGTCTGGACAGGCGCACGTATGGCAATAACTAACATAATCAAATGGATCGATAGACCCTATTGACTGCACCGTTTACAAAATAGGCGGCTGGTTTTCGCTGACGGTCAGAGTGCCATTACATCTCTAATCGAGCTTGGATTGCGCGGCACTTTTTTGCCGGAACTGCTGCCGGTACTCGGCCGGGGAGAGTGCCGTATGCCGTTTAAACAGCCGCCGGAACGAGCTTGGGTCGACATAACCAGTCCGTTCACAGACTTGATCCAGCGTGAAGGTGGTGGTTTCCAGCAAGCGTTTTGCCAGCTCGATCTTGAGTTGCTGGACATACGCCGTTGGCGTGGTATTGAGTGCCAGGTGAAAATGGCGAATAATCGTGCGCTCGCTGACGGCCAGATGGTCCGCCATTTTGTTGAGCTGAAAGCTAAAATGCAGGTGTTTTTGTATCCATTGTTGGGCGCGCAATACCAGCGTGTCGCTATGGCTCTGGCTATCTTGCTGTGTCAGGCTCATGTATGGTGCCTGGGAGGAACGGTTGGCATCAATTAACAAGGTTTTCGCTACGCGTGCAGCCATGTCTTGCCCGGCATAGCGCGCGGTCAGATGCAAGGCCAGATCGAGATACGTGGTGGCGGCACCGCTGGTCAAAATACCTTGATATTCGGTCAGCACTTCATTCGTGCGCAGCGCCACTTGTGGATAGCGCGCCTTGAATGCGCGCTCCAGCCACCAGGTGGTTGTGGCATGGCCACCGTCCAGCAAACCGGCCTCGGCCAGCACAAAGCTGGCGCTGCAATTGGCCGCCAGCAGGCTCCCATGCGCATATTTATCGCGTAATAGCGGGTACAAGGGCTGCATCGTGTGCAAGGTTTGCAGCAAACCCGCAATGCCGTCGCCAACGTAAATGCCTGGCAACAAAATCACGTCGGCGCTGGTGTCACGCTGCATGCCGCCATCGGCATGCAGCGTTATCCCGGACGGCGTACGCACCGGCGCGCCATCGGGCGAGTGCAGGCTCCAGCTAAACAAGGGACTGCGCTGCTCTTGATTTTTACCCTGCGCGATCCAGATCGCATTGGCCACCGCAAATACATCGAGTGGCCCGGTGACTGCCGAAACCATGCATTGCGGGTAAATCCAGGCTTCAATATGCACCATTTGTCGGTTTCCGCCACAAAAGTGTCAATACTGACACTGTGCGAAGCTTTGCGCAATATCTACAATGGTGTCAGGCCATTTATCTTCCAGGAGCATCATGAATACTGCGCTAGCATCCCCAACTTCCCACAGTGCGGAAGGATTCGATCAGGCGGGTAAAAATTTCCTGCCCGGCCATCTTGGCATTCACATTATCGCGGTCAACCCAGGCGAAGTGCGCGCCGAACTGCATGTCGTACCGCATCTGCTCGCCCCCAACGGCTATTTACACGCCGGCAGCGTCGTCACTCTGGCTGACACCGCCTGCGGTTACGGCTGCATTGCCAGCCTGCCCGACGGTGCCAGTAGTTTCACCACGGTAGAGCTGAAATCAAATCACCTCGGCACCGCGCGTCAAGGCAAAATCGAGGTGCTCGCTACCGCCGTACACTTGGGGCGCACCACCCAGGTCTGGGATGCCGTAGTCAGTCATCAAGGCAAAACCATCGCCCTGTTCCGCTGCACCCAAATGATTTTATTCCCCAAAAAGGACGCATGATGAGAGATGCTATCAGCAATGACACCAGCGCTGTACTGAGCCAGTGGCGAGCCCGCGAAGCCGAAGTGCGCGCCACCATGGCCGAGCCAGGCATCATCGAGCTGGCGCAAATGAAAACCATGACCGGCATGGAATTCTTGCAAGGCATCCTGGACGGCAGAGTACCGGTCGCCCACATCGGTAAAACCATGGATTTTTTTCCGGTAGAAGGCGAACCCGGTCGCATCGTGTTCCAGGGTACGCCCGGACGGCAGCATTACAATCCACTGGGCAGCGTCCACGGCGGCTATTTTTGCACCCTGCTCGATTCGGCGGTTGGCTGCGCGGTGCAATCGATGTTACCCAAGGGTATCGGTTACACCACGCTGGAAATCAAGGTCAACCTGATCCGCGCCCTGACCGACAAGACCGGCCCGGTGCGCGCTGAAGGCAAGGTGATCCAGGTCGGACGGCAAGTGGGCACCGCCGAAGGCCGCATTATCGACGCCAGCGGCAAGGTGTATGCGCATGCCACCACGACGTGTTTGATCTTTCCGCTGCCCTGAGTAGACGGGGGCGCCGAGTCCAACTCGTCGCCCCCGTCTACTCAGCCCTTGGCGAGCTCGCGCCGTATTCCAGCCGGTAAAAAATCGGCTTCCATACTCAGCAACTGCGACAGTTTCAGCGCCGTACCCTTGAGCTAATTCAGGGGGCGAAACAAGATTCGCCCACGTTCGGCTTCATGCTGATCCTGCACCGCCAGTTTGTTGTCGTCGTCATGCGTCAGTTGGCGCGCCTGATGCCCCAGATATGTGATACCGGCATGCGCCAGCAACAATTACTGTGCAGAGTTCATAGTAACCTTGGAAAGGCGTATGGATAGTTGTATGAATGCCTCCCATTTTTCTTCTCCTCTTGCGTTGCTGTCAACAAGCCGATAGCGGGTGTCTCGGCAACGCGCTGGAGGCGGCGGAATAGACATAGTCACTTTGTCGCGGTTCTGCCAATAGAGTTCAAGTCTGGTGCTTACTTTGTGCGGCAAAAATCAAGGCATCTTCCAGTCTGTCGTTACCCCAAAACATGTCCGTTCCAACGAAAAAAGTCGGTGCGCCGAAGATGCCGCGCTGATGCGCCTGTTCTGTCTGCAATCGCAAACGGCGCTTATTTTCTTCAGACTGCGCGGCAAGCAGAATGTCTGATGCGGGTAAGTTCAATGAAGTAAGCACTTCGTTGACTACGTCAGCATGATCAATAGGGCGATCTTCTACAAAATTAATCTGCATTATTCTTTGGCAGTACTCGCTCATCCACGGCTGCTCCGCACCGACTAAGGCAACCCGCATTGGCAGTAAAGATGCGCGTGGAAAATCCGTTGGGCGGGTCCAGGGTAGGCGGTATTTTTTACACTGGCGTGTCATGTCTTGCCAGACGTAAGCCCCTTTTTCTTTTTGCAAAACGAAAGGTGAATTATTCCAGCCAAAAGACTTGAAGACAGGTCCGAGTAAAAATGGTTTCCATACGACAGCGACGCCATACTCTGCCGCCAAGGCATCGATCCGCATGACGGTCAGATAGCTGTAATTGCTGGCAAACTCAAACCAGAATTCAAGCGTAGCGGTACGGGTATCAGTGTTTTTCATTGCCATTCCATAAATTAATCGTAGATAACCAGACAGCGGGCTTCGATGCTGACACGCGGGGTGACGCCTGCGGGCGCATCTGGATGGTCAAACGCCGCATGCGGGGTGTAACGGGCGACGCCACTCACTTGGGAGTCATACTGTTTGAACACCAAAGCCTCATGAGGATCCATCGCCGAAAAGTAATACCAGCGATGTCTGGGCGCATAGTGCGCCAGATAAATCTCACCCGTGCGTCGAGGATAGCGCACCTCCGCACTGACCAAGTCAGCCACATTCAGGGTCCGTGCGTCGCACACTGCCAATGGCGTATCCAGGACTGGCACTTTGATCGAACGCCACACATTGACAATGCTATAGCGCGCAATCTGAGATTGCGCGGCAAGCTCGCCGATAACCAGCGCCAGACGCTTGCGGCCGGAGGCTTCGGTGTAATCATTGTGAACGCGTCCATTCGCGCCGGCTAACGCTCCCTTTGCTGCTCGACCAAAACTCAGCGGGCGACGATCGGTTTCTCGCTGGCGCAGCAAATGATCAAAAACATAGGCGCGTGTTGCGCCAGTGGCCGTGCAGGCGAGTTCGGCAACTTCCGGATAATAGTAACGAAGAAGCGTATTTTCATCAAAAAAATCCGTCACTTCCGATGGTGCATTCCAGAGCTGAAAACCCTCACGATCCAGGGAGCTCGCTGCCGCCATGTGGCGCGCATCGCAGATACTGATGGTGCGGTCGTCATGCTGATAGTTTTCCCACGGCCCACCATCTGGCGGTTCATAGGTGTAGTTATAGGGGCGCTCTTGCGTGGGCGTCAGATACGCCAGCTTGGACTGAATCTGCGGCAATAAAGCGCTCACTGGGGTATACCGATGCGACTCTGCCGCCGCGGAGTACGCCAAATCGGTGGCCCGCGCATAGTGCAAAGCAGCCGGGGTCAGAGAAAGGTTATCGTTCATGGTTTGCTCCTTAATTGCCGAGGTAGTGAGGTCCGGCGACAAACACATTGAAGCGTATTTATTCTCTATTTTCAAACGCAAATTATGGCTGTTTGACATGCGTATAACGCATGTCAATTGACGCTCACTGGTTTTTCCGCTGTGCTTCTGCAATAATCCAATCACTTACCGCAACAACATCCGGGCGCGGTGCCACATCGGCCTGCATTAACCAGTAAGCGTGATTATTGACAGGACCAGGACGAGAAGTCGAAAGACGGACCAGACGCTGATCATCCAGCATAGGCTTGATCAATTCGATGCGGCCAAGCGCAATGCCTTGTCCTGCTATCGCCGACTGCACCACCTGATCATATTGATTGAAGCGCAGGATGCCTTTAGGTTTTACGCCAGACCAGCCAAGCGCCGCCAGCCAGTCTTCCCAATGTAGCCAGCGTCGCCCTGGATCATCGAATTCAAGCAACACCTGCCCAGTGATGTCCTTGGCCGTTGTAAGTTGCATCAATCCGAGTGAAGGATGCGCGACTGGTGCGACCGACTCATCAAACAACCAGACAGCGCCGCGGCCCATCGCAGACCGCGAACCATACCTGATGGCCAAATCAACCCCTTCGCTGGCAATATCGAGCAAACGGTTACTGGCAGCGACGCGCACATCAATCGCTGGATATCGCTGCTGAAAGCCGCTCAGCCGAGGCAGCACCCACAGGCCGGTAACGCCGATGCTGGCAGTGAGCGTAACGGGCGATTTTCTGTGTGCAGTATTGAGGGTGGCGAACACTTCTTGCAGTTGCTGCATAGCGCTATTAGCACTACGAAACAGCCGTTCGCCTTCTGCTGTAAAGGCGATACTGCGATGCCTCCGCACCAGCAACTTGATGCCCAAGCGCGCTTCCAACGCTTGCACCTGCCGGCTGAGCGCCGACTGCGTCAAACACAAATCATTCGCCGCAACGGTGATACTCATGCGCCGCCCAACGGCGACAAAACCACGTAGCGGCTCCATCATCGAGGCTAATCCAAGTAACGATGTTGACATGCGAGCACCTCATGCAAATTCTGTAAGGATAGCATCGCAAATGAAAACTGGCTCAGTGCGCGGAATGGCAGCAGCAAGTCCGTGCCAGGCCAGTGATGCGTAATGATTGGTCAGGCAACATTGCACACTGGCAGGTATTTAAGTGCCATCCTGAATCGGGGTACACAATTCTATCAGTGACCCTTCAATGGAGCGGACATAAGCAACCAGCTGCCCCCAAGGTTTTAGCGTCGGCTCTTTGATGTGTGCCGCCCCTGCCTTTATCGCTTTGGCATACGCCTCATGTACATCGGCAGTGACGAATGCTAACTCGACGCCGAATGGCGGCGCGGAGGGATCCGCTTTTTGGTATGGCTCGGCAAGATTCATTTCCCCCATGGCATGTGAGGCAAATGCAAGGGTTGTTTCTCCCGTGTTTAATTCGCCATATTCCCCCGATTCATGAAGGAAACGGGTTTCTAAGCCAAATGCCCGGTGGTAAAAATCCAATGCCTCAGCAACCGATGAAACATAAACGATGGCATACCCGAATTTCATTTTTATTGTGCTTTCGTTGTTAAGCGTTTCCGCTCATCGGTAAATGCCCACCAAACGCGAGGCTCTTCACCTGCCATGAAGCGCGTTACCGACATGAATACGTCGATAACGCATGGATCATGCCTGGTACCGGTAATGTCACAAAGCTTGCGGTACATATCAAATGGAGATTGGCCAATAAGCTGACGTGGATTGCCAATCCCGATCAGTTGAAGGTCGGCAGCTCCCGCCTTGCCAATGTTTGGCAAATCGGTCAAATCTTTAACTCGGCTACGTATGACTTTGGCTGGGTTCATGAAGCATAAGCTAATGTCAGCAGTGATTTTAAGCTTGACTGGGGCGACTGAATCTTGACGGCACGAAATCGCTATCAGCGGCTTATCGGCTTGCTTTGCAGCAAGTACACTGGACCTGACTATGGGTAAAAAAACCTGAAGCCCGGCAGTACAATTGCCCCTTCGCTTGAACTATATAGTGATTTTTTAATATGATCAATCAGATCATTAAGACGGAATTTTGTCGTGTCTCTGCAAGCGCATTTTTGCCTGAACCAGTCTATTCGGGCGCGACAGCGTTTTCCCTTTCATTCGGTCTTTGATGCGGCAGTAAACGTCAAAAATATGAACGCATTTTCGAAATACTTCGCATGTACCGCTGCTATTCGGGTGAACAGTAACTATAACAACGAGCTAAAACCAGGGGTGGCCGCACATGCAAAATAATTCGGCAGGCTAAAATAACCGTATCTAAGGATAAAAAATTCTATCGTCATGCATTTTTTTAGTTAAATTCAGCGCCACTATGAAAAGTAGTCATTGCAAAGCTTTGTTACAGACAGCGCTCTACTTTAGGGTATGCTTGCCACCTTGGAAAATGGCAAAATTTATTCATCGAACATGAAGTTGTATCGCGAATCACCTGCAGACGAACAGACCAGATCAGGCGAAGTCCACCTGCATATCCGTTTCCGGCCAGGCAACCTGATCGGGATTTTGCTCGTCCTGCTGATTCACGGCTTGCTGCTGTACTTTATCCTGCACGTCCATCCAGAAAAAAAAGAAGGTAACGTCGAGAATGCACAACCCCCGATTGTGCTGATGCTCGATAAGACTACCGTATCAAAAATGGCCAAGGGAGAAACCAAAAAGAGCCCGCCGAAACCCATCCCTCCGGCCAGGCCAAAAAAAGCCATCACTCCACCGGTGGCGACGCCGAGCGCCATCGTCAGCACCCCAAGCCCCACACCGCCGCCGGTAGCGAATGCCTTGCAAGCGGTCGATATGTCTAGCATGCTGGCCGCAGCGCGTGAGCGCCGCCGTGTGGCCGAAGAGAGTGTCGCACAAGAGAACGAAGCCGCACGCCAGGCTAGCCGTGGTATGAGCCCGCAGGAAGTGGCAGAAGCGAACGTCAAACGCAGCATGCAGCAGGCGAATGGGCGCGAGGGCACCAACGGCGTATTTCAGATCCTCAGCAAAAGTACGCGGATGGCGAGTTTTTCCTTCCGCGGCTGGAAGCCCGGGGCGAATAATAGCTGGCGTCAAGTGATCGAAGTCGATGCTGGCCTGGGCGGCGATGTCGAACTGGCGATCGTGCGCCGCATGATAGAACTGATCCGCACCCACTATACCGGCGACTTCAGCTGGGATTCACACCGGGTTGGCCACGTCGTCACCCTGTCAGCGCGGCCTAAGGATAGCGCCGAACTGGAGTCATTTATGATGAAAGAATTTTTTGGTGGTGCTTAAAACAGTCGGCGTGAGCCAACAAGCTGTGTCAGCAGTACTTCGCCACGTAGTTTAATCCGCTGCCATGTGCGCATCAGCGTGCCTGGCTCAGGCACTTCAGATAAAAATTCGGCATCCTTTGTTGCCCGTATCTGCAACCAGCCACTCCGCTGTATCTGATAGCTGGTCCCTTCGCATAATGCTATTTCTATGGAGTAATCCAGAGCATCGCACCAGCTTGCCGCTTCGCGCAGGCAGAGAGCACCAGCGCTCAAATGTATGTGGCTGCCGGCAGTAAAATAGCCATGAAAAATCTGTTTTTCACGCAATGTAGTAATGTGCATATTGAGCTCCTCCGTTGCTAAATGAAGCTACAGGATAAGCGCCATGACGAAGACATAACAGACACAGAAAGCGTCTATCTGCATCGGTGCAGCAGTGCGTTTTGACATCTGTTATTGTGTGCTTTTACGTCAACTGTATCTGTTCAGCACAGCCTGACGGGTGCATCATTAACTTATGGAAACACAATCACTGTATAAGCGCCTGGCGCTGCATTATCTCGGCGCGATCAAGGCAGGTACATTGGGGGCCGGTGATCGCATGCCTTCGGTGCGCAAGCTGATGGCGATGCATGAGGTGAGTCTGTCTACGGCCTTGCAGCTCTGTCGCCATCTGGAAGGCCAGGGCTGGCTGGAGGCGCGGCCGCGCTCGGGTTATTTTGTGCGCCACCCCCAGCGCATCAAGCTGGTGCCGGTAGAAGAGCCGCACTCTGGCACGCCGATCGATCCGGCACAGTTTGTCGGCATTCATGAGCGCGTATCGGCCATCATTGCGCAGGGGCAGCGCCCGATCAAATTCAATCTGGCCAGAGCCACTGGTGCAGCGGATTTATATCCGACCGTACAATTGAAAAATCTAGCAATACGCATCCTGCGCCAGCGGCCACAACTGTTGACCAAAGCCATTGTCATGGGGGGCAACAAAGAATTAAAAAACGCGCTGGCAAAACGTGCGCTGGACTACGGCATTAGTGCCGCACCAGACGAGGTCATTGTTACCTGCGGCTGTATAGAAGCATTAAATCTGGCCCTGCGCGCAGTGGCGCAGGCAGGGGATGTGATTGCGGTAGAGTCGCCGACTTTTTACGGTTTGCTGCAAGTCTTGGAAAGCCTGGGCATGAAGGCACTGGAGATACCCACTAGCCCGCAAACCGGGATCTCGATCGAAGCGCTGCAACTGGCGATGCAAACGTATGACAATATCAAGGCAGTCGTGGTGGTGCCGCATCTGCAAAACCCGCTCGGTAGCATCATGCCAGACCAGCATAAACAAAGGCTGGTGGCACTCTGTGAAGAACAGCATATCCCGCTGATCGAAGATGATTCTTATGGTGCCTTAATCGATACAGAATCGGCACCGACAGCGGCGAAGCATTGGGATAGTACCGGCAATGTGATCTACTGCGCTTCGCTGCATAAAATTTTGGCTCCGGGCTTACGGGTAGGCTGGATGTTGGCGGGACGCTGGCAGGCACGCATCAGCATGCTAAAGTATGCCCAGACCCGTTACAACGAAGAACTCTCGCAACTGGTGGTCGCCGAATTTTTACAGTCGAGTGCCTACGACCGCCACTTACGGCGCCTGCGCGCCACGCTCAATGTCCAGAGAGAACGCACCGCCGAAGCGATTGCGGCTTACTTTCCGGCCGGTACAAGATTAACGGTACCGCATGGCGGCGTCTCGGTCTGGGTAGAGATGCCGCACCAGCTTTCATCCAAAGCGGTATTTGACGCCGCGCTGGAACATGGCATCCTGGTCTCGCCCGGCTTGTTGTATTCCAACTCCAATCGTTTTAATCATTTTTTACGGCTTAATTGCGGCATGCACTTTACCCAAGAACTGGATGATGCCTTGCGCACCTTAGGCAATATCATTCGCCAATTAGCACAAGCCCAACTGCAGTCTGCAGCTTAATTTTTAGCCGGTTCCACACGTTTGCAAAAAGGCAAACGTGTGGAAAGCCACAATTGCGGGCACTCCATTAATTTTTAATAATGCGCTACCGACGGCAAGCGTCCGTCTTCACGTTGCTGATGTTGCTGATGTTGTTTGTATTTAATTACACGCCATCACGCTTCAGCCACATGCCCATTAAAACAACTCAATGGAGACATCGGATGAATAAGCAGCCGCTGTACAAATCCCTCTACTTCCAGGTGATCACCGCCATCGTCATAGGCGTGCTGCTTGGTCATTTTTATCCCGAATCTGGTGCCGCCATGAAGCCGCTGGGCGATGGCTTTATCAAGCTCATCAAGATGATGATCGCACCGATTATTTTCTGCACCGTGGTGATCGGCATTGCCGGCATGGAAGACATGAAAAAAGTTGGCAAGACCGGTGGCATGGCATTATTGTATTTTGAAGTCGTCAGCACCCTGGCGCTGATCATCGGCTTGATTATGGTCAACGTATTGCACCCAGGTGCCGGCATGAATATTGACGTGCAGACGCTCGACACCAAGGGTATTGCAGCTTTTGTCGCACCCGGCAAGATGCAAACCACCAACGATTTTTTTATGTCCATCATCCCGACTACGGTGGTCGATGCCTTTGCCAAAGGTGAAATTTTACAGGTGCTGATGTTCTCCGTTATGTTCGGTTTTGCGCTGCATCGCTTTGGCGGCCGTGGCACCATGGTTTTTGATCTGGTGGAAAAATCCTCCCATGTCTTATTCGTGATTGTTGGCTACATCATGAAGCTCGCTCCGATCGGCGCATTTGGTGCGATGGCCTTCACCATCGGCAAGTTCGGCATCAGCTCGCTGCTGTCACTCGGTTACCTGATGGGGACGTTCTATGCAACTTGCCTGATTTTTATCTTTGGGGTACTCGGCACCATCGCCAGAATGCATGGCTTTAGCGTCTGGAAATTCATCAAGTACATCAAGGAAGAACTATTGATCGTGCTCGGCACTTCCTCATCAGAATCAGTGCTGCCGCGTATGATGGTCAAGCTGGAAAACCTGGGCGTCAAAAAATCAGTAGTGGGTCTGGTGATCCCTACCGGTTATTCATTCAATCTGGACGGTACCTCGATCTATCTGACCATGGCAGCGGTGTTCATCGCCCAAGCCACCAATACCCCGATGAGCATCACGCAACAGGTGACCTTGCTGGCCGTGTTGTTGCTGACCTCGAAAGGTGCGGCAGGGATTACCGGCAGTGGCTTCATCGTTCTGGCGGCCACCTTATCGGCGGTCGGCGGCGTGCCTGTGGCAGGTCTGGCACTGATACTCGGCATCGACCGCTTCATGTCTGAAGCGCGCGCTTTGACCAATCTGATTGGTAACGGCGTTGCCACCATCGTGGTTGGTAAATGGGGCAATGACGTGGATATGGTCAGATTGCAGCAATGCCTGAATAAGGAAACCGTCGCAGAAGCGGAAGAGCCTGAACTGGTGCTGGATAAAACCAGTGCCCATATGGCGACCTAATAAATTGTTGCCATGATATAAAAAGCGGACCCTGGCCAGGGTCCGCTTTTTTGTTGATTGCAAGGTCAGACTGCGCAGCTTTCTTGCCAAATGACGCTAGGCCGATAGTATATGATGATAGTCAATAAGACCTCTTCAGGAGACGACATGGCATTATTCGATCACTTTCTGATCATCGCCTTGCTGGTAGCAATCAGCGCTTTTTTTTCTATGGCAGAGATTTCACTGGCAGCCGCTCGTAAAGTTAAATTACAGGTGCTGGAAGCCGAAGGCGAACAGCGCGCCAGCAGGATATTGGCCCTGCAATTGCAGCCGGGCAGCTTCTTTACCGTAGTACAAATTGGGCTCAACGGTGTTGCCATCCTCGGCGGTATTCTGGGTGAACAGGCATTAACGCCGTATTTTTCCAGCGTATTTCACTCTTTGTTTGGCAGTACCAGCTGGGTTGATACCGCGAGTTTTCTGACGTCGTTTTTATTTGTCACCTCTTTGTTTATTTTGTTCGCCGATCTGATGCCAAAAAAACTGGCCATGACCGCGCCAGAAACGGTCGCCATGAACCTGGTCGGCCCGATGATGTGGTGCGTCAGCATCTTCAAGCCCCTGGTATGGATTTTTAACGGTTTATCGAACCTGATTTTTCAGCTTTTCAAAATTTCCACCACGCGCAATGAGCAAATCACTTCGGATGATATTTATGCGGTGGTCGATGCTGGCGCCGAAGCGGGGGTATTGCAGGCGCGCGAGCATCACATGATCGGAAACGTGTTTGAGCTGGAAAACCGCACCGTGCCGTCAGCCATGACGCAGCGCGACAGCATCGTGTATTTCAACCTGCAAGACAATGATGTCGCGATACGCCAGAAAATTGCCGAACACCCACACGCCAAGTTTTTGGTCTGCGACGGCCAGATCGACAATGTGGTTGGCTATGTCGAATCAAAAGATATTCTAAAGCGGGTACTGACCAACCAGGCTTTTTCCAAGGTACAGGAGTTGTCACTGCGCACCGCCCTGGTGGTGCCGGATTCGCTCACGCTGTCAGAAGTGCTGGAACACTTCAAGGGGACGCGCGAAGACTTTGCCGTGGTACTCAACGAATACGCGATGGTGGTCGGGGTGATTACCCTGAACGATGTACTCAGCACCCTGATGGGTAACCTGGTGCATCCATTTCTAGAAGATCAGATCGTGCAGCGCGATGCCGACTCCTGGCTGATAGACGGTGCGACCACGGTAGAAGACGTCTGCCGCGCACTGGGGATAGACGGTTTGCCGGATCAGGAAAATTACGAAACCATCGCCGGTTTTATGATGACTATGCTGAAAAAAATCCCGAAACGGACCGACTCCGTGGTCTTTGGCGGGTATAAATTTGAAGTCGTCGACATTGATCATTATCGTATCGATCAATTACTGGTGCTGCGTTTTCCTGCCACCTCATCCAATACAATACCAACCACAATATCAAACGCACAATAAAACAACAATCTAGCATAAGCCGAAATATCGTCTATAATCGCTGCCCGTTATTGTTGTAGTCCCTAACAGCCCAGGAAATTTGATGTTGCACGCATGTGGAGTGGATTTTGGCACCTCGAATTCGACGGTCGGCTGGCATAAAGCAGGGCAACCGGCGCTGCTGACGCTAGAGCAAGATAAAGTCACCTTGCCATCGGTGGTGTTCTTCAATGCCGACGAAGATGAGGTCAACTATGGCCGCGCCGCGCTGGCGTCGTATCTGGCCGGCTATGAAGGCCGCTTGATGCGCTCGATGAAGAGTTTGCTCGGTACCAGCCTGATCGACGGCCAGACCGAAGTGCAGGGCCGTGCCTTACCGTTTCGCCAGTTGCTGGCCTACTATATTGGTGAATTGAAACGCCGTGCCGAACACTCGGCTGGCCAGCAGTTTAGCCAAGCCGTATTTGGCCGCCCGGTGCACTTCATCGATGATGACAGGGCGGCGGATCAGATAGCGCAAAACACGCTGGAAGAAATTGCCAGGGCCGTGGGGTTTAAAGATATTGAATTTCAATACGAACCGATCGCCGCCGCGATCGACTATGAATCGAGAATAGACCGCGAAGAATTGGTCTTGATCGCCGATATCGGCGGCGGCACCTCCGATTTTTCGCTAGTGAGACTCTCGCCAGAGCGCAGCAAAAACACTGACCGGCATAGCGACATTCTCGGCAATGGCGGTGTCCATATCGGCGGCACCGATTTCGACAAGTACCTGAGCCTGACCCAGGTCATGCCCTTGCTGGGCTTGGGCGGCAGGCTGGCGAACGGTACCGAAGTCCCCTCGGCACATTATTTCAATCTAGCTACCTGGCACACCATTAATCTGCTGTACAGCCAAAAAGTTGCGCGTGAATTGCAGGATATCTATCGAGATGCGAATAATGACGACCTGCGCACACGTCTGGAGCGTTTTCTGTATTTGCTGGAGCAACGCGATGGCCACTGGCTGGCGCTGAAATCCGAAGAAGCCAAAATTATGCTGTCCGATCAGGATAGCGTCATCCTGACCTTAGATCGTCTGCGTAGTAAAACCCAGGCCTCGCTAGAGTGTGTATTGAAGCTGGAGCAACAGGGTTTTCAGTTGTCGATTGCCCACTTGATGGATCAGATAGAAAACACCATTAACCAGGTTTTGTCCAGCGCAGGCGTGGTTGCCGCCGATATCGATACGGTGTTTTTCACCGGAGGCTCTAGCGGTGTGCGCGGCTTGCGCCAGCGTATCGGCGCCATGGTGCCTGATGCCAAAAAAGTCGAAGGCGACTTGTTTGGCAGTATCGGTGCCGGCCTCGGCCTGGACGCCCACCGGCGCTTTGCCTAAGCGCTACGCTAAAAAATAAAAATACGGCGGTCTAAAGTTCCAAGTGCAACACTAAATTTTTAGGAGAGGCTGATTGGTGGCCTCTTCAAATGTTAAACCATCGAGCATGTGTGTCCACACTTCATTTGGCGAGCGCCCTTTTAACGTGACACGAGGGCGTTCGTT
>NZ_JAUSFI010000004.1 GCF_030651495.1 Undibacterium sp.
CATGTCCGATAACACCCAAGACAACACTCCAGCAACAGAATCCGCCACATCGGCTGGTTATGGCGCATCGTCGATCCAGATTCTGGAAGGGCTGGAAGCCGTGCGCAAACGCCCCGGCATGTACATTGGCGATACATCCGACGGCACCGGTCTGCACCATCTGGTGTTCGAGGTACTCGATAACTCCATCGATGAATCCCTTGCTGGCCACTGTACCGAGATCAACGTCACCATCCATAGCGACAACTCGATTTCGATTACCGATAACGGCCGCGGTATTCCAACAGGCATCAAGTTTGATGACAAGCACGAGCCTAAGCGCAGCGCCGCCGAGATCGTCATGACTGAGCTGCACGCCGGTGGTAAGTTCGATCAAAACTCCTACAAGGTATCGGGCGGTTTGCACGGCGTGGGTGTCTCTTGCGTGAATGGCCTGTCTAAATTACTCAAGCTCACCATCCGCCGCGATGGCAAAAAATACGCGATGGAATTCGTCCGTGGTGTGCCGCAAAACCGCGAGACCGAAACCATCAACGGCATGCTCTGCTCACCGATCAAGGTGATTGGCGACACTGACAAGCGCGGTACTGAAGTGCATTTCTGGGCCGATGAAGAAATCTTCACGCACGTCGAATTCCACTATGAAATTTTAGCCAAGCGTATCCGCGAACTGTCTTTCCTGAACAACGGCGTGCGCATCAAACTCAGCGACCACCGCACCGGCAAAGAAGAAATGTTCGCGTTCGAAGGCGGCACCCGCGGCTTCGTTGAATACATCAACAAAAACAAAAACGTCTTGCACCCGACGATTTTCCAGGCAACTGGCGAACGTATGTCTGACCAGGGCACCAACATCAGCGTAGATGTATCAATGCAATGGAACGATGCCTACAACGAACAGGTTTTATGCTTCACCAATAACATCCCGCAACGCGACGGCGGTAGCCACTTAACCGGCCTGCGCGCAGCGATGACGCGCGTCATCAACAAGTATATTGAAGAACACGACTACGCCAAAAAAGCCAAGGTAGAAGTCACCGGCGATGATATGCGCGAAGGTCTCACTTGCGTCTTATCTGTCAAGGTACCAGAGCCAAAATTCAGCTCGCAGACCAAAGACAAACTGGTCTCTAGCGAAGTGCGCGGCCCGGTCGAAGAGATCGTCGCCAAGACCCTGTCCGATTATCTGCAGGAACGCCCGAACGACGCCAAGATCATTTGCAGCAAGATCGTTGACGCCTCGCGCGCCCGTGAAGCCGCCCGCAAGGCGCGTGAACTGACGCGTCGCAAAGGCATCATGGACGGCCTGGGCCTGTCGGCGAAACTCGCCGATTGCCAGGAAAAAGACCCCGCCCTGTGCGAACTCTACATCGTCGAGGGTGATTCTGCGGGTGGCTCGGCCAAGCAAGGGCGCGACCGCAAGTTCCAGGCGATTCTGCCACTGCGCGGTAAAGTGCTGAACGTAGAAAAAGCCCGCTTCGAAAAAATGCTGTCCAGCGAACAGATCACCACCCTGATCGCCACGCTAGGCACCAGCATCGGCCCGGACGAATTCAACGTCGAAAAACTGCGCTACCACCGCATCATCATCATGACCGATGCCGACGTCGATGGCGCCCACATCCGCACCCTGCTGCTGACCCTGTTTTACCGCCAGATGCCGCAACTGGTAGAGCGCGGCCACATCTACATCGCCCAACCGCCACTGTATAAAGTCAAGGCCGGCCGCGACGAGCGCTATCTGAAAGATGATGCCGAAGAAGCCAGCTACATGATGACGGTCGCCCTCACCGGCGCAGTGCTGACCCCAAGCACAGGCGCAGAACCGATCAGCGGCGAGCCATTGGCAGAACTGGTGCGCCAGTACAACCTCGCTAACGCCGTCATGACACGCCTGACCCGCGTGATCGACCGCGCCGCCCTCACCGCCATCATGACCGGCGTCACGCTGCAACTCGATACGCTAGAGAACGCCGAACAATCCGCCAAGGCGCTCACCGACACCATCAACGACAAGGCCGTCAAAGCCATCGTGCGCGAAGATGACGTCACCGGCACCTTCAGCCTGCGCATAGAACGCCTGTTCCACGGCAATATCAAGGTCAGCAGCATCGACTTTGATTTCAGCGAAAGCAACGACTACCTGGTATTGGCCAACGCCGCCAAGACTTTCAAGGGCTTGTTAGGCGAAGGCGCCTTCATCCGCCGTGGCGAAGGCGAAAGAGCCAAAGAAAGCGCCGTAGCCGACTTCCACCACGCCATGCTATGGCTGCGCGATGAAGCCGAACGCGGCGTCAGCAAGCAGCGCTACAAAGGACTGGGCGAAATGAACCCAAGCCAACTGTGGGAAACCACGATGGACCCAACCGTGCGCCGCTTATTGAAAGTACAGATCGACGACGCGATTGCCGCCGACCAGATCTTCACCACACTGATGGGCGACGACGTAGAACCGCGCAGGGCATTCATCGAATCGAATGCGCTTCGTGCTGGGAATATTGATATTTGATGTAAATCCATATAAGAGAAGCCCAGCAGTTTGTTGGGCTTTTTTATTGGATGTAAAATTTAAAAACAGGCAGGCCCAACACGCATAGCCCATGCGGCTTTCCAGCCATGCTGCCCTGAGAGGCGCATCGTTATTGCGTAATGCGTGCGCAAGCGGCCGGCACTGTTTTAAGATTATTTTCTGCCTCTAGGACAGGGTGAGCCACCATGATTTACCTTAATACCGACCACTTGCAACGCTGCATACAAACGCTGCAATCCTCGCTGCGCCTGTACCAAGCCACTGAGGCTGGCAGCATCGATCAGGAAGTGTTTCGCAATGCGATCGTCAAAGGCTACGAACTGAGCCAAGAGACCGCCTTCAAACTGCTGCGCAAGGCGCTCAAAGAATACGGCCACAGCAGCAAGAAGCTCAACGAAACGCCGATCAAAGAAGTGCTTCGCCTGGCCGCCAGCCACAGCCTGATGAGCGTGGCAGAAGTAGAGCGCTGGTTCAGCTATCGCGACAACCGCAACAACACCGCGCATGACTATGGCGAAGGCTTCGCCAAACAAACCCTCATTTTATTACCCGGCTTTATCAGCGACATCAGCACACTGGCACAACAGCTGGAAGCAAAACTAGGCAAAGACAGCGACCATGCCCAAGCTTGACCCCAGCGCCCTGCACTTGCCCGCCCGCTATCTGCAAATCCTGCTAGCGCTATTGCTTCAGCACCTACCGCAAGCCGAAGTATGGGCCTACGGCAGCCGCGTCACCGACGACTATTACGAAGCCAGCGATCTCGATCTGGTAGTGCGCAATCCAGCTGATCTAAGCCAAGCCAGCGACGGCATTTTTGACCTGCAAGAAGCGCTGGTAGAAAGCGATATTCCTATCCTGGTGCAGGTAGTCGACTGGGCGCGGATACCGGTGTCGTTTCATGCGGAGATTGAGGTGGGGTATGTGGTGGTGTTGGGGTGAGTTATTTTCGGATATTGGGATGTTAGAACTGACCTTGGCTTTCGACGCAACATCTATCAGCGTCCTTTGAAATACGTTGGGCTGATAAAGCTTTAGCCCAACCTACGCGCTTTGATGCCGGCCAGACTGCGATGTCGTGCAGCATGGTCCCGATGAAGATGTCGATCAGAATGTGCATTGGTAAGGGCTGATTTTCTCAATGTAAAAGCGTGCGATTTGGCGCATCAGAGCTCGCTTTGTGCCTGTGCTTTACCCGAGGCTAACAGTGACCAACATCGACTGTCGATTGCGCGTTTTATTTTTTATTTAAGATCGGGCTAGGTTTGAGGGTTCTTTTTTTGGATCAAGCTCAATGAAAGTTACATTGTGATTATCGATTTCTTGTGCTTCTTGTGCAATGCTTTGGCTAGGCGGCTTGAATTTCCTATCCGTTCGCACAGTGGGCCAACCCGTCCTTTCGGTGGCTAGTTTGACACACCATGACCTTTGTGCGGCAGCGAACAGACTCACCGGGACTGCTTGAATATTCTCTGCGAACGCTGAATTGATTCGGCGTAAATCCGGG
>NZ_JAUSFI010000008.1 GCF_030651495.1 Undibacterium sp.
TCATATTTTGCAGCGAAAATACCGGGGACAGGCAATATGCCACGTTTACAGATTCGATTTCCCTTTAATTACATTACTAGGCAAACGGGTGTCGCATTATTTTATGCCTTGTTTGTTTATCTTCACTTACATTATTTTTCACTTCTAAAATTCGTTGCTGCTCCTTACTTGGCGAGCGGCATCGCGGTTTCCGTTCTTATTTTATGGGGTACTCAATATGCGCTGGGGGTATTGTTTGGTGCGTTCCTGGCACTGATACTCTCCGATGTTCCCGCCGCTTTGATGCTCACCAACGCTATTAGCGCGACATGTCAGGCACTGATTGGTTTTTACCTTATTGAGTTTTACTGTAAAAAAAATAATTCCGCATTATCGCTGAAATCGTTAAAAGATTATTTTTTCTTAAATATTTTAGTCTGTCTTGTCAGCACGACGATTCGCCCTTTTTTCGTCTCTCTTGCACTTTATTTTTCAGGCGCCGTATCGGCGGAATTTTTCTTCGTCCGCTTCTCTACCTTATGGCTTGGCGAGGCTGTCGCGTGCGTTTTTCTGGTACCGTTGATCTTGATCGCATTTCGTGATCGTTGGTCACTGCCGGCATTGAAAACAATCGTTCAGGCGAGCCTGCTGTGTTGCGTCTGTTTTTTTGCCGGGCAAATTATCTTTTTTGATTGGTTTCAATTGGAACTGGGGAATATTGCGAAACCTTACTGGATGTTTCTTTTTATATCTTGGATTGCGATTGCTTTTGGGCCGAGGCTAACGTCTTTAGTTTTATTTTTTGTATCAATTCAATCATTTTTGGGCACGATAGCCGGATCGGGCGCTTTTGGCGAAGACTTAATTCTGACCGGACTAAGTAATTTTAGCTTTTTTATTTTAATTGTTTGTTTTCTTGGTATGTCACTTGCGTTTTATGCCAGTGAACAAATTGAATATAAAAACACGCTGCTAACGAAACTCAACGAATTGCAACTGAGAGATCGGGCTCTCAATGCAATTTCTCAGGGTGTCGTTATCACTGATGCCATGCAGCGAATTACCTACGTTAATCATGCGTTTCAAAATTTGACTGGTTATACACAAGATGAGTTAATCGGACGATCCTGTTCACTATTGCATGGGGTTGATAGCAATGAAGAAACCATCATTGACATACGACGCACCTTAAATAACAAAGAGTCATTTTTTGGAGAGATATTTAATTACAAAAAAGATGGTACCGGTTTCTGGAATGAACTATCAATTTGTCCGGTCCAAGACTTTGCGGGTAACCTGGCGCAGTTTGTTGGTGTTCAGCATGATATTACTCAGCGCAAACTGGCCGAATCGCAAGCCGCACTTGCCAGTGCGGTATTTAATAACAATCCTAATGCCATATTGGTTACCGATGCCGAGCAAAATATCATGTTGGTTAATGCCATGTTTGCCAGTGTCACAGGCTATGAGGCAAACGAAGTAATTGGAAAAAAACCAAGCATGCTCTCTTCGGGGCAGCATGATCGTGTCTTTTATAATGAAATGTGGCGCAAAATTAATGCCGACCGACGCTGGGAGGGGGAGGTGTGGAATTGTCGTAAAAACGGTGATCATTATCCAGAGTGGCTGCAGATTAATGCCGTTGTCAATGATCGAGATGAAGTCACCAATTACATTGGTATGTTTGTCGACTTAAGCCCGCACAAAAAAGCAGAAGAAGATATTCAGAGACTGGTTAATTTTGATGTACTTACTGGATTGCCGAACTTGCTTTTCATGCAAAGTCAGAGCGACCGAGCATTGAATCATGCACGCCTAAATCAGAGCAGTTTGGCGATTTTGACCCTCGACCTGGATCATTTTAAGGACATTAATGACACGATTGGTCATCATTTCGGCGACTTGTTGTTAATTGAGTCATCCAAACGGCTGCAAAATTTGTTGCGCGAAGGAGATGTCTTGTCGCGCCGAGGTGGCGATGAATTTATTGTGTTATTGCCTAGGACGTCCAAAAATGGCGCATCCCATGTTGCACAAAAGATCCTCAATGCTTTTTTTGATCCTTTCAACGTAGATCAGCATATGCTGAAAATAACAAGCTCTGTCGGCATTGCTTTGTACCCGCAGGATGGACACGATTTTGCTGATTTGTTTAAGTGCGCTGATACTGCCTTGTTCCATGCAAAAGAGCACGGGCGAAATAATTTCCAATTCTATGACGGCGCAATGTCAAATGAAGTCAATGAACGCGTTTCGCTAGAAAGCGCCTTGCAGCTGGCAGCGAGTGAAGATCAGTTTGATTTGCATTATCAGGCATTGATTGATCTGCAGTCGGGAAAAATCACAGGCTTCGAGGCATTGATACGCTGGACTCACCCCATTTTAGGCGCGATTAGCCCAGCGAAGTTCATACCAGTTGCCGAAGAGTGTGGTGCAATTAATGCGATAGGTGCATGGGTTTTGGACACTGCATGCAGGGATATTCGACGATGGTTAGATGCAGGATTAATGGTACCCCAGATCGCGATTAATTTTTCCCCTCGCCAGTTCCGTAATACTAATGCGATTTTGCATATTCAGGATGCGCTTGCCAGATACCAGTTGCCGGCCAGCGCCCTTTGTATTGAAATCACAGAGGGTGTGTTGATGGAGGATGCGGATGTTAGCCAGATCACCCTGATTGCATTGAAACAAATGGGTATTGCCCTTTCATTGGACGATTTCGGTACCGGTTATTCTTCACTGAGCTATTTAAAACTTTTTCCATTCGATAAAGTAAAAATCGATCAATCATTTGTCCGTGAAATTACATCCAGTACTCAAAATGCGGCGATTGTAATCGCTATTATTGGTATGGCACATAGCTTGGGCATTAAAGTGTTGGCTGAAGGGGTCGAGACGGAAGCGCAGTGCGAATTTTTGCGAAATAATATGTCTGACGAAATTCAAGGATACTTTTTTTCTAAACCAATCCCTTCTGATGCCGCAGAAATACTGATGCGCGAAGATCGTCAATTACCCCCTAAATTATTACGTTTGAACAAGCCAGAAAAAACACTGTTGCTAGTCGATGATGAGCAAAATATTGTATCTTCATTGAAGCGCTTGTTGCGTAGAGATGGATATCATATTTTGACCGCCAATAGTGGACAGGAAGGATTAGATGTTCTTGCTGGTAATAAGGTTGATGTCATCATTTCAGATCAACGCATGCCGGGTATGACGGGAGTAGAGTTTTTGCGCAATGTGAAAGAGATCTATCCAGAGACGGTAAGGATGGTGCTGTCTGGATATACAGAACTCAATTCAGTCACGGATGCCATTAATGAAGGTGCCGTGTTCCGGTTTTTGACCAAACCTTGGGATGATGAAAAATTACGTGAAAATATCAAAGAAGCATTTCATTACAAAGAACTGGCCGACGATAATCGCCAGCTTTCTTTAAAGGTACGAACTAGTAACCACGAACTGGCGATTGCAAATCGTCACTTAGCAGAGATTCTGCAGCAAAAACAACAGCAAATCACACGCGATGCATTGAGTTTGGACATCGTCAGAGAAGTATTGCAACACACGCCAGTCGCCGTCATCGGTTTGGATGATGCCAATGTTGTGGCGTTCGTGAATGATGCAGCGATGGCTTTGTTTGCCGATGCAGGGGCGATACTTGGAGAGGAATTGACTTTGGTTTTGCCAGAATTAAATATGGCAATTTCCAATGCTGAAGAGGCAACAGATGTCCTCTTTAATGTCAATGAAAACTATTACCATTTCAAATGGCGCCGCATGGGAGAATTTTCTGAATCCAGCGGCAAGCTCATCATATTTAGTAAAGTAAGTCGTATTTGAATATCTTTGTGTTTTTGAAATCAGAAGAAATAACATCAATCAGGTAGGCCTTGCGCCACGGTTGACAGCGGCGTTACCGCAAGATGAACGCCCCCCTTTGCCAACGGGCGGAAAAAAAGGGGGGGGCGGATTTTATTTGTTGGCGTACTCCCAGCCCAACTCAGCCATCGGACGCGCTGCTTCACCAGATTTTTTGGCTTGTGCACTCGATGCAGTGCCATCTACGTAACGTTTCATTATTCCTTGCAAAATGCCCGCCATGCGGAACAGGTTGTAGGCGAGATAGAAGTTAAAATCTTCCTGGCGGATGGTTTTGCCGGTGCGTTCGCAATACTTGGCAATGTACTCTTGCTCACTAGGGATGCCGAGTGCTTTATGATCCAGACCCAGGATGCCGCGGAACTGGCCTGGCGTGACGTGCCAGCTCATGCAATGGTAAGAGAAATCGGCTAACGGATGCCCCAGCGTCGATAGCTCCCAATCGAGTACCGCAAGTATGCGCGGCTCAGTTGGATGGAACATCATATTGTCGAGACGATAGTCGCCATGCACAATGCTGGTATCTTCACCTGGCGGAATATTATTCGGTAACCATTCGATTAATTGTTCCATGGCTTCGATTTTTTCTGTCTCAGAGGCACGGTATTGTTTGGTCCAGCGATCAATCTGGCGTGCGAAGTAATTGCCTGGTTTGCCATAATCGGCCAAACCAATCGCCGCATAATCGATGGTATGCAACTGCGCAATAACGCGGTTCAGCTCGTCATAGATTTCTCCGCGTTGTGCCGGCGTCATACCCGGAAGCGATTGATCCCACAGCACGCGACCGTCGACGAATTCCATAATGTAGAAGGCGCGACCAATGACGGCTTCATCCGTGCACAGTGCATATTGTTTGGCAGCGGGGAAGCCGGCTTTGTTGAGCGCGTTCATGACCTTGAATTCGCGCTCTATCGCATGGGCCGAGGGCAGCAGTTTGGCGATCGGGCCAGGTTTGGCGCGCATCACATAATGTTGTTTTCCAGCACTCAATTTAAAAGTGGGATTAGATTGTCCGCCCTTGAATTGCTCAACGATCAGACTATCGGCAGATGTCGCATCAAAACCCTCAACATGTTGACGCATATAGTCTGCCAGTGCACTAACATCAAATTTCTGACGATCACTGACTGCCATGGTACCCATGAATTCTTCAAACATTTTGTCCCCGCTTTAATGGTTTGTTGACTTGCTTCCTACACTAATAGAACTATTTTATAACAATAAATCGTACGCTCGTACTATTTTATTTTTTGAACACGTATTAAATTCCAAAAAACCAGATTTCTGATATTACTTTCCCGAAATTTTCGTTTAACATGGGTATGATAAGTCTGCGTATTCGTAATTTCGTCATAGTTCCAGCATTTATTCTTAACTTGTGGATTGGGGCAGTAAGTATGACTGATGAGTTTGACGATTTTAGCTTTGACGTTTCAAAAACTGAAGTGGCTCCTACCTCAGTGGGTAGCGCTGTTGCTGCATCAAGCGGTAATCGCCTTCAGTATCTTATTGATAATACTCCCGCGATCATTTACACCAGTGTCCCTACTGGTGACTTCAAAATGACGTTCGTCAGTGGTAATGCTTATCACGTGCTCGGCTACCATCCCGAGGAGATGGTCGCCGATCCTAATTTCTGGTTTAACCATATTCATCCCGATGACGTACCACAAATTTTTTCGAGTTTGTCGATGCTGTTTACTGAGGGGCAGCGTACTTATGAATATAGATTCATGAGTCAATCCGGGCAGTATGTTTGGATGCACGATATGTTACGTCTTATTCGGGATGAGGCAGGTAATCCATTAGAGGTGGTAGGGTCGCTGACGGATATTACCCAGCGCAAACAGATGGAGAGTGCCTTACAAAAAAAGGGTGAGGAACAACAAGCGTTGATCGGCAAGCTCCAGGAAGCGCAGGAACAGCTTGTGCAGTCGGAGAAAATGGCGTCAGTAGGTCAATTAGCGGCGGGTATTGCACACGAAATTAACAACCCCGTTGGATTTGTTAACTCTAATATGGGGACGCTAAAAACTTATGTGGCGACTTTGTTTGATGTGCTGGATCAGTATGATGGGTTGGTAAAAAAATTCCCCGAAGGGCATGAAGTCACAAAAAGATTTGCCGACATCAGAAAAAAAGCAGATATCGAATTTTTAAAAGACGATGTGGCGGATCTGGTCAATGAATCAATGGATGGTCTTAAGCGCGTGAAGGATATCGTGCAATCATTGAAAGATTTTTCGCATGTGGGTGAAACCGAACTGTTAGAAGCCGATATCCATCTGGGCATTGATACAACTTTAAACATCGTCATGAATGAGATTAAGTACAAAGCTACTATCGTGAAGGAGTATGGTCAGTTACCGCTAGTGAAATGTCTTATTTCGCAGCTGAATCAAGTTTTTATGAATTTACTGGTGAATGCTTCCCATGCGATTAAGGATACTGGCGTGATTACGGTGAGTACCGGCTGTAACGATGCCTGGATCTGGATCAAAATATCTGATACGGGAGCAGGGATTCCGCCAGAAAATCTGCATCGCATATTTGAACCTTTCTTTACTACTAAACCAGTCGGTAGCGGTACTGGATTAGGGCTGTCGCTGTCCTATGGCATCGTAAAAAAACATGGCGGCAGAATTGATGTGGAAAGCGAAGTCGGGAAAGGAACCAGTTTTACCATTCACATACCACTCCATCCCGAGGATAGCGCTAGCACCTAGCACCTAGCACAAGTACCTAGTAGTATTAACTAATTGGGATACCAGATAAAAATTGATCTCACAGAATCAATTATATTTTTTACATAAAAAAGGGATGACGTGACTGATACCACACCTTCTTCTCCGACAGATGCGTCAGTATTAACTGGCAATGCTACGGCAACAAAAATAGAAGATGACGATCATCTTCATAGTGTATTTTTGTCTGAAGATAAACCTGATTCCAGGGCTCTCAATATGATGGGAATTGAATTATCTCAGTTCCTTGATAGCAGCCCGGTCCCCACCTTTGTTATTGATACAAATCATGTCATTACCCATTGGAATAAAGCATGTGAGTACATGGTCGGTTACTCTGCTGCGACGATGGTGGCAACACAAAAACAATGGAAGCCATTTTACAAGAGCAGTCGTCCAGTCTTAGCCGATCTTATTCTTGAAACGCAAATTGACAATAGCATCGGTCAATTTTATGAAAATAAGTTTAAACCATCGCAACTAATCAAAGGCGCCTATGAGGCGAATGATTTTTTTCCAGACTTAGGCCTAAGTGGCTTGTGGCTACACTTTACCGCGGCACCTTTGTACAATAACCGTGGCGAAGTGATCGGTGCCATCGAGACCTTAGAGGACATCACCGAACGTTATGAAGCCGAGGAAGCGTTGCGTCAGGCGCATGATAATTTAGAAAATTTAGTCGTTAAGCGGACTTTGCAGTTAGCCGAAGTCAATCAGAAACTGGAAGCGGATATTAAGCAAAGAGAATCCATCGAAAACGAGCTAATTCGACGCAATACTGAATTGACTGAACTGAATGTGCAATTCTCTAAAGCGCAAGAACAATTACTTCAGTCAGAAAAAATGGCATCGATAGGGCAGCTGGCCGCCGGCGTCGCGCATGAAATTAATAATCCTGTCGGGTATGTTTTTTCAAATTTCGGGACCTTGGAAAACTACATTAATGATTTGTTTGAAATCATCCACTATTATGAATCGATAGAAAACCATATTGGGCTGGCGACTGTGATCGATGAACTCAAGAAGATAAAAGAAAAAGTCGAGTTGGATTTTCTGAAAGAAGATATACCTGAATTGATGCAGCAATCGAAAGAGGGGATAGAGCGCGTCAGAAAAATTGTGCAGGATCTGAAGGATTTTTCAAGGGTAGATTCTAATCTTGAGTGGCAATGGGCGAATCTGCATCAGGGCATTGACTCCACCTTAAATGTCGTGAATAACGAAATAAAATACAAAGCAGATGTCATTAAAGAATATGGTCATATTCCCGATGTCGAGTGCCTGCAGTCTCAAGTCAATCAGGTGATCATGAATTTGGTGGTCAATGCCTCCCATGCGATAGGTGAGACAAGAGGGCAAATTACGGTCCGAACCACGGCCGATGACAGTAATGTGTATGTTGAAGTGTGCGATAACGGCAGCGGTATCCCCAAAGAAATTGTTTCGCGTATTTTCGACCCTTTTTTTACCACTAAACCGATCGGTAAAGGAACCGGTTTGGGCTTGTCCTTATCGTATGGAATTATTAAAAAACATAACGGCGATATTCGTGTTTCCAGTGAGCTTGGCGAGGGAACTCGTTTTACGATTCGTCTGCCGATTAAACATGTCTTTGCCGATGCCGATGAAAGCCCGCTACTATGAGTCTTGACATCAGCGCTGAACAACTGCCGAAAATTCTTTTTGTGGATGATGAACCAAATATTTTGTCATCCCTGCGACGTTTGTTTCGCAGTAAAGGTTATCAGGTATTGACAGCCCTGGGTGGTCATGAAGGCTTAGCCGTACTGGAAGCGGAAGCTGTCGATTTAGTGGTTTCTGATATGCGTATGCCTGTCATGGACGGCGCCGCATTTTTGGCGCAAGTAAGAGTTCGCTGGCCTGATACGATCAGGTTGTTACTGACTGGCTATTCTGATGTGCAGTCCATCATTGATGCGATTAATCGCGGAGAAATTTATCGCTACATTACCAAACCCTGGGATGATAACGACATCATCCTCGTGGTCAGGCAAGCGCTGGAGCGCAAAGCGCTAGAGATAGAAAAGAAGCGGCTGGAAGAACTCGCGCACAGGCAAAATGAAGAGCTGAAAGCATTGAATGCCAGTCTGGAAGCTAAAGTGGAAGAGCGCACGGCCGCTCTCAGACAGGCGCATGATTCTTTGATACACGTTAACGAAAAACTGAAAAACAGTTTTTTGACGTCGATTAAAGTGTTTTCCAATGTGATCGAAATGCGTGGCGGTAAGCTGGTCGGGCACTCTCGCAGGGTGGCGGATCTGGCACGTAAGATTGCTAAAAATATGGGGCTGGAAGCGCGCGAAATTCAGGAGATTTTTGTTGCCGGCTTATTGGCCGATATCGGAAAAATAGGTTTTTCGGATGAGTTGCTAGACACGCCCGTGAGCCAGTTGACGGGAGAGAAACTCGGTTTGTTTCATAAGCACACCATCCGTGCCGAGCAATTGCTGATGCCGTTGGAAGATTTGCAAACAACCGCAAAAATGCTGCGTTATCAGCATGAGCGTTTTGATGGACGGGGTTTTCCGGATGGCTTGGTCGGCGATGCGATTCCGCTAGGTGCGCGTATACTTTCCTTGGCCAGTGACTATGATAATTTACAAATTGGCGGATTAACGCCAAAACGCGTACATGCCGATGATGCTAAGGCGTTGATTATTCATGGTGCCGGGAATCGCTACGATGAGAAAGTAGTTGCTGCGTTTAAGCAAGTATTTAACGGCGGCATTGATGAGCCAGAGTTTCAGGAAATTTCTGCAAAAAATTTGCTTCCAGGCATGATACTTTCTGCTGATGTTATTTCTAAGGATGGCATATTGTTGTTACCCGCCGATCATGTACTCGATGAGCATATTATCGAAAAGCTGAGATTGTACGACGTCTCTGGTAGTGGTAAATTGATGGTGCGTGTTCGTGCTAACTGGAGAAAATAATGCGTCGCATTTTATTGTTGGACGATGAACAGAATGTTTTGCAGGCATTGCAACGAAGTTTGCGGCAAATTTTTAAGGATATCGACCTTAAGATCGAATTGTTTGCCTCTCCGGAGATGGCGATACAGCGTTTAAGCGAAACAGCATTTGATTTTGTGATATCGGATTACCACATGCCAAGCATGAATGGGGTTGATTTTTTAAGAATAACAAAAGAACTGCAACCGAATGCTGTACGCATGATGCTGAGCGCTTCGGCTGATTTTAATACCATCATTGGGGCCATTAATGAGGCGGAAGTATTTCGCTATATCGCTAAACCATGGAATATCGACGAGTTGAAAGACGCCATTCAATTAGCCGGAAACCGCAGGGATCAAGTACTTGAGGATAAGCGACTCGCCGATGAGTTACGTGTCCAGCGTGGCGAGATGACGCCGCAAGAGCAAGAGGCTAAACGTCTTGAGGAGGCGGACCCCGGCATCACTAAAGTTCAATGGGGGCCTGATGGCTCGGTATTGCTCGATTAAGATATTTATGTAGGGCACGTGCAGGCGACTCGATCCGCCGCCTGCAGTGGGGCCAGCAAGACTAAGCTAAGCTAAGTAAATTAGTCTCAGACTTCCATCGGCTTATTTGCATTGAGGTCTGCAAAGCCCTTGATCAATCGGTAGGCTTTCCAAATCCAGGCGCCGACCCAGATCAGCCATGCTACTGGTATCCCGACTATGGTCAAGAATAAAACAAGACCAAGTGCCATCCAGAATAGATACCAAAAGAAAGAGCGTATTTGCCAGGTGTGGTGGCTATACACGAAGGTGCCTGCCGCATCGCCGCGCTTGGCATAGCTGATGATCAGCGGTATCCAGGAAAACGCACCCATAGAAAAAACCAAGCTGGCGGCATGGAAAATATACAGCAGCCATGCGAGATTTTTTAGTGCGTTGAGTTTTTCATCCAAAACCAGTGTTTGATTCATGATTGCCTTATGGGAGTGATTCGGAATAAATCGTTTTATTAGGATAACTTATTAAATACTCTACCCTAGTATATTCTCATGCCGCTTTATTACTATGCGCAATCAAGCCGTTTTTATTAAAAAATGGGGGAGTATATTCAAAATCCCCTTTTTTTGACATCCTTAAAATAAATTAAGTACGCCATCAAGGCCCACAAAATTTAATGCCACATCGGCTTGCGCGCGCACCACAGGCTTGGCGCGAAACGCCACCGATAAGCCAGCGATCCCCATCATCTTGAGATCGTTGGCACCGTCGCCCATGACGATCGCCTGTTGCGACGAGATGCCCATTTCGGCGCACACCCGTTCTACCGTGCGCTGTTTTTCATCGGCATCGACGATCCCGTCGACGACCTTGCCGGTCAGCTTGCCATTCTCAATTTCGAGCACGTTCGAGTGGGTATAATCCAGGTTCAGCCGCGTCTTCATGCGGTCAGTAAAAAAGGTGAACCCGCCGGAGACCAGCAGGGTTTTCATGCCCGCTTGCTGGATGGCATTGAGCATGGCCATCGCGCCCAGCGATAATTGCAGCCGCTCGTCATAGACCTTTTGCAGTGCCGATGCATCCAGGCCTTTTAGCAAGGCGACGCGGCGTGTCAGACTTTCTTTAAACTCCAATTCGCCGCGCATGGCCGCTTCGGTGATTTCTGACACCTGGGGTTTTAATCCCTGCATATCGGCGATTTCATCAATACATTCTATCGTGATCAGCGTCGAATCCATATCCATCGCGACCAGCTTGAAATCAGCTAATTTTTTGCCCGCAGCGGTGAAAGTGATATCGATTTGGGCGGCATAACATTCGGCTTCAATTTGTGTCTTGAGCTCTTGGTCACACTGAACCAGCTCAAGACGTATGGCTTGCGAAGTGATCGTCGTGATTTTTGTTGCCTGAGTCAGGCTGGCGATACGTTGGATGATCTCAAGGTCATTCGTTAATAGAGGGCGCAAGCCTTGCAAAGTGATATTCATGTGGGTCATGGTGTGCATAAGTGGTTATTGAAGTGCTCTCAAGGTTGCCTTGATTTGCGCCACGCGCGCAGCCAGGTCGGGCATGGCGGCGGTGATGCGCAATTTATCCTGGCCATTGAGCTTGATGTGCTTGTTTTTTTGCACCAGTTCGATGATGCGCATCGCATCGATCGGCGGTTGCGGTTCAAATTGCAGGGTGGCCGCTTCGGTGTGGGCGTCGATCTTGATGATGCCCAGAGGCTTGGCGGCAACGCGCAAGCGGTGCGTTTCCAGCAGCGACTTGACCGGTTCCGGCAATTTGCCGAAGCGGTCTATCATTTCTTCTTGCAGGTCATCAATCGCATCGGCTTTGCTGCAATTAGCCAGGCGCTTATAGATCGACAGGCGCTCATGCACGTCGCCGCAGAAGTCGCTAGGCAGCAGGGCGGGGATATGCAGATTGATCTCCGTCATGGTCGATAGCGGCGCCGCCAGATCTGGCTCTTTGCCGTCTTTGAGCGCCCTGACAGCTTCACTGAGCATGTCGGAATACATCTGGAAGCCGATCTCGTGCATTTCGCCAGATTGGTTGTCTCCGAGGACTTCACCGGCACCGCGGATCTCCAGATCGTGCATGGCCAGATAGAAGCCGCTGCCGAGTTCTTCCATTTGCTGAATCGCTTCCAGACGGCGATTGGCTTGCTTGGTCAGGCCCTGCACATCATTGACCAGCAAATACGCATAGGCTTGATGGTGCGAGCGGCCGACGCGACCGCGTAACTGGTGCAGC
>NZ_JAUSFI010000025.1 GCF_030651495.1 Undibacterium sp.
TACGCCTTGATCCACCACCATCCGGGCGACTTCAAGTTTAAAAGCAGCTTCGTATTTTTTATTTCCAGTCATCTTCATTTTCCTCATTTAGGTGATTGTTCCCCCTATTGAGGTGTCCGTAAACATTAGACCATTACACATGCACCACCATCCATTGTTCGCTAGCTACGCCATTGACGCGGCGGCCAGAGAGAACGGCAGGCGTTAAAGTGCTCTCCATGTTTGTTTCCTATGATTGAAATCGGTGAGGCGAGATCATAGCATTGCGGATGGTCCAGCGGACAGTGCCAGGCGCGCTATACCTGAGTCAGTTGCAATTCAGGTATTTATCTAACGAGTAACTTCCTGCCGCAGCACCCCACATTCAATTTAAGTCCCCCGCCAGCAAGACTTTCCTAAACCTTCTATAATTTCAGTAATTCGTGAAATTACAATAATTCAAATCAAGGAAACGGCAAAAACATGGACACTCTCAGCCCTTTGCAGCAGCGTTTTATCCTGCATTTTGGTGAAATGGGCAGCCGCTGGGGGATTAACCGCACGGTCGGGCAGATGTATGCCTTGCTGTATGTGCTGGGTAAACCGCTGAACGCGGATGAGATTGCCGAGACCTTGTCGTTCTCGCGCTCGAATGTCAGCATGGGGCTGAAAGAATTGCAGGCTTGGCGTTTGGTCAAGCTGATGCATAAACCGGGCGACCGGCGTGAGTATTTTGAGCCGCCTAAAGATATCTGGGATATTTTCAAGGCTTTGCTGGAAGAGCGCCGCCGTCGCGAGATCGAGCCTACGCTGTCGATGTTGCGCGATGCCTTGCTGGAGAACCCGGCCTCGGAGGCGGACCGGCTGGCGCAGGAGCGCATGCGCGAGATGTATCAGTTGATCGAGCTGTCGACTTCGTGGTTTGACGATGTGCAAAGATTGTCGCCAGAGACGCTGGCTTCGCTGATGAAGATGGGCTCCAAGGTCGGCAAGCTGCTTGATCTGCGCGATAAATTCCGTTTTGGCGGCAAGGATAAGGAGGATGCTGATGTTATCACTGCTGCTGCGCTAACTGCTGAAGAGATTGTCGGCATCGCCAACCCAGCCGCAACCAGCGAAACTAACTTGGCAGCAGAAAATACGGCCTTGCGTGCCGAGCTGGCAAGTCTTAAGGCGAGGGAGTAGCGCCATGCCAGCCTGGGCAAGTTTACATCGCAGCACACGCAGGGGCTTGCCGCTGTGGCTGGAGATAGTGCTGGTCTTGCTGATCAAGCTCGCGGCGCTGTTTTTCTTATGGAAAACGTTTTTCTCGCATCCGCAGACTAAGCACATGGCCTTGCCGACGCCCGCGGTAGAGCAGCATCTGTTGTCAGTACCGCCGTCACCCTCGCAGTCACCGCCGCAATCACTACTGCCGTCACCGGCTTTGCCAGAGCGAAGTTGAGTGGTGCGCAGCTGGTCCCTAGCGCACCCCACGCCCGCCGATAACAAGTTTCAGTCAATTTCATAGTTCACACCTTAAGGTCACACATGGCTCCCATAGAAGAAGTCGTCAACCTCTCGCGGCTGCAGTTTGCTGCGACGGCGATGTATCATTTTTTGTTTGTTCCGCTCACGCTCGGTTTGTCGTGGATTTTGGTCATCATGGAGTCGGTGTATGTGATGACAGGGCGCGAGGTGTATCGCGACATGACCAAATTCTGGGGCAAGCTGTTTGCGATTAACTTTGCCATGGGCGTGACGACCGGCATCACGCTGGAGTTTCAGTTCGGCACCAACTGGTCGTATTACTCGCACTATGTCGGCGACATCTTTGGCACGCCGCTGGCGATCGAAGGCATGATGGCGTTTTTTCTCGAATCGAGCTTCGTCGGCCTGATGTTTTTCGGCTGGAACCGGCTATCTAAGCAAGGCCATTTGGGCGTCACTTTTTTGGTGGCGCTGGGCTCGAACCTGTCAGCCTTGTGGATCTTGATCGCGAATGGCTGGATGAATAATCCGGTCGGTGCCGAGTTTAATTTTGAGACCATGCGCATGGAGCTGGTCAGCATGACCGAGGTGATCTTTAACCCGGTGGCGCAGGTCAAGTTTGTCCATACCGTGGCCTCGGGTTACGTGGCGGCCTCAATGTTTGTGCTGGGCGTGTCTTCGTATTACCTGCTGAAAGCGCGTGATACCGCGTTTGCGCTACGCTCGTTTGCGATTGCCGCCGCCTTTGGCCTCGCATCGACGCTTTCGGTGATCGTGCTCGGCGATGAATCGGGCTACACCGCCGGTGAAGTGAATAAGGTCAAACTGGCCAGCATCGAGGCCGAGTGGGAAACCGAGCCGGCGCCAGCCGCGTTTACCGTCATCGGCCTGCCGAATGACCAGGCCGAGCGTACCGATTACGCCGTCAAGATCCCGTACCTGATGGGCCTGATCGCGACCCGCTCTACGGATACCAAGGTAACCGGTATCAAGGACCTGAAGGCGCTGAACCGTACCCGCATCATCAAGGGCATGGCGGCGTATGCGGCGCTGACGCGCCTGAAAACGGGCGATAAATCGCCAGAAGCGCGCACCGCCTTCAACGATCTGAAAAAAGATCTGGGTTACGGTTTGTTGCTGAAAAAATATACCGCGAATGTGGTTGACGCCACGCCGGAGCAAATCACCCAGGCAACTAACGATTCGATACCGAAGGTGGCGCCGCTGTTTTTGGGCTTCCGGTTGATGGTGGGACTGGGGGTGCTGTTTTTATTTATTTTTGTGACTTCGTTTTATTTCCTGATCCGCCGTCGCCTGTCCAAGCACCGCTGGTTGCTCAAGCTGGCGCTGTTCAGCATCCCGCTGCCTTGGGTGGCGATAGAAACCGGCTGGGTCGTGGCGGAGTATGGCCGCCAGCCGTGGACCATTTCTGGCGTGCTGCCTACGCACCTGTCGGCATCGACCTTACAGGTAGGTGACCTGTATTTCAGCCTGGCCGGTTTTATGGGCTTCTACACTTTATTGCTGGTGGTGGAGCTGTACCTGATGTTCAAATATGCACGTCTCGGGCCTAGCAGCCTGTATACCGGCAAATACCATTTTGAACAGCCCGTCAACCAGATTTCTCACCCTTAAGGACGCATCATGTTCGATTATGAAACTTTAAAAATCATCTGGTGGGCCTTTGTCGGCGTCTTGCTGATCGGTTTTGCCTTGATGGACGGTTTTGATTTTGGCGTGGGCATCTTGCTGCCGTTTGTCGCCAAGACCGATGTCGAGCGGCGTGTCATGATCAATGCCATAGGCCCGACCTGGGAAGGCAATCAGACCTGGTTTATCACGGCAGGCGGGGCGCTGTTTGCGGCCTGGCCGCTGGCGTATGCGGCGGCGTTCTCGGGCTTTTATGTGGCGCTGATGCTACTGCTGTTTTCGCTGTTCTTCCGGCCGGTGGGCTTCGATTACCGCAGTAAGATTACTGACCCGCGTTGGCGCTCGACTTGGGATTGGCTGCTGTTTGTCGGCGGCTTCGTGCCCCCGCTGATCTTTGGCGTGGCGTTTGGTAACCTGCTTTTGGGCGTGCCGTTTCATTACGACGACAGCATGCGGCTGGAATATATCGGTGGCTTCTTCGGCTTGCTCAACCCATTTGGCTTGCTGTCTGGCGTACTCAGCGTAGCCATGTTGACCATGCATGGCGCGGCTTTCCTGGGCACCAAGACCGATGGCGTAGTAGCGCAAAGGGCGGGCAGGGCGGCGATGATCGCGGCGCTGGTGACGGTGCTGGCCTTTGCCGCGGGCGGTGTCTACGTCATGCTGGGCATCGATGGATTCAGGATCATCGCGATGCCGGATGCAAATAGCGCGTTTATGCCGGTACTGAAAACCGTAGAACGGGTGCGTGGTGCCTGGATGGACAATTACGCGCGCTGGCCTGCCATGTGGGCCTTGCCGATGACGGTGTTTACCGGGGCATTCTTGTGCGCCTTGTTGACCTTGAAGAAGAAGCCGGTGGCGGCCTTCTTGTGCAGCGGCGCGGTGGTGGCAAGTGTGATCTTAACCGCAGGCGCATCAATGTTCCCATTCGTCATGCCGTCCAGTCTGGACCCGAACAGCAGCCTGACGGCTTGGGATGTGGTGGCCAGTCACAAGAGCCTGGGTATCATGTTCTGGGTAGTGGTGATCTTTTTGCCTATTATTATCTTTTACACCGGCTGGATTTATCGCGTGATGCGCGGCAAGGTGGATGCGGCACATATAGCCGCGAATGAGCATTCGGCTTACTAACTCATCCATCAGCATTCAACACAAGGAAAACACTATGTGGTACTTCAACTGGATTTTAGGAATAGGGCTGGCGCTGGCGTTCGGCATCATCAACGTCATGTGGCTGGAAGCGAACTATGCGTTTGGCGAGCGCGACGAAGCAGCGACGCAAGAACGCTTTGAGCAGGCGCGGCAAGACTACAAGGATAGTAAAAAGTAGGGTGAGCGGTTGATTTGCAGCGGAAGGAAGGTAAAATCCGTAAAGAGCTTAGGCTACCTGGGATGCTTTCAATGCACCCCAGGTAGCCTTATTTACTGCAGTGCTTATTCTGGCAAGGCGACCTGATTGTCGACGCTGAATTGATAGTCAAGGAACACGTGTTCGGCAGTCAATAATTGATAGCTGCCATCCGCATTTTTACGCGTGGTGTCTTTGAGTCGATAAGTATAGTGGCCACAGGTCCAGCAATTGAAGTTACGCATGTGGGTGCACAGACATGTTTTGTCCATGACCACAATGTTTTTCTCGTCCGGATGCGCAGCTACTTCGCGGTTGTAGGAGTTGATGTAGGCGCAGTTGCCATTGCCATCGAGCAGGTAGCCGTAAGACTCGCAGCCCGGGCGTATGCCAGAGCCGATCGCCGGGGTATTGGAGAGCATACGCATCGGGTAACCGGTAGGTGAAATCGTATTGACTTCGATGTCACCTTCAGAGGCTTTAAAATATTCTTGCTTGACGTTGGCTGGCAGGCCGCACTCATTGGTGACGGTAAAGCGTGTTGCTACCTGTACCGCTGCAGCGCCGTTTTCCAGGAACGAGACCGCATCGCTGCCGGTAAAAATGCCGCCGGCGGCAACTAGCGGAATCGAAAGATTTTCGGTTGCCAGATAGTGCGCGATTTCGGTAATGATGGTTTGCAGATCGTATTTAGCCCAATCGAGGCCAAAGCCAAGATGGCCGCCAGCCAATGGGCCTTCAACAACGATGTAATCAGGCAGGCGATTGAGTTTGGCATTCTTGCGCAAAAAAATCTGCAAGGCGCGTACGGATGACACGATGATGCCTAGCTTGGCATCGCGAAAGCGTGGATGGTCTTCCATCAGCCCGAATGATCCAAGATGCAGGCCTGCACTTAAGGTGATGCCATCAATCCCGGCGTCCAGCGAAGAGGCCAAGCGCACCTTGAGCGTTTCGCGCGGGTTATTCATGGTCAGCTTTTCCATGCAGTTGACGAAAATCAAGCCGTCGCCACGTTTGACTTCCATGGTCTTGCCTACATGATTCTTGGTCGCTTCTGCCAGGCGTCCAAGATCGAATTTGATATCGGTTTTATCCGAATTATTTATATTGTATTTGTATTGTTTGGTCTTTTCTTTGACAAAGCTGGTGTCAAAGCGGCGGTCCGAAACATCTTCCATCATAGCATCGGAGAGATGACCGATGCCTCCGAGTCGGGCGGCTTCAAGCGCTAATTCTGCCGTCGAAATATCCACACCCATTCCACCGATGATGATGGGTACCAGTTCATGCTTGCCCAATTTTAGGCGGAAATCATCTACACGTTTCATTGTTATCCTTGAACCACATTGTCGTTTAAAGCCGATGCTTGAGCGTCCACTATCAAAAAGAACCGAGTTCATTTTAGGTGGTGTCGCTAGATGCTACCTCATGCAATTAAATGTATTTTTTAAGCGAAATTTGATACTTTTAGCGCTGACTAGAGATAAATTTAGCTGCGGTCACAATTCTACCCTACGAAGCATGTCGTGCCTCTGAAAACGGAACCGCATCTTTGAGCGAGGTAGTCTGCATCGGCAAGAAAATTTTACAGAAAGCCGTAGTCTGGCATTTATTCTTGATCAAACTTTTAGTCTTAAAAACTAATTTTATTTGATCTCTATGCCGTAAGGCGGTTCATCGCCAGCCAGTACGCCAGTACTTACGGGTAAGCCTTCACCCTTACGTACCAGGTAATCGGCATGCTCATAGACATTAGGGCAACCGGTTTCAGCGATGAGCGTTTTGACGATCGTGACTTTCCATGCATCGACTCCAGCAGCCTGAAACTGGCAAACCAGGTAACCTGGTTGACCAGCATGATAGTCGACCAGCAATCCGGGTAGGCCGTCTTCTTCCGCATTGATCAGGCGCTGTGGCTTTCCGGGTGCTGCGCTGAGTTTTTTTCGTTTTGCTAACGCGGCCTGAACGCGACGCTTAAACATGGCGTGATCGACCGCCTCTTTCTCATCAAAGCTCCAGACTCTCGCCCGGATTTGTGATTTTGGACTCCAGCCGGCCCGCGCCAAAAATTGTCCGGAAGATGAGCGTACCAAGGCAGTCGCGCCCGATTTCATTTTTTCATCATATTTGCCATCAACCCGTTCTACTGCCGACAGATAAATCCAGGGTTGGCGTTCCAGCAAACTTTTTTCTTTACCTTGTTTGATGGTGATGATGAGCATGGTGAATTCCAGTGTTTTTATAGAGGGAGTACGTAGTACCAGTGTTACCTGGTAATTTGGCTGCGCAATATACTATGCTTAATGTACGTTGGCGGTATTTATTTGATAGGCGGCGAATGATTTATCCGTTTCCATTCAATTTTAGACGGAAATGGGTACGGTCAAGATTAATTCTACGCTCACAAGCTGCTTACTGTTCGCTAAGTTTGTGAGCATAGATCTGTTTGGCTAGTCGTTATTTTATAAACTTAATTCCAGCACCTGACGACTGATGTCGAGTGTCACGTCGCGTTTTTCACCCAGTGCAACCATACGATGGTTTTCTAGTGCCGACACGAGAGGGGGAATATCGCTAGCCTTAATCGCATAGTCACTCAAATGCGTTTTGACGCCCATTTGCTCGAAAAAGTCTTGCGTCTTGCCAATCGCTGCATCGATGCGGCTGTCTTCATCGCCATCACGTCCTTCACGCAGATCCCAGACGCGTTCTGCGTATTGCAGCAGTTTGGCGCGCTTGGCTTCTTTCCTAATTCTGAGCATGCTAGGCAGAACGATCGCCAGTGTTTGCGCGTGATCGAGACCGTGGAGTGCTGTCAGTTCGTGGCCGATCATGTGGGTGGCCCAGTCTTGTGGTACACCGGTAGAGATCATGCCATTTAATGCCATGGTGGCGCACCACATCAGATTGGCGCGGACATCGTAATCCTCGGGATTGGCAAGTGCTTTCGGGCCTTCTTCGATCAAGGTTTTCAGCAAGCCTTCGGCAAAACGGTCTTGCACTGGCGCATTGACCGGATAAGTCATGTACTGCTCCATCACATGCACGAAGGCATCGACGGCACCATTGCCGACCTGACGTAATGGCAAAGTGTAGGTCTTGGTAGGATCAAGTACCGAAAATAAAGGAAAGCAATGGCGGCTGGAAAAAGCCATTTTTGCTTTGAGCGATTTGCGCGTGACAACTGAGCCGTTATTCATTTCTGAACCGGTAGCAGGTAAGGTCAATACGCTACCGAAAGGCAAGGCCTTAGTAATGTTGGTACCGCGTTTTTCGAGTATTGCCCATGGGTCGTCACCTTCAAATAAGGCCGCTGCAGCAACAAATTTAGCACCGTCGATGACGGATCCGCCGCCCACCGCGAGCAAAAAATCAATTTTATTCTGCTTAACGACTTCAACTGCTTTCATCAGCGTTTCGTAGCTTGGGTTGGGTTCTATACCGGTGAATTCGGTTACGCTGCGGCTGCCCAATGCGGCGATCACTTCATCAAATACGCCATTGTGCTTAATACTGCCGCCGCCATACATGAGCAATACTTTGGCATCCGCCGGGACGACTTTGTTCAGATCTGCGATGCGACCCTTGCCAAACAAAATTTGGGTCGGGTTGTAAAAGTCAAAATTCAGCATTTTTGTCACTCCTCGGTAAGTTACTCAGTAACATTTTGTAAAGCTTAGTAAAACAGGATCATAGCGCAAAAAGATGATTTTTAGACCGCCCGTTCTTTTTCGTTAATTGGAAAGAAATAAGAAGACTGTCGGCTTCTTATGAAAATCGGGTGCCTGATTGGCTTGCAGGCGTTTTTTCCATTCGGCCGCACTGCTGGTCTGTATGGTTTCTGTCTCTAATGTCAGATCGGTGGCGACACAAATTAAGGTCTGCGGTTGGCAGTTTGTTGCCAGTGCTTCTAGCATGGCCGTATTGCGATACGGCGTTTCTATCAACAACTGTGTTTGTTGCTCTTTGCGAGATCGATCTTCCAAATCTTTAATGCGTTTCGCACGCGACCCAGCATCGGTAGGCAAATATCCGTGAAAAGCAAAACTTTGGCCGTTTAATCCGCTAGCCATGAGTGCCAGCAGTAAGGATGATGGCCCCACCAATGGCCGGACGGTAATACGATGTTGATGCGCCAGTCTCACCAGATTGGCACCGGGGTCAGCAACCGCGGGCACGCCCGCTTCAGAGATCAGGCCAACGTCATGCCCTTGCAGTAATGGTGTCAGTAAGGCGTCTAATGCTTGCGCAGGTGTGTTGACGTTTAATTCCGTTATGTGCAGTTCTTGCATGGGCTTTGACAGCGGATGATGCTGGCTCAGCAGTTTTAAATACGCGCGCGTGGTTTTGGCGTTTTCTGCAACAAAATAAGTCAGCTCCGCAGTCATCTTCTGCACGGTATCAGGGATGATTTGCGCCAATAAATTGGCTTGCTGGTCTTCGGTTTGTCCCAGGGTATTGGGAATAAGATAAAGTGTACCTGGCATAAAATTTCAGCTATTTTTAGTTGTACTTGATCAGAGTATAGGATGTTGTGTTCTTCAATCTATTATTGCATTACTACCTATACTCCCTGTTTTTCTTTCATGAAGGAGTAGCGTAAGCCTTCTGCAGAATATACCGCCAGTGCGGCCCAGATCGCGATGAATCCGATCAGTCTGTCGCCGCTAAATGGCTCGTGATACAAGGCAACACCAAGTACTAATTGCAAGGAAGGCGCGATGTATTGCAGTAATCCTAAGGTTGACATCGGGATACGACGCGCACCAGCGGCAAACAATAACAACGGTATGGCAGTGATAGGGCCAGCGGCTAATAACAGCCACTGTGACGTGCCAGAACCGTTCAGAAAAGCATTGTGTCCTTGCATGGTCAGCCAGCTCAGATAACCTATGGCAAACGGGAACAATAAAAAGGTTTCCAGCGATAAACCTTCTAATGGACCCAGTGCGGCGGTTTTTCTTAATAACCCATACACGCCAAACGATATGGCCAAAGACAAACCGATCCACGGTGGATGGCCAGTTTGCCAGGTCAACCAGATAACGCCGCTGGCCGCCAGTGCAACAGCCAGCCACTGGGCACGGCGCAAACGTTCTTGCAGTAGCAGATAGCCTAGCAGCACATTCACCAAGGGGGTCATAAAGTAACCCAGACTGGCGTCAATCACACGATCATTATTGATGGCCCAGATATAGATCAGCCAGTTTACGGACAGTAATAATGCACTTGCGGTAAAACCGGCAATAAGCTTGGGTTGGCGTACCACATTACGTATCCATGACCATTGATTACGCGATGCCAGTACCAGCAGTAAAAATACCAGCGACCATAACATCCTGTGTAATAGGATTTCTACCGGGGGGATATCGTGTAAAGCTTTGAAGTAGATCGGGAATAAACCCCAGACGGTATACGCAGCAGTTGCGTAGAGGATGCCTTTGCGCATTGAGGACAATCAGAGAAGTTGCATGGGAAGAACTAGCATTATCGCAGCTATCTTCAATTTCCGTTGAAACAAGCGACTCTATTGATTTTCAAAAAGATCATCCCATCTATTCTTTAATTAAATGAAACGAGAGGCATTAGCTGAAATATGAATAAGAGTATGAACAAAATAAGCTCGATGTATTTTGTATTGGCATCTGATGACAGTCTTGTCTCATGAATCCTCTATCGATTTTTCTGGGGTTGTTGCTGATGGGGATAGGGTTGGCGATGTTTTTGCCTGCTTATCGTTTACAGCAGGCTATTGCGCGGCCGTTTCCAAAACATTTTTCTAAAATATTGAGAAAAAATATTCCGCACTATTTGAAAATGCCAGCAGATCTGCAATTGCAGCTAAAGCGTTTGATCAGACAGTTTTTACATGAAAAAAAGTTCATCGGCTGCGATGGCTTTATCATCACTGATGAAGTAAAAGTGACCATTGCTGGTAAAGCTAGCCTGTTGCTGTTAAACCGGCCTTCGCTCGTTTATCCAGACTTAAAAATGATACTGGTTTATCCCTCTGCCTTTATCGTGCCGCGCATTGAGATGGGCTCGGGTGGTGTCGTGACGCATAGTAATCAAACTCTCTCAGGTGAATCATGGAGCGATGGTAGAGTGATTCTTGCATGGGATCATATACAGCAAAATAAAAGCAATCTGCCTGATGGGCATGACGTAGTTTTGCATGAATTTGCTCACCAGCTTGATAGCGAGTCTGGTCGCACCAACGGCGCTCCGCAAATGAGCACTGCGCACTACCGGCATTGGTCAGAAGTTTTATCCGCCGAATTTGCGCTGTTGCAGCAAGCTGCCGACCATCAGGTCAAGAGCGCTCTGGACTATTATGGCGCGACTAGTCCAGCAGAATTTTTTGCGGTCGCGACTGAAACTTTTTTTCAGAAAACCGAGCAGATGGCACGCTATCATCCAGCACTATTTGAACAGTTCAGAGCTTACTATCAAGTAGATCCACGCGATTGGAATTAGATTTCGTGTGCCGTTAGAGTTTAGCTCTGGCAGTAGCTAAATGCTTGCACAACTCTTCGGTGCCGTCGAGGACGCGTGGCCCGGCGCGAATGATTAAATCACTTTTGAGGGTAAATAAATTCCCTTTACTGACGGCCGACAAATGGGGGAACTGTCGCCAATCTGCCAGCATATCTTGTTTTTCTCCCGTGCTAGTAACAATGGCTTGCGGATTTTCCCCCAGTACAGCCTCAGTACTCACCGTTGGACTGATTTCTTTTAGATTAGCAAAAACATTTTTACCGCCACACAGTCGAATAGCTGTCGAGACCAGATGCCGATCATTTAAGGTCATTAATGGTTTGCTCCAGACCTGGTAAAACACACTGATAGGTTTTGCTGTACCGCTAATCTGATAAGTTTTACGCAGTGATTCAAGCCTAGCCCGAAATTTGGCTGCCGCTGCTTTACCCGTCATTTCTGTACCAGTTAGTATTGATAAACGCTCTAGAGAAGAGGCGATCATTTCAAAGTTACTTGGTTCGCTTTCAAATACGCTGACGTGAATGTCTCGTAATTTATTGGCCAGCAGTTTGGCGTTGCCAGTACCCCATAACACGACCAGATCGGGCTTGAGTGCAATCACACGTTCGATATCAAGTGCAAAAATACTGCCGACTGAGCTAATTTTTTTTGCTTGCTCGGGATAGTCGCTGTAGTCGCTCACGCCAACAAGTAAAGGTCCGGCACCCACTTCAAACAATAATTCAGTTGCATGTGGTGCTAAGCTGATGATGCGTTGTGCTGGCTTACTGAGAATGATGGTGTGCCCGGCATCGTCAACTGTGGTGACCATTGCATGAGCCGCCGAGCTAAGTCCCAATCCTGCCAGAAACAAGAGGGTGCATAAAATGTGTAACGGTTGCGGCATCAAATTTCTAGATTGTCGATTAAGCGGGTATTGCCTAGTTTTGCGGCGGTCAATACAACCAGCTCTACATTTTGTGCTAAATCAGCAGCAGATGGCGCTTGCAGATCAGCGCGTTTACGAATTGAAACGTAATCTGGATTCCAATGTCGCTGTGCCAGTTTATCCATTGCCATTTTTTCCAGTGCGAACAAATTCAAATTGCCGTTACGTACTTCATTGGCGACTTCATTAAGTGTTTGGTATAACACTGGCGCTTCGGCACGTTCAGCTTCAGACAGATAACCATTGCGGGATGACAGCGCAAGGCCATCTTCTGCACGCCAGGTCTCGGCAGCGATGATTTCAGTCGGCAAGGCAAATTGCTTCGACATGTTGTTGATGATCATTAGCTGCTGATAATCTTTTTTGCCGAATATCGCCACTTTGGGTTGCACGCAAGAGAATAACTTTAATACGACAGTGGTTACGCCGATAAAGGTGCCTGGTCGGAATTCGCCTTCAAGGGTATTCCCGAGATAATCTGGTGGACGGACGCGGTATTCCTGCGGCTCGGGATAAAGATCTTTTTCCGTTGGAGCAAATAATACGTAAACGCCTTCTTTTTCCAGTTTTTCAGCGTCGGACTGAAATGTACGCGGATATTTATCAAAATCCTCGTTCGGGCCAAATTGCAGGCGATTGACAAAAATCGAAGCGACCACTGGATCACCATGCCTTCTTGCTAAGCGCATAAGTGATAAATGGCCTTCGTGCAGATTGCCCATAGTAGGGACGAAAGCGGTACGCAATTGGCCACGTAATTGATCGCGTAATTCTTCAATGGAGGAGATAATTTTCATAAAAACTCTGATAAATGGAAAGCTGATCCGATGTTGCGAAGGATTAGTTTGGAGAATAAGCTAAACGAACATAAATGGGCGCGAAGGCTTCCGCTTGAGTGATCTCAATCAAGGTTTCTTTTGCCAGTTCAAGTAGTGCGACGAAGTTGACGACTAGGACTGGTGCGCCTTTTGACGGATCAAATAAATCGGAGAACTCAACAAATTTTGCTGACTGCAATCGACGTAGGATACTACTCATGTGCGCACGTACCGAGAGTTCTTCACGGCTAATTTTGTGATGCGCTACCAGTGTGGCGCGTTTAATAACATCTGCCCAAGCGGCTTGCAAATCGCAGATATCGACTTGCGGCCAGTGCAGTACGGTATTTTGTTCGATAAAAACTTGTGAATGCAAAAAGTCACGACCTAATTGCGGAATCGCATTCAAATCATACGCAGCTAGTTTCATTTGTTCATACTCTAGCAGTCGACGTACCAGTGCTGCACGTGGATCATCCGCCTCTTCACCAGCAAGACTTTTCTTGCTGGGCAATAGCATGCGTGATTTTATTTCTATCAACATGGCTGCCATCAGCAGATATTCGGCCGCTAGCTCAAGATTCGTCTTGCGAATCTGTTCAACGTAAGTCAGATATTGCAACGTTACTTGCGCCATCGGAATGTCAAGGATGTTGAAATTTTGCTTGCGTATCAGGTATAGCAACAGATCCAGCGGTCCTTCAAATGCTTCCAGAAAAATTTCCAGTGCATCAGGCGGAATGTATAAATCATTCGGCAATTTGAAGAGTGGTTCGCCATACAATTTGGCGAACGCTAGCCCATCCACTACATCCGGTGTACTGTCGCTTGCGCCTCTCAATGGCAATTCTGTCCCAGGCAAAGTGTGCATTGCGTGACAAATTTATCGAGACTTAACTCTTGGTTTGATATACGTAAGCTTGTTGATCAATATGGGATTCATCGACACGCTGTTGATTATCCAAATCAATTGGTGCCTTATCCCATAATAGGGCACGGCCTTCACGTTGGTCTTGTTCCAGTTTGGGGTTGGCTTGTTTTAAACCATTAATGAATAGAGTTGCTTCTGATTCGTAAAGCTGAAATTGTTTGGAAAATTTCATAGTCTCGCTAATGTAGTTAAATGAACGATTGAAGCCGCATTTTACCCTGTAAATGCTTGAAATTAGTTTATCTCAAGGGAATATCAAAGATATTGTTGTCGCATCATGCAACTATAAAATCTGTGTTGTTTGGCATGGACAAGATGCGTGTGGTCCTGCAACATGCATTTATTCCCGCCGGATCAATGACTGAAACAGGATCAATATGCCAAAATTTGCAGCAAACCTGACTATGATGTTTAACGAAGTTACATTTACGCAGCGTTTTTCCGCCGCTGCAAACGCTGGTTTTAATGCCGTAGAGTTTTTGTTTCCTTATGATTACGCTCCGCAAGAACTTGCTCAACTATTGACAGATAATCATCTTCAAAGTGTACTGTTTAATCTGCCCCCGGGCGATTGGAACTCCGGAGAGCGTGGATTGGCGGCCTTGCCTGGTCGAGAGGAGGAGTTTCGCACTAGCGTGACACTTGCGCTAGAGTATGCGCAAGTGTTGCATACCCCGCGTTTGCATGTTATGGCGGGCGTTGTGCCAGCAGGAATCAACCTTCAGCTTTGCCATGAAACGTATTGTCAGAATCTGATCTATGCAGCCAAAGAAGCCAATAAGCATAGGATAGAGTTATTGATAGAGCCAATCAACACGCGTGACATGCCTGGTTATTTCTTGAATTTTCAAGAGCAGGCACATGCCATCCTTCAGGCAGTTGGTGAATCAAATCTCAAGGTACAAATGGATTTTTATCACGCACAAATCATGGAAGGAGATTTAAGTTCGACTTTAATACAACATATTGATGATATTGGTCATATTCAGATCGCCAGTGTCCCTGGTCGAAATGAGCCGGATGACGGGGAAGTCAATTATCCCTATTTGTTTGCTTTACTCGATCAATTGGGGTATCAAGGTTGGGTAGGATGTGAATACCGACCGCGTGGTCGCACCGAAGATGGCTTGAAATGGTTGCCTGCTTAGAGGTCCTTTTTACTTAGCCACTTATTCAAATGAGGTGATTGAAAATTCGCGAATCGTTGCAGTAGCTGATCGGGATCTGCCTCATTGATCAGTAAGGCCAGGTGTTCAGGTTTGAGGAATTTACTTTGTACTATATGTTGTAAAAAAGTAATTAATCCATCGTAATAACCATTTATGTTCAGCAGGCCTAGCGGCTTTTCATGAAACCCTAGTTGTAGCCAGGTAAACATCTCAAACAGTTCTTCTAAGGTACCAATTCCGCCTGGCATAGCAATGAAACCGTCAGATAATTCTGCCATTAACGCCTTGCGTTCGTGCATATTACGGACTATGTGTAACTTGCTTAGGTTGATGTGGCCGACCTCCTTATCCATTAATGCTTGCGGTATAACGCCAGTGACATGCCCTCCCAGTCGTAAAACTTCATTGGCAATAACCCCCATCAAACCCACATTGCCACCACCATATACCAGCGCCAGTTGCCGATCTACCAAATTTGCCGCCAACTGGCGGGCACCAGTGTCATGCGCTTCTGAAGCTCCGGTGGAGGAGCCACAAAAAACGCAAATGGACTTCATAGCGCAGTATCAGTTGAAGGTACTAACTTGCGCAAATATTCTTGTGAAAGTTTCTCAAACGCAGTCTTTGTTTCACCACGCAAATAGGGGCTGATCAGTACGATCACTTGATAGCAGCCGCGGGCCAGCGAATCAGACATCGTTTGCAGTTCGGTATATTTCCTCGGATTCCGTACGTACTCATAGGATAGCCAATAGCTGGCAACTACCACGATATTGGTCGCCAGCGCATCAATGTCCATGTCCGTTCCTTCAAATTCACCATCTAAACGTAAACCTACGCATAACTCGGTTGCTACTTTAATTTTATGGCTTAAAATTTGCTTGAAATTGAGTTCTAGTTTGCGATTGCGAGACAGAAGATCATTCAGGTCACGATAAAAAAAACGGTAACGCCATACCAGTTCAAAGGTTAAATGCAGGTAAGTCCAAATGTCTTGAATATTTGCTTTTCGACCTTCGGGAAATGCGAGTTTTTTATTGATTTCAGTATCAAATTGAATGAATATGGAATTGACGATATCGTCTTTATTGCGGAAGTGATAGTAAAGATTGCCTGGCGAGATATTCATCTCTTCGGCGATGACCGTGGTCGTTATATTGGGCTCGCCAAATTCATTGAATAATCTGAGAGATAATTCGAGTATGCGTTCTCTGGTGCGGCGAGGAGCTTTGTGTTGCATGTTTGTCCCTTTATCGATCTGCCGCCACCCACAATCAGGGACGGCACCCTGTTCGCACTCCCTCTTAGGTGGAAAGTGGACAGGTATGAGAAAATGCAGCTTTATTTTAGGCGTATTGCACTGTTATTTCTATAGAATAACATTGAATGCTTAAAATACAAAAAAACGATACAAATATGTAGTGAAACAAACATTGCAAAAATAGAGATGTTTTTTTATTTACGTTAAATTTTTTGAGTGAATGCTCGATCCAACTCGACATGAATCAAGCGCGTTTTAGCGAGTTTATCATGAAGAAACTGTTTATCCTTATCGAACAAAGCTGTTAATGCCCAAAGTGCCATGCCTATTGCGACAACAGTTATGCTGCTCCAACTTTTTAATTCAAATTGGGCTGCAATTGCAAGTCCTGGCAAAAACCACATCCAGGCTAGAAAATAACGCACAATTGCTTTCGGTAATGGGAGTTTTTGTCTTTCCTTATCAGTCACTCGTATATGCCAAGTTTTCATTGCCAAGGTCTGACCACTCCGGCTCCAAAAGAAAACAAAATACGCGCCAATAACAATAAATAACCATAATTCTCGAGCATGGCGCAACGTGAGCGCATGCCGGCTCTGTGTCCAGACATCGAAAATTAAATCGGCAACAAAAATGACACCAAACAATAATATAGCCTCATAGATCATGCAGATCAGGCGGCGTTTCAAGCTTGGCGTGACGGTGGATGCTTGTGAAAATTTTTGCGTCACTGCTTATTTCTCTATCGCTTGAGATGCCGGCGCATTTGGCGCGGTGCTAAGCGGCGAGACGGGTGATGCCGACGGCACTGTTTGTTGTATTGGTTGACCCGACTGTGTCATTACTGGTTTTGGCGCCGATTTTATTATTATAGGGGGCCCGACTCTGATAGGCGAAAGTGGTTTTACATTTCTCTGCGATTCCGGCGGAAGATTGGTGACACTTTTTTTTCTATTCGCTTCGTTAGCAAGTTGTTTTTTTTGTTCATCACTGAGTTGCTGGTATTGCTGCCACTGCGCAGATTTTTTCTCCGGTTTAATCTGTGTTGTCCTCGCAAAATTTTCCCGTGCTTGCATGCGCTGTTCTGGGCTAAGTTTTACCCAGTCACGTATGCGCTCTTGAACACGTGCCTGTTCATCCGACTTCATGGCTGGATATTTATTAGCAATTTCCAGCCATTTTTTTTTGCGGGTTTCATCCATTTTGTCCCATTCTGGGGCTAACGGGGCTATTGCCAACTTCTGCTGGGCAGAAAGTTCAATCCAAAGTGGCTTGGTCGATGCCATAATCGTAGTCGATGCCGCTGATTTTGGTGCGGCAACCTGAATACCGCCAGCAGCAAACACCATGGAGGTGCTTGCTATAGCTATAAGTGAAAAAAGAATTAACTGAATCTTGTTGGGCATGAACAAAGCGGGGAAATGCACGTCTATTCCTCCACTTTATTTAGAAAGGCACTGAAGCCAGTGTCCAGATAAGCATCAGGTGGTAATTCGTCCGCCAATACTGCAACGTCTATTTCCGCCAAATCGCTGATTCTTTGCTGTTGTTCGTACTCATAAATGCCAAACAGTCCGATTATTAACACCAAAAGAGGCAGGGCGACCCCAAATTTGCCAAGCCAAGAACTCGGACCCTGAAATGAAAAGCCCGAATTTCCTGCAAGAACACCTTTGAGCACAAATGCGGCGACAGGCACTTCTTGTTTCTTGCTAGCCAATGCCATCTTGCGTGCATTAGCCAAGCGATCTAAGGTTGATGCTGATAAGTTTTCTGTGGACTCGTTGAGTGCGCGCCGAATTTTGTAGGCGAAATCGAGATCCTTTACTTCTTTTGAGTAGTTCATAAATGTATTCCTTTAGCCTTGAGCGATGCAGCCAATGCATGTGTGGCACGAGAGCAATGTGTCTTCACGCTCCCTTCGGAGCAACCCATTGTAGTGGCTGTTTCAGCCACATCCATGTCTTCCCAGTAACGCATGAGGAAAGCTTCTCGTTGACGTGTTGGAAGTTTTTTTATTTCTTCGTCAATAATATTGAGAACTTGTTCGCGTTCAAGTTTATCTGCAGCGGATTCAGCTGCCTGCGTACCTTCTTCTGCAGTATAGCTTTCCAGTAAATCAAAATTGTCATCATCTTGATTATTTGGTGTCATGTTTGAAAATAAACTTACCCATGTATTGCGTACTTTCTCTCTCCGGAAAAAATCCAGTATAGTGTTTTGCAATATACGTTGAAACAACATCGGTAACTCTGCTGCTGGTTTGTCACCGTATTTTTCGGCAAGTTTGATCATTGCCTCCTGAACGATGTCCAAAGAGGATTCTTCATTGCGCACCATATACAGGGCATGTTTGAAGGCGCGACGTTCTACGCCTTCCAAAAAATTGGATAATTCTTTATCTGTGGCCATCTGTTGGCGTTCGTAATCAGGAGTTTAGTTTGAATCTATATTCAATTTAGCAATTTTTAATGAAATTGCCTTCTTTGATTTCTTTAATATTTAATTTGTTTAACTTTTGCTGAAGAGAGCTTGACGTCTTTCTGCGTAAAAATTGCGCCAATGCTAGCAAAATTCCTCTTCAATGTCCTATTTTTTTATCGAAAATAGTTGATTTGCAAGAATTTTTTTCATTGGTAGGAATGATTTTTCTTGACCAAAATGCTGCTACGCAGTACCTTAGTACTCCGTTCCAAAATCTTGGGGCAAAAAATTCTGTTTGATTCAGTCCACAATGCTGTCGTCAACAGGTTCGCTTTAATTAGCTGTTTGTTCTGACCCATACCACAAGTGTGAGAAATTGTTGTAGCGAAGCTTATAAACTGACTGAACGAGTTGCCTTTAAGCGGAATCCGGAACTACATCCAAAGGATGTATAAAAGATGACGTGAAAGCACAAAAAAGGGATGTCAGCTAACCGCCTAGTATCACAGTTTCGCTAGGAAAGAACATCCGATCAATCTCCTATGGACCTTGAAAGGAATATTTATTATGAGTTCAGAATTTACAGGCGCAGAGATATTAGTTAAATGTCTAGCCGAAGAGGGTGTTGAGCATGTGTTCGGATATCCGGGCGGTGCGGTACTCTATATCTACGATGCCATTTACAATCAGGACAAGTTTCAACATATTCTTGTTCGCCATGAGCAGGCTGCGATTCACGCCGCTGATGCTTACTCCCGATCTTCGCAAAAAGTTGGCGTAGCTTTAGTGACGTCTGGTCCTGGCGTGACAAATGCGGTTACAGGTTTGGCTACTGCCTACATGGATTCTATTCCTATGGTGATCATTTCCGGTCAGGTCCCTAGCCATGCCATTGGCCAAGATGCTTTTCAGGAATGCGACACCGTTGGTATTACACGTCCATGCGTTAAACATAATTTTTTGGTGAAAGACGTCAGAGATTTGGCGGCAACGGTCAAAAAGGCGTTTTTTATTGCCACAACGGGGCGTCCTGGCCCAGTACTGATCGATATCCCTAAAGATATTAGCAATCACAAAACGACCTACGAGTATCCAAAAGAAATTGAGATGCGCTCGTACAAGCCAGTGGATAAAGGTCATTCTGGACAAATCCGCAAGGCGGTTCAATTGTTGTTGCAAGCCGAACGTCCAATGATTTACACCGGTGGTGGCGTGATTCTGGCTAATGCGGCGCCAGAACTGAATAAATTAGTCGATCAACTTGGTTTTCCTTGCACCAATACCCTGATGGGTTTGGGCGCTTACCGGGCGTCTGATGAAAAATACGTAGGAATGCCTGGGATGCACGGCACTTACGAAGCGAATATGGCTATGCAGCACTGTGATGTGCTGATTGCAATTGGCGCACGTTTTGATGATCGCGTAATCGGCAATCCTAAACATTTTGCTTCACATCCACGCAAAATTATTCACATTGATATTGATCCGTCGTCAATTTCTAAACGCGTTAAGGTAGATATTCCTATCGTTGGCAATGTGAAAGATGTATTGCAAGAGTTTTTGTCTCAGTTGAACGCGTCCGAACTCAAACCAAATGGCAAAGCACTGACCGATTGGTGGAAACAGATCAATCAATGGCGTGAACGTGATTGTCTTAAATATACGACTTCGACTGAAATTATCAAGCCGCAGTCGGTAGTGCAAAAAGTTTGGGAAATCACAAAAGGTGATGCTTTCGTCACTTCCGACGTTGGTCAGCATCAGATGTGGGCTGCGCAATACTATCGTTTTGATAAGCCCCGTCGTTGGATTAATTCCGGTGGTCTGGGGACTATGGGTGTGGGCTTGCCCTATGCGATGGGAGTGCAAATGGCTAACCCTGATGCGACCGTCGCTTGCATTACTGGTGAAGCATCAATACAAATGTGCATCCAGGAGTTGGCAACCTGCAAGCAATATCATCTGACACCAAAAATTATTTTGCTAAACAATCGTGCTCTTGGTATGGTGCGTCAATGGCAAAAAATTGATTACAACGGCCGATATTCTGAATCCTACATGGATTCTTTACCAGATTTTACAAAGCTGGTAGAAGCTTATGGTCACGTTGGCATGAAAATCGAAAATCCCGCCGATGTGGATGGTGCTTTGAAAGAAGCCTTTGCGATGAAGGATAAATTGGTATTCATGAATTTTATTACCGATCAAAGCGAAAATGTCTGGCCTATGGTCAAGGCAGGTAAGGGTCTGACTGAAATGCTGCTTGGTTCGGAGGATCTGTAATGAGACATATCATTTCTGTATTGCTAGAGAATGAAGCTGGTGCCTTGTCGCGTGTTGTTGGCTTATTTTCCGCGCGCGGTTACAACATTGAAACCTTGACTGTGGCACCAACAGAAGATGCAACCTTGTCACGTATGACCATTGTGACTTCCGGGTCTGACGATATTATTGAGCAGATTACTAAGCATCTGAATCGTTTGATCGAAGTGATCAAAGTAGTTGATCTGACTGAAGGTGCGCACATTGAGCGTGAACTGATGTTGATCAAGGTGCGCGCAGTAGGTAAGGAACGTGAAGAAATGAAGCGCACTGCGGATATCTTCCGTGGCCGCATCATTGATGTCACTGAAAAGACCTATACTATAGAGTTGACTGGTAATAAAGGTAAATTGGATGCTTTTATTGATTCAATAGACCGCACTGCGATTCTGGAAACAGTACGTACCGGCGGCTCAGGCATAGGACGCGGTGAACGCATCCTTAAAGTATAAAAGCATCAGTTTAGTGTTTTGACGTTATTTCAAACGTCAATATAAATTCAAACAATTAAATTATTAGGAATTAAAAAATGAAGGTTTTCTACGACAAAGATTGCGACCTGTCCCTGATCAAAGGCAAAAACGTTACCATCATCGGTTACGGTTCTCAAGGACACGCTCACGCACAAAATCTGAATGATTCCGGTTGTAAAGTGACGGTAGCACTGCGCAAAGGTGGTGCTTCTTGGGACAAAGCAAAAAATGCTGGCCTGAATGTGGCCGAAGTAAATGATGCAGTTAAAGCTGCCGATGTCATCATGATTTTGCTGCCAGATGAAAACATTGCTCAGGTTTACAATGAAAACGTCGCACCTCACGCAAAACATGGCGCGGTATTAGCGTTTGCGCATGGTTTCAACGTACATTACGGTCAAGTCGTACCACGCGCCGATCTGGATGTCATTATGGTTGCGCCTAAAGCACCAGGTCACACTGTACGCGGCACTTACGCTCAAGGTGGCGGTGTGCCTCACCTGATCGCTGTATATCAAGATAAATCAGGCTCTGCCCGTGATATCGCATTGTCCTATTCCATGGCAAACGGTGGCGGTCGTGCTGGCATTATCGAAACTAACTTCCGCGAAGAAACTGAAACTGATTTGTTCGGTGAGCAAGCTGTGTTGTGCGGTGGTGCAGTTGAACTGATCAAAGCTGGTTTTGAAACCTTGGTTGAAGCTGGTTATGCACCAGAAATGGCGTATTTCGAATGCTTGCATGAGTTGAAATTGATCGTTGATCTTATCTATGAAGGCGGTATCGCTAACATGAATTACTCGATCTCTAACAATGCAGAATACGGCGAATATGTAACTGGTCCGCGTATCGTTACAGAGGACACTAAAAATGCTATGCGTCAATGCCTGAAAGATATTCAGACTGGCGAGTATGCGAAGAGCTTCATCTTGGAAAACAAAGCTGGCGCGCCAACTTTGATTTCCCGTCGTCGCCTGACTTCCGAGCACAAAATCGAAGAAGTTGGCGCTAAACTGCGTGCGATGATGCCTTGGATTGCTAAAAATAAATTGGTTGATCAATCGAAAAACTAATTGAATTAACGCGTTGTATATTTACGCTGCATGTATCTGTAAGAACATGCAGCGTAAAGAAAAAAGTCGCCTATTCAGGCGACTTTTTTATGGCTGCTTGCTTGCAAAAAAGTGAGCACGCCTGTCACATAGTCTGTCACACATAGTCATGCACCTTTTCAGTTGGTCGCTTCTGTAAGTCGCATGGAAGATGCGTGCTGGAATTGCCCACTATTGATTTACAAAATTGCGCTAACTATTCAGCCCCTTATGAAAAGGCCGGTTTTCAGCGTAATTTTCGACCAAAAAACAGCTCGATTTCAAGAAAATCATCTATGCCGCCGAATACTATGGCTATTAATCGCTTGATTGCTGAGTAAATTGTGGTTTAAAAATGCTCCAAAATCATCTTCCTCATAGGGGACTGAATAGTTACAAATTGTGATTGAGCGATAAATTTAGTATTAAAATATGCAATATCTGATGCTTGATAATTTACTATTCTCAAGTTCATGTTTGCAACTTTGTGGAGATATTAAGGTCTACGCTTTTGTTAGTTCACTATTTTGGGGGGATTCTTAATGAAAAAACTCACAGGTTTAATTCTTGCCAGCATGATCGTAATGCCAGTTTACGGGCAACAAATGAATACTGGAACACTCGTGACCGTATCTGGTTATGCCGATATCAAAGCTGACAATGATCAGGCGATAGCCACTTTTTTTATTGAGGAGCAAGATAAAGATAAGGCCGCTGCCGCGTCACGCGTGAATCAAAAAATGAAAGCCGGCACCGACTTGATTAAAAAAGAAGATGTTCAAGCTCAATTGGCAACACGAGGATATTACTCTTATCCTATTTATTCAGATGAAACATCGAGTATTCCAAATCAGCTGCGCAAGCGCCAACAGACGGGCTGGAGAGTTGGACAATATCTGGAGATGAAAACACAAAATTTGAAGCAATTACCTGCCACCGCAGCGGCAGTACAAAAAACGCTGGCGTTAAATGGAATCAGCTTTGGATTATCTGATGTGGCGGGCAAAAATCTGGAAGCGGCGCGCCTTGATGCTGGTTATAAAAACTTTAGTGAGCGTGTACGGGTCATTACTAAAGCAATGGGGCGTAGGGATGAAAATATTGTGATAGAAGCTTTGGATTTTGATGGCGGCGACAGCTCACCACGACCGTATGGTGTTGAGACAGCAATGATGAAAAGCGCTATGCGAGGAGATGTTACTGTGGCTGAAACTAGTTTTGAGCCAGGTGTGACATCGTTGACTATTCGGGTGATAGGTAAGGTGAGAGTAAAATAAGATTTTCACGCTTTACCAATAAAAATGAGGTCCAAGGTGATGTCACTCGTCTGGGACCTCATTTTTATTTACATCATCAGCGGTTGGTACGCGACATGAATACTAGTCGTTCAAATAAATGAACATCTTGCTCATTTTTAAGTAGTGCTCCATGTAGTGGTGGCACTACTACTTTAGTGTCTTTGCTGCGCAAGGCCTCTGCTGGTATATCTTCGGCCAACAATAATTTCAGCCAATCAAGTAATTCTGAAGTTGAAGGTTTTTTCTTCAGCCCGGCGACATCGCGTACCTCGTAAAATGTTTGTAAGGCCTGTGCCAACAAATCACTTTTCAGTGTCGGGAAGTGGACATCGACGATCTGTTGCATTGTGTCTTTGTCTGGAAATTTAATGTAATGGAAGAAGCAGCGACGTAAAAAAGCATCGGGCAATTCCTTTTCGTTGTTCGACGTGATGATGACTAGCGGTCTATGTATGGCACGCACCATTTCTCGGGTTTCATAAACATAAAATTCCATCCGATCGAGTTCACGTAATAAATCATTCGGGAATTCAATGTCTGCTTTATCGATTTCATCAATTAGCAAAACTACTGGTTCATCGGCTGTAAATGCTTGCCAAAGAACGCCTTTAACAATGTAATTGTGAATATCTTTGACGCGTTCATCGCCGAGTTGCGAATCGCGCAAACGTGATACGGCATCGTATTCGTATAGGCCTTGCTGCGCTTTGGTTGTTGACTTGATATGCCACTGCATTAACGGCATGTTGAGTGCAGTAGCCACTTCTTCTGCCAACATGGTTTTACCTGTGCCAGGCTCACCTTTGATTAATAGCGGGCGTTGCAGGGTGAGGGCGGCATTGACTGCCAATTTCAAATCATCGGTCGCGACGTAATTCTGTGCGCCATCAAATCGGGTTACCTGTTTCATGATGTATGTGTATTTTTATGTGTGCTGAAATTCAACGCGTTAGATAGAAAATTCTCTTTACTGTATCGAGTATAAGCGAGAACAGCAATTATTGTGAACGGCTGTTCTATTTTACGAACACCTGTTTCTATATCTGTCGCGTTTATTTCGTATTAAATCGATAAATATCGCCGTAGATCTGCTTTTGCTGTGATTTTTACGCAAATTTGATCGTAATCAGCTAGAATGCTGTGTTGAATCAAATCGCTCATTAGATAAATTCTATCTCCTTTAATATGAAAAAATTGTTTGCTCTTCTCGCTCTCGCGAGCTTTGTGCAGGTTGCTGCTGCGGCAGATGTGGTTGGCAATGCCAAAGCCGCAGAAAACAAGGTTGCTATGTGTATCGGTTGCCATGCCATTCCTGGTTATAAGGCTACTTTCCCAGAAGTTTATCAAGTGCCTATGATCGGTGGTCAATCAGCCGCCTATATCGTAAGCGCACTGAAGGCTTACCGTAAAGGTGATCGCAAACATCCAACGATGCGTGGTATTGCAGGCAGTTTGTCAGATCAGGATATTGCTGATTTGTCTGCCTACTACTCGCAACAAAAATAAGAACAGGAGTAGATTATGAAAAAAAATACACTATTGGCCTTGCTTCTTTCTGCATCCTCTTTTGCTGCGCTTGCTGGTGGTAATATTGACGCGGGTAAACTGGCTGCCGAAAAATTTAATTGTGCTTCTTGTCACGGTGCAAATTTTAGTACGCCTATCGATCCTAGTTATCCAAAGCTTGCAGGTCAGCATACTGATTATATTGCGCAGGCATTGAAAGCTTATCAGCGTGGTGCTGATGGTGCGTATGGCCGTGGTAACGCGATTATGGGTGCCCAGGCAAAAGCTTTGTCCAATACAGATATTCAAAATATCGCAGCTTACTTAAATAGCCTGCCAGGTAGTCTGGTTTTACAAAAATAAGCATAGTATTTTGAAATAAAAAAAGCCACGAATTTCGTGGCTTTTTTTATTGTTGACGCGTTATGCGCATGTGCGTTTGCGTAGGGCTTCAATATATGCCTCACCATCAGGTGGTAAACCGCTACGCTGTGAATTCCAAATCATTTCACCAAGACACTCCATGATCTGATGATGTGCCTCATGTTGTGAGTTGAACTTGTTCGTCAAGATTTCGAAGGCGGCACGCACTCCGCGTGGTTGGTCTACTGAAATTTGTTCTGCAATCGACAGATGCATAGACAAATGAAGAAACGGATTGCTGTTTCCTTCATTTATGCTGTAATTTGCCTCCAGTGCGGTTTCTGGATTTTGCAACACATCATCGTACTCAGGGTGCTGATTAATCCAGTCTGAGGCGATTGCTTCTAACGGGGTAAGAATCTCTCGGGCATGAAACTTTCTGAAAGTTTCACAAAAAAAACGTCTGACATCTTGTTGGCTAGGTGTGAACATGGCGAAATAATGAAACTGAATAAAACGTATTTTACGGGTAATCGTCCTATCTTGCGCTGAACGATTTTTTTACTTCGGTTATTATCCGATGTTTATAATAAAACAAAAGGAAAGACCATGTTGACGCAGGAAAATCTCGCTACTTTATTCACTGATGCACGTACTCATAATGAGTGGTAAGACAAACCAGTAACAGATATCCAATTGCAGCAAATTTACGACTTGATGAAATGGGGTTCAACCTCGGCCAATTGTTCACCAGCTCGTATTGTGTTTGTTGAATCTGATGCTGAAAAAATAAATTGCTAGCGTGCATGGCACCGGGTAATCAAGATAAAACTAGAACGGCACCTGTTACTGCCATTATTGGCATGGACATGGCGTTTTACGACAAATTACCACAATTGTTTCCGCATACCGATGCGCGTTCTTGGTTTGCTGGCAACCAAGCTGCTATAGAAACCACTGCATTTCGTAATTCTTCTCTGCAAGGTGCTTACCTGATGCTGGCTGCGCGTGCAGTGGGACCCGACTGTGGGCCAATGTCTGGTTTTGATGTGGATAAAGTGAACGCCAGTTTTTTTGCTGGTACAGATGTGAAGGTTAATTTTATTTGTAATTTTGGCTATGGTGATGCGGAGAAACTTTTCCCGCGTTCTCCTCGCCTGGCATTTGACGATGTATGTAAGATTGTCTGATCATTTGCAGTGAGTGTTGCGCTGATGCCCTTATACATTCTTTGGTAAGGGTGTTTTTTGTTTGAATTCGCATAAATCGACGATCATGCAGTTCCAGCATTTTGGCTTGCGTGCGAGGCAAGTATAGCGTCCGTGCAATATTAACCAATGATGTGCATCCATTCTAAATTCTTTGGGTACAAATTTAAGTAATTTTTCTTCAACGGTTTCAACGTTTTTTCCAGGGGCGATACCGGTACGGTTAGAGACGCGGAAGATATGCGTATCTACCGCGATAGTAGGCTCTCCAAATGCGGTATTCAATACGACATTAGCGGTTTTGCGTCCTACTCCTGGTAAGGCTTCTAGCGCTTCGCGTGAGCGCGGTACGAAGCTATGATGCTCTGCAATCAGAATCCGACAGGTTTCGATGACATTTTTTGCCTTGGTACGAAATAATCCTATGGTTTGGATATAGGGTATTAGCCCTTCCACGCCTAGTGCGTAGATGCTTTCAGGTGTATTGGCGATAGGGTAAAGTTTTTTTGTCGCCTTATTCACCGATACGTCCGTTGCCTGCGCAGAAAGCAAGACAGCGATTAGTAATTCAAACGGTGTGGTGTATTCCAGTTCGGTAGTCGGGTGGGGGTTTTGCGCTTGGAAGCGACTGAAGATGGCGTGCCTTTTTATTGCATTCATTTCGTTGCGTTCGTTGATGTCGTATTGGCGAATTAAATTTAAATAAAAATTAAAATTAAAATTTAGTGTTTTCTGATTCTAGTTTTTTGAGTCTGGCACGCTCTATCGCTGCGCTAATGATAGCTTTTTTACGTTGTTTTTCGTGAATTTCGCCTTCAGTTAACGCAATTTCTGCTGAGACTGCGCGCAATTTTTCTACTGCCTTGGCTAGTAGTCTTTCGTCGTTCTCAGATTTTTCACGCTCCAACCTCTGTTGGCGGGAATGGAATTGATTCCGCGCCTGATTGGCCTGTTGCTGCGACCACGCTTCCCAGCCAGTTTTACCACTCGCCACATCAATCATGCTGATGCAGTCAACAGGGCAGGGTGCCACGCATAAATCACACCCTGTACATAACTCAGGCAATACCGTATGCATTTGTTTGGCTGCCCCTACAATGGCGTCAACTGGGCATGCTTGTATGCATAGAGTGCAACCAATACAGTACGCTTCTTCAATCATCGCCACAGGACGTACACGCTCGTGTCCATGACTGATATCGAGTGGAATAGCCGGTTTTCCCAGTAATAACGCAAGTCTCGCAACACCCTCTTGTCCACCTGGTGGGCATTGATTGTAGCTGGCATTACCATTGGCAATTGCTTCAGCATAGGGGCGACAAGCAGGATAACCGCATTTGGTACATTGGGTTTGCGGCAGTAGTTCTTCTATTTGATCGACAAGAGTCAGGAGCACAGGTATTTCAATCGGTGGTTAACAAGGGATGCTATTATCCGTCCAAATGAGGGCCGTCACAAACGAAAAAAGATATTCGTTTGTTCTTACTTGCTGAGCGCAGATGAGTGAGATGCTATTATTTTTTATGTGGAGTGATGCAGGTGCTAGCTTGCAATTCGGGGCGATGGAACATATACAAGTTTAGATGTAAGCGAAAAAAAAACCGCCAATATACAGGCGGTTTTTTAAAAAATTATATCCAGATCAGGAATGTTCTTTGATGAACGCACCAACTTTTGGACAAATTATTTCACGCCAGCGGCGCCCGGAGAAAATGCCATAGTGACCGCAGCCTGGGGCCACGAAATCTTGTTTCATGTTCGAGGGGATACCACTGCACAAATCATGTGCTGCTTGTGTTTGACCAGGGCCTGAGATGTCGTCGAGTTCCCCTTCAACAGTGAAAAGAGCAACGGTTTTAATATCCTGTGGACGTACCAGTTTGCCGTCAACCTCCCAAGTACCTGCAGGCAGATGAAATTCCTGAAATACCGTTTTGATAGTATCAAGATAGTATTCAGAAGGCATATCAAGAACGGCATTGTATTCGTCATAAAATTTGCGATGCTGCTCTGCTGATTCATCATCACCCTTAATCAGGTGCTGGTAAAAATCCCAATGGCTTTGAGCATGATGATTCGGATTCATTGCAACAAAGCCAGTGTGCTGCAGAAATCCAGGATAAACCTTGCGACCAGAACCTGGGTAATTGCCAGGTACGTTATAAATAACGGTGTTCTCAAACCATGAAAATTTCTTTTCCGTTGCGAGATTATTGACCTGTGTTGGCGATTTGCGCGGATCAATTGGGCCACCCATCATTGTCATGGATTTTGGTAGCTTAGGGTCTTTGGCCGTTGCCATTAGGGCGATAGCTGCCAGTACGGGTACTGTAGGTTGGCAAACCGCAATAACGTGAACATCAGGACCGAGTAAACGAATGAAATCTTGCACATAAAAAATGTAATCGTCCAGATGAAAAGCGCCTTCCGACAGTGGCACCATGCGTGCATCGATCCAGTCGGTGATGTAAACATCATGCTCTGGGAGTAGCCCGCGTACAGTATCGCGCAGCAGAGTAGAGTGATGACCTGATAGGGGGGCAACTAACAAGACCTTAGGCTGTTTTAATTTACCTAATTCTTTGTCGGATAGATTTTTTTTGAAATGCAGTAATTTGCAGAAAGGCTTGATGGAAGTAGTACTCTCAACGACCTCGACCAATTGTTTATCTACCGTCGTGGAGACTATTTCAAACTGAGGCTTTTCATAATGCTTACCAAGTCTGAACATGAGTTCATAACCTGCGGCAATCCGTTGAGCGTAGGGTGAATGTGCCAGTGGAGATATAGGATTGGCAAACATTTTTGACGATGCTTCTGCCCATTTGGTCAATGGCGTCAAGAAAGCACGGTTAAATTCATGAAATTGATAAAGCATGATCAGGTCTTTCAGATAGATGTATCAATTCAAATTTAGAAAAAGAATTCTAAGATGTTGCAATGCATCATAAACCACTTTTGAGTATTTGTCGCACGACTGTTTGATCTGCGGGCAGTAGATTGTAAATAAGAGTTAAATCTTTATTTTTATGATAATGAAATGATGCTTGCTACAAAAAAAGGCAGCACGGAAACCCGTGCTGCCTTTTTTTTTGTATCGCTGCAGTTGCTATATTTAATCAAAAACTGGCGTTTCTACACCTAATATTTTGTGTAGTTTGGGTGAGGTTGTGGTGTACTGCATATGAATTTTCTTTTCAGGGAAAATATATGCTGCGGCACCAAAAGCGGCGAGAGCGGCTTCATGAAAGCCAGATAAGATCAATTTTTTCTTACCTGGATAGGTGTTGATGTCGCCAACGGCAAAAATACCAGGAATGTTAGTTTCAAATTTCTCGGTACTTATTACCTTGAGCTGCTTACGTTCAATATCCAAGCCCCAATCAGCGATGGGCCCCAGTTTTGGCGAGAGGCCAAAGAACACCAACAAGTCATCCAGTGGCAAGCGACGTGTAACGCCATCGGCACCTGTTACCTTAAGTTCGCTTAATTTATCATCTTTAGTTTCGATGCCGCTGACCTGGCCGATGATGCATTGCATTTCAAAGTTTTCACACATTTCTTTCATCTTGGCGACAGAAGCCGGTGCCGCGCGGAAGTCATCACGCCGATGTAATATGACAATAGATTCGGCCTTGTCAGCGAGTGCCAATGCCCAATCTACTGCGGAGTCGCCACCGCCACAGATGACCAGATTTTTCCCTTCGAACTGGCTAGGATTCTTGACGCGATAAAATACTTGTGTGCCTTCGAAGGCGTCGATGCCTTCAACTTTTAAAGTGCGTGGCTGAAATGAACCAACGCCGGCAGCGATAAAAATAGTTTTGGTGATAAAACGCTGCCCCTGCGATGTTTCCAAATCAAAGCGGCCATCTTCACGGCGTTGTACCAGAGTCACTTCTTGGTTCAAGTGAAAAGTAGGCTCAAATGGAGCAATCTGCTTCAACAGATTGTCAGTCAGTTCTTGACCCGTACACATCGGTACCGCAGGGATGTCGTAAATGGGTTTGTCTGGATACAGTTCTACGCATTGACCACCTACTACAGGAAGAGAGTCGATGACGTGTGCCTTGATTTCTAGTAATCCAAGTTCAAACACCTGAAACAATCCTACCGGTCCTGCGCCAATGATCACCGCATCGGCTTCAATGACGTGCGCCGGAGTTGTTTGTTTATTTTCCATACGACTTCGTGTTCCCTGATAAAAAAGCGGCAGTGTGGCAGTGTTTAACGCACCAAGTACTGCAATTTGTCTTTAACGTCTTTCCAGTCATCTGCATCTGGCAATGGGCTGGTGGTTTTGGTGATGGAAGGCCAATTTGGCGTCAGGTCAACATTAATCTTGATAAACTGTTGCTGATCGGCAGGCACATCTTCTTCTGCGTAAATCGCATTGACCGGACATTCGGCTACGCAGACGGCGCAGTCGATACATTCATCAGGATCAATTATCAGGAAATTTGGACCTGCGCGGAAGCAGTCCACCGGGCATACATCCACACAATCGGTATAACGGCAACGGATGCAAGATTCGGTCACAACGTGGGTCATAACAGGCCTATCTTAAAAAAAAACGGGGTATTCGGCACAGCTATAGATAATTCAATAGCTGCAAAGCCTTGTATTTTAAGGCAATTTAACGTAACTCACAAATCAAGCTTAGATAAATTACGCATAAGCAAATGCGATTGATCTCCAAGTAGCTTTACTGGCAGCATTAAAATCTGGTCAGTAAATTCTATTTGAATTTCAATATTGCGCATTGATGTATATCTAAGTGATCACGGGATGATGAAATTTTTTGATGTCGTACCGAAAAAAATTTGCCGCAAGAGTGGGGCGCTGCGCGGTTATGATGCATTTCGGTTTTATAGTTCAATTTTGATTATTTTAAAAAATGACATTAAATAAAATTTTTTGTAAAAGCGTATTTGGCCTGTTATCAGGCCTGATGCCGTTGTGGGGACAGGCCACCGACTTAAGCGGACAGCATTTAGTAATTTACTTGTCGGGATTTTGGGCCATTCCATTTGTCGGTTTATTATTAAGTATTGCCTTGGCACCGATGCTAACCCCCCTGTTATGGCATCGCCACTTTGGCAAAATTGCGGCCGGTTGGGGGTTGGCATTTTTGTTGCCATGCTCCGCTCTATTTGGTGTCGACGAAGCATTTTCTAGTGCTACTCATACCTTGTTTGCAGAATATTTTCCTTTTATCATTCTTTTGGCTACGCTATTTGTGGTTGCGGGGGGGATCTGCGTGCGAGGGAATTTACATGGTACGCCAGAGCTAAATGTGGGTTTTCTTGCGCTAGGGACGGTGCTTGCGAGTGTGATGGGAACCACGGGGGCGGCGATGTTGTTGGTGCGGCCTTTAATTCGCGCCAATGATAATCGTCAGCACGTTAAGCATGTCATGGTGTTTTTTATTTTTCTGGTGGCGAATGCAGGGGGCGCATTGACGCCATTGGGCGATCCCCCTTTGTTTCTGGGTTTTTTGCACGGGGTTGATTTTTTATGGACACTGAAAAATGTCTTTGCTCAAACCTTGTTTCTTTGTTTGAGTTTGTTATTCATGTTTTATTTGCTGGATAGATATTACTATCATCGCCGCGATGAAACCCATCCTGCGCGACTTGACCCTACGCCAGATTCTGCCATCCAAATTGAAGGAAAAATTAATTTTATTTTATTGGCGGGCGTAGTGCTTCTGGTGCTGATGAGTGGCTTTTGGAAACCGGGCATTGCGTTTCAAATAATGGGCCAAAAACTTGAGTTACAAAATATGTTGCGCGACACTGGCTTGCTACTACTTATGCTGGCATCGCTCAAATTAACTCCTGCCAGTGCGCGTGAGGGTAATGAATTTACATGGGGTCCTATCATTGAGGTAGCCAAGATTTTTGCGGCAATCTTCATTACGATTGTGCCAGTTATTGCTCTCCTCAAGGCGGCTGAGGCGGGGCCATTCTCTTCAGTGATTGTGGCGCTGTCGGACCAGCAAGGGCACCCCATCAACGCGATGTATTTTTGGTCTAGCGGACTTCTCTCCTCATTTTTAGATAATGCTCCTACGTATCTGGTATTTTTTAATACTGCAGGGGGCGATCCGGCGCTCCTGATGACTAAGTTGGCGGCTACCTTGGCGGCGATTTCTTGTGGCTCTGTCTTTATGGGTGCGATGAGTTACATCGGGAATGCACCGAATATGATGGTGAAAGCCATTGCGGAGCAACGAAATATCGTGATGCCTTCTTTCTTTGGCTATATGGCATGGTCTTGTTGTATTTTATTGCCACTATTTGCTGTGATAACCCTGATCTTTTTTTGAGTGAAAAACATGAAACCAGCTATTTTGATTGCGCGAGCAATTTTCCCTGAGATAATTGAACGTTTATCCGGGTATTTTGACGTGGAGTCTAATCAAGAGGATATTATTTTTACCGCACCGGAATTGCTTGCCAAGTTAAAGGGGAAGCAAGGTGTTTTGTGTACCGCCAGTGCCCGCTTGAATGCAGAATTACTGGCGCAATTACCTGCGCTCAAGATGGTGGCAAATATGGCAGTGGGTTACGATAATCTTGATCTGCCTGCCTGTACTGCACGCGGTGTGATGGCAAGCAATACGCCGGATGTTTTAAACGAGACTACCGCCGATTTTGCCTGGGCCCTGTTGATGGCAACGGCGCGTCGTGTGACTGAATCAGAACACTGGTTACGTGCTGGTAAATGGAATAAATGGAGTTACGATGCTTTTCTGGGGGCGGATATTCACGGTGCGACTCTGGGGATCATCGGCATGGGCAGAATAGGGCAGGCGGTTGCGCGCCGTTCTATGGGGTTTGATATGCGGGTCGTTTATCACAACCGTTCTCGCCTTACCGATCAACAAGAGTCCTACGCAAACAACGCGGTGTATGTCAGCAAAGAAGAGCTGCTAAAAACCGCCGATCACGTTATCCTGGTGTTGCCCTATTCAACTGAAACACACCATACTATCGGGGCGGCAGAACTGTTGATGATGAAGCCATCCGCTACGCTGGTCAATCTGGCGCGTGGTGGAATAGTCGATGATGTGGCGTTGATCGCGGCCTTAAGGCAGCAAAAAATTGCTGCTGCCGGATTGGATGTCTTCGAGAATGAACCGAAATTTCATCCTGATTTTTTAACGCTGAAGAATGTCGTGCTGACACCGCATATCGCCAGCGCCTCCGAAGCTACACGGCGCGCTATGGCCAATTGTGCTGCGGATAATCTGATCGCTGGCTTGAGTCATCAACGACCACCGAATTTATTGAATCCTGCCGTTTTTGTCAATTAGATACTGGGAGGGAGTATATTTGATTTTGCCGCTTATCGCGCATGATTGACGTGCGCTTTAAAATATACCCCCTCTTTTTTTATTCTTTAGCCCTTGAGTTCGTTAATCAAGTCTGTGTACTGTTGCATAGCGGCTTCTTGTGTTGTTCCGGCCAACGCGGCCCATGTATCGAACTTAGCGCGACCGACAAAATCCGTTATTCCAGGGCGATCGCCGGTAGCATCACCGGTGCTGCCTTGTTTAAATAGTGCGTAAATTTTCAGCAAAGTCATGTTATCAGGACGTTCTGGTAAATTTTTTGAATCGATCTGGGCTTGATTGAATTGTTCTTGCAGGCTCATATGCTACTCCGGTAAGCGGATGGAAAACACCTAAAGTAGCATACAAAATTCGACCTGCCAAAGCAGATCGCTAGAGGGTTTATTCAGGCACAGATATTACAATCTAATGGATGGTTGGCTCGGCACCGCAGCAGACTTTGTATTTTTTACCGCTGCCGCATGGACAAGGATCGTTGCGACCTACCTTGGGTGTATCGCGTTTGATTGTCGCGACGCCAGATTTGCGTAATGGTGCCCAAAAGCGACGAATTTCCGGTATCGCGGCTTCCAGTTCTAGCGCCAGTTTGTGGCACTTTTCTGGCGTGTCGACCAGTTTTAATTCTGCTTCTTCGATTTCTTCAGCGCCTAACAGGTAAATGGGGTGGAGTAATGGCGCGATGTCAGATTGCCAGGCCGTTTCCCAGGCTTCTTCGCGCAATTGCATGCCTTCCCAAAAGCCCCATGCCCAGGTTTCACCATCAATCAGTTCTTTTCCGTCTTGTTCCATGATGCAAAACAAGGGTTCAAATTCTTGCGGCGCGACCTCAAAGGTAATCTGAATTTCATTCATGAAACGGGCAATTAAATTCGAGATTTTTTGCATCTCTTTTTCGTTCTTGAAGCTAGGCTCGGCCTGATCAGGCAAGCCCCAAACCAAGGGAAGCCACTCCGCCATGGGAATAACTTCGGGCCCCAGCGCAATCGCTGTCAGGTAACCATGCAATGCATCCATGGTCATGCCGTCATCACCGACCCGATCCGACATGAGAAATTTGTCTAGTTCATTGAATTCTTTGTCGCTGAGTGGTTCGTCGAGATGCATGATAGGGCTCTTATGGTAAAAATAAGGCAGAAATTGGAATAGTGGAAGTGTAGCGCTTTGTCTCTCTTCCGTGGGAGGAATGCACGTACAATAATGGCTATGACCGAACTTTTAACTCCTTCCGCCCTTGCCCCTGATGACGTCAGCTCATTTGCCGGATTAAATCCTGATTGCGTGCTCGATGCGATGCATAGTGCTGATTTTCAGTGTGACGGGCGCCTGTTGGCACTCAATAGCTACGAAAATCGGGTTTATCAATTAGGGATGGAGGAGGGCGCGCCACTGGTGGCCAAATTCTACCGGCCAAAGCGCTGGAGTGATGCTGCGATTCTGGAGGAGCATGCCTTTGTGAGTGAACTGAGCGCGCTTGAGATTCCTGTGGTGCCCGCCTTGATCAATAATCAAGGTCAAAGTTTGCATAATTATCTCGGTTATCGATTCTCTGTATTTCCTAGGCAGGGTGGGCGCGCGCCAGAGTTGGACCGGCCAGAAACACTAGAATGGCTAGGACGTTTTATTGGACGGATTCATGCGGTCGGTGAGGTGCAAGCGTATCGGCATCGTCCAACACTCGACATCCATAGTTTTGGCTATCAACCCGTAAAATTTTTGCTGTCGAATGCATTTATTCCTGCTGATTTACTGGCAGCCTATCAAAGCGTGACCAGCATGCTGTTAGACGGCATAGCGCGCTGTTTTGATCGTGCTGGTGAATTGGCATCAATTCGTTTGCATGGCGATTGCCATATGGGGAACGTCTTGTGGACTGATTCCGGTGCGCATCCCGGACCGCATTTCGTCGATTTTGACGATAGCCGGATGGGGCCTGCAATACAAGATTTATGGATGTTATTGTCCGGCACCCGTGCTGAGATGACGTCGCAGTTGTGCGATATTTTGGCAGGCTACGAAGATTTTTATGACTTTGAGCCACGTCAGCTGCATTTGATTGAAGCTTTACGTAGCTTACGTTTGTTACATTATTCTGCATGGCTGGCGCAACGGTGGGATGACCCTGCTTTCAAACATGCTTTTCCTTGGTTTAATACACAACGCTATTGGCAAGACAGAATATTAGAATTGCGTGAACAAGTCGCTTTGATGGATGAGCCTCCATTGGTGGTGTAGTAAGCTCTTCAGCCTGTTAAATCCACTCATACCCAGTTATTACCCAGTATTTTTAATTTTATTTATTACTCATATCATTATGACTCAAGACGAACTCAAACAAGCGGTGGCACAGGCGGCTATTCACTATGTCGTAGAAGGTGAAATTGTCGGTGTCGGTACAGGCTCCACAGCGAATTTTTTTATCGACGAATTAGCCAAAATCAAGCACAAGATCAAGGCAGCAGTAGCTTCATCCGAAGAAACCGCAGCGCGTTTGCGGGCGCATGGCATTACGGTGCTCGATTTGAATCAGGTGACGTCAATGGCGGTCTACATTGATGGCGCTGATGAAATTACGCCCCAAGGTGCAATGATCAAGGGTGGTGGGGCTGCACTGACGCGCGAAAAAATTGTAGCGTCTGTTGCCGATCAATTTATTTGTATCGCGGATGGTTCTAAATTAGTCGATGTACTGGGTAAATTTCCATTGCCGGTGGAAGTGATTCCGATGGCGCAAACGGTCGTGATACGCCAACTCAATGCCATCGGGGGAGACGCACGTCTGCGCTTGAAAGATGGCGTGCCGCTGCTGACAGATAACGGGAATGTGATTGTCGATGTGCATGGATTGCAAATTACTGACCCGGTGGCACTGGAAGCAAAAATTAATAATATTGTTGGCGTAGTGACGGTCGGGTTGTTTGCGCAGCATGGCGCGAATGTCTGTTTATTGGGAACGGCGGAAGGTGTCAAAACCTTAAAGTTTTAACTTTACACAGAAAATCCGTTTGAAAAAAATAGTAATTTTAAGAAATGTCGTTAAATATTGAATCGTACGTTCATTGTTCACCAATTTTAACTTTAAGATAAAACATAGCTGCATTTGGATGTAATGCAAAAATTGCATTTATTGAGTTATCTCAATAAAAAGTGCAATTTTAATGTTTTAATTAAATTGATCCTTCGGACTTTTCACTCTTAGTTTTTTATGTTTGGTGTAACTGGCAGAGTGCGAAATAAAAACGAAGAACGATCAATTTTTCATTGAGTTAAAAAGGAAAGCAAATGAAGCAATATGGCGCTGAATTTATCGGAACTTTCTGGCTGGTATTGGGTGGATGTGGCAGTGCTGTATTGGCTGCGGCATTCCCCGGCGTGGGCATCGGCTTGCACGGGGTTTCACTGGCGTTTGGCTTGACTGTGCTGACCATGGCGTATGCGATTGGTCATATCTCAGGCTGTCATTTGAATCCTGCCGTATCAATCGGCCTGTGGGCAGGCGGGCGCTTTCCTGCCAATAAATTACTCCCTTATATTCTTGCTCAAGTATTCGGCGGGATTGTTGCCGGCGGCGTGTTGTACTTGATTGCCAGTGGCAAGGCTGGCTTTGAACTTGCAGGCGGATTTGCCTCGAATGGCTATGCCGAACATTCTCCCGGTGCGTATTCCATGCAAGCAGCGCTGATCACTGAAGTAGTCATGACGATGATGTTTCTGATTGTCATTATGGGGGCGACCGATAGGCGCGCTCCGCAAGGGTTTGCGCCTATCGCCATTGGCTTGGCGCTGACCCTGATCCATCTGATTAGCATTCCTGTTACGAATACGTCCGTGAACCCCGCGCGTAGCACGGGTGTAGCATTGTATGTCGGTGGCTGGGCTATTCAGCAATTGTGGCTGTTTTGGGTCGCGCCGATTATCGGCGCGGTAATTGGTGCGCTCACTTACAAAGCGATTGCGGTTGAGCAGGGATGATTGTTCGCATTTCTCTTAAGCCGCGACAGTATCGCTCTGGCGCTCACTAATTTAATTCATTCATTGGGTAGCGGGCGGTATGTTTGTTGCACTTGATCTTTCTCTCGGTACGATGAGAATTTAATGCCATTGAGATGATTTGATGCACTGCCTCATGAGAGAGGCTGCTATCCTTGTCGCTTCTTATCCATTCAATTTCTACTCCATCATGACCACGCCTTCCGCAATACCTCTTTCCACTCATGCAGAAATCATCACAAACACCCAAATTTGGCTAGAGAAGGCCGTAATCGGCTTGAATCTCTGCCCATTTGCCAAGGCCGTGCAGATCAAAGAGCAAATTCGCTACTTCGTCAGTGAGGCCCGTACGCCAGAGGATTTATTGCAGGATTTAATCCGTGAGCTTGAGTTTTTAGCAGAAGCGAATCCTGAAAAACTCGAAACCACGCTCTTAATTCATCCTTTCGTCATGACGAATTTTTTGGATTACAACGATTTCCTGGATGTCGCCGATGGCACTTTGGAAGAGTTGGATCTGGATGGCATATTGCAAATCGCCAGTTTTCACCCTGACTATCAGTTCGCCGATACGATGCCTGATGATATTGAGAATTTTACTAACCGCTCGCCATATCCGACTTTGCATTTATTACGCGAAGAGAGCATTGATAAAGCGGTACTCGCCTTTCCGGATGCGGATGCTATCTATGAAAAAAACATCCAAACCATGAGCGCATTAGGTGTGGAGGGGTGGCACAAATTATTTGCCGGCAATGATGATAAAAAATGACTTGCACGACTTATTTACTGGAAATCTCATTAAATATTGAAATCATTTTTTAATATCTTTATGGCGGTTACGTATGATAAATAATTTGAAATTTTCGCTACAAAAATATTCCAAGTAAATTTTTAATCGCTTATTTTTCTCTATACTTGGGGGGAGTATATTTTTAAGCGCCTATATTTATTGCGCATAAAGGCATATTTTTCATCATACTCCCTCAATTTCAATATTAATTTTATTAATACCTAAGACTGCTGGGACAATGAAAGTAAGTAAGATTTTTTTCAGTTCCCCTGTTTTCTTTAATCATTTTTTGTTCAAATCGGGAAATTTTATGCTCTCCTTGAATTTAAGTGATTAAAGTTTAGGCAGTTGCGCCTTGTTATTTTGCGTAGCAACATGTACAGTTATAGGTTGATCTAACGCTTTTTTTACCTTTACAGTCTTCTTTGATCCTCTAATTCTATGGCTTTAATTGTCCACAAATACGGCGGCACTTCGATGGGTTCAACCGACCGCATCAAGAATGTCGCCAAGCGCGTCGCCAAATGGCATGACGCTGGTTATCAGATCGTCGTGGTCCCTTCTGCCATGTCGGGTGAAACTAATCGTATCATTGGTCTTGCCAAGGAAATCATGGCGGAACCTGATTCTCGCGAACTCGACATGATTACCTCGACGGGCGAACAGGTTTCCGTTGGTTTGCTGGCAATGGCCTTGTTGGCCATTGGCAAGCAAGCTGTGTCTTATGCCGGCTGGCAAGTTGCCATTAAAACTGATTCCGCACACAGCAAGGCGCGTATTTCGTCCATTGATGACAGTAAAGTGCGTGCCGATCTTGAAGCCGGAAAAATTGTTATCATTACCGGCTTTCAAGGTGTGGACGACAACGGTAATATCACCACGCTCGGTCGTGGTGGCTCAGATACTTCGGCCGTGGCAGTTGCCGCAGCGCTCAAGGCGCAAGAGTGCATGATATTTACTGACGTAGATGGTGTGTATACCACCGATCCACGCGTGGTTACTGATGCGCGTCGCCTGAAGACAGTCACATTTGAAGAAATGCTGGAGATGGCATCGCTGGGCTCTAAAGTACTGCAAATTCGCTCGGTTGAATTTGCAGGTAACTACCGCATGCCGACTCGCGTGCTGTCATCTCTGACAGACCCATTAATACCGCTGGAAGAAGAAGCAAGTTCCGGCACCCTGATTTCGTTTGAGGAAGATACACACATGGAACAAGCTACCATCACTGGCATCGCGTTTAACCGTGATGAAGCCAAAATCACCGTTTTTGGCGTGCCCGACAAGCCAGGTATCGCGTATCAAATACTTGGGCCAATTGCCGATGCGAATATTGAAGTTGATATGATTATTCAAAATCAATCCGTCGATGGAAAAACAGATTTCACTTTCACCGTGCCGCGTGGTGAATATAATAAAGCGATGGAAGTCTTGAATAGCAGCGTCAAACAACACATCTCGACTGGCAGCATTATTGGTGATCCAAAAGTGTCTAAGGTTTCTGTGGTCGGTGTAGGTATGCGTAGTCACGTAGGTATCGCATCCCAAATGTTCCGTACTTTGTCGGATGAGGGGATTAACATCCAAATGATCTCTACTTCTGAAATTAAGATCTCGGTATTGATCGATGAAAAATACATGGAGCTCGCGGTGCGCGCTTTGCACAAGGCATTTGGCCTTGAATCCGCTTGAGATCTACCTGGGTCGAGTTAATAAAATTATTCGATAGGTTTTCTTGACAAGATCAGAGCGAGCAGCTATCATTTTGATCTCGATTGTGACCAAGAATGCTTGGTTGCAATAGTGTGGAGATGTGGCCGAGTGGCCGAAGGCACTTCCCTGCTAAGGAAGCATTTGGGCTTAACCCCGAATCGTGAGTTCGAATCTCACCATCTCCTCCAGTAAAGATTTATGCCCGCGCAAGCGGGCATTTTCTTTTTTGGAATGCGAAGTTGTTTGTTTACAGTATGGTAAATTGCTGGTCGAGGGTGTTTTTAAAGATATATGCCTAAAAAATTGTCTGTCTGCTTACTTGGGCCAGTATTTTAATAAGTTTTTAGTGATAATCCTTTTTCCATTAACGGGCAAGTAGAATTTTTGTAAAGTACCACTTCGTTGTACTTACACCCATTCCTTGTACAAGTTCGGATCATTTCAAACTTGTTCCTTGAAAATAACTTCTTTATCACCTATTGTGCATTGCACCAATATTAATAAGGTGTTCACTTGTCTACCCAACACACAAAAAGTAGTTTGGCGGCGCTTACTGTTGCTGCGATCGGCATCGTTTATGGCGACATCGGAACTAGCCCCCTCTACACGATGCAAGAGGTTTTTTCTCCAAAGCATGGGTTAGCTTTAACCCAGGGAAATATTTTTGGTATCGTGTCGCTCATTTTGTGGGGCTTAATTTTTATTGTTTCACTGAAGTATGTCATCTTAGTTTTGCGTGCCAGTAATCGAGGTGAGGGTGGCATTATGGCCTTGACTGCGCTGGGCTTGGAATCGGTGAGCAAAAATTCTCGTCTTTACTTCCCTTTAACCGTACTCGGTTTGCTCGGCGCCTCTTTATTTTATGGTGATGGCGTGATTACCCCCGCAATGTCAGTTTTGTCCGCGATTGAGGGCATACAGGAGAAAACACCTGCCCTGAAACCATTTGTCGTCCCTATTACCTTGATAGTATTGATCGGCTTGTATTCAGTTCAATCCAAGGGTACGGCAGGTATTGCGAAACTATTCGGGCCAATCATGTCACTATGGTTCTTGGTTTTGGCGGGGATGGGTATTTACAATATTCTCAGGGTGCCAAGTATTTTGGCTGCATTTAACCCTTGGTATGCAATGCAATTTCTGCTTGGGCACGGATGGGTAGCATTTATTGCTTTAGGGGCTGTTGTGCTGGCATTTACTGGTTCAGAAGCCTTATATGCAGATATGGGGCATTTCGGGCCTAAACCAATACGCACAGCCTGGTTTCTCGTGGTTTTTCCTTCTTTAGGCTTAAATTATCTTGGACAGGGAGCGTTGTTGATTATCGACCCGCTTGCAGTGAGCAATCCATTTTATAATCAGCTTGGCGATTGGAGTATTTATCCTCTAGTCGTACTTTCAACCATGGCTGCAGTAATTGCCTCTCAGGCAACTATTTCGGGTACATTTTCTATGACAAAGCAGGCAATTTCATTGGGATTTTTGCCTCGCATGAAAATAATACATACTTCTTCCATGGAAATCGGCCAGATCTATATACCAGTGGCCAATTGGCTGCAATTACTGGCCGTGGTCGGTGCAGTGGTAGGTTTTGGCTCTGCGACGAATCTAGCTTCTGCTTACGGTATAGCCAATACAGGGACGATGTTAGTGACTTCTTTATTGACGTTCTTTGTTATTCGTTATGGGTGGAAGTACAATTTATTCTTGTGCCTGATTGCGACTGGTTTCTTCCTCGTAATCGATATTTCTTTGTTCTCTTCGAATGCGCTCAAGTTTTTCAGTGGCGGCTGGTTCCCTATCGCTTTAGGTCTGGCCATTTTCATCGTGATGCTAACCTGGAAGCGTGGTAGAGAACTGGTGTTTGATAATTTAAAAAAACATGCCATACCACTTGAGGAATTCCTTGAATCACTTTTTGTTTCTGCACCAATCAGAGTTGCCGGAACAGCGGTATTTTTACGCGGAGAAGCAGATGGTGTACCGCACGCGTTGCTGCATAATCTGTCGCATAATAAAATTTTGCATGAGCGAGTTGTATTTTTGACTTTGCATAATAAAGAGATTCCGTGGGTACCATTTGCCGAGCGGATCAAGGTGGTCGATTTAGGTAACGCTTGTTATCAAATTGATGTTTCTTACGGCTTCAAGAATGAACCAGATATTCCTGGTGCATTAGCGCTTTGTGAACCATATGGTTTAAGCTTTGAACCTATGGAAACCTCGTATTTTATTTCACGTCAGACTATTATTTCTACCCCCGGGAGTGGCATGTCAAGGTGGCGTGAAGGGCTATTTGTGACCATGTCACGAAATGCACGCGATGCGGCCGATTACTATCAAATTCCGAGTAACCGGGTAATCGAAGTTGGGGCACAGGTGGAAATTTGAAAAAGTCCTGACAGAAGAGTCGCCATGGGGGCTTATAAAACAAAAATAGCTGTGCTATAATTCTTTTTTTCGCGGCTGTAGCTCAGCTGGATAGAGTACTTGGCTACGAACCAAGGGGTCGTGGGTTCGATTCCTGCCAGCCGCACCAGTAATACGTTGTAAAGTCAAAGGGTTAGCGTTAATAGCGCTGACCCTTTTGCTTTTGTTGTGCGACTATTTCCGCTTCCATTCCCATCTGAACTCTCCGACGCTTCCTTGACGCAGCCCATTTGGTAGAAATTAGTTCCATTCATATACGTCTTATATGTGAGCGGCAATAAATTGTCTTCGCCAACCGTCCTTGCCATCGATGCGGTGTTGGTCCCCTCGGGCAGGGCAGTGTAATCAGCCGGAAACACGTTGTTGATTGCAGCGGAGCACGGGATTGCGATTGAAAAATAGATAACAGATGCAAGCAGTTGGTGATGCCAAGCCGAGGGGCTATATTCATCAATTCGATATTTTCTATTTTGAGGTTATGTGATTGGCGTAGTAGAGACGACTATGCAGGTAACGCAGCCCGTTGTTTTGCCGACAGATATCTTCATGTTATCAGCCTACGCAGCTCTTTAAAATCAAGAGTAAGATTTGCTGTCGCAATTTTCGCGGCGTAGGCAGCATATTGGGGATATTGCGCACTAAAAATTTCCAGCCATTCCATGATGTCGGTCACCGCCCCTTGTTCGATCATGGCTATAAGCGGTTCAAACAATTCGATTGGAGTGTGTTGGATTATATTCGTTTGTTCATTATGGTTTTTGGTTTTTGCTACCGTCCATTCTACGGTCAAAATTTCGCCAATCGCATTCAGCAACGTGTTTGCATCGAGGGGTTTGAGTTGAGCGCTGGCAAAGCGTAGCGATTCCGGCAAGTCTTCCGGCCTGTCGGGAGGCGCGGCGGAAAGCAGAATGAGCGGAATATTTTGCGCAGACCAGTCTTTCAACACGCTCCAGCCATCCCCGTCCGGCATAAACTGATCAGTGATGACCAGGTCGATCGTATTTTCGCCGAGGAATTGCTGTGCATTATTGCCAGATTTCGCAGTGACTACGTTGAAACCATAATCGGCGAGCAGCATAGCAAGCAGGTTGCGGCTATTTTCATCATCCTCCACCACCAGAATCTTGTGTGTTTTAAGCGCGACTGCGTGCTCCGGTACGGTGGGGAGCCTGGGTGCTGCCTCGGCAAGTTCACACACGATAGAGAAGAAAAACCGGCTCCCGTGTCCGAGCTTGCTGTCCACGCGAATTTCTCCACTCATAAGGGTGACCAACTGTTGCGCGATGACCAGGCCCATGCCGATGCCGTCGATTCCGCTGGATTTTCCGGCGGTGCCCCGCACGAAGGGCTCAAAGATGCGTTTCTGCTCATCCGTAGCAATTCCCAGTCCGGTATCGATGATCGTAAAGGTGAATCGACAATGCCCGCTGTCCTCTGCCGCACACCTGCAGGTGAGCGTGATGCTGCCGCCTTGCGTATAGCGATTGGCGTTGGACAGCAGGTTATTCAACACGCCCTGCAAACGGAGTTCGTCAATCATTACGGCCTGGGGCATATCGTCTTCCAGTATTAATTCGAAATGATTGTCGCGATCTTGCATCATCATGGATGCACTCTGTTCTAGCGAATGGATGAAATCTCCCCAGTGAACCGGAGCCAGACGCAACGAGATTTGCCCAGATTCGCCGCGCACCTGATCGAGAATGTCGTCTATCATGCCCAGTAGATGGCGGCTGCTGTTTTTGATCGCCGTAACCGCTTCCTGTAGCGTGACCCGCGCACTGCCACGCTGTAGAAGTTCCGCATAGCCCAGCACTGTGTTGAGTGGCGTACGGAATTCATGGCTCATCTGCGCCAGAAATTTCATTCTAGCAAGACTGTCGGCACGAGCAATCAAAAGCGCCGCGGCCAACGCCTCCGAATGGGCGGCGATACCGATTAAAATGCTGGGCGTAAACAACATAAAAGCCAGCAAAATTGAGGTTTGCGAGCTGTTGTAGCCGATCACGCCATACTCCATGGTCGTGCGGTAGAATATTAACGGGATGATTGCACTGTAACTGAGCAGAATGTAACCGGCGGCGCGTGAGCCGTCACGCCAGGAGCGAATAAAAATGACAACGCCGCTCAGGACGGTCGCCATGACCGGCAGCGAGCTTATTTGTATTGCTGACCGGTAATTCACCAGACCCGCCCAGAGATACACCAATACGGTGAATACGGCCATGACATACATCACTCTATAGTTTGTCCGGTAACGGCTGGTGTCCCCTGCGAAACTTCGCACGAAAAAAACGAAGAATAGAGTGGCCAGACCTATTGCAAAGCTCTGCAGTCGAATATCATAAGGCAGGTCTGACGGCCACAGATAAGTTGGCAGCAGGCCGGTATAGCTCGCATCGTATATAGCCGAAAAAATCAACATTCCAGCGAAAAACAGATAGGACCACTCGCGTTGTTTTAAGAACAGCAGCGCAGACAGGAAGCAGGTTACCAGCAGACCGCCGAGGGACACAGCCCAGGAAAGATCCATACGTTGTTGCGTGTTGGCAAACGAGTGCGGTGTCCAAAGAGTAGGGGTGAAGTCGATGAGACTTTCTGAAGCAACGCGCACATACACGGTTCGCGTCTCGTTGGCTGCCAGCATCAACGGCAGTACCGGATAGGTCGCAAGGATCGGACGCTGTGATGCCGGGGTCAGAATGCCTGTATTGGTGCGCTGCCATGCGCCGCCGGCATCCGGCTCAAACAGGCTTACCTGCTGCAAACGCGGGTGACCTATTCGCAGCCAGCGTTCGGTTTGAGCCTGAGATGGATTCTTCAATGTCAGCCGCAACCAGAATGCCTGATCGGAAAACCCGTGCACCATGTCTGCTGTATTTCCCGGTTTGAATACGCAGCTGCCGCCAGCCACTTCCGCAATGCTCACTTTTACATTGGAAGAACACCATTCCACCTGTTCCGTCAACGTGATGGGTATTGTCATGGCGTCAACAATCGCAGCCACGCTGTTCAGCGAAAACAGCGTGGTAAACAATAGAGAGAACCATTGTATTGTGATCAAGAACCGGAATGGCGTTGAGGTCATATCAACAGTTTTCTTCGGACGGATGTGATGCTTTTTTTAATTCCACACGCAGATCACGTGGCGAACAGCCGAAGCGCTCGCGGAACGCCTTGGAAAAATTGGCACCACTAGAATAGCCCAGATGCTCGCCGATGTCCGAGATCGGCGTTTCCGTCAATGCCAGCAACTCGCGCGCCTGACGCAGGCGCTCTTCGCGCAGCCAGGCAAACACCGGCATGGCGAAGCTGTCTTGAAATGCCTGATTCAAATATTTCTCGTTGGTGCCCAGTATCTTCGCCAGCGCTTCGGGCGAAGGCGGGAGGGTAAGATGTTCGCGCAGATAATTGGTCGCGGTACGGATCAACACCGTATCCCGTCGCGCCAAATCAGCCTCCGCATCAGGCTTGTCCGGATTTGTTTCCGGTGGAGAAGATTGCCGCCGAGTCACCAGATTGAGATGTATTCCTACCCGCGCGATGACCTCCTGTTCGCTGAAAGGCTTGCCGATGTAATCTACCGCACCCAATGACAAACCCTCGATGCGTTTCTTTACTTCGCTGGCGGCGCTCAGGAAAATCACCGGAATATGGCATGTGCGCTCGTTGTTTTTGAGCATGCGGCAGGTGGCAAAACCATCCATCACCGGCATGGATACATCTAGCAGAATCAGATCCGGGCGCAACAGGACAGCCTTGTGATAGCCATCACGCCCGTTGAAGGCGACGTTCACACGCATCTGGCGTGCAGACATCAGTTCCATTAACAGGCGCAAGTCAACGGTCGAATCGTCGATCAACAGAATGCTGCATTTTATTTTTGAACTCATTGGATGCCAGGTTAAGGGTGCAGCCACCCGTCCAACGCCAAAGCTTCGAGTGCCGTAGAGCAATAAATAATCTATAGGAAAAGTTTTATCTGCTATAGGAAACATCCATTTTTGCCATTCGTACAGAATTGCGAACTGACGCGATACTACCAAAGGAATGAACAATGATAAACGGCTTCCCGAAATTCGACAACAATTCACTGCGCAGCAGCGCTGTGGTCTTGTTGCTCGCAGCCACCCCGGTCTTCGCCCAAGAGGCGGGTTCCTTGCTGAAAGACATCGAACGCGGTCGTGAGCAACAACAATTGCCGCGAAAAAAACCAGCCGAACTGCTTGCATCGCCGTCCGAGATGAAGGCGCCTTCCGGCCTTTCGGTCAGCGTGCGCGAATTTCACTTTGCCGGCAACACGCTGCTGAGCAATGAACAACTGGCTCCGGTTGTCGCGGAATATCTCAACCGCCCCATAGGTTTTGCCGAGTTGCAAAAAGCCGCTGCCGCCGTGGCCGAAGCCTATCGAAAAGCAGGTTGGATCGTCCGCGTTTATCTACCGCATCAGGATATCACTGAGGGTATCGTCACTATCCAGATCGTCGAAGCTGTTTTTGGCAGCGTAAAGCTGGAAGGTCAACCCGCCACGCGATTTGCGTTTGAGCGGATTCAAAAGAGTTTTGACGCGCAGCAACCCAAGGGGGCGAAGCTCAACGCCAATGCACTGGATCGCGCCTTGCTGCTTGCCGATGATTTGCCCGGCGTTGCCGTTTCCGGCAGCTTGCACGAAGGCGCTAACCCGCGCGAGACGGATCTGATCCTGAAAGTGGCAGATGAGCCGCTGGTTGTCGGCGAAGTCAATCTGGATAACATAGGTTCGCGCGCCACAGGTAGCGATCGTCTGGCCGCCAACCTCAATCTCAACAGCCTGGCAGGCTACGGCGATTTGCTCGCCGGCAATGTCATTCACACCCAGGGCAGCGATTACCTGCGCCTGGCGTACATCCTTCCGGCTGGCGTGGATGGCTGGCGCGTGGGCGCGAATGCCTCCGCGCTGAATTACAGATTGATTGCCCCCGAGTTCGCAGCACTGAACGGCAACGGCACTTCTTCCACAGCAGGACTGGAAGCGACCTATCCTATCATTCGGTCCCGCCTCAAGAATCTCTATCTGGCAATGAACTACGACAACAAACAGTTTGATAATCAGTCCAGCAACGCAACCCAATCGCGTTACCAAATCAACGCCGTCACCGCTGCCCTGAACGGCAATTCCTTCGACAATCTGGGCGGTGGCGGCGCCAACAGCGGCAGTCTGGCGTTCATCTCGGGGAGTGTGGCATTAGACAGTCGTGATCCTCGTCTTAACGCGGGTCTTAATCCACCCAACGGCGGCTACTACAAGCTGCGCTATAGCCTGGCCCGCCAGCAGGTTATCACCGACACCGTCGCGCTGTACGCAGCATTATCCGGTCAGGAAGCCAACGGCAAAAACCTCGACTCCTCGGAAAAGTTTTATCTGGGTGGTGCCAATGGCGTGCGTGCCTATCCTGCCAGTGAAGGCGGCGGTTCCAGCGGCGCTCTGACCAGCCTCGAATTGCGCGGACGCCTGCCGAAGGGATTTGTGTTGACTGGTTTCTACGACTATGGCGATGTCCGCAACTACGATGGCGGCAAGAGTTACGCACTCCAAGGGGTAGGAATGACACTCGCCTGGCAGGCGGAAGCCAGTTTGAATGGCTTGAACCTCAAAGCCACTCTGGCGCAACGCATCGGCAGCAATCCCAATCCGACTGCCAATGGCTACGACCAGAATGGCTCGCTCACCAAGAATCGCTTTTGGCTGGCGGCGACACAGCCGTTCTAGGCTGATGCGGAATGCAAGATGTAAGTAGTAGGAGTGTCCCTCCTCCTTGCAGGGGGAGGCCAGGGGGTAGACGCGTAGTTAATCTGCGACCACCATTCTCTGATTATCCCCCTCGCTTCGCTCGCCCTCCTGAAATGGGCAGGAACTGAAAACCAGCAACCAGCAACCAGCAACCAGCAACCAGCTCGTTGCACCCAAATTTACAATTGGAACCTCATCATGAATAAAGTCTACTGCCTCATCTGGAATGCCCTCACGAATAGCTTTGTCGCTGTTGCCGAAAACGTCAAGGGACGCGGCAAGCAGACCCGTTCAGGCGTAGATCGACGTTCTGCGTCAGGGCTTGCATTGGCTGTTGTGGAAGGCCGTTCGGACTTTCCGGTAAAGATTCTGGCGCTCGCCTTTGCCGTGGCAGGCACCAACGCCTTCGCAGCGCCTGCCAATACCGCGTTGCCCACCGGCGGACAGCTCGTCGCAGGGCAAGCCAGCATCAGTCAAGCCGCTGCGGTGATGACCATTAACCAGGTTAGCCAACGCGCCGCGATCAACTGGAATACCTTCAATATCGGCAGTGCGGCGACCGTCAATTTCATCCAGCCCAATTCCTCATCCGTCGCGCTCAACCGCGTGCTTGACCCTAACCCCAGCCAAATCTTCGGTCATCTTAACGCCAACGGCCAGGTATTTTTAACCAATGCCAGCGGCATTTATTTTGGCCCGACTTCGAGCGTCAATGTCGGCGCGCTCACCGCGACCACGCACGGCATCACCGATGCCGACTTCATGGCCGGCAACTACGTTTTCAATAGAAATGGCGCGGCCGGCAGTGTGATCAACGACGGTAACCTCATGGCTAATTTCGGCGGTTACATCGCGTTGTTAGCCCCTGAAGTTCGCAACAACGGCGTGATCATCGCACAACTGGGCACGGTGGCACTGGCAGCAGGGGAATCCTACACCTTGCAGTTTGATGGCAACAACACCCTGGCCAATATCAGCGTGACCCCGGCTACGATTGCCGCCCTGGTGGAAAACAAGCAGGCAGTACACGCGCCCGGCGGACTGATTATTCTCTCGGCACAAGCAGTCAGCAGCCTGCAAGGCGGCGTGGTCAACAACAGCGGCTTGCTCGAAGCCAGTGTCCTTACCAGCAATGGCGGTCGCATTGTGCTCGACGGGGATTACGTTTCGCAATCCGGCGCACTGGACGTATCCGGCAGCACAGGCGGCGCGATTGCGATAAATGCACGCGCCATCATGGATACAGGCACAGCCAATGCCAACGGCACAGCGGGCAATGGCGGCAGCATCGATTACAACGCCACCGATGCCATCGTGCAAACTTCCTCTGCATCCATGCAAGCCAACGGCTCAGCTATTGGCGGAACCATTCATCTGCAAGGCAATAACAGTCTGTTCAGTTCGGCTACCTTGAGTACGACCGGCGCGACGGGCGGCGCGATAGATGCCCTCGGCAACAGCGTCATCCTCGCCGCTGCAACGCTTGACGCATCAGGCAGCGCGCAAGGCGGCACCATTCGTGTCGGCGGTGATTTCCACGGCACCAATGCCAATATCCTCAACGCGCAAACCACCACTGTCAATGGCGCAACGCATCTCAAAACTGACGGTGGTAAAGGCCGGGTGGTGGTCTGGTCGGACACGCAAACCGACTACTACGGCAACATCAGCGCCAACCAAGCGGGCAACATCGAAGTCTCCAGCAAAGGCCTGTTGAACTACGCGGGTACCGTTTACGCAGGAGCGGGCGGCACATTGCTGCTTGACCCAACTAACATCATCATCTCCGCTGCAGGGGGCGCTGCCGGTTTTGGGCTGCTTGATCCTCATCCGGCAGTAGGTCATTTATTTGGCAGTAACGTGACCTTGCTGGGTACCACGGCGGCTCCCGTATTAGCCAATGGTCTATATGGTGCAGCAGGTACTTTCACCCCCACGGGTTACGCCGTAGTGGCGGTACCCACCGATAGTTTTGTGACTTTTAGTAGCGGTGCGGTGTATTTGTTTAACACCACCACCGGCGCGCTGATTTCCACCCTGACGGGTGCGCTAAACGATAAAGTGGGTTCTAGCGGCGTCACCGCGCTCAGTAACGGTAACTACGTGGTGGGGAGTCAATCGTGGAAAGCCGGCAAGGGTGCCGTTACCTGGGGCAACGGCACAACGGGTGTCGTGGGCGCAGTGTCCGCCAGCAACAGTTTGGTGGGGTCAACGGTAGGCGATTTGGTGGGTCCTGGCATCACCGCGCTCAGCAATGGTAACTACGTAGTGGGGAATCAATACTGGAACGGCGGCATGGGTGCCGTTACCTGGGGCAATGGTACGACGGGTATTGTCGGCGCAGTATCCGCCAGCAACAGTTTGGTGGGGTCAACGGCGGACATTCCGGCTACTACAGATTCTATGGGCAATTGGGTGGCTCCAGTTCCGGGCGATAGGGTGGGTATTAGCGGCATCACCGCGCTCAGCAACGGCAACTACGTGGTGGGGAGTGCCCTCTGGAACGGTATCGCGGGCGCAGTCACTTGGGGCAGCGGCACGACGGGTATCGTGGGCGCAGTGTCCGCTGCCAACAGCTTGGTGGGTACGGCGAACAATTTGGTGGTTATGAGGGCAGGCACGAGTATGGCGGGGGGCGATTCTGTGGGTCAGAGCATCACCGCGCTCCGCAACGGTAACTACGTGGTGGGAAGTCCATACTGGAACGGCGGCATGGGCGCCGCTACCTGGGGCAATGGCACGACGGGTATCGTGGGCGCAGTGTCCGCCAGCAACAGTTTGGTGGGTACAACGCCGCTAGATGCGCTGGGTTTTAGCGGCGATGTGGTGGGTGTCGGCGGCATCACCGCGCTCTGCAACGGTAACTACGTGGTGAACACTTACGCTTGGAATCTCGGCAGGGGCGCCGCTACCTGGGGCAATGGCACGACGGGTATCGTGGGCGCCGTGTCCGCCAGCAACAGCTTGGTGGGGGCAACGGCGAACGATTATGTGAGCATTAGCGGCACCACCGCGCTCAGCAACGGTAACTACGTGGTGGGGAGTCGCTGGAACCTCAACAAGGGTGCCGCTACCTGGGGCAGTGGTACGACGGGTATCGTGGGCGCAGTGTCCGCCACCAACAGCTTGGTGGGGTCAACGGCGGGCGATATGGTGGGTGCTGGCATCACCGCGCTAAGCAACGGCAACTATGTGGTATCTAGTACTGCTTGGGATAATACTAGTGGGTATAGCGGGGCAGTTTTGAATACGGGCGCAGCTACTTGGGGCAGTGGCACGACGGGTATCGTGGGCGCAGTGTCTGGTTCCAATAGTCTGGTGGGTACAACGGCGAACGATAGGGTGGGTACGAGCATCACCGCGCTCAGCAACGGCAACTATGTGGTGAGTAGTTCCGCTTGGAACCTCAGCAAGGGTGCTGCTACCTGGGGCAACGGCACGGGGGGTATCGTGGGTGCAGTGTCTGCATACAATAGTCTGGTGGGTTCAACGGCGGGCGATTTGGTGGGCACGAGCAACACCGCGCTCAGCAACGGCAACTATGTGGTGAACAGTTCCGCTTGGAACCTCAGCAAGGGTGCCGCTACCTGGGGCAGTGGCACGGGGGGGGGCGTGGGCGCAGTGTCCGCTACCAACAGCTTGGTGGGTTCAACGGCGAACGATTTGGTGGGTACGAGCATCACCGCGCTCAGCAACGGCAACTATGTGGTGAACAGTTCCGCTTGGAACGGCAACCAGGGTGCCGCTACCTGGGGCAGTGGCACGGGGGGTATCGTGGGCGCAGTGTCCGCCACCAACAGCTTGGTGGGGTCAACGGCGGGCGATATGGTGGGTGCTGGCATCACCGCGCTAAGCAACGGCAACTATGTGGTGGGGAGTTCCGCTTGGAGCGGCAACAAGGGTGCCGCTAGCTGGGGCAGCGGCACGACGGGTATCGTGGGCGCAGTGTCCGCCACCAACAGCTTGGTGGGTACAACGGCGAACGATAAACTGAGTTTGAACGGTGTCACCGGGCTCAGCAATGGAAACTATATGGTGAAGTCAAGTGCCTTTGCGGGCAATAAAGGGCAGATATGGATCACACCGCCGCCAAGTGCTGCCACCTCCCAAGGTAATATTTTATTCGCTGATTCTACGGGTTTAGCCTTAACCGTTAATCCTTCCGCGCTGTCCGCCACCTTGGCGGCAGGCACGGCAGTCACCCTGCAAGCCAGCAACGACATCACCGTGAATTCAGCCGTTACCGTGACAGGCACCACGGGCGGCGCGCTGATCCTGCAAGCGGGTCGCAACATCAACCTGAATGCTTCCATCACCACCGCCAACGGCAATCTCACCGCTATCTCGGGTGATCCCGGTGCGATTGCGGCGGATCGTCTGGCGGGCGCACCCGCCATTACTCTGGCATCCGGCGTGAGTATCAATGCCGGAACAGGAAAGGTGATTCTGGCGGCGAATGGCGGCAATTTTGTGAATAATTCGGGCAGTGCCACGCCGATTACGGCGAATAGCTATCAGATTTATTCGTCCTCTCCTGCCCTGGATACGCTGGGCGGCATGGCAGTGACGAACAAGCATTACAATCAGGTTTACACCGGCGCCACGCCGGCTTATGCGGCGACCGGCAACTGGAATCTGTACAGCATCGCACCGGTGTTATCGGTTACGCCGGGCACGCAAACCGTGACCTACGGAACAGCGCCCGCCAGCTTTACACTTGGCTATACGGGCCTCATCGGCGGCGATACCGGCACCACCGCAGGCATCAGCGGCACGGCCGCTTTCAGCGTGGGCGGTACGACCTCCACTTCGGGCAACTCTACCGCTGGAACACATAATGTTTCTTACACAGGTGGCTTACTCAGCAGTCTGGGCTACACCTTCGCCGACAATACCTTTTCGGTAAATGAGCTGACCGTCAATAAGTTGAACCTCTCTGTGACCGGCTTAACCGCAACGAACAAAGTCTACGACACCACTGCCGCCGCAACACTGGGTGGAGTGGCAACAGTAGCCGCACTCGCTGGCGACACGGTGATACTAGGCGGTACGCCTTCTAGCACGTTTGCCAACAAGAATGTCGGCACGGCGAAAGCTGTCACCGTTACAGCTAACACGCTCTCCGGCACCGATGCAGGCAACTACAACCTGGTGCAGCAAACCGGTTTGACCGCTGACATTACCAAAGCCAATCTGACTGTGACCGGCTTAACCGCCAACAGCAAAGTCTACGACACCACTGTCACTGCAACACTGGGTGGAGTGGCAACAGTAACCGCATTGACTGGCGATACGGTGACCGTATCTGTTGGCAGCGGTACGTTTGCCGACAAGAATGCCGGGACCGGCAAAGCCGTTACCGTCACTGGTAACAGCCTCTCCGGCACCGATGCAGGCAACTACAACCTGGTGCAACAAACCGGTTTGACCGCTGACATCACTAAAGCCAATCTTGTCGTGACAGGCCTCATCGCAACGAACAAATCCTACGACACTACTGCCACAGCAACATTGGGTGGAGTGGCAACAGTAACCGCACTCGCTGGCGACACCGTGACCGTATCTGCGGGCAGCGGTACGTTTGCCGATGCCAACGCGGGAATCGGCAAAGCGGTGACGCTCACCGGCTATTCGCTGACGGGCACGGATGCAGGCAACTACACAGTGGTGCAACCCGCCGGACTCACGGCCAACATCACGCAAGCAGCGCTGACCATCACCGCCAATAACGATGCCAGATTCGTAACGCAAGCGGATGCGGTGGGCTTCAATGGCGCGAGTTTCACCGGCTTGGTTGGCGGCGAAACTTCTGCGGTGTTGGGCGGCACGCTGGCGATTGCGCGTAGCAACAGCGCAACGAATGGCGCGGGAACCTATACAGGTGTATTGACACCGACCGGCTACACCGCAGCCAACTACGCGATCACTTATGCCAACGGCAATTACACCATCGTTCCGGCAGGGCAGTTGCTGGTGAAGGTGGCGAATACATCGAACGTGTATGGAGCAGCGGCAAGCTATGCCATTAGCAGTGCGCAGTATGTAACGACGGCGGGAAATGTACTGACCACGCTGAACCAAAGCAGCAACACGGGCAACACCTACACCTACACCGACACGGCGGGCGGCTCGGTCACCTTTACACTGGCGCCGACTGCTGCAAGCACCAGCACCAGCGGCAACCTGAAAGTAGGTAACTACAGCCTTGTCGGTGGCAGCACCAGCATTGCCGGTAGCAACTTTACCGCGCTGAATTTCACCGGCGTCCAAACGGTCACGCAGAAAGCATTGACCGTGACGGCCACTGGCATCAACAAGGTGTACGACGCTAGCACCACGGCCACGGTGACCTTGGGCGACAACCGCATCACCAACGACGTGCTGAACTTAAGTAACACCCCTGCGAACTTTGCCGACAAGAATGCGGCTGTTGGCAAAACGGTGATGGTGAACGGCATCAATGTCACCGGCATCGATGCGGGCAACTATAGCTTCAACACAAGTGCAGCGACTACCGCCGACATTACCAAAGCGAATCTTGTCGTGTCCGGCTTAACCGCAACGAACAAAGTCTACGACACCACTGCCACCGCAACACTGGGTGGAGTGGCAACAGTAGCCGCACTCGCTGGCGACACGGTGATACTAGGCGGTACGGCTTCTAGCACGTTCGCCAACAAGAATGTCGGCACGGCGAAAGCTGTCGCCGTTACAGCTAACACGCTCTCCGGCACCGATGCAGGTAACTACAACCTGGTGCAGCAAACCGGTTTGACCGCTGACATCACCAAAGCCAATCTGACTGTGACCGGCTTAACCGCCAACAGCAAAGTCTACGACACCACTGTCACTGCAACACTGGGTGGAGTGGCAACAGTAACCGCATTGACTGGCGATACGGTGACCGTATCTGCTGGTAGCGGTACGTTTTCCGACAAGAATGCTGGGACCGGCAAAGCCGTTACCGTCACCGGTAACAGCCTCTCCGGCACCGATGCAGGCAACTACAACCTGGTGCAACAAACCGGTTTGATCGCTGACATCACTGCAGCCAGCCTTTCCGTGACCGGCGTAACTGCCAACAACAAAGTTTATGACGCCAACGCCACTGCGACTCTGGGCGGCACGGCTGTGGTCACAGCGTTGACGGGTGATACTGTTACGTTAGGCGGCACGGGTACCGGCGTGTTTGTCGATCCAAATGTCGGCAATGCAAAACCTGTGACGGTCAGCGGATACACCTTGAACGGCACGGACGCAGGCAATTACACCATCGCGCAACCGGCTGGCGTAACGGCGAACATCACTTCGACACCAACACCAACACCAACACCAACACCAACACCAACACCAACACCAACACCAACACCAACACCAACACCAACACCAACACCAACACCAACACCAACACCAACACCAACACCAACACCAACACCAACACCAACA
>NZ_JAUSFI010000027.1 GCF_030651495.1 Undibacterium sp.
TCGTGGTATTTTTGATAGGGAAACATTGGAGAGCGATATCCTTCGCATCCAGGCATCGGTGGACTTTGCAGAAGGTGTGAAGGCCAAGGCTGAAAAACGTAAGCCGATGTTTATCGGCAGCTGAGCAGTGATTCCAAACGCAACAAATGAAGTCCAATGTCATTCATTTTGATGCCATTGATGGGGTTGAAAAATCTTTATTCTTGCTCGTTGCATTGACACTCATGGGTCGATTTGGCATGGGCTATCGCACGAATGAGATTCGAAATGAATCATCGTTTTTGTATAGCGTACGCGCTGGTTACGAGATGAAACCAACAAAATTGTAGACCATTTAGGTACGATAGGCATAACACGATTGGGGCTATTTTATGAAAATACAGATGTCTCTGCATGGTCTTTGACATAGATTTTCGTTCTCAGATTATTCGTGCCGTAATCTCTTGTGCAGCGCGAGTCACCAATGTCGTCAGCTTAGGAAGATCAATCACGGCCATTCGTTGTACTGTTGTAACAAGTGAGATGGCACCGAGGATGGTGCCATCATTTTTTTGCATTGGTGCTGCAAGTGCAGCTAAATTTGGCTCAAGCTCGCCATTTGAAAAGTAATACCCTGCCTTTCGGATGGCGCTGTAATACTTGCGAAAATTATTCCAATCGGTAGGCAAACCGGCTTTGGCGATGTCATCGCCATGCAGGTCAAAAACGCGATGCAATTGAGCAGGCGTAAAACACGACAGAATAACCTTGGGCGCGGCCCCCTGAAACAAGGGGCGAGGGCGACCACGTCCATAACTCAAAGTCGCGGGAGCCTTGCCCAGCTCCCGATGTGTGTCAAGCACCTGTTGCCCGTATAGCCCGGAAATCACACAATCAAAACCTGTTTTCTCAACCAACTCCGCCATGAAGGGCATACCGTGCTTGAGCACCGGATCCGCCATGCGGATGTAGTGGTCCAACACGATGATACGCGGCCCCAAGGTGTACTGAGAATTGGCAGCGCGCTGGAGCAAACCAGCATCGACCAGCAGCCAAACAGGTTCTGTCGCGATAGTGTGGTCGGGCCGAAAAGAGTTGCGCGGTTGGCCTAGAGATCAAGCGGCAAGGCTGTAGAACTGGTTGGCTGCGGACATGGTTTGGCCATCGGGACAGTTCATCTGCCCCTTCTTGATCATGTGCATGGTCTCGATTCCGGCGATGATGATCCTGGCGCTCCAAAATGACTTGAATCCCAGCATCGGTTGTGTGACCCTTTTGACGGCCCGGTGGTCCTGCTCGACGATGTTGTTCAGGTATTTGTTTTGGCGCATCAGGATGTCGACGCAGGCGTCGGCCTTGACGCTTTCAATGGCGACAGTATTGGCACCGCTCTTGTCGATGGTGATCTTCTCGGGCACGCCGTGCAGGTTGATGGCGCGTTCCAGAAAGCGCCGCGCTGCGGCCTTATCTCGCTTGGCGGTCAATAGAAAGTCCACCGTATCGCCGGCACGGTCAACCGCCCGGTAGAGGTACTTCCACTGACCTGCAACTTTGATGTAGGTCTCATCCATGCGCCAGCTTGAGCCCACGGCTCGTTTGCGCTTGCGAAAGACAGACGCCAGAATCGGCAAAATCTTTATCGCCCAGCGATGCACGGTGGAGTGGTCAACAAATACACCGCGCTCTTGCATCATTTCCTCCACATGTCGCAGGCTCAATGGGTACGCCACATACCAGCGCACGCACGTCAGCATGACTTCCAGCGGGTAGTGAAGGCGTTTTAGAACCTTGCGCAAGCTGCTGTCGATCAAACTTTTGCGGAAATCATGCATGGCCGGGATTGTCGTTTATGCTTACTGCGACAGAACCTGAATAAGTGCGGTTAAAATGCCAGCTCGTTTTGCGTCCGCATGGACGCACCTGTGTCATCAGCCTTGATCGGCTGAGGTAAATATTAGCCAGCGCCAGCGCAGTGAAGGCAGGCGTGGCATTCTTGGCAAGTCCCCGGT
>NZ_JAUSFI010000038.1 GCF_030651495.1 Undibacterium sp.
AACAGTAAGGCGCGGCCGTTAATAGAAAGGGAACAATGAGACATCGTGTGAATAATTTGAACATTATTTGTCAATCATAAATATGATGAGAAGAATCAAAGAGCAATTTTGCAAATGAGCGAAAACAATTCTCGCTTCATCGACTTAAGAATTCCGTTGGTTTGCACAATTTTGTTCCTTCCTTTATTTGGTCCCTCAGAGTAACAGAATTCAAATCTGGAACAACTTTACCTCTTTTATTTTTGCAAAAAATTGTTCTTTCTCCAGACGTTTTGCAAAATTTTGTAGAAATTTCGACGATAAAATTACAAATTATCCTTTCATCCGTTCAGTTTACGAACTAAATTGATCATCAGCTAAGCAAAATTTTTGTATTCATTCTTGGTTGCGGGGGCTCCATGGAGAATGAGCGGATTGAAAATCCCGAAGGCTTTTCTAAGAGAGTCGTCGGTGGGGCGAGCATTAATACAGAAAAATGGCCAACTCCAGATGAAGGCGCACTTCAAGGAATGGCACATTCTAGTTATTTTGATAGAAAAAATGCCGTGTTACTTTTCCTTAACGGTGAAAGTGATGATTCAATAAAACGGAAAACAGGCATTGGGGCAAAACAAGCCTATCGGTTGATCCGAGAACGATGTTTGGAAATTCATCCCGATGGATTACCGTACGGGTGGCGTGCGCTGGTGCCTTATTGCCGTATTAAACCATACCAAAGACAAAAGAAGATTGTGGTCGACCAGTTTGGTTTAGGCGCAGCAGGTGCTATGCAAACGCTTTTTGACAAGCACCCAGATCTTCAAAGTGCGTTCGATAAGAAAATTCTTTATAGCAATAATTCGAACAAACTTGTCGAAATAAAACAAACAAGACTACGCTTTACAGGATGGTTTCTTGATCAACTTCGTGCTTTAGGCTATGAGGCGCGCCAAGAATGGCCGTTCAATACGAGCAGCAAGGCTTACTATTCAATCTGTCGATATATTGATAATTTGCTTGCCAAGAATCCAAAGGCACTGGCGATGTCTGTCGGTGGCCCTGAATTGGTAAATAAATTAAAGACGGGTGATGGAACTAACCGACCTGTTTTAAGGTTTATGCAGCGAGTCGAAATGGACGCGCATAAGCTTGATGGCCGTTTTTGCGTGTCTATTCCTCTTCTTGATGGGGGATCTAAAGAAAAAATTATTCATCGACTATGGGTTATTGTGATTTTGGAGGTTGTGTCTAGAGTGGTAGTTGGTTACTACTTTAGTATCAGGAAGGAAGTGTTGTTGATTTGCATTTAAAACTGACCCACCAAACGGCCTAATTTGCATCGAATATTGACCCACGTTTAAACGCTATCCTGCTTATTTTATGAGCAGGAGATTGGAGTGATAAACGTGTCAATATTAAGTAAGATCCGTCGCTGGCATTTCCGTGAACAAATCTCTCTGCGGGAGATCGCCAGACGTACTGGACTATCCAGAAACACCATTCGCCGCTATCTCAAAGAAGAGATAGTTGATCCCGTCTATCCGCAACGGCACACGCCCAGCAAGCTCGACACCTTTACCGACAAGCTAGCCCAATGGTTATTTGACGAAACCAAGAAGTCACGCAAACAACGCCGCTCCTTAAAACAAATTCACTCAGATCTCTGCGCACTTGGCTATGACGGATCTTATGACCGCATCGCCGCGTTTGCCAGACACTGGCGAGAGGAACAGATTGAACGTAACAAGGGTGCCAGCAAACACACCTATATTCCCCTGCAGTTTGCCGCCGGTGAAGCGTTTCAATTCGACTGGAGCGAAGACTGGGCGATGATTGCCGGAGAGCGTGTCAAGCTCCAGGTTGCCCACTTCAAGCTCAGCCATAGTCGCGCGTTCTTTGTACGCGCTTATCTATTGCAGACCCATGAAATGCTCTTTGATGCCCATCATCATGCCTTCGTGGCTTGGGGTGGCATTCCCCGACGCGGCATCTACGACAATATGAAGACCGCTGTCGACAAGGTCAAACGGGGTAAAGCACGCGATGTAAATGCCCGCTTTGCAGCCATGGTCAGTCATTACCTGTTTGATGCAGAGTTCTGCAATCCTGCTGCTGGCTGGGAGAAAGGACAGATTGAGAAGAATGTCCAGGATGCCAGACGCCGTCTGTGGCAGAAAGTGCCGCCACAATCCTCCTTGGCGGCACTGAACCAATGGCTGGCAGAACGCTGTCGAGCACTCTGGGAAGAAGTCATGCATCCCACCGAGTCAATTCCCATTCATCAAGCCTGGCTCAATGAACAAGCGCACCTGATGCCAGTAGGACAGGCGTTTGATGGCTTTGTTGAACACACCAAGCGCATCTCGCCAACTTGCCTGATCACCTTCGAACGTAATCGTTATAGTGTTCCAGCATCATTTGCCAATCGTCCTGTCAGTCTGCATGTGTATGCCGACCGGCTGCTCATCATTGCTGAAGGAAAGGTCATTGCCGAACACCAGCGATTGATCAACCGCCATCATCTGCCAGGCTACACCGTCTATGACTGGCGCCATTACCTTTCTGTACTGCAAAGAAAACCTGGTGCCATACGCAATGGCGCCCCATTTGCCGAACTGCCGCAGGCCTTCCAGTCATTGCAGTCAATCCTGCTAAAGCGAACTGGCGGCGACAGGGAAATGGTCGATGTCCTGGCCTTGGTGTTACTGCACGATGAACAGACGGTACTGACAGCGGTGCAGTTAGCGCTAGAAACCGGTGCTGCATCCAAGCAGATCGTTCTCAATATTCTGAGCCGTTTGCTGGAGGGTACGCCCATTGCTCCTGTAGATGTACCTCAGGCATTGGCATTGCAAGTCGAACCCAAAGCCAATGTGACGCGTTATGACAGTCTGAGAAATCAAGGGGAATCGCATGCAGCATGACATCATGATAGGGATGCTCAAATCCCTCAAGCTTTATGGAATGGCGCACGCTGTGGGCGATCTGGCAGAACAGAACGCCCCTGCGTTTCAAGCTGCCACACCCGTTTTAGATGGCCTGCTCAAGGCAGAGCTATCGGAACGAGAAGTACGTTCTGTCGCCTATCAACTCAAAAGTGCTAAGTTCCCCGCCTACCGTGATCTGACAGGTTTCGATTTTAAACAGAGCATGGCCAATGAAGCCTTAGTGAGGCAATTGTGCAATGGCGATTTTATGGATACGGCGCAGAACGTCGTGTTGGTTGGCGGCCCAGGAACAGGCAAGACACATCTGGCAACAGCGATCGGCATTCAGGCTATTGAACAATATCATCGGCGTGTACGTTTCTTCTCAACGATAGAATTGGTCAATGCGTTAGAGCAAGAGAAACAGGCTGGTAAGGCGGGGCAGCTGGCAACACGATTGATGTATGCCGATCTGGTGATTCTCGATGAAATGGGCTATTTACCCTTCAGTCAAACTGGTGGTGCCTTGCTGTTCCATTTGATGAGTAAGCTCTATGAACGTACCAGCATGATCATTACGACGAATCTGAGCTTTGCCGAATGGTCTACTGTCTTTGGGGATGCCAAGATGACGACGGCACTCCTGGATCGGGTTACCCATCATTGCCATATCGTTGAAACGGGTAATGACAGTTATCGCTTTAAGGAGAGTTCTGCCAAACCAAAAAAGGAGAAAAAAACATCTAGTTATCCACAACCTAAACCAGTAATATGAACATCTAGGGTGGGTCAATATTCAATGCAAAAGGTGGGTCAGTTTTAAATGCAAATCAACAACCAATCGGATATTCGTGATTTTCGACGAAATCCACCACTGCGCGGGTGATGGGATAGAAAATGCGAATGCCTGGGACCAGAAGATTATTGAAAATATTCAAGGGCGTGCTGCCTATATTTTGGCATTAACGGGAACACCTTGGCGGTCGGATCAAATTCCAATTGCGTTATCTCGTTACTGTCAAAATAACCGAATCCACTGCGACTACATTTATGGACTGACGCAGGCCGTCTCGGATAACGTCTGCAGAACACCGCAGATGACCTTGATCGATAACGACAACGTGATCGTTAAGCGCAATGGTGAAAACTTTAAGTATTCGTCGTTCGGACAACTACTGAAAGATTCGAAGTGTTCTTATCAGCAGTTGATCGAACACGAGGAACTGATCGCCTACCTCATAGGAAAATCAACTGATAAACTAAACGCTATCAGAAAACAGATTCCCGATGCCGGTGGATTAATTGTTGCAGCGTCGGTCGAACATGCGAATAAAATTGTCAGAATTTTAGAAGGCCGCTTTAGCGAAAAAGCCTATGTGGCGACGTATCGGGTGGATGATCCGCAGCAAACAATCAACGAGTTTAAGCACAACTCAGAAAAATGGATTGTGGCCGTTGGCATGATTAGCGAGGGAACCAATATTCCTCGATTACGCGTGTGTTGTCATCTAACCAGAGTCAAAACTGAACTTCACTTTCGTCAAGTTCTTGGGCGAATACTTCGCAGTAACGACGAAACAAAGAGTGACGCTTTTCTCTACATGCCAGCTGAGCCAGATTTGATTGAATACGCAACGCGAGTGGCACAAGAAATACCGGAAGGTATGACAGTAAAATTCGATGCCATGTCAAAAACCAAAGGTGAAGTGCCTCAAAAATCCAACGCAGAGGAAAACAAGTCGTTCAACCAAGGAATCACCTTGGATTTAGGTCGGACATACGAGAAAGCACCTATGTTTGCTACCGATATTCATGTCCCTCATGAACGCTCATCACTGGCAAATACATACGAGAGTAGCGTTAATATTTTTGGCAAATTTAAGCAGGAATTAATTGCAATGCGACTCGGACTTTCTATAAGATAGGGATACGAGAAAACTATACTTAAATCTATAGACACGATACATGGTCAAACCGATTATTGCCCTGGACGCAGACGTACTCATAAGTAACTATACTGTTGATTGTTATCTCAACTTATGAGAAGGTGGACTATCACGTCTCTTATCGCAGTGCTTGGTATATAGATCACATGTTGACCGATGCGGCGCTTGGGAACAGCGAGCCGCTAAAAACAAGCTGTACTATCCCTTGCGTGAACAGGGCAGGGTGATACGCTCCAAGTTTTTGCATATATAAATGATGTTGAACTCAGAAAAACCATCAATAGTGCAACGAACAAAAGCGAAGAATTCAATGACTTCGTAAAATGGCTGTTTTTTTGTGGCGAAGGTATCATTTCATATAGCAGCGCGAAAATTTGCACGAAGATCGTTTTCATCCCTTGATCGGACATAATAAAACTTCCATTAAATCAAAAGCTTGGCGCAGTTTTTGATGATTTTTACACGAATCCCGGCCGCCCCTCAGATCCAACATTTAAATGGTGATCGATGCGATTCGTCGTATCCAGATGGATGGTGCTTTAAGAGGGGGGCGCCTCAGAATTCGGAAAATAAAACACGTTAAGCGGCCCACGAAATTTCGAATGGACTCATTGTTGTTGGAACGTGCTGAATTTGAGCGTCCATACAATTTCTATTGCCATATATTCTAATAATCGTTAGATTGTAGATATGAATAAGCGATTACTAAAAGACCTCCTGTACGAGCAGGTCGCCCGCATCGGCAAAGCCGCCTCCAGTCCGAAGCGGCTGGAGCTCTTGGAGCTATTGGCGCAAGGCGAGAAAACTGTTGAAACACTCGCGAGTGAGTTGTCGGCTGACATCAAACTCACTAGTGCCCACCTGAAAGTTCTGAAGGAAGCACGCCTCGTGACTTTTCGGCGTGAAGGCAAATACATCATCTATCAACTGGCCGGAAGCGATGTTGCGGCTTTGTGGGTGAGTTTGCGCCAGGTCGCCGAAGAGCATCTGCTGGAACTGAAGATGGCCCTAGGACAAATGGTGGCCGATCCGGCGAAACTCTCCGCTGTCAGTCGCGAGGTACTGCTGGAACAAGCGCGACGAGGCGAGGTGTTCGTCATCGATGTGCGTCCACCGACCGAATATGATGCGGCTCACCTGCCGTTTGCCCGCTCGATGCCGGTGGCCGAGATCGAGCAGCGCCTTGCTGAATTGCCGTTCGACGTAGAGATTGTCGCCTACTGCCGAGGCCCGTTCTGCCTGCTCTCCGACGAGGCCGTGGCGTTGCTAGCGGCGAAAGGCTATCGGGTACGCAAGATTCTCGATGGTGTTTGTGAATGGCAGGCCGCTGGATTCCCGGTGGAGCGCCTCGAATCATGAGCATGAAGGGACGTGAAAGCGGCATGCCAGACGAAGCATACTGGGCGAGTTTTTTCGAGGCAGAGGTTGCTATTGACCGGCTCCTTGGCACTGCGGTGCTAGGGAGTGTCATCGAATTCGGCTGCGGATATGGCTCCTTTACGGTGCCCACTGCCCGACGTACAACAGGGCGTGTTATCGCTCTGGATATTGAACCAGAAATGGTCGCCTGTGTCCGTCAGAAAGCCGTCACTTTCAATCTGCCCAACATTCAAGCCGACGTTCGAGATTTCGTCGCACAAGGAACGGGCGTGGATTCTGGGTCGCAAGCGCACGCGATGATTTTCAACCTGCTGCACTTGGAGCAACCGGTGAGTCTGCTGCGCGAAGCCAACCGAACCCTGCAAGACGGTGGCGTGCTTTCGGTGATCCACTGGCGCAGTGACATACCCACACCACGCGGTCCTTCGCTGGGAATCCGGCCAACCCCAGAACAATGCCTGGCGTGGATAGCCGATGCCGGATTCCACTCCATTGAATCAGTTGATTTGCAAAGTTGCTGTCCGTTTCACTTCGGCCTGCTGGCCAGGCGTTGATTCATATCCATAAGGAGCTACCATGAAAATCCTGATCATATTCAATCGCGAACCCTACGATAATACCGATGTAACGTGGAACGGGCTGCGACTGGCCGACAAGCTGGTCGATGCAGGAAGCGAGGTTCGAATTTTCCTGATGAACGATGCCGTGGATCTGGCACGTGATGTCTGCCGCCCCCCCGAAGGCTACGATCAGGATCTCTCCCAGATGCTCAAGGCTTTGATCGCCCGTGGTGTGTCCGTCAAAGCTTGTGGAACCTGCATGGCGCGTTGCGGCATCTACAAGAACCATCCGTATTTCGAGGGCGCCGAAAAATCCACCATGCCAGCGCTGGCGGAATGGGTCATCGATAGCGACAAAGTGATCTCATTCTGAAACTTACACAGGCACCAGGGCAATTGCGCTTCAAAGTACTTGTAAACTTTTTCGCAGATGGTGTAAACAGCAAGTTTCTTAATGGAGCATGCTTATGCTACCAAATCTCCAACCGTTCTTCGCAGACTTACCTGATCCTCGTCGAGAGACGCGCAACAAACTCCACAAACTCGAAGACATTGTGATGATCATGCTGTGCGCAGTCTTGGGTGGCTAGGGGAATAAATGTCTTCACGTTCACGTTGTGTAAGTTCAGACTTGAAGCGTGGATATGCTGTTTCATGCAAACTACTCAATCCAATTCCCCCTATGTAGATAAACTTTCACTGTGCATCTTGAACATAAATATTTGATTTAATTTTTTCTATGCGGTAGCCACGCAGCAATTATTTGACCACACGCTCACTTAGTTACTTTTTTACTTCAGCGCCGGAATGTTAAGTCATCCCGGGCAGCCTTGTTTTGATAGAATCAATGCTTGTGTTCCGTATGCGCATCCTTCGCAACTACAAACGGAGTGAAGCGCGCCTGCTCTGCAGGCTTGCCCGCAAGAGTAATGGAGAGTACGGCTTTGACGTCGGCTGTCGAGGCATATTTGGCGATACCCTTAAGGCGATTGTCACCATCCGGAACAAGGGTTGCCGTTGTTTTGACTTTCCCAGCGAGGACAGTCGCAGTACCGGTAGCACCAGCGGTTAGGATTTTGGTGCCAGCATGATCTGTAACGTAGACCATGATTTGGTTTTCTTTAACATCCTCACTGTCTTTCACCATGACCAATTCAAAGTGATACGCATCGGCCATACGTGTCTGACCACCATTCGGAGACTTGAGCGTATCGAGATAAGCATCGTCATGTGCAAAAACAGAGGTGGCACTTGTCGCTAATACCAGCGCTGCAGCCGAGCTCATGGCGAATCGTGAAAATGAAGACATTGAATTTCCTTTCGGTTGTGACCCAGATTGGGGCGTTGAGTTTATGAAGATAAAATTAAAAACTTTCTGTGCCGCGTGTCGCTAACAATTGAGCCAATGGTTTTTCACCCCAGAGCCAGAACATCAGGGGGGTGAGCAAGGTATCCAATAATGTCGAGCTGATCAAGCCCCCGAAAATCACTACCGCTACCGGATGCAGCACTTCCTTACCTGGCGCGTCGGCTGAAAGCAGTAGTGGCAGCAAGGCAAACGCAGCAACCAAAGCGGTCATCAATACTGGCGTTAGTCGCTCTAGCGATCCACGAACAATCAGATTTTTCCCGAAGTGTTCTCCTTCAAAGGCACATAGATTAATGTAATGGCTGATTTTTAGAATGCCATTTCGGGTAGCGATACCGGTCAGCGTGATGAAGCCAACCAGTGCCGCAACTGACAACGGCTGACCTGAAATCCACAAAGCGATCACACTGCCAATCAAGGCAAGTGGAATGTTGCCCATGATGATAAGGGTAAGTGCTGTGGAGCGGTAACGGCTGTACAGCACCATAAAGATCATGGCTAGCGAGATAGAGGCGAGCAAAGCAATCAGGTTTGCTGCCTGTTCCTGCGCCTGGAATTGTCCTTCAAGTGACGTGAAGTAACCTTCAGGCAACGGCTTGGTCGCAAGTTCGGTACGAATATCAGCGATAACTTTTGACATGTCACGACCATCCGTATTGGCCGAGAGTACGATGCGACGACGAGAGTTTTCGCGACTGACCTGATTAGGTCCATCACTTTCTTCTATCTTTGCAACCTTCGAGAGCGGTACCGTGCCAGTGGGGGTTGCAATTAAGAGGTCAGCCAATGCCTGTGGACTACGCGCTGATTCAGGCAGACGCACCAGTAGATCAAAGCGGCGGTTCCCTTCGACAATCTGGGTAATGCGTTCACCTTCTATCATCTGCTCTAAGCTACGCAACAAATTGCCAGGTGCCACGCCATAACGTGCGGCCTGCTCATAGTCGAGACGAATTTTCACTTGCGGGATCAATACCTGTTTCTCGATCTGCAAGTCGGTAATGCCAGGTATTTTAGCCAAGCGATCACGTAGCTCTGACGCCAAACCGCGCAGTGTATCAAGATCGTCGCCATAGACTTTCAGCGCGATCTGGGCGCGTACGCCGGAAAGCAGGTGATCTAGCCGATGTGAAATCGGCTGGCCGACACTAGAGACTGCCGGCAATGTCGCCAGCCGTTGTCTGATATCAGC